>NZ_JAMQOS010000003.1:0-514788 GCF_031624605.1 Haloarcula onubensis | reverse complement strand
CACCGCGGCCGGAAGTGCGCTCCGTCGCACGACTCGGGGAAGGGCAGGCCCGCGGTGGCGGTCCTGGCGGACTGGAAGGGCGTTGTCGGCGCTACGCGCCGACTGCTCGGGAGAGCTGTGCTCTCCCGGTGAACGCGGTCGGCGCGGCTGCGCGGGCCCTATCCGAGCGGAGCGAGGATATCCCGCACAGCCGCGTCGAGCGGGTGCGGGTTTCCTGTGTCACGGGATAAATGGCAGTGAAGATACCCGATGCTAGCCGCGTCGAGCGGGTGCGGGCTTCCGAGCCCCACACAAGTTTGCCGTCAGCACAGTCGGCGGCGAACGCTACCTTTAGCCACACCCCCACCGAAGCGACGCCATGCCATCAGTCACGGTCTGGAACGAGTACGTCCACGAGCGCGAGACCGATGCCGTCGCCGCGGTCTACCCCGACGGCATCCACGCCACCATCGCCGACGCACTCGAAGCCCGGGGCCACGACACCCGGACGGCGACGCTTTCCGAACCCGAACACGGACTCACCGAGTCCGTCCTCGCGGACACCGACGTGCTGGTCTGGTGGGGCCACGCCGCCCACCACGAGGTCGACGATAGCGTCGTAGAGCGGGTGGTCGACCGGGTCGTCGACGGGATGGGACTGCTCGTGCTCCACTCGGCCCACGCCTCGAAGCCGTTCAAACGGCTCCTCGGGACGCCGTGTGACCTGACCTGGCGCGAGGGCGACGAGCGCGAGCGGCTCTGGGTGACCGAGCCCGGCCACCCCATCGTCGACGGGCTGGGCGAGGCCATCGTCATCGAGGAGACCGAGACGTACGGCGAGCCGTTCGGGATTCCCCAGCCCGACAGCGTCGTCTTCACCTCGTGGTTCGAGGGGGGCGAGGTGTTCCGTTCGGGCTGTTGCTACCGACGCGGTCGCGGCCGCGTCTTCTACTTCCGACCGGGCCACGAGACCTACCCCATCTACCACCGCGAGGATATCCAGCGCGTGCTCGACAACGCCGTCCGCTGGGCCGCGCCGGGCGAGGGCGCCGACGCTCACGGCGGCAATCGAAACGTCCAGGCCCCGGAGTCACGATAGCCACGGCGCGCGCCGACCTCGGATGGCCGTCGATATCTCGATGGCCGTCGATATCTGTTTGTTCTTTCGTGCGCGCACACGCGTATGCCGTCCGTCGAATCCGGCGAGTGATTTTTGACCCTGAACTACATAGTTGTTCACGCAATGGGGTTCGGGAGCTACGACGAGTCGGAACAGGACAACCAGGAGTATGACACGGATTTCGACGACGACGATGGGCTGGACACGGAGGGGGACGCCCATCAGGGGGACGTCGAATTCGAGTTCACCGCGTCGAACGACGAACTGCTCGACCGGTTGAAAGACATGAAGGAGGACGAGACCACGAACACGTGAAGCCGGGGCGGCGCGCGCTGGGCATCGCCGCGTCGGACCGCGAACGGCGGAGTCACCTCGCCGGGGCCGTCGTCCGCGCGGACCGGGTGGTCGACGGCTTCGTCTTCGGGACCTGCACCGTCGGCGGGAGCGACGCCACGGCAACCGTCTGTGACATGTTCGACCGCCTCGGTCGCGAGGACCTGGGCTATCTGCTACTGGCCGGTATCGCGCCGGCGTGGTTCAACCTGCTGGACCTCCGCGCCATCCACGCCCACACCGGCCTGCCGACGCTGTCGGTCTCTTTCGAATCCTCGCCGGGATTGGAGAGCGCGATTCGGGACGCTATTGATGACGAAGCCGCCGTCGAGGACCGACTGTCGACGTACCGCGCCCAGCCCGACCGGCAGGCGCTGGCAGTCAACGACGAGAGCGTGTTCGTCCGCAGCGTCGGGCTCGACGCGGACGCGGCGGCCGACGTCGTTCGGGCGTACACGCCCGCCGGCGGTCGACCGGAACCGCTCCGGGTCGCACGGCTCGCTGCGCGGGCCGTCGCGGCGGACCGGGACGGCTGAGCGGTCCCGGGGCGCTCCGAGCCGTGGGCGTCCCCACCGTCTCGCAAACACGGCCCTTGATACCGTCCAGCCCCAACCGCCGGCCATGGGAACCATGGACGGGCTGACCGTGACCGAGTGCGAGCGCTGCGAGGCGCTGTGTGCGTCGCGCTCACAGATAGTCAACGGCGTCGGCCCGGCGGACGCGGACCTGCTGTTCGTCGGCGAGGGGCCGGGCGCCAACGAGGACGAGCAGGGCGAGCCGTTCGTCGGCCGCAGCGGCGACGTGTTAGACGAGACGCTGCGCGAGGTGGGCCTGGACCGGGGCGACGTGCGTATCACCAACTGCGTGCGCTGTCGCCCGCCGGAGAACCGCGACCCGCACAAGCAGGAACTGGCGAACTGCCGGGGCTACCTCGAAAGCGAAATCGAACTGGTCGACCCGGAACTCGTCGTCACGCTCGGGAAGGTCCCCGGCGAGCACCTGCTGGAACGGGACGTGGCCGTCACCGGCGAGGCCGGCGACGTGACCGACATGACCGTCGCCGGCGGGCCACAGCCGGTGATGATTTGCGTCCACCCGGCCGCGACGCTGTACGACCCCAGCCAGAAGGAGACGTTCGAATCGGCGCTGGCGAAGGCCGCCGAATTTACCGACGGCGAGAGCGGGCAGAAGCGATTAGGGGACTTCTGAACCCCGTCGAGGCGGTGATTCCCGAGCGGTCCAGACGGGAAGCAGCGGCTTCGTGAGGGGCGTGCGTCCGACACGGCTGAGTGGCGAGTGGAGAAACCGGTCCGTGGTGAGTACAGCGGTTCCGTGGGCGATTAGAGAGCCGGAAGCAGGGCGAATCGAACGACCCAGAGGGTCGCCATGCCCGCACCGATAGTCATGAACACGTCCTCCGTCCGCCAGGCGACGCCGCCGGCGACCGTCCCGGCGGCGAGTCTATCCAGGGCGACGCCACCAGCGCCCGAGTCCAGCGTGAGGAACGATGGTAGCACGAGCGCGGCCAACACGGCGGCCGGAACGAATCGGAGTCCGCGTTCCAGCCGCGTCGGAATCTCGTCGAGATAGCCAAAGAGGCCGATGAACGACAGCCGAATCAGGAACGTCACCACACCGATGACGGCGATGAGCCCCCAGATAACGAGCCCGGAGTAACTAGTCGCCACTCGGCGACCCCTCCGTGGCGGTCTCTGTGAGCAGCCCGGCCAGGATACCGACTGCGGCGCCGACGAGCAAGCCCAGGTTGAGCGGCAATCCCGCGGTCCCGACGGCGACGATACCACCGAGCACGCCGGCGACGGTCGTCGGGCCGTCCTCCATCGCCGGAACCAGCAGGGCGAGAAAGACCAGCGGCACGGCGAACTCGAGGCCGAGCGATTCGGGAACGCTCGTCCCGAGCACGACGCCGGCGATGGTCGTCAGCTGCCAGACGACCCACAGGGTCGCCGCGACGCCGAAGTAGTAGGCGATACGGCGAGGCGCATCCTCGGTCCGGTAGCGGGCGATAGTGAGCGCGTACGCCTGGTCTGTCAGGAGGTACGCGACCGCGGCCTTCGTTCGACTCGAGAGCGCCTGGAGGTGGGGCGCGATGGACGCCGAGTACATCAGCATGCGGAGGTTGATGACGACGGCGGTGACGACGACAATCGCGAGTGGCGCATCCCGGCCGATGAGCTCCAGCGCGGCGAGCTGTGCAGCCCCGGCGAACACGATAGCGGACAGTCCAACGGCTTCCGGAAGCCCGAGGCCCGCGTTCACGGTGGCGATGCCGGCGATGAAGCCAAACGGGACGATGCCCAACAGCAGTGGGGTGACGTCTCTGACACCCCGCCGGAACTCCGAACGGTCCATACACTGTCGTCGTCAGCCGCCGGTTTACGCGTAGTCATCTGGAACGCAGCCGTCGACACCGCTCAGCGCAGAACCCGCGGGTGAAACAGACGCCGCCGTCGTGCTGCCCGCGTCCCCGCTAGTCAGCGCGCACCGTGTGTCGTCCGATAGGCGTCGGCAAAGCGCCCGAACAGCCGTGGCGGGACGAGACGGGACTAGCCGCAAGACCTGTCCGAAGGGGAAGCCACTTCACCGGCCTCGGCGTAGCCAGGCGTATGAACGCCAGACAGACCACCGCAGAGGTGGTCGTCGTCGATTACGGGCTCGGGAACCTCCGGAGCGTCACCCGCGGGCTGGAGCGGGCCGGCGCCGAGGTGACGCTCTCGGCGGACCCGGCGGACTTTTCCGGAGCGGACGGCATCGTCCTACCCGGCGTCGGGGCATTCTCCGAGGGGATGGACAACGCGGGCCCCTTCCGCGAGACGCTCGAAGAGGAGGCCGAGGCCGGGACGCCGCTCTTTGGCATCTGCCTGGGGATGCAGATGCTGCTGACCACGAGCGAGGAGGCCGACCACGCCGGGCAGGGCGAGGCCGAGGGACTGGACCTCGTGCCCGGGAAGAACGTCCGCTTCTCGCGCGACCAGACAGTGCCACACATGGGGTGGAACGAACTCGACGTGCAACGGGACCACCCGCTCGTCGAGGGCGTCGACGGCCAGTACGCCTACTTCGTCCACTCCTACTACGCCGTCCCGGAGGACGAGCAGGCGGTCGTCGCGACCACCGACTACGGCGTCGACTTCGCCTCCATCGTCGCCAACGAGGCCGGCAACGTGTTCGGGACCCAGTTCCACCCGGAGAAATCCGGCGAGACGGGGCTGCGGATTCTGCGGAACTACGTCGACTACTGCGTCGAGCGGCGGTAAGCGGTCCCGCCTCGTCCCGACCGAGTCCCACAGCAGCGTTCTTCTGCCGACGGCGCGTTAGTCACTAGCATGGGTTCCGAGACTGACACCCGCGACCGACAGTCCAGCGCCGACCGCGGGTCGGCGACGGCGGCCAGCGAGGCACGCGACCTCGTCACGCTCTCGACGGGTCACGAGATACGGCTCCCCCTGGAGACGGCGGCGACGGTGACAGGACTGCTGCTCCCCGCCGACAGCGACGCCGTCGTCGACCTGCTCCCCGCGGGCCTCCAGCCCGTTCGCGTCACCCCGCGGCGGGCCGTCGTCACCCTGCTGGCCGTCGAGTACCACCGCATCGGCGACGACGCCGTGGGGCCCTACGACGAGTTCGCCGTGGTGCTGGCCGCGACGCCCGAGCGCGCCCGGCCGCTGGTCCCGCTCGCGACCGGCGAGTACGGCGGCTACGTCCACTCGCTGCCGGTGACGACCGACCCGGCCCGCGCCCTGGGCGCGGAGGTGTGGGGATTCCCGAAGTCCGTCGCGCGCATCAGCCACCACGACGAGGGACGCCGGCGTACCACGAGCGTCGTGGAGGATGGCGACCACGTCCTCACGGTCGACATCGCCCGCCCGCGGACCTGGCCGGCCACCCGCGAGACGACCAGCTACGCCGTCCGGGACGGCCGGCTCGAAGCACTATCGACCCACATGGACGGGCGCTTCGGCGTCCGACCGCTGTCGAGTGACTTCGAGGTCATGGTCGGCTACCACGACCGGTCGGCGACGCTGCGCGACCTCGATATCGGGGACCGCGCGCTCGCGCAGGTCGCCTTCGAGGGGACCGTGACCTACGGCGCTGGCGGGCCGGTGGCGTGAGAGCGGTGGCGGCGATGAGCGGTCGCGGTGGCCGTGACGCGCGTTTCATCGCGCGAAGACGGGGAAGGGCAGGCCCTCGGGAAAAACAGCCGGCGAGCGCAGCGAGCCGGTTCACCGGAATCGAGGCCAGCGAGGTCGCAGTGCGACCTCGTGAGTGAGCGGCGAAGCCGCGAGCGGGCCGATATTCGGCCTTTTTAGCGTAGATTTTTGCAAGCCGAGCGGGACCGGCGGTCCCGCTGGCCGTGCGAACGGACGCTTTGTGCCCGTGAGCAGACGGGGGTGCCCGCAGCGAAGCGAGGACACCCCCCGCAGTAAAAAGGTACTAGAGGAAGTCACGGACGTCCGAGTACCACATATCGTGGTGGTCGACGGCGTCGATGGCGTCGGCGATACGCACCGCGATGGCGTGCCAGCACAGTTGCTCGGGGTCCTCGCGGTCGAGGTTGTACTCGGCGTCGGCACAGCCACACTGGCCGTCCTCGACGATGTACTCGTCCTCGTAGCCGACGACGACGGTGAAATCGCGGTAGCCCTTGACACGACTCTCGCCGACGGCCTCGATGGCCCGCCGGCCCCGGCTGCCGTGGACGTCGACGATAGCCGTCACTACGTCGGGGGTCAACTCCCCGGCGTCGGCGACGCGAGCCACCCACTCGTCGACGGCGGTCACACGCCCGCTACGGATAGCCCCGACAAAACAGCGTCGGCTCTAGGAAAGGAGCGGACTGACTATGATTGTGTGTTCGCTTCGGATGCGTACAGCCAGAAAGCCCCGACGTGCGACACTCGGGGGCTCGCTGCGGTCCTCGGTCGCTACGCTCCCTGTGGTCCTTGCTTCCCCCGCCTTCGTGTAGCACGTCGCCCCTTTCAGTCCACCCGTAGCCAGTTGGTCAATCACAATGGGCGGGACTGAAAGGGGCGAGCGGCTGAACGAAGGCGGACGACGCAAGCACGCGAGTGCAACGAGCGCGCACAGCGAGTCCCCCGAGTTCAGCCGCTCGGGGCTTTCTGACTGTGCGCAGTCGCGGTCCAAGTGGTGCACGGACAGACAAGACTCAGAGCGAGGATATTCACTGTGGTTCCTAGCCCGGAAGGGTAAACAGGCGAGACCACGTGGACATGTCATGGCCAACGTCCCGTGGGTGGCGCTGGGGTCGTTCGCGTCGGCGCTGGGGTCGCTGTACGTCCTGGCGCAGTTGCGCACCCACTGGGAGAAGCCGGGCGCGAAGTGGTTCGTCGCGACCATCGGGACCATCACCGTCTGGTCGACGGGCTACGGGGCGGCGCTGCTGGTGTCCGAGCCGTCGGTTCGCCTCGCCCTGGAGGCGCTGACGTGGGCGTGTCTGCTGTGGCTGGGCTATGTCTTCGTCGGCTTCGCGCTGGGGTACACCGGGCGGCGGGGGACACTGGAGAGCCCGCTGTTCCGGGGGCTGGCAGTCGTCCCCGGCGTGCTGTCGGTCCTGGCGCTGTCGAACGGACGGGCCGGACTGCTGTGGACCGACACCGCGGTGCGGACGACCTGGGCGGGGACGGTGGTCGGCTACACCATCCAGCCGCTTGGCTATCTCGCGATATTCGCGGCGATGCTGTTCGTCTCCTTCGGGACGATGCTCGTCTTCGACACCGTCCTCAGCTACGGGCCGCTCTACCGCCGGGAGGCCATCGCGGTCGGCCTGAGCCCCGTCCCTCCGGGACTGGCCGTGCTCGCGTGGGCGCTCGGTATCGGCCCGGCGGTGAACCTGACGACGCTGGCGTTCCTGCCCCACCTGGCGCTTGACACCTACGCGTTCGTCCGCAGCGACATGTTCGAGTTCCACCCCGCGACGCGGCGCGCGGGCGAGCGGGCGGCCATCGACGACATCGCGACGCCGGTGGCCATCGTCGACGTGGCGGGCCGCATCGTGAACTGCAACCCCGCCGCGGAGGCGATGCTCGGCGTCGAGAAGCGAGCGGTCCTGACCGAGTCGCTGGACGACCGTATCCAGGGCGACCGATTCCGGCCCGGCGAGGACGACGACCGCTTCGGCGTCGCGAACGGGGGCCGCCGTCGCGAGTACAAGCTGGGACAGACCGAACTCACCGACGGCGGCGGGACCCGGCTGGGCTACACCGCCGTCTTTCAGGACATCACCGACGAGATTCGACGGGAGCGCCGGCTGGAAGTCCTGAACAGATTTCTCAGGCACAACGTCCGCAACGAGAGCGTCGTCATCCAGGCCCGCGCGGAGCTGCTGGCGGAGACGCTCGACGGCGAGACGGCCGACCACGCCGAGACCATCGAGCGAGCCGTCGGCCGGCTCGTCGCCTCGGGCGAGAAGGCCCGCACGCTCTCGGAGGCCGGCACCGACGAGGGCGGCCTCGAACCGGTCGCCCTCCGCGCGCTCGTCACCGACACGGTCGACTCGCTCTCGGCCGCGTACGACGGGACCGTGACCGTCGAGGTGCCCGCCGACCTCACCGTCGAGAGCCAGCCCGCCCTGCTGGGCGTCGTCGTCGAGAACCTCGTCGAGAACGCGCTGGAACACGTCTCCGACGCTCGTGTGACGGTGCGAGCGGCGGCCGACGGCGACGACGTGGCGCTGTCTGTCAGCGACGACGGGCCGGGCGTGCCCGACCACGAACTCGACGTGCTGGAACGGGGCGAGGAGACGGCCCTCTCGCACGGCAGCGGGATGGGGCTCTGGCTGGTCGACTGGGCGACGACGACGCTCGGGACCGACCTGGCGTTCGACACCAGCGACGGGACGACGGTGACGGTGTGGCTGCCCGTGCCGGATTCCACCGTCCCCGACGCCTCTGTGTGAGGCGGTGGAGCGGCCGGAGCGGGCTGGCTCTCAGCGACGGCCAGCCCTTTCACAGTCTCCCAGCGCCCCTTCGAACGACTTAACGGCGCCCGTGAGCAGGCTCTGGTATGCGCGTAAGCGAAGGGCAGGTGACGGTCACAGTGCCGGAACAGCCCGAGGCGGGAAAGGGCGCCGACGTGTTCTTCAACCCCGTCCAGGAGCTGAACCGCGACCTGACCGTGGCGACGCTGCGGGCCTACCGGGAGCGGACGCCGCGAGTGGAGACGTATCTCGACGCGACGGCGGCCAGCGGCATCCGCGGGGTCCGGGCGGCGGCCGACGGCTGGGAGACGAGCCTCTGTGACGTCGACGACGAGGCCGTGGCGCTCTGTCGGGCAAATCTCGAGGACAACGACCTCGACGGGACGGTCCATCACGAGAACGCCAACGTCCTGCTGCACTCGGAGGCCTTCGACGTCGTCGATTTAGACCCGTTCGGGACGCCCATCCCCTTCGCCGACGCCGCGGTCCAGGGGACGAAACACCTCCTCTGTGTCACGGCGACCGACACCGCGCCGCTGTGTGGCGCCCACTTCGAGAGCGGCGTCCGCAGCTACGGCGCCGTCCCCCGAAACACCGAGTTCCACGCCGAGATGGGGCTGCGGGTACTCCTCTCGGCGATGGTCCGGACCGCCGCCCGCTACGACATCGCCGCCCGGCCGATTCTAAGCCACGCGACGAGTCACTACGTCCGCACCTACCTCGAATTCGACCACGGCGCGAAAGTGGCCAACGACTGTATCGACGAACTCGGCCACGTCTACTACTGCCAGCGGTGTCTCTGGCGCGAGAGCGAGCGTGGCCTCATCGCCGACGCCCCGGACGCCTGCCCGCACTGCGGGGAACACGTCCAGACGGCCGGTCCCATCTGGCTGGCCCGGAGCTGTGAGCCCGCGTTCGTCCGGTCGGTGGCCGAACGGGTCACCGACGACATGGGCACCGCCGAGAAGGCTCGCGGGCTGTGTGGCACGCTCGCGGCCGAACTCGACACGCCGACCCACTACGACCAGCACCGCCTCTGCAAACGGTGGGGCCGGGGCGCCGAGGCGATGGACACGTTCATCGAGAAGTTGCGGGCGGCGGGCTACGCGGCCTCCCGTACCCACTACGGCGGGACGACGGTCAAGACCGACGCCGACGTGGGCGAGATTCGCGAGGCGACCGCGGAGTAGCCGCGAGACCGGCGAGCCAGCGGCGACGGCGTCGCTCGCGCTACCGGTCGGCCGACTTTCTCCCTCGCTGCTGGACCGCCTCGACGAGCGAGTACGCCAGCAGATACACCGGTCGGAGGAAGTAGTTCGCCATTCCAGCGAGCCCGACGAGGCCACCCAGCGCCTGGAGCTCCTCGGCCGAGGCGGACGGCTCCACCAGCACGGCGAGCGCGGCCAGCGCCGGGGCCAGCCACAGGGCCGACAGCAGGCTGCCGACGTCGATACCCAGGACGTGGCCGGCATCGGCGTCGGGCCGCGTGAAGTAGAGTCCGGCCGACAGCGCGAGCAGGACGACGACCAGCGCCGGGGAGGCCGGGACCCCGGCGACACCGAGCGCGAGCAGGCTCCCGGCGGCGACGAGACACAGCACCGTCACCTGCATCGTCCCCGTCCGTATCGCCGTCTCCATAGGCGGAGGTCGGGGCGCCGGGGGATAAACGCTGTGTGGGAAGCCGACTCGCACACGCCGGGGCCGTCGCGGAGCTATATGTGGTGGCCGTTCGACCTCCACGTATGAACCGGAATCGCGCCACTGCTGTCGGTCGCGACCTCCTCAGCGTCGTCCGGACGGAACAGGTGTCGTTTCTGGCGGCCGGCATCGCCTACTACATGTTCGTCTCCCTGCTCCCGCTGCTGTTGCTGGTCCTCATCGTCGCCACCCTCGTCGCCGGGGCGGCCTTCGCCGCGGAAGTCGTCGGCGCCGTCAGTTCGGCACTGACCCCGCAGGCGGCGGGGTTGCTCAGGAACGCCCTGCTGAACGCCACCGGCCGGGGCGGGGCGACCGTCGTCAGTCTCGTCGTCATGGTCTGGGGGGCGCTGAAGGTGTTCCGCGGCGTCGACGTGGCCTTCTCGCGCATCTACGCGACCCACGATGTCGGGGGCTTTCTCGACAGCCTCGCCGACGCGGCGGCGGCGCTGGGCGGCATCGGGCTAGCGCTTGCGGGCTTTGCCGTCGTCGCCTCGCTGGGGGCCATCTTCGGCGTCGACGTCGCGCTGGGCGGACTCGCGCTGGTCCCCGTCCTCGTCGTCGCCTTTCTCCCGCTGTACTACCTGTTCCCCGACACGCCGACGACAGTCCGGGAGGTGCTGCCGGGGACGGTGTTCGCGGCCGTCGGCTGGACGGCCCTGGCGACCATCTTCAGCCTCTATGCCGCCGTCGCCGGCAGCTTCCAGCTGTACGGCGTCATCGGCGCGGTCCTCCTCCTGGTGACGTGGTTCTACTTCGGCGGGCAGCTCCTGTTGCTCGGCGCGGTCCTCAACGCCGTGCTGGCGGGCGTCACGGACCGGCAATTACAACACGAGTCCCTTCGAGGGTCAAACAAAGCGATGAGCGAGGAAGCCGACAGCGAGACACCCCCGCCCACCGAGACGGGGCGTGCCGACGACCTGACCGACGAGGAGCTCGCACAGCTACGCGAGGAGTTCGAGGAGTTCCGCGACGACGTAGAGGACCGCACGCTCCACCGCGACGACGTCGAGAGCGACCTCAAGCAGTACGTCCGCCGTCGGATGCGCCGGGGCCACGCCCGCGGCTGGGGCCCCTATCTCGTCTTGCTGTACGGGACCATCATGACGCTGGGGGCGTTCTACTACCTCCAGAGCGTCTGGGCGGTGCTGGCGATGCTTGTCGTCTGGCTGTCGACGCTCGGCCTCTACGTCGTGATGGTCGTCGTCGGGCTCGGGCTCCGTATCACCGGCCTGCCGGGTATCGCCCTCGATAAGGTGCGCGACTGGCGTGGATGACCCGCGGCGTCGGCGTCACGGAGCTCCTGACGGAGCTACCGACCGCCGTCGTCGTCGGCTTCGCCGTCCTCACGCAGCTCGGTGACTTCTGGTTCGTCGCGACTGTGAGCCTGCTTACCTACTGGCTGGCGTCGGCCGCGCCCGTGCTGGGCGACGGGCTGACCCGCGAGCGGGCGGCGATGGTGCTCGCCTTGCTCGCGGCCGCCGTCGCGGTGGCCGTCTCGCTGAAGGTCGTCTTCGCGTTCCCGCGCCCGCCCAACCCCGATATCGTCGCGGCGGCCGACGGCCTCCCCTGGCCCGTCGGCGCGTTCTACGAGTCGGTCGTCACCGGCCGCGGCTACGGCTTCCCGAGCGGACACGCCACGACGACGGTGCTCGTCTGGGGCGGGTTCGCGTGGGCGTTGCGAATCGGTCGGCGCCGCCAGCGGTACGCGGTCGCCGGCGCGGTCGTCGTCGTGGTCTCGCTGTCGCGACTCGTGCTCGGCGTCCACTATCTGGCCGACGTGGTCGCCGGCGCCGCCATCGCCGCGGCCGTCCTCTGGGCAGCAGTGACGAAGCTCGGGACGCCGGAGCGCGTGTTCGCGTTCGCGGCGCTCGTGGCACTCGGCGGCGTCGTCGCCGGGGGCGTGACCCGCGATACGGCCGCCGCCCTCGGGCTCGCAGTCGGCGGGCTCGCGGCGTGGACCGCGCTGGACGAGGTGCCGGAACCGACCCGCCGGGGCAGTGCCGTCACGGCCGTACTGGGGGCCGCCTCGCTCGGGTCGCTCGCCGGCGCCGTCGTGTTACTGCAGCGGCCGCCGGCGGGGGCCGGCGTCGCCGCGGCGCTCGGGATGGCGCTCGCGCTGGTGCTGCCGCTGGTCGGCGAGCGCGTCGCGAAAAAATGGCGGTAGCGAGCCCCTAGAAGGTCTCGAGGTACTGGTCGAGCTCCCACTGGGAGACGTCGACGAGGTAGTCCTTGTACTCCGAGCGCTTGGCTTCGACGAAGTTCTCGAAGACGTGCTCGCCGAGCGCGTCCATGACGACCTCGTCCTGTTCGAGTTCGTCGACGGCCTCGCCGAGGTTCGTCGGCAGCGTGGTGATGCCGTAGTCCTCGCGCTTTGCCTCGTCGAACTCGTAGATGTTCTCGCGGACCGGGTCGTCGCAGTCGAGGTCACGCTCGATGCCGTCCAGCCCGGCGTGGATGAGCGCGGCGAAGGCGAGATACGGGTTACACGAGGGGTCGGGGAAGCGGGCCTCGATTCGGCTCGCGGCCGGGGTGCGCGCGGCCGGCTTGCGGATGAGCGCCGAGCGGTTGCGGTCCGACCAGGCGACGTAGACGGGCGCCTCGTAGCCCGGGACCAGGCGCTTGTAGGAGTTTACGGTCGGGTTGGTGACCGCGGTGATGGCGGGCGCGTGGTCGAGGATACCGGCGGTGAAGCTCTTGGCCGTGTCGCTGAGGTTGAACTCGTCGTCCTCGTCGTGGAACGCGTTCTCGCCGTCCTCGGTGAAAAGCGAGATGTGGGTGTGCATCCCCGAGCCGTTGATGCGCGGGATGGGCTTGGGCATGAAGGTAGCGTGCAGGTCGTGTTCGGCCGCGATGGCGCGAACGACGGACCGGAAGGTAGCGACGTTGTCGGCCGTGGTCAGGGCGTCGTCGTAGGTGAAGTTGATCTCGTGTTGGCCCTGGGCGACCTCGTGGTGGGAGGCCTCGATGTTGAAGCCCATGTCCTCCAGCCCGTAGATGATGTCACGGCGGACGTCGCTGGCGAGGTCCTTCGGCGCGAGGTCGAAGTAGCCACCGGCGTCGTTGGTCTTCGTCGTCGCGCGACCGTCCTCGTCCTCCTCGAACAGGAAGAACTCCGGCTCCGGGGCGGCGTTGACCTCGTAGCCCATCTCGTTGGCGCGGTCGATAGCGCGCTTGAGGACGCCTCGCGGGTCGCCGGAGAACGGCTTGCCCGTCGAAGTGTCGATGACGTTACAGATGAGGCGGGCGCTGGACCCACCCTCGACGTTCTCGCGCCACGGCAGGACGGCGAACGTCGACGGGTCCGGGTCCAGGCGCATGTCCGACTCCTGGATACGGACGAAGCCGTTGATGGAGGAGCCGTCGAAGTAGATGCCCTCCGTGAATGCCTTCTCGGCCTGGTCGGCCGTAATCGAGACGTTCTTGATCGTACCGAGGATGTCCGTGAACTGAAGTCGCAGGAAGTCGACGTTCTTCTCTTCGATCTCGTCGAGTACCTCCTGGGCCTCAGCGGAAAGTTCGCTTGTCATGCTTGGACACCGGGAAGGAACACTGCTAATACTAAAACCCTGCCGTTATGCGCAAGGATTTCGGCCTGCTCGGGCGCATTTGGACATTCGTAAAATTCTAATCCCCCGCTACCGTGAGTGGATGTAATGACGTATGAAAATCTCGACCGCAAGCTAGTGAATGCACTTCTGGGCGACGGGCGAGCGAGCCTGCGAAGCCTCGGTGAGGACCTCGACGTGTCCGTTACCACCGTCTCGAACCACCTCTCCACCCTGGAGGAGGAAGGCATCATCAACGGCTACACGCCGAAGGTGGACTACGACGCGCTGGGCTACGACGTCACGGCGATAATCCAGCTCAAGGTCGAGGGGTCCTCGCTCCCCGAAGTGACCGAGAACCTCAAGAAGCACAAGCAGATGATATCGGTGTACGAGGTCACCGGCGACTACGACATCATCGCCGTCGGCAAGTTCACCGACACCGACGGGATGAACGCCCAGATCAAGGAGCTGCTCACCGACCCCGAAATCAACGAGTCCAACACCTCCGTCGTGTTGAACACCGCGAGCGAACACGAGCAGTTCGAACTCGACCTGGAGTAACACGCGAGCGCCGACTGGAACGGGGCCTGAGGGGGCCGGAGAGACAGCGTGTCCACAGAGCGGCCGCGCCGTCCGTAGTCGAGGCGGGGGAGGCCGGAACCAACGGGTACTTGACTGACCAGTCAGTTAGCTTCGACAATGAGCGATGGTGACGCCGCGACGGAGATAATGTGTGCCACGTACCGCGCGCTCTGTTCGCACGGATACGCGGACCTGACGATGCAGGACATCGCCGACGAGTCCTCCAAGAGCAAGGCCGCGCTCCACTACCACTACGACAGCAAGCACGACCTGCTGTGTGCGTTTCTCGACTATCTCTACGACCGGTTCGTCGAGCGGACGGCCGACGTGGCGGGCGAGGACGCACACGAGCGGTTGCTCGGGCTCGTCGAGGCGGTGTTGACCGAGCGCGAGGACCGCGAGGCCTTCGAGACGGCGATTCTGGAGATACGGGCACAGGCCCCTTACGACGCCGGCTTCCGGGACCGGCTGACGCGGTTCGAGGACCACCTCGTCGCGGAGCTCACCGCCATCCTCGAAGCCGGCGTCGAGGCGGGGACGTTCCGCGAGGACGTCGACCCCGGCGACGCCGCCAGCTTCGTCGTCACGGTGTTGACGGGCGCGTCGACCCAGCGGGTCACCGCCGGCCGACCCGTCGAGTGTAGCCGACGGATGCTCCGGGAGTACGTCGAGTCGCATCTGCTCGCCGACGCGGAGGCGCTATCGGCATGAGCGACCGCGGGCGCGCGAGCGACCTGGCCGAGCGGCTGGGCGGGCTGTTCAAGGGGAAAGACGAACTGGACCTGACCAGTGGCCCCATCGGGAAGCCGCTCCTCTACCTCTCCTTTCCCATCGTCGTCACGAACCTCCTGCAGGTGGCGTACAACCTCGCCGACACCTTCTGGCTCGGGCAGTACAGCACGACCGCGCTGGCGGCCATCTCCTTTGCCTTCCCGATGATATTCCTGCTCATCTCGCTGGGGATGGGCCTCTCCGTCGCGGGGAGCGTGCTGGTCGCCCAGCACACCGGCGCCGAGGAACCCGACGAGGCCGAGTACGCCGCCTCCCAGACGCTGACGTTCGCGGTTGCGGGCTCCGTGTTGCTGGGGACGGTCGGCTTCTTCTTCGTCGAGGACTTCCTCCGACTGTTGGGGGCGTCCCAGCAGGTGTTACCGGGCGCGACGGGCTACCTGCAGGTGGTCTCGCTGGGGCTGACGACGATGTTTGGCTTCTTCGTGTTCATCTCGCTGATGCGCGGCGCCGGCGACACTATCACGCCGATGCTCGTCATGTTCGGCACGGTCGTGTTGAACATCGTCATCGACCCGTTCCTCATCTTCGGCGTGGGACCCCTGCCCGAACTCGGCGTGGTCGGGGCCGCCGTCGCGACCATCTTCTCGCGAGGGCTGGCCTTCGCCGTCGGGGTCGGTATCATGCTGCGCGGGGACCGCGGCATCCAGGTCAACCCGCGCGATATGGTGCCCGACTTGGGCTATCTCAGGAAACTGCTCGCCATCGGCGTCCCCGCCTCCATCGAGGGGACCGGCCGGGCGCTGTCGGTCAACGCGATGCTGTTTATCGTCGGGACGTTCTCCGTGACGGTCGTCGCGGCCTTCGGCGTCGGCATCCGCGTGTTCTCGCTCGTCTTTATGCCCGCCATCGCGATGGACCGCGGCGTCGAGACGATGACCGGCCAGAACCTCGGCGCCGAGCACCCCGACCGGGCGGCGAAAGCCAACCACTTCGCGGCGAAGGTGTCGTTCGTCCTGCTGTCGATACTGGGCGTCGTCACCATCTTCGCCGCGCCGACGGTGGTCAGCGTGTTCAGCGACGACCCCGAGGTGGTCCGTATCGGCGCCGAGTTCCTCCAGTGGGTCGCGCCCACCTTCGGCTTCATCGGCATCGTGCGGGCCTACTCGGGGGGCTTTCGCGGCGCCGGCAAGACGCTCACCGCGGCCGCACTCGCGGTGACGATGCTCGGCCTCATCCGACTCCCGGTCGCGTGGGTCATGTCCCGCGCCGTCCCGGCGCCGGCGTGGCTCTCCGCGGTGCCCCTGCCCGCGTGGCTCGGCGGGCCGCTGGCGATTCCGGCGTGGCTCGTCGGGCCGGTCACGGACACGCTGGCCGTCTCGCTGGCCGAGCAGGGCATCTGGCTCGCCTTTGGCGTCTCGAACGTCGTCGCCGCCGCGCTCGCGTTCGCGTGGTTCACCCGCGGCACCTGGCGTGACGCCGACCCGCGGGGCGAACCCGACGCGGCGGTGGCCGACGACTGACGGCGGGCCGACCGTTAAGATGCCGACCGCCGATATGTCAGTGTGGAGTCTAATCAGACCGACAGGCTCGACCGCGCCATCCTCTACCGACTCCAGGAGAACGCCCGGACGCCGGTTACCGACATCGCGGACGCGGTGAACGTCTCGGACAACACCGTCCGCAACCGCATCCAGTCGCTCGAAGAGCGGGGCGTCATCACGGGCTACCGGGCGACGGTCGACTACGACGAGGCGGGCGTCCAACACTACTACCTGTTCGTCTGTTCGGCCCGCGTCAGCGAGCGCGACGAACTCGCCGAGCAGGTCCGAGAGCGCCCCTGCGTGACGGAGGTCTTGACGGTGATGACCGGCACGTACAACGTCTACGTTATCGCCGCCGCGGCACAGAAAGACGACATCACCGACCTGGCGGAACACATCGACCGGTCGGGACTACAAATCGAACGCGAACACCTCATTCGGCGCCACACGCGACAACCGTTCGGGCGGTTCCAGCCCGACGCGGACTCGTAGCCCGACGGCCGGACGTTCGTTACAGCCGCCGGACTTCGAAAACTGCAGCGGGTTTATAATATCCGATAAGTATATTCTCCCTGCTACGAAACAGGCGTGAGATGAGATACGTCAAGTCAGATGAGTACGGGACAGACACCGCCTGTACTGTCAGCGACCGAGTTATCCGGGCTGTCGCGGACCGGGAGGGGGTCTCGCCGCTCGACATCTCGACACCGCTTTTCGACGCTATCGACCCGGACGCGCTCGACCGCCTCTACGGGAACCACGGGGACGGCGTCACCACGGTATTCGAGTACAGCGGCTATCGGGTGACAGTCCACGGCGGCGGTCGCGTCGAACTCGGCCCGATAGCGGAGTGAGTTCAGACGAGCCAGCCCGCTTCCAGCACCGCGACGAGGCCAGTCACCGTGAGTACGCTCGCGACCGTGGTGACGAAGACGGTCGCGCTGGTGAACTCGCCGGGCGCGATTCGCTCGCCCGCGCCGCTGAACGCGCCGACGAGGATGATGGTCGTCACGCCGGTCGGCGTCGCCAGCAGGAGAACGACAGCCCTCGCGACCGTCGGGTCGCCGACGCCGACGAGCAACACCGCCGCGCTCGCGACCAGCGGCGCGAGGACGAGTCGCAGCGCGCCCGCTACCCCCACGGGCCTGAGCGTCCCCTCGATGTCGACGCCGGCAAGCTGAACGCCCAGAATGAGTAACATCACGGGAATCGAAGCGTTGCCCACCAGTTCCAGTGTCTCCATCAGCGTCGACGTCGCGGGCGGGACGACCCCGGCGTAGCGGGCCGCCAGCGCGACGACGACGGCGTACACCAGCGGCACCCCGAACACCCGTCGCATGTCCGCGAGCGGGTCCGAATCACCGCCCCTGGCCGCGATGTAGATGCCGACAGTGTACAGCAACACGGCCTCGATGGCGGTGACCAGCACCGCGACGCTGCGTCCCGTGGGCCCGAAGACGAAATCGGCCAGCGGGATGCCGTAGTTGCCGGTGTTGGGGAAGCTGGTGACGAGGACGAACGCGCCGAGCAGGGGCTCTCGCTGGCCGCTGAGTCGGCCGACCGCCTCACCGACGGCGAGCATCACGGCGGTAAAGAGCGCGACCGCACCCACGACCGCCAGGATGGTCTCACCGCCCAGGTCGGAGGTCGCGAGGCTGTGGACCACGAGCGCCGGCGCGAGGACGTAGACCGTGATGGTGTTCAGGGCGTCGGCCTCCACGTCGCGGTACCGGCCAAGTGCGAAGCCGACGGCCGCGACGGCGACGATGGGGAGGATGGCCGTCGCGAAGATTCCGAGCAGCGACACTGCCAACATGTCTCTGGCGGACGGTAAGGACAGTTTCGACTCGGGCGCGACGAGTCCCGCGACGCCGGAGTCGGCTGGTGTCTTTATGTTTTCCAGCGACGAACTGGAACTATGACGGTCGACGAACTCGAAGCGTTCGGGATGCGGCGGATGGACGACGACGACATCGAGCGGACGCTCTCGAGAGAGAGCGTCGGCGTGCTCGGCCTCCCCACCGACGGCGCGCCCAGTCTCCGCCCGCTCTCCTACTGGTTTGACGGCGAGGACGCGCTGTATTTCGTCTACGTCCTCGGCGGGGAGAGCCGGAAAGCGTCGCTGAGCGACAGCGCAGACGTCGCCCGCTTTCTCGTCTACAACGTCGAGGCGCCGTTCAACTGGCGCAGCGTGCTGCTGACCGGGAGTATCGAGGAAGTCTCCGCGGCCGAGCGGGAGGCACTCGAAGAGCGGATGGACGTCTCCTGGCGCCCCGACCTGTTCGAGCGGGCCGCAGAGTCCGAGACCACCGCCATCTATCGGTTCGACGTCGGCGAGCAGGCGGGCATCAAACAGCTCGAACTGCCGCCCGAACTCAGGGAGCCGGACTCGTCGGGTCGGATGGAGTAAGGCCGCATCGGAGCCGGCGAGCGCCGGGAATTTGAAGCCGACCGGTCGTGAATCCGACATATGGTCGAGCGGTGTGGCTACCAGTGGCCGGCGGACTGCCCGCGGGTCGAGCGAGCGAGCGACGAGCCGGTTCAGGCCTCGTGTTGCGCTCGCCCGGTCGCCGACGGGGAGACCGGGCGCTGTCGGCTCCACGGGACCGGGCGGACCGTCGACGCGGTGCGGTCGGTCGAGTGGACGCCGCCCCGCGGCCGGCGCGGGCCGTTCGTCGAACTGCTCGACGGGGCCGCGCTGGTCGAGTGTACCCTGACCGATGCGTCCCTCGCCGGCGTCGCGCTCCGGGGGGCCGACCTCCGCGGGGCGAATCTGTCCGGCGCCGACCTCCGGGGCGCCTCGCTCCGGGAGGCCGACCTCCGCGGGGCGACCCTCGACGGCGCGGCCCTCACCGACGCCACGCTCCGTGACGCCGACCTGCGGGGCGCGAGCCTGGAGGGCGCGGAGCTCACCGACGCGAACCTGCGGGCGACTGACCTGCGCGATGCGAACCTCCGGCGGGCGACCATGCCCGACGTGAAGCTCTATCGGGCCGACATGCGCACGGCCTACCTCGGCCGGGCGGACCTGACCGGCGCGAACGTCGAGAGCGCCGACCTGACGAACGCCTACCTGGGTCGGGCGGACCTCACCGGAGCGGTACTCGGCCGGGCGGACCTGACGCGGGCGAGCCTGCAGGGCGCCGACCTCACCGACGCGTCCGTCGGCCGGGCGACGCTGCGGCGGACGACGCTGTACAAGGCCGTGCTGGCCGACGCGTATCTCGGTCGGACGGACATGCGCGGCGCGAACTGCAACAGCGCCGACCTCTCCGGCGCGAACCTCGCACAGGTCGACCTCAACGGGGCGAATCTGCGGGACGCGAACTGCGTCGGCGTGACGCTTGGCCGGGCGGACGTTCGCGACGCCAACCTCCGCAACGCCGACCTGACCGCGGCGAACCTGCGGGAGGCGAGCCTCGACGGGAGCGGGCTGGCGGACGCGACCCTGACCGAGGCCAGCTGCAGGGACGCGACCCTCGTCGGCGTCGGTCTCGAGGGGGCGACGCTGCACCGCGCGTCGTTCCGGAACGCCGCCATGGGCGACGCCAGCCTCGAAGGCACCCACGGCGCCGGACTCACACTCAGAGAAGCGGACCTGGCCGGCGCGACGCTCTCCGACGCCGACCTCCCCGCGGTGGACTGTCGCGGGACCGACCTCACTGGCGTGGACTGTCGCGGGGCGCGACTGGGCGGGGGCGACCTCCGCGACAGCGTGCTGGCCGACATCACCGTGAGCCAGGGGACCCGCTGTGGCGCACAGACGAGCGCCGAAGCGGCGGCCGCCGACGCCGAAGCGTGGGACGCCATCGCCCGGGCGTACAACGACCTGAAAGGGGCCTACAGCGAGGCCGGTCTCGTGGGGAAGGCCCGCCGCCAGCACGTCCTCGAACGCCGCGCCCGCGGCTTCGAGGCCCGCGCGAACGGGTCGGTGACCGGCTACGTCCAGTTTCGCGATGGGGTGCCGACGGTGTCACCCGACAGGGGAAACGTCGGGGCCTACGGCGCCTATCTCGGCTCGTGGGTCTCCCGCGTCACGACCGGCTTCGGCGTCCGTCCGCTGCGCCTGACCGCCTGGATGTTCGTCCTCTTTGCCGTCGCCGCGGTGGCCTACGAACTGGACCCCGGCATCGCCGACCCGGTCTTCTACAGCGTCGTGACCTTCACCACCGCGCCGCCGCCCGACAGCGAGCCCACGCTTCCGCTCGTCGGCGCCATCGCGCTAATAGAGACCTTCGGCGGAACCTTGCTCATCGTGTTGCTGGGCTATATTCTGGGCAATCGGGAGCGGTTCTGAGGAACTGTCGGCACTGAACGGTTCGAAACGGCAAAGAGAGAAATCAGTTAGCGAGCGGTGCAGACTGCGGTAGGGCGCATGTCCGCGGCCGAAGGCCGCGGTTCAACCGCAGGGAGCGGACCGCCGCGCGCCGGAGGCGCGCGAAGGGAGCACCCCGCGATTTTTCCCCACGTTCGTCAGAGCGAAGCTCTGACGCAGCCCATCAGAAATCGAAGATTTCTGAGGACGTTTTTGCACGACCGAGGGCGGCGAAGCCGCCCGAGGGAGTTGCAAAAAGTGGTCTTACATCATGCCGCCCATGCCGCCGCCCATGCCGCCCATGCCGCCGCCGGGCATGCCGCCAGCGCCGCCGGGCCCGCCGGGCCCGCCTTCCTCGTCGTCGTCGTCGCCGGAGCCACCCTTGAGGTCGCCCGCGGCGATGACGTCGTCGATGCGCAGAATCATCACGGCCGCCTCGGTGGCGGACTCGATGGCCTGGGTCTTGACGCGGAGCGGCTCGACGACGCCGTCCTCCTCCATGTCGACGACCTCGCCGGTGTAGGCGTCGAGGCCGCTCGTCACGTCGCCGCCGTCGTGCTTGGAGCGCAGGTCGACCAGCGAGTCGATGGGGTCGTGACCCGCGTTCTCGGCCAGCGTGCGCGGGATGACGTCGATGGCGTCGGCGAAGGCCTCGACGGCGAGCTGTTCGCGCCCGCCGACGGAGTCGGCGTAGTCACGCAGGCCCAGCGCGAGCTGGGTCTCGGGGGCACCGCCGCCGGGGAGGACCTTGCCGTCCTCCAGCGTGGCGGCGACGACGCCGAGCGAGTCCTCGATGGCGCGCTCGACCTCGTCGACGACGTGTTCGGTGCCGCCGCGGAGAATCATCGTGACGGCCTTGGCGTCCTCGACGTCCTCGACGAAGATGCGCTCGTCGCCGGCGATGTCCTTCTGAGCTACGGAGCCGGCGAAGCCGAGGTCGTCGGCCTCGATGTCGTTGATGTTCGAGACGATGCGGGCGCCCGTCGAGCGCGAGAGCGCCTCGATGTCGGACTTCTTGGCGCGGCGCACTGCCAGGATACCCTCCTGAGCGAGGTAGTGCTGGGCCATGTCGTCGATGCCCTTCTGGCAGATGACAACGTCCGCGCCGGTCTCGGCGATCTGGTCGACGTACTCCTTGAGCTGGGCCTCTTCCTGGTCGAGGAACTCCTGGAGCTGGTCGGGGTCCGTGACCGAGACCTCGGTGTCGAGTTCGGTCTCGGGGACCTCGATAGCCGTATCCAGCAGGGCGATGTCGGCGTCCTCGACGGCGAAGGGCATGTTGTCGTGGACGCGCTCCTTGTCGATGATGACGCCCTCGACGAGTTCGGACTCGTCGGTGGCGCCGCCGACGACGGTCTCTATCTGGACGTTGTCGGTGTCGACGCCGTCCTCGTCGGCGACGGACTGGATGGCGCGGACGACGAGTTCGGCCAGCACGTCCTTCGAGGACTCGGCGCCCTTGCCGGTCATCGCCGTGCCGGCGACCTTCTCCAGGGTCTCGGTGTCCTCGGCGTCGACGTCGATGGCGTTCTCCTCGAGGATTTCCTTCGCCTTCTCGGCGGCCTGGCGGTACCCCTGTGCCAGGATGGTGGCGTGGATGTCCTGGTCGAGCAGTTCCTCGGCCTTCGACAGCAGTTCACCCGCGATGACGACGGCCGTCGTCGTGCCGTCCCCGACCTCGTCCTCCTGGGTCTGGGCGACTTCGACGATCATGTTGGCCGCCGGGTGCTCGATGTCCATCTCGTCGAGGATGGTGACGCCGTCGTTCGTGACGACGACCGACCCCGAGTTGTCGACGAGCATCTTGTCCATGCCCTTCGGACCCAGTGTGGTCCGAACGGCCTCGGCGACAGCCGTGCCCGCCGTGATGTTCATCGACTGGGCGTCCTTCCCAGAGGTGCGCTGGGACTCCTCCGAGAGTACGATCATGGGCTGGTTGCCCATCTGCTGTTGAGCCATAGTCACACGATGATTGAAAGTGATTCTATATAAAGATTGTGGTGAGGGCTGAGGGACCGCTACACTGCGGCGCCACTGGACGGTGTGATATTGGTTAACGCACCCACTTTATATATCCCCTGGAGCGGTCAGTAGCCCATCCCGAAGCGGCGGTGGCGCAACTCCGGCGTTATCTTGATACGGTCGATATCCTGGCCGGTCCGGTACCAGACGAAGGCGGCGCGGGTGAACAGTTCGCGACACTCGATGCGGACCTCGCGGGGGTTACCCTCGGTGCGTTCGTGGATGTCCTCGATAGCTTCACGGGTAAAGAGGTCCGGCGCCTGCCCGGTGTAGGGTTCGTCGCGGAAATAGGCCAGCGAGCGGGCGACGTACTCGGCGATGTCGTCGGGCGAGAAGGGGTCGATGTACTCGTAGTAGCGAAGCCGGGAGTCGAGCGTGCCCCGAATCTCGGCGACGCGGCGTTTCCCTTCCGGAGTCCCGGTGAGAAAGAGGCGGACGCCCGCGTCCCCGGCGACCTGCAGCGGCGAGAGCAGGTCGGCGGTGAGCACCTCTATCTCGTCGACGACCAGCAGCAGGGTCTTGCCGTCCTCGCGCACGCGCCCGACGACCTCGTGGACGGCGTTTTTCACCTCCGCCGTCGCCCACGGGACGCCGTTGCGGACCTGAGAGTACCGACCGAGGTCGATCGAGTACCCGCCCGCGTAGGCGGCCTCCAGAATCGTCCGGAACAGCGAGCGGGCCGTCGACTCGCGGGGGTTGTCCAGGTGCGTGACGACGAAGTCGTCGTGTTTCGAGAGGTCCCGCAGGACGATTTCGCGGAAGGCGGACTTGCCCGTCCCGTAAGGACTCACGAGGCCGATGTGCTGGTCCTGCAACAGCCAGGAGGTGACCTGGTTCAGCATCTCCGTGTCGTGGCGGACGTAGAGCGGTTCGGGCATGTGGTCGAGCCCCGCCTCCTCGGTGAAGGGGAGGTCGGTCACGTCCTCGGGGTCGCCGCCCAGCCCCTCGCCGAAGGCCAGTAGGCGGCTCTCGACCTCCGCTAGCTGGTCGAGCAGAACGCCCTCGTCCGTCGTCGCCGAGCGCTCCGCCTCCTCGGCACGGAGCTGTTCCAGTCGGTCCATCACCTCGGTGACGGTCTGTCCGCTCTCCGTCTCGGTGGTCCCGCCCTGGCCGTCGGTGTCCTCTGACACGGTCGTCTGCCGGAGTGTTTGACCGCTCGGAGGGTTATATGTTACGGGCGGGTCGTGAAAAAACGCGAGCCGGACGCTGAACTGTCAGTTCGCCGGCCGAACCGGTTCGGGGCCGTCTCACCCCGTGAACTGGTGGTACTCCAGGCCCTTGTGTTTCATCTCGTTGTGCTTGCGTTCGAGGAACGAGTAGACCGAGCCGTGTGGCGCGCCGTCGAGCAGCATCTCGACGGCCTCGCGGACCGCGTCGACCTGTTCCGGGCCCCCGATGACCGACAGCGTCGACCCGTAGATGACGACCGCGGCGCCGGTCAGTTCCTGCATCAACTCGCGGGTCCGGCCGCCCTCGCCGATGAGCCGCCCCTTCTGGCGGCGGAGGTCGTTCTTGTTCCGCGAGGCCGCCTCGATGTCTATCATCTCGAACATCATCATGTCGTCGTCCAGCAGCGCCAGGGCGTCCTCGGGCGTGAACCCGCGGCCGATGGCCTTCACGATGTCCGGCCCCTTCAGCCCCGTGACGGGGTCGCCGACGGTGTCGACCTTGACGGTGCCGTCCTCCGAGTCGATATCGAGACGCACCTCCGCACGCGACTCTATCTCGCGCATGGTCTCACCGCCCTCGCCGATGAGTACGCCAATCCGGTCCTGCGGAATCTTCACGTGTTTCATAATATGGTTCGGGGTACGGGGTTCTGCCTGTTTAAGACTTCGGCGCTAGCATCTGCTGTGGGTGGGAGTGTCTGTGTGGGTGTGGTGGGTGTCTGAGTCGTCAAGAGACGCGCTCTGGGCTGGATTCAGAACAGCCAGAAAGCCCCGCTAGCAGAGTCTGTAAGCGACATCGACAACAGCCAGAAAGCCCCGGCCAGTTGCACTCCCGCGCCTCGCTGCGCTCCTCGTCACTCACTCCGTTCGTTCCTGTGGTGCTTGCGTCGTCGGGGTTCGTGCAACTGGCCGCCCCTTTCAGTCCCGCCCGGTCGGCTGTTCCACGGGGCGGGACTGAAAGGGGCCGGACGCTCAGGGAGCGAGACGCGGTAAGCACCGCAGGGAGCAACGCGACCGAGGAGCACAGCGAGTCGCAGCCCCTGAGCGTCCGGGGGCTTTCTGGCTGTTCTGAACCGCAGTCAGGACGGTAGCTGTGGGAGATAAAAGACCCGCCCAGCATCAGTCATCACTCACACCCACCGCAGACCTCCTCGCCACGTCCCGCCACTTGCCGGTCCAGAACCGACCGGTGTTTACCGCCGCTTTCAGGTAGTAATCCCCGACCAGCGCGGCGAAGATGGCCGGCAGCCCCAGTCCGAGGCCGGGCGCGAGCGGGAGTCCCGCGACGTGAACGGTGAAGCCGGCGGGCAGAGCGAGCAGGGCGACGGGGAGCCGGAAGCAGTAGCCGCCGAGTATCGTCCCGTAGAGGGGCCAGCGGGTGTCGCCAGCGCCCCGGAGGCTGCCCCGCATCGTCCGGGAGACGGAGAAGCCGGCGACGATGAGGCCGAACACGCGGATGAACTGGGCGGCGAGGGCGGGGTAGGCGGTGCCAAAGAGGGCGACGATAGGGCGGGCGAAGACGACGATGACGGCGGCGACGGCGAGCTGGACGGCCAGCGCCACTCTGAGAGTCTGCCAGCCGTAGTCGCTCGCGGCGTCCTCGTCGCCCGAACCGAGATGCTGGCCGACGAGCGTCGAGGCGGCCGTCGAGTACCCCCAGGCGGGCATCAGGGCGAACAGCATCACGCGCCGGCCGATGGCGTAGGCCGCCAGCGTCGGCGTCCCGAGCACGCCCAGGATAAAGAGGAACGGAAAGCGCGCGAACGTCTGGAGCAGGCGCATCCCCGAAAGCGGCAGCGCGACCCGGACTATCTCCCGCAGCAGAGAGAGGTCGACCTGCGGGCCGGCCAGCGGGAGGCGGACGGCGTAGCGTCCCGACGCGAGCAGGCCCACGAAGATGGCCGCCGCGAGCGTGTTGGCGATGGCAGTGCCCCACGCCGCGCCGGCGATGCCCAGTTTCGGGAACGGCCCGGGGCCGAAGATGAGGGCGGCGTTGAGCGCGACGTTCGTCGGGAGCGTGAGCAGGCGGACGTACATGGGCGTGCGGGTGTCCGCGCTGCCGGCGAGCGCCCGCGAGGCGACCATGCTCCAGAACCGTGGCGCCATCGACAGCATCACGATGGAGAGGTAGGTCGCGCCGTAGTCGACGGTCGTCGGGTCCGAGGAGAGGACGCCGACGAGCGCCTCGGGGTAGAACCAGGAGGCGGCGGTCAGCGGGAGCGAGATGAGAAGCGCCAGCCACAGCGACTGCTTGACCGCGAGGTCCGCCCGCGCGGGCCGGTCGCTCCCCTGGAGTCGAGAGACGACGCTGATGGTGCCCGACGAGATCGCGAGCGAGAGCCCGAAGCCGACGAAGTAGTACTGAAAGCCCAGTTCGAGCCCCGCGATAGCGGCGTCGCCCAGCGCGATGCCGACCATCAGGAAGTCCGCGAGCCGAAGCAGGATTCGCAGCCCGCCCGAGACCATCACCGGCGCGGCAAGGTCCGTCGCCTCCGTGGCCTTGTGCCGGTCGACGAGGCCGGCGCGGGCGAGCAGCGCCGGGACGGCGCGGACGAGCCGAGAGAGCAGTGAGCCGAGCAGACGGCGGGCCATCTACGCGAACTGGGGGCGACAGCCACCAATGACTTTCGACTCGGTCAGGGAATCAACTGCTCGCCGTCGTCGTCGTAGACGGCGATGGCGTCGACCGGACAGACCCGCGCGGCGAACTTCGCGTCGAACTCGGCCTCGGCCGGCACCTCCCTGACGAAGACGTCCTCGTCGGTCTCCTCCCCGTCGACGAGGACGGCCTTGCCGGCGTCCTCGTCCCGTTCGAACCCGTCCCACTCCGCGACACATTGGAACATCCCGATGCAGGTGTCCCGGTCGTATTCGATTCGCATACCCGGATTTCGGCGGTGACGGACAAAGGCGTTCGGGGTCGAGCGCGTCGTTCACGCCGGCGGAGACGGGCTCAGTCGTCGAGACGGTCGAACGCCGCCACGACGGCGCGGCCGAGAATCTCCAGGGCGTCGCGGTCGGCCGACGCAAACCCCTCGCGCGACCCGACCCACAGCAACCCGTCGTCGTCGAGCGGAAACAGGAACACCGACGCGACCCCGTCCACGAGGCGGTCCTCGCGGGCGGCGTAGGAGTCGACGAGCCGGGGGGTGCCGGCCCGGTAGGCGGCCATCTCGACGCTGTCGTCCGGGAGCCCCCGGGCGTCGGGCGGAAAGCCTACCCCGTCGGCCCCAGCCACGGCGAGTTCGAGCAACGCGCCTTCCACGGCCTCGAAGACGCCGACCGTCGGGGCTTCGAGCAGCGTGACGACGGCGTCGACGGCGGTTTCGCCGACGGCGGTCCGGGCGTCCGCCGCGGCCAGGTCGTCCAGCGCGCCGTTGAGCGCGCCGAGCTGGCGCTCGCGGCGGCGCTGGTCGGTGAGGTCACGAACCACGACCTGGACCGCCCGCTGGCCGTCGTAGACGACCGGGGTCCCCCGGCTCTCGACCTCGCGTATCTCACCGTCGTCCCGCAGGAGCCGCCAGGCTATCCAGTCCGACTCCTCGCGGTCGTCGAGCACCAGCCGCATCCGCTCGCGGACGGCGTCGCGGTCGTCGGGATGGACGTACGACATCGCCGCCGTCCCGTGGGCCTGTGACTGGGCCTCGAAGCCGAACATCCGGACCATAGTGTCGTTGACGTAGACGATAGTCTCGCCGTAGTGGACGAGGATGGCGTGGGGCGAGGCGTCGACGAGGGTGCGGTAGCGACCCTCTGACTCCTCGCGGGCCCGCTCGGAGCGCCGCCGGGCGACGGCGTTCTCGATGCGGTTTGCCAGCACGTCGTACTGCTCGCTGGTCGTGCGCTTCTGGAGGTAGTCGGTGACGCCGGCGGAGATGGCCTCGCTGGCTATCTCCTCGCTGCCCTTGCCCGTATAGAGGATAAAGGGGAGCGACGGCTCGCGTTCCGTGACCGCCCGCAGCAGTTCCAGACCGTCCATCCCGGGCATCTCGTAGTCGCTGACGACGCAGTCGACGGCCGTCGCTTCGAGGCGGTCGAGCGCCGTCGGGCCGTCGGGGGCCAGGACCACCTCGAAGCTGTCGCGCCGGTTCTCCAGATGCAGCCCGGTCACCTCCGCGAGGTCGGGCTGGTCGTCGACGAGGAGGACGCGAATCGTCCGGTCGGCACCGTCGTCGACGGGGGTCTCCATACATCCGCGAGGCCAAGCAAGCATAAAAGCGATTCGGGCAACCGATGACGAGAGTTTAAATCACCGCGGGACCCAACCACGGACCAATGGACGTTGCGGACCTGCCGGGTGTGCCCGACTGGCTCCCCGACCACCTACGCGCCGACGGCATCGAACAGCTGTACCCGCCACAGGCCGAGGCCGTCGAGGCGGGGGTGACCGAGGGGCAAAACATCGTCGCCGCCATCCCCACGGCGAGCGGCAAGACGCTCGTCGCCGAACTGGCGATGCTGTCGGCCGTCGCCCGCGGCGGCAAGGCCCTCTACATCGTCCCCCTCAGAGCGCTGGCCAGCGAGAAGCAAGCGGAGTTCGAGCAGTTCGAGCAGTACGGGCTCTCGGTGGGCGTCTCGACGGGCAACTACGAGTCGGACGGGGGCTGGCTCGGCGACAAGGACATCGTCGTCGCCACCAGCGAGAAGGTCGATTCCCTCGTGCGCAACGACGCGCCGTGGCTGGAGGACCTGACCTGCGTCGTCAGCGACGAAGTGCATCTGGTCGACGACGGCCAGCGTGGGCCCACGCTCGAAGTGACGCTCGCCAAACTCCGTCGGCTGAACCCGGACCTCCAGACGGTCGCACTCTCCGCGACCATCGGCAACGCCGGCGAACTCGCCGGCTGGCTCGACGCCGAACTCGTCGACTCGGACTGGCGCCCCATCGAGCTCCAGAAGGGCGTCCACTACGGGCAGGCCCTGCACCTGGAAGACGGGAGCCAGCACCGGCTCTCGGTGCAGAACAGCGAGAAGCCCACGGCCGCCATCGTCCGGGACACGCTGCAGGACGACACCGACGAGGACGGAAACGTCGAGGAGGGCGGGTCGACGCTCGTGTTCGTCAACTCCCGGCGCAACGCCGAGGCCGCCGCGGGCCGGCTGGCGAGTACGGTCCGGCCCCACCTCAGCGCCGACGAGAAGGCCCAGTTAGAGGGCATCGCCGCCGAAATCCGCGACGTGAGCGACACGGAGACCAGCGACGACCTGGCCGACGCCGTAAAAGACGGCGCCGCCTTCCACCACGCTGGGCTGGCCCGGGGCCACCGGGAACTCGTCGAGCAGGCGTTCCAGGACCGGCTGGTGAAGGTCGTCTGTGCGACGCCGACGCTCGCGGCGGGGGTCAACACGCCCTCCCGGCGCGTCGTCGTCCGGGACTGGCGCCGCTACGACGGGTCGGCGGGCGGGATGGCGCCCCTCTCCGTACTCGAAGTACACCAGATGATGGGACGGGCCGGCCGACCCGGACTGGACCCGTACGGGGAAGCCGTCCTCGTCGCGAGCAGCCACGACGAACTCGACGAACTGTTCGAGCGGTACGTCTGGGCCGACCCCGAGCCCGTGCGCTCGAAACTCGCCGCCGAACCGGCGCTGCGGACCCACATCCTCGCCACGGTCGCCTCGGGCTTTGCCCGCTCCCGGTCGGGCCTGCTGGAGTTCCTCGAACAGACCTTGTATGCCAGCCAGACCGACGAGAGCGGCCGCCTCGAACGTGTGGTCGACGACGTGTTGACGTATCTGGAGCGCAACGGCTTCCTCGAAGTCGACGCCGGTGAGCTGGACGCGACTTCGCTCGGACACACGGTCTCGCGGCTGTATCTCGACCCGATGAGCGCCGCGGAAATCGTCGACGGGCTGGAGTACTGGGCGCGCCATGCGGGCAAGGAGACCGCGAGCGACGAACCGGACGAGGCAGCCGCCGACGGCTTCACCACCGCGAGCGAACTCGCCGAAGAGCGCGAGGAGAACGACGCCGTCGACCCCGACGACATCTCCGCGCTCGGTCTCTATCATCTGGTATCTCGCACGCCGGACATGTACCAGCTCTACCTGCGCTCGGGCGACCGCGAGGAGTACGAGATGGCGCTGTACGAGCGGGAGGACGAACTGCTCGGGCCCACGCCCTCGGAGTTCGAGGACGAGCGTTTCGAGGACTGGCTCTCCGCGCTCAAGACCGCCCGCCTGCTCGAAGACTGGGCCAGCGAGGTCGACGAGGAGACTATCACGGAGCGGTACGGCGTCGGACCGGGGGACATCCGCGGGAAGGTCGAGACGGCCCAGTGGCTGCTGGGGGCCGCCGAGTCCCTGGCCGGCGAGGTCGATTCCGACGCCGCCCGCGCAATCAGCAAGGCCCGCATCCGCGTCGAACACGGCGTGCGGGCGGAACTGGTCGACCTCGCCGGGGTCCGGGGCGTCGGTCGCAAGCGCGCCCGACGGCTGTTCGAGGCCGGTATCGCCGACCGCGCACAACTGCGCGACGCCGCCAAACCGGTCGTGCTGGCCGCCCTGCGGGGTCGTCGGAAGACCGCCGAGAACGTCCTCGAGAACGCCGGCCACCGGAACCCCTCGATGGAGGGCGTCGAGCCCGACCCCGACGTCGAGGTGAGCGAGGAATCGCCCCGTGACGGCGAGGAGGACGACGCGGCCGAATCCGAAGAGGACCAGTCCAGCCTGGGGGACTTCTGATGGAGGTCGTCGAAGGCCACGCCGATATCGACGACGTGGGCGCGTTCGTGGCCGAACTCGACGCCGTCGGTGACGCCCACGGCGTTACGATACAGGCGTTCGACGCCCGCTACGTCGTCGACCGCGCGCACCTGGCACGGGCCGTCGAACTGGCCGCCCGCACCCGCGAGCGCGGCGACACCATCGCCGACGACTTCGGCGTCGAGATACTGCTGTACGCCGCCGGCCGCCGCCAGATAAACCGCGCCCTGGAGATGGGCGTCAGCGAGGGGGACTGTCCGGTCGTCGCAGTGGTAGTGGCAGAGAGCGACGACGACGCGGAACGGGCGGCCGACGACCTGCGGAACCTGCTCACGCCGGCCGAGACGCTGGGCGGCTACGACGCCGAGCGCGTCCGGGACTTCTTCGACGTGGGCGACACCGAACTCGCCGCGACCGAGGGGACGCTGGCTGACGCCGTCCGAGAACGGGTAGCGCTGCTGGTCGTCGAGAAGTAGCGAGTATCGGCGACGGGGTCGAGAAGTAGCGAGTATCGGCGACGGGACTTTGAATCACACGCGCGAAGGTAGACGTATGCGCGGACAGCGCGGCGACCGAACGCAGCGACTCGCGGAGCCGTGACGGAACTCACCGACTCGCTGGAAATCGGCGGCTGCGAGCTTCCGAACCGCCTCTACCGCGCGCCGGTGCTGGAGTGTGCCGGCAACGGCGAGGGCGCTGTCGACACGCTCGTCTCCGAACTCGAACCCAGCGCGGCCTCTGGCGTCGGCCTCGTCTTCCAGGGCGCGAGCATCGTCACGCCCGAGGGTGGCTGTGCCGCACCGAACATGACGCGGGTCCACGACCCCGACTTCGTCGCCCGACTCGAACGGCTCACCGACGCGATTCATACACACGAAGGTAAAATATTCCTCCAGCTCGCACACGGCGGGCTGCGGAGCATGGCGACGTGGCACGCGGCGTACCGGGAACGCAACGCCGAGGAGCGACAACTGGCCGTCTCGCGACCGCCGTGGCAGCTCCGGGCGCTGGACCGTCTGGGGCTGCTTTCGCTTGCCCCAGATATACTATCCACGAAGGAAACATACGAACTGGCGGCGCAGTTCGGCCGCTGTGCGGGCCACGCCGTCGACGCCGGCTACGACGGTATCCACCTCTCGGCGGCGAACATGAGTCTGATTCAGCAGTTCCTCTCGCCCTTCTACAACCGGCGGGACGACGAGTTCGCCGACGGCGTCCGCTTCCTGGAGGCGATTCACGACGCCGTCCGCGACCACGCGGGCGATATCCCGCTGGTGACGAAGGTGCCGGCGGAGACCGTCGCACCGAGTTTCGTTCGAAGGCACATCTCGATGGCCGAAGCCGTCGAGACGGCAGAGCGACTGACCGCAATCGGGTACGACGCCCTCGTTCCCGTCGAGGTCTCGACGTTCTGGGACATGAGCATCGTCCGCGGCGCGTATCCCGAGCGGGCGTGGGAAGCGAGCGAGTTACGGGCCGACTACGCGGCGGCGTTTGGCGGACGCTTCCGGGCGCGAGCGGTGGCGTTCCTGAATCGGTTGCAGGCCCGCCGCTTCGACCGCGAGCCGGGGTGGAACGCCGAGTTCTGCCGACGGGTCCGCGAGCGGGTCGACGTGCCGGTGCTGCTGGAAGGGGGGCTACGGACGCGAGCCGACTGCGACCGGTATCTGGGCGCCGACGGAACCACGCCGGCGGCCGACGCAGTGGGGATGGCCCGGCCGTTCTACGCCGAACCGCGACTGGGCACCAGACTGCTCGCCGGGGAGGACGCCCTGTGTGAGAGCTGTAACAACTGCACTGTTCCGCAGGTGGCCGGGGAACCGGGGCGGTGTCGGACGCCGTCGGTAGTTCGGGAGAAGGGGCGACTCGAGCGAGACGGTGCCTACGAGTGAAATAGGTGGCGGGGACGCCCTCGTGGCTCCGCCGTCGGTGCATCGAGCGGCGGCCGACGAGCGACTGTGTGTCGTGGTAATCAGTGTTGAGAAAGCCTCATCCGGCGCGGGGCCCGAGTGGGGACAATGAGCACCGACATCACGTCAGAGCGCGTCGAACTGACCGTCGACGGCGACGACGTGGACCTCCACTACCGGACCGGCGGCAGCGGGCCGCCGCTGGTCTTCCTGCACGGTATCGGACTGGACGCCGCGACGGTCTCCTGGCGCCACGCGCTGCCAGCGCTGGCCGACGAGCGGACCGTCTACGCGCCGGACCTGCCGGGCCACGGTGAGAGCGACAAACCGAACCGCGCGTACACGACGTCGTACTATCTGGCGACCGTCGAGGCGTTTCTGGACGCCATAGACGTCGACGAGCCCGCGATGGCGGGGCTGTCGATGGGCGGGGCGCTGGCGCTGGGCCACGCCTTAGACGGCGGCAGCGTCGAGCGGCTGGTGCTGGTCAACAGCTACGGGCTGGGCGGGGACGCCTACTGGCGGACGGCCGCAAGCAGCGTCCTCCAGACCCCGGTACTCGGGAACCTGCTCTGGCACGGCGTGAGCACGTCGAAGCCGGCCATCAGGACGGGACTGCGGAGCATGGGCGCGACCGAGCCGCCACAGGCGCTTGTCGAGGACGTGGACAGCGTGGTCGACCGCCGGACCGTGCGGGCGATGCGGCGCTGGCAGCGCAGCGAGTTCGGCCGGACCGGGTTCCGGACGAACTACGCCGACCGGCTGGAGGAACTCTCCGTGCCGACGCTGGTGATTCACGGCGACGAGGACCCGCTGTTGCCGCCGTCGTGGTCGCGGAAGGCGGCCGCGACGCTGCCGGAGAGCGAGTTGAAACTGGTGAAAAATTGCGGCCACAACCCGCCACGGGAGTGTCCGGAACGGTTCAACAGCGCGGTGCGGTCGTTCTGTGCGACGGGGGAGTGAGCCCGGCTAGCTGTCTTCGGGCAGGTCGTCGATGAGGACGACGGCCTCGCCGTCGATGACGACCGTGTCGTCTTCCTTGACCCGCGTGGTGAGGCGGTACTGCTCGTCGCCCAGGTCCTCGACGATCTCGCACTCGGCGGTGAGGCGGTCGCCGATGCGGACGGGGTTGTGGAACTCCAGGTCCTGGGAGAGGTAGATTGTCAGTCCGGGCAGGCGCGCGAGTGCGGCGCTGATGAGGCTCCCGACGAGGGTGCCGTGGGCGATACGGCCGCGGAAACGGGTCTCCTCGGCGAACTCCTCGTCGAGGTGGAGCGGGTTGGTGTCGCCGCTGGCGGCGGCGAACTGCTTGACGTCGTTCTCGGAGATGGTCTTGGTGAACTCGATGCGGTCGCCGACACCCATCTCGCCGGGGTGGTCCTCCGAAATCGTCACGTGCCACTCGGGGAGGTCCTCGTCGGGCTCGATGCGCTCGGCCGGCTTCGGGAGTTCGTCGTCGGCGTTGACGCCGAACGCCGCAAACGCCGCCCGGTTGGCCGCGACGACGCTGTTGAACATGTGAGAAGATGTCTCGGTCCACGTGTCGAGCAGTGGGTTCCGCAATGATTCAGAACTCATTGATAAATCGTGTTTAGGGGTCGGGCTATTAAACTTTGGTGTTAAATTTCACTCTACGGGCAGGAGACGGCGTCTATCGCCCGTCAACGGCAATATCGATTTCAGTTCACGCGTGCAGCGAGAGCGAGCGGAGCGTTCGACGCCGCTCCGGGAGCTAAACCATTCAGAACCATTCAATGGTAACAGATGGTATGAGACGGAAAGTTTTAAGTCGCTGAACGGAGAAGTACCAGGTACCGATGGCCGACGAGGACGACTCGATGATGTGGCCCCCGATGTTCCGGGGAATGCAGCAGGCGAGCGAGAGCGCGATGGAGCAGCAACAGCAGCTGATGAAGCAACTGTTCGCCAGCGGCGGCATGCCGAGCTTCGATATGAATCAGCTGGGTGCGATGAGCCAGATGGCGACGTTCAAGACGCGTGTCCAGAGCGGCGGCCGAATCAGCATCCCCGACGCGGAGCGCGAGGCGCTCGGCATCGAGGAAGGTGACATCGTCCAGACAGTCGTCCTCCCGGTCAGCAATAACCAAGAGTGATACCAATGGTAGACTACACCACCCCCGTCACGACCGCCTTCGAGATGCAGCGTGCGACCATCGAACAGAGCCAGAAGGCCCTGGAGCAGTCCATCAGCTTCCAGCAGAACGTCAACGAGGCGCTCATCGACAGCCTCGACACCCAGGAGTCGGCCCAGCGCCGCTCCGTCGAGCTGACGAAGACGGCCTTCCACAGCTACCTCGACGCCGTCGAGGCGACCGTCCCCGGCATGGCCGGCACCATCGACGAGGTCCGCGCCACCGTCGACGAGCAGTACGACTTCCTGCTCGAGAACCACGCCGAGGTCTTCGACAGCGTCGAGAGCGAGATGCTCGAGGGCGTCGAGGCCTACGACGAGATGACCGAGGACTACGTCGCCGCCGTCGACGAGCAGGTCTCGATGCTCGTCGAGGCCCACGAGGAACTGGAGTCCCAGTCCGTCGAGGTCGCCGAGCAGTTCGGTGACCAGCTCGAAGAGGTCCAGGAGCAGGTCGAGGAGATTCAGTCCCAGGTCGAGGAAGTGCAGGCTCAGGCCGCCGACGCCGTCGAGGCGTAACCCGAACCAGCCGTTTTTTGTGCGCAACAGGACGATAGTACACCAATGAGCGATACAAACCAGATGCAAGACGAGTGGACGGAGATGGTCGAGGAGATGAACGCGGCGGTCGCCGACTCCATGGAGCAGAACATGAAGGCACAGGCGACGTTCGTGGAGTCGTGGGCCGACGCGGTCGAGGACTCCATCCCCAAAGAGGAGGAACTCAGCGAGGGGTTCCAGGGGTACAACCGGGCCTACGAGGAGTGGGTCGACGCGGCCGAACAGATGATAGCGCGCTCGACCGACGCCGCCCAGGGCGAGGACGTCGACCCCGCGGAGTTCCGCGACATCTGGCTCAAGTCGGCCAACGAGGCGTTCAAGCACGTGATGGGCACGTCCGCCTTCGCCGCGGCGAACGGCCAGCTCGTCGAGTCGATGATGGAGATGCAACAGGACGCCCAGGAGATGAACCAGGACGCCATCGCCCAGATGGGCTTCCCGACCCGCGGGGACATGGACGAGGTCGCCGAGCGACTCGTCGAACTGGAGCGGCGCCAGCACGCCGTCGAGGAGAAGCTCGACAGAATCATCGAGCAACTCGAATAACATGGCAAGCAACTACAGCCCCTTCGCGGCCGCACTCGACTGGCAGCGCAAGTCCCTAGAGGCGATGACCGACGCCGCCGACACGGCCCAGATAGCCGACGAGCGCGTCGAGCTGATGGAGTCCGTCGAGGTGGGCCAGACGCCCTCTGAGGTCGTCTACGAGGAGAACAAGCTCGAACTGCTCCACTACGACGCCGAGGCCGCCGGTATCGAGGTCGACGAAGAGGACAAGGAGTCGGTTCCCATCCTCATCGTCTACGCGCTCATCAACCGGCCGTACATCCTGGACCTCCAGGAGGAGCGCTCCGTGGTCCGCCGCCTGCTCGAAGGCGGCCACGACGTCTACCTCATCGACTGGAACGAGCCCTCGCGGCTCGACCAGCACCTCACGCTGGACGACTACGTCAACCGCTACATCGACAACTGCGTCGACGTGGTCCGCGAGCGCTCCGGCGAGGACGCCATCAACCTGCTTGGCTACTGTATGGGCGGGACGATGTCGGTGATGTACAGCGCGCTGCACAGGGAGAAGGTCAACACCCTCGGTCTGATGGCCGCCGGCCTCTGTTTCGACCAGACGGGCGGCGTCCTCGAAGAGTGGGGCGCGGGCGAGTACTACGAGCCAAGCGAGGTGACCGACACGTTCGGTAACGTCCCCGCCGAGATGCTCGACGTGGGCTTTGCGCTGATGGACCCCGTCGAGAACTACGTCTCGAAGTACATCCGCTTCGCCGAGAACATCGAGAACGAGTCGTTCGTCGAGAACTTCGGCCGGATGGAGAAGTGGCTCGGCGACGGCATCGACGTCGCCGGCGAGACGTACGTCCAGTTCCTCGAGGATATCTACCAGGAGAACAAGCTCTACAAGAACGAGCTCGAAATCGGCGGCAAGCACGTCGACATCGACAACATCGACATGCCCGTCCTCCAGCTGATGGGCGAGTACGACCACCTCGTCCCGGCGGCGGCCTCCAAGCCGTTCAACGAGGTCATCCCGAGCGACGACACGACCATCATGGAGTTCTCCACCGGTCACATCGGCCTCTCGGTCTCCTCCTCGACGCACGCCGAGCTGTGGCCCGACGTGGCCGAGTGGTACAGCGAGCGCAACGACAGCGAGGTCGACATCGAGGTCGAGTCCCCCGAGGACGAGGCCCGGGCCGCGGTCGACGAGGTCGCGGAAGCGGCCAGCGAGGCCGTCGACGCGGACGCCGAGTCGGACAGCGAGGCCGCCGCGGCGTCGGAAGCGACGACCGAAGACGACGCCGACGACGCTGTCGCCGCCGAGGAGGGCGGAGAGCTTAGCGCGGACGTCGACACCGTCTCCGGTATCGGGCCGACCTACGCCGACCGGCTCCACGACGCCGGCATCCAGACGGTCGCAGACCTACAGGCGTACGACCCGGCCGAACTGGCCGAGATAACGAACGCCTCCCCCTCGCAGGCCCAGGACTGGCTCGACCAGGTCTGAGCAGGGGTTCTTTTTGCCCCGTGAGCCGATAGCCGGGGCATGCGTGTTGCCGTTATCGGCGGTTCCAGTGCGACGGACCAGGAGTACGAACAGGCGCGCCAAGTGGGCGAACTCCTCGGTGAGCGCGGCCACGAGGTCGTCTGTGGCGGCTTCGGTGGCGTGATGGAAGCGGTCTGTGCGGGCGCCCGCGAGGCGGACGGCCACACCATCGGCATCCTGCCCAACGAGGACCGAGGGAGCGCCAACGACTACGTCCAGACGGTCATCGGGACGGGGATGGGCAACGCCCGCAACGTCCTCGTCGTGCTGAACGGCGACGCCGTTATCGCCGTCGATGGCAGTACTGGAACACTCTCGGAACTCGGTCACGCGCTCGATATCGACCGGCCGGTAGCCGGCATCGGAACACATTCCCTCGAAGGAATAGAACACGTCGAGACGGCCGAGCAGGCGGTCGACTACGTCGAGTCGGCCGTCCAGTAGCGGTCGGCGGACTGCGACGACGTGGACTCAGCCGTCGAGTAGTCGGCGCACGACTGCAGCGACGGCCAGAAACCCCAGGCCGACGAGTCGGACCCGCCCGTTCGCCCCCGGTTTCGGCTCGAACTCCACCCGCAGGAACCACCGGTAGGCGAACTCGCCCGAGCGAAGCAGGCGACCGGGAACGGCGAGGTGGACGAGGCCGACGAGCGCGGCCCCGACCCAGAGCAGTCGCGGCGAGACGTCGATTCGGACCACTATTCGAGCCAGTCGAGGAAGGTGCCGTCGAGCAGCGTCGCCTCCTGCTGGCGGATGTAGGCGTTCTGCATCCCCCAGATGGCCTCGGCCAGCGGGACGTTCTCCTCGACGCGCTTGCGGACGTAGTCGTGTTTCCAGCGGGCCGGCGTCGTCCGGCGGTCGACGCGCTCGCGCAGCGGGCGGAGATACTCGTGGGCGGCCTCGGCCGAGAGGCCCCGGCCCTCCAGCCCCTCGCGAGCGTGTTCGAACAGTTCGCCGTATATCTCGTCGGTCGCCGTCGTGGTCGCGCCGTCGGCCGTAATCCACTCCATCTCGGCCGCGAGCCCGTGCCGCGTGGCCGCGTAGAAGTTCTCCTTGGCCGTCTCCCAGTCGAGCGACTTGATGGGGTGTTCGAAGCGGACCAGGCTCTCCATCAGTCCGGCGACGAGCGCCTCGAAGGCGACGGCGTCGTCGACGGTCGGCTGGGCGGGCAGCGGGCGGAACTCGATGCGGGCGTTCGCCGCGGAGCGGGTGGGCCCCTCGAAGACCGGGCGGACCCACCGCCAGTACGAGCCGTGTTTGTGCCGGAAGTGGACGAAGTCGTCGTCGAAGCGAGTGCCCGACTGGAGTCGACGCGGGACGATAGTGTCGTCCTCGACGATGTCGTCGATGGCGTCCGCGACCGTCTCGAAGTCCGGCGGGAAACACACCTTCGCCGGCGTGGAATCGTCCGCCCGGGGGTTCAGGACGGACTCGAAGACGCCGACGCGGTTCTCCATGTGTGCGTCGGCGACGATATCCTCGTCGGGCGCGTCGTCGTAGAGGTCCGGCGGAAAAAAGGGCGAGTTGACCGAGAGCGCGAGCACCGGCGCGGCGATGCGCAGGGCGTAGCTGAAATACTCCGGGAGGTCGGGCGCGTGGGGAATCTGGTAGTGGGGCTGGATGGAGGTGATGAGCGACTCGGGCATGACGGTCTCGGCCGAAAGCGAGACGTGCGGGGCGTCGAGTTCGAACGCCGACGGGTAGTCGGTGTTGGCCATCGTGTGGTACCGCACCGCGTCGGTCATGTTCGTCCCGATGCGCACCCCGTCTTTCTCGACGCAGTCACAGAGGTAGTCCCGGGCCGTCTCGCCGTTGGGCGGCACCGTCCACATCCCATCGGAGACGAGGCGGATGCCCTCGCTCCGGACCCGCTGCTGGGCCGGTAGCAGCGACGCCTTCAACTCGTCGCGCTGGGCGGCCAGCCCGTGGGAGTTGAGCGGCTGTGGGCTGGTCTGCATCTCCGCGTTGTGGAGCCCCAGTTCCTTCTCGAAGCCGATGAGCTCCAGCAGCTGGCGTGGCACCCGGCGCAGAGCGTCGGTCCGGTCGTCGACGGCGTACAGCTCCAGTTCCATCCCCACGATGGCCTCCGTGTTGTCGAAGGTGCCCGAGCGAATCTCCTCTTTGAGCTCCGTGGCCTCCGCTCGCGCCCGCTCGTGGAACTCCTCGCCGTCCACGGCGAGGGCCCGACCCACCGCCGCCGCCAGTTCGGATGCCGACATACCCCTGGGTTCTCCGCGGGGGGTCAAAAGCGTGGTCCAGTAGATAGAGTTACAGAACCGGTGACGGTGACGGGCTGAAGGTGGCGCGAAACGGCTGTGTCCGGTGCCTCGGTCGCCGGTGGTGAGAACGTTACAGCGACTCGCCGACACCGCCGACCAGCGACGCAGCCGAGAGGGCGTTCACACGGAGATTCACAGCAGCTCGCCGACATCGCTGCGGGCCTCCCCCAGCGGGTCCGCGTCCTCAGTTTCCAGCGCGCCCTCGACGGCGTCGCGGGCCTCGGGCAGCGGCTCGGTGCTCTCGACGTAGGCCGCAAGCGCGAAGGTGCGCTCGCCGACACCGGTCAGTGCCATGGCGTCGCTGCGGGAGAGCCGGCCGTCGAGCCAGTCGGCGACGATGTCCCGTCCCTGCGGGCCGACCGGCGAGACCTGCTCGCCGAGCAGGTGCAACGTCTTCGCCGCCGTCACCGGCGGCACGTCGGCAATGTGGCCACAGTCGTCGACGGCCCGGCCGCCCGCGTAGGCGTCGACGACGGTCGCCGCCGCGTCCGGGTCACAGGGGAGCTCCTCGGCGAAGGGCGCCAACTGCTCGGCCAGCGAGTCGTCGGTGTCGTCGACGGCCGCCACGCCGCGCTCGCGCTGGCACTCTGTCACCTCGATGCCGGCAGCGATGTCGGCCAGGCCCATTGGTTCCGGATTCGCCGTCTTCGAATTTAAGTTTGGGGTTTGCGCGGTAGCGGCGTCGTCGGCAATGGTTTTCTACCTACCGGTAACCGGTAGGTGATTTCGTCCGAAAGCGGCCACAGAACGCTTCTCCCGCCGGTTTTTTAACCCCCCTGGCGGCCGTAGCTTCGAGTATGTCAACGACAACTGCCGGTTGCCCCGAGTGCGACGGCTCGCTGAAACAGGACGGCTGTGAAACGGTGTGTACCCACTGCGGGCTGGTCGTCGGCGAGGACAGCATCGACCGCGGGCCGGAGTGGCGCAGCTTCGAGGACGAGGAGACCGACAGCGCCCGGACCGGCGCACCGCTGACCCGCTCCCGACACGACCGCGGGCTCTCGACGGAAATCGGCCGGTCGACCCGGCTCAAGGGCCGCAAGCGACGACAGATGGCGCGGCTGCGCCGGCAACACCGCCGGGCGCAGGTCAGTTCCAAGCGCGAGCGCAACCAGGTGTACGCCTTCACGGAGATACGGCGTATCGTCGGCTCGCTCGGCCTCTCGGCGGCCATCCGCGACCGGGCGTGTGTGCTCTTCGAGTCGGCCCAGAACGAAGACCTGCTGCAGGGTCGCTCGCTGGAGGGCTTTGCCGCGGCGACCGTCTACGCGACCTGCCGGACCGAGGGCGTCGCCCGGACCGTCGAGGAGCTGTGTCGGGCCGCCCGCGCGGACCCGGCCGAACTCCGGGCGGCCTACGACGCCCTGAACCGCGATCTGGGTCTGCCGACCGGCCCAATCGACCCGCGGGAGTACGTCCCCCGCTTCGCGAGCGCGCTGGACCTCCCCGAGGAAATCCGGGGCCGGGCCGAGCAACTCGTCGCGGAGGCGCGCGAGCGCGGGCTCGTCGGCGGGCGCAATCCCGCGGGCGTCGCCGCGGCGTGTCTCTACACCGCCGCTCAGGAGCGAGACGGCGAGTTGACGCAGGCCGAGGCCGCCGAGGTGGCCGACGTGACGCCGGTGACGCTGCGGGCGACCTACACCGAACTACAGGCGTAGACGCCCGCCGCCAGCGACTCGAAGGCCGTCGCCGCCGCCGAGTCCGGCGCGGTCCGGTCGACGGGGCGGCCGTGGCGCTGGGCCGCCGCCAGCGCCTCGCTGTCGGGGACCGGGACGACCGGGGCTCCGAAGCGGTCGGCGACGGCCTCGGTCGCCGGGTCGGCGCCGGTCCGGTTGAGGACGACCCGGCAGAGCCCGGCGTCGAGTTCTCTGGCGAGTTCCCGCACCCGGAGCGCGTCGGCCAGCGCCGCCGTCGAGTCGGTCGTCACCAGCACCGCCGCGTCGGCGACGGCGAGTGGCAGCCCCACGTCGGCGCGCAGCCCGGCCGGCGAGTCCACCACCACCCAGCGGTGGGTTCGGTCGAGGGTTTCGAGCGTGTCGGTCAGCTCCGTCGGGTCGACGGCCCGGGCGCCGGCGAGGGTGCGCCCGCAGGGGAGCATCGTCACTGGCCCGTCCTCGCGGACGGCTTCCCCGGGCGTCGCTCGGCCCGCCAGCACGTCGTGGAGGTCCGGCCCGTGACCCGCGGGCAGGTCCGCCATGGCGAGGTCGCCGTCGACGACGACGCCGTCTAGCTGGGCCGCCAGGTTGTACGCGACCGTCGACTTGCCGACGCCGCCCTTGCCGCCGGTGACGGCCAGAATCATGCGAGCGTCGAGAGCGTCTCGACCGGTATCGTCGCCGCCGCCCGCCGGTCGGCGAGCCGGCGCGCCCGCCGAGCGAGGCGTCTGAGCTGGCGTTCGTCCCCGGCGGCCGAGAGCGTCCGCACCGCGGCCAGCCCCCCTGCCGCCCGGACCGCATCCGTGGCTTCGGGGACAGTCTCGGCTCCGGCGAGCGCCTCGGCGACGTCGGCCCGGCGTTCCATCTCCGCCAGCCACGGGCCGAGTTCCGGCGGGAGCCGCGTCTGGTCGGCCTCCGCGTCGGGCCCACGGGGCGCCGGCTCGGCGTCCGCACTCGACGGCGCGGGGCCGGACCCGCGCCCGTCTTCCGAGAGGGGCGACGCGGCGGCGGTGTCCGCCGTCGTCTGTGCGGGCGGGGACACCGCCGACTCAGCGGCCGGGACGGCGTCGCCGGGCGGCGACGGGTCACCCAGTTTGCGGACCACGTCGGCGGGGCGGTCGGTCCGCTCGCCGACCGGGTCGGCCTCCGGGACCGCGACGGCGTCGGCGAGTTCGGCGGGCGTCCCCTCGGGCCGGGCCGGCGTCGCGTAACCCAGGGCGTGCGAGCCGGGCGCGACGACGCCCGAGAAGCCGGTCGCCGTCCAGCCCGCTTCGGGCAACCCCTCGCTGCGCGGGGGCCACACCGGGCCGTCGAGGCAGTTCCGAACGGTCACTCGCGTCGGGACGTCGATGTCCCGCAGGCGGACGGTGACCAGCGTCACCCCGTCGTGGTGGCTGGCCGAGCAGTCGAACGTAACCATGCCGGGCGGTGGTCCCTCGCTCGGATTTAAATCTCAGCACCGGACGACCGGCGCCGAGAGCCAGTCGGCCGCGGCCGCCGGGCTCGAAAAGCGGTCGGTCTCCAGGACGACCGGCGCGTCGGTACGAGCGAGTCGGAGGGTCGCCAGCGCGGCCGGGACCGGCGGCGCGTCGAGCGGGTCGTCGCCGCGCTCGTCGGTCGTGACCCCCGGGACGGCGTCGAGCGCGGCCGCGAACTCGTCGGCGACGCTCTCGACGAGCGCGCGGCGGGCGTCGCGCCGCCGGTTCGCCAGCCGGTCGGCCAGCCGCCGGCGCCGGGCCTGTCGGTCGCGGTACTCCCGGGCGCGGTCGCGCCGCTGCCGGCGGCTCTGTGCGGCCGCGGCGCGCTCGGTCTCGCGTTCGGCCAGGGTCCGGGCGGTCTCGCGCACCCGCTGTTCGACCGCGTCGGTGTCCGCGCCCAGTTCCTCGCGGGCCGTCAGCCGACCGCGCGCCGTCGCGGCCGCCTCGCGGAGTTCGGCGACGGTCCGGTCGTCGACCGGGGCCCGCGCCCGCGGCAGCGACGGCTCCGCCGGGTCGAGGGCGGCCAGTCGGTCCCGCAGGTCGGCGATTGCCTCGTCGTGGGCCGTCTCGTGGCCCCGCGAGCGGGCGGCCGCGGCCAGCGCCGTCTTCGTCCGCAGGCCCATCGCCGGGTGGACGTGCCCGCAGTAGTCGGCCACCGGGCCGGGCGCGGGCGCGTCGACGGCCGGGAGGCGACGGTCGCCCCGGAGCGCCGCAGCGACGGTTCGCCCGTCGACGTCCCGACACCGCAGGTCGACGGCCCGCCCCTCGTAGGTCGTCCCGCGGACGCGGAGTCTCACAGCTCCTCACCCCGGAGCCGGTCGGCGGCGGGGAGGTCCCGCCCCGCGGCGAACTGCCGGTACGGCGTCGAAGCGGTCTCGCGGGCCTCGTAGGCCCGGGCCGCCTCGCGGACCCGCTCGGGCGCGTCCTCGGGCTCGAACGGCCGAACGCGCTCTATCTGAGCGTCGAGGCCGTGTTTCTCGCGGAGCCGGAGCGCCTGGAACGCGCCAAACTCCGTGGCCGACAGCAGCGCGGCCTGGCCGAACTGCCGGACGACAAGCTCCTCGTGGGCCCGGCAGACGTTTCGCAGGTCCCGGCGTGCCGCCCGCGTGTACGTAACGACCAGCAGCACAGACCGTGCTGACGGGCGTATCTGATTAAAATTTTGTCCTCTACTGCCGCAACAATCTCCGGCGTCGAACCGCCCACTCGCCGTCCTCGCGCTCGACGATGGCGTCGAACAGTGACGCCAGCGCGTCGACGGTCTCGGGGTCGTGGGCGGCGGGGTCGAGATGGAAGTGCGCGCTGGCGTCGGCCGCGTAGAGGTGCCCGGTGAGCGCGTTGAGGAACTCGTAGGCGGTCTCCGTCGCCACGTGCCGGAGCACCGTGGTCAGCGAGTCGAAACAGACGACGGCGTCGTCGTTGGCCGAGAGCGCCTGGCTGAGCGTGATTCCGAGTCCGGTGAGGTCGTCCGGCGTCGACACGGATTTGACCGTCACGTCGTCGTCGTCGGGGGTCGGCAAATCGCCGACGGCGATGACCGACAGCGACCCCGACGCGTCGGCCGCGCGGAACTGGTCGATACAGGCCGACGGCGGGCGGGAGTACGTGACCCAGAGGACGGTCGTCGCCGGCGTCGTCGCGAGCAGGTCCAGGCAACTGTCCTCGGGACCCATCGACGACGCACACACGAGCGTCGCGGGGGCGTCATCGACTGTCACAGGGAGCGTGCGCATCGAGTGGTCTCTCATCGTGCGACAGTAAAACAGCTTCCCCGGTCGCAGGCTCACTCCACCGGCGAGACGGTGACGTCGCGGGGCTCCTCGACCAGTTCGGCGACGCGGTCGCGGGCCTCCGGTGCCGAGGCGGCGAGGACGACCAGCCCGTCGGCGGGGCCGTCGCTACTGGCCCGGTAGGCCCGCAAGTCGCCCTCGAAGTCCGCGGCGTAGGTCCGGAGGACACCGCGAACGTCGGCTTCTAGCTCCGACAGCGAGCACTCGCCGCTCTCGAATGCCGCGAGCGCCTCCTCGACGTTTCTGAGCGCGCTGATTCGGTCCATCAGGTCGTTCGGAGGTGGTCGGTGCGTGGCTCGTACACCTCGCCGCGCTGTTTGAGTTTCTCTATCTCGTGTTCGGCCTTCGATTCGTCGATGCCGACCTCCTCCGCGCGCTCGACGACGACGTCGATGGGCGCGCCCTCGTCGTACTCGTCCTCGATGTCGTTGATGATGCCGCGGATGTTCTGGATGCGGTCCCGTTGGCTCTTGGAGGTGCCCGTCTCGACCACGTCGGCGTCGAACTCGCCGGTCTCGGGGTCGATACCTATCTGTTTCATGCAGTACAGCGCGATGTCGACGGCGCGGTCGGCGTCTGCCTCCTCGACGGTGTCGGCCAGTCGCATCCGCGCGGAGGCCTCCGCCAGCCGAACCAGCGCCTCCAGTTTTCGCGCGGTGACGGGGACCGGGGCGTCCTCGTCTTGCCCTTTCAGCCGCAGGTCGACGTAGAAGTCCTCGATGGTCTCCTTGGCCTCCTCGGTCATCGTCGGGAAGCAGTTGCGCTTGGCGTAGGCGATGTACTTGCGGAGCAGTTCGGGGTCGATGGTCGGGGCGACTTCGTCGGTCACCGTGTCGACCTCCTCCTCGGAGAAGTTCGAGGTCGGGTTCTGCACCCGGTGGGTGTGGAGTTCGCCGGCGTAGTTGGTCTGGATGATGTGCTCGGCGAGGTTGCGGTCGGACTCCTCGTCGGGCTGGTCCGTGACGGTGAAGATGAGGTCGAACCGCGAGATGAGCGCCGGTTCTAAGTTTATCTGCTCGCCGATGGGCTCGTACTGGTCGAAGCGGCCGTATTTGGGGTTGGCCGCGCCCAGCAGCGAGCAGCGGGACTTCAGCGTGGCGTTGATGCCGGCCTTCGAGACGCTGATGCGCTGCTGTTCGAGCGCTTCGTGCATCGCGGAGCGGTCCTCGGAGTTGTGGACGACCATCCCGTTCGCGACGAAGTTGTGGGTGCCGGCGACGGTGAGGTCGTAGACGCTCGGGGTCTGCCGGGCCTCGAGTTCGTCGAGACGGGAGCGAAGCTGGTCGCGAACCCCCTCGATCCGGCCTCTGGCAGCCTGTCGAACCTCGTCGAAGCGGTCGGTCTCGACGACGCCGCGGAACCAGCGCGAGATCGTCGACTGGTCGACGCCCACGTCGGCCGCGAGCGTCGCCCCCGAGATGCCGTACTCGTCGATATGGGCCTGTAGTGCCGCCCAGTCGTCGACGGTGGGCTCGTCGTCGAGCAGGTCGCGGGCGCGGTCGTCGGCCTCGTCCGCCGTACAGCCTAGCAGCTCGGCCAGTTCTTCGCGGAGCAGTCGTCTCCGGTCGTCGTCGACTCCCGACGCGACCGTCTCCACATCGTCGACGCGGCGCCACTTCACGTCGCCGTGGACGAGGTGGTGTAGGTCGGCGAGGTCGGTGGCTGCCACGTCGGCGACGATGGCGGCGAGTCGGGATTCGACGGTCGCCCGAAGCGCCGAATCCTCGCCCCACAGCCGGGACACCTGCTGTTGACTGTACTCGGTCCCCTCGGCGAGTTCCGACTGTGAGACGTGGTACTGTTCGCGGAGCGAGTCGAGCGTCTCCCACTGTGCTCCATCGAGCCGCTCGCGGTCCGCTGCCGCCTCGTGTCGGCGCGTCTCGAACCGTTCGAGGACGGTCCGTGCACACCGCAGTGAGATGTTCGCGTCCTCGTTCTCGAAGTTACAGTAGGTCGCGTCGTCGAGGCCACACTCAGACTGGTAGAGCCGGAGCGATTCGCGGCAGTCGGCGAGCAGGTCGCCACAGGACGGGACCACGTCGAGTATCGACCGGTCGCCCGACACTCGCTCGAGGGCCGCCTCGAGGGCTCGCTGTTTCCGGTCGAGCGTGAACCCCACGTGACGGGCGAACGCCGCCAGCGAGTCGGCGTCGGTAATCGTGAGCGCGTACACGTCCCGCTTCTCGGCACGCTCGCGGGTCTGTAACTGCGAGGAGACACCGAACTCCAGTAGCAGTTGTTTCGAGCCCAGCAGGAGCTCGTAGCTGGAGGAGTGGATACGGACGTTGCGCTCGTCGACGCTCCCTTCGCTGTCGGCCAGCGCCCGGAGGAAGGCGGCCTTGGCAGTTCGCGAGGAGCAGGTGACTGACTCGGGCAGTCGCTTGCCCTCGTACGTCTCCAGGTTCATACCCGCGTCAAGGACGGTATCAGCGTACTGTTTCCCGGGAAGGCGGACGGTCTCGACGCCGTCCGTTCGCTGCTCGCTCGGCGGGCGAACCGGCTCGGCCTCGAAGGCGGTGCGACACGACGCCTCGAAGTCGGCCAGCAGCTGTTCTTCGGCGTTGGTGAACCGGACGCCGTAGACCCCCTCGGAGCGGTTGTAGTAGACGTTGCCGTCGCCCGCGATGTAGCCCAGCACCGACGCCAGCGCCGGCGAGACGGCGTCGTTGTCCGGTGTGGGCGGCGACTCGCCGTCGGACTGCGCCGCGACGCCGCCGTCTGCCGCCGGTTCGCTCAGTCTCTCTGGGACGTACACCCAGTCGCCGTCTTCGAGGTCCGCGGCGTGGCGTTCGAGCCGCTCACCGTCCTCCCGGACGAAAAACGGGTGGTCCGCCGTCGCGGTCAGCCGTTCGCCCGTCTCCAGCGTGACCCGCGTCAGTTCCTCGGGCGAATCGTACTCGTGGATGGCCGTGACCGGGCGGGTGACCAGCCGCCCGTCGTCGGTCATCGTCCACACGTCGAGGTCGCCAACGTCGCGGATGGTCCGGCCGTTCGACAGCGACTCGACGCTGCCCGTCTCGGCGGCGTCGTGGGCAAGGTCACGGATGCGCGAGATACCGTCGGCCCCGTGGACGAGCGTGTCGCCGGTGACACAGCTCATCTTGTCGAGTTCGTCGACGGCGGCGATGCCCTGGTCCGCGAGGACCAAGGCTCCGGCTTCGAGGGTCCACTGCTGGCCGTCGCCGAAGTCGTCGCGAACCGCGGCGGCGGTGAGCCCGGCACTCGAGGACCCCTTCCCCGAGGTGTAGACCGAGCGGGGCGCGATTTCGCGGATATAGGACAACATCTGGCTCTTCCCTGTACCCGGGTCCCCTATCAGCAACATATGGAGGTCGCCACGGATTCGTGACCCGTCAGGAAGCTCCTTGGTCACCCCGGAGAACAGCTGGAGCATCATCGCGAGCTTCTCCTTCTCGTAGCCGTAGATGGAGGGCGCGATGGCGCCGACCATCGTGTCGTATATCTCGGGTTCGTTGGAGAGTTCGACGATCTCCTTCTTGTCGGCGTCGGTTATCTCCATGTCCTCGAACTGCTCGTCCTCGATGACGACCGAAACCCCGTCCATGTAGATGTCGAACATCGGGGACTTGTCCTGGTCGGTGCCCTGCTGGTCGAGCTTGAGGATGCCCGTCGCGCGGACGTGGTCGCCCGCGGTCACCGTGCCGGTGATGTCGTCCTCGACGTTGATGTCGATGGACTGGGGCGTCTCGCCGCCGCGCAGTCCTTCGGGGGACTCCTGGACGCGAATCTTCTGGGCGTCGATAAAGGTCGACTGGTCGGTGTTGAGCCGGAACGGGCCCTGGCGTTCACACCCCTGGCACTCGTGGGGCTCCTGGAAGTCGCCGGCGGTCTGGGGGATGCGCGTCAGCGTCCCGCAGCGCTGGCACTCGAAGGCCGCCTCGGTGACTTTCGGCCGCACGTCGGTGGCTTTGCGGACGATGCCCTGCACGGCGATGAGGTTGCCGTGGTGCTGGTGGCGAATCTCGCGGATGTCCTCGGAGTCGGGGAGGTTCCGCACGCGGACGTGGGCCTGGCCCAGCGAGACGTCGACGGGCAGGTCGTAGAGTCGCAGGGCCTCCTCGGCGAACTCCTGTAGCTGGCCCGGCTTGGTGCGGTAGTCGTCGGCGAGGTCCGGGTCGAAGCGGTAGAGGTCGTCCCAGTCGATGTACAGCGACTTCTGGTCGTTGGGGTACTTCTGGGCGAGCTCACCGATCTCGTTGCGGTAGTAGTTGCGGTAGAACTCCTCGAAGCGGTCGATGAGCTCGGTGTTCTCGGCAGTCGCCATCTGAGTGTACAGGGTTTGTGCGGCCCCGCCTAAGAAGGTTCGTGTAGCGTACCGGAAGTGATACGAACGGGCGAGAGACCGGGTGACCGCGCCGGAGTCGAGGGGAAAATGAGGGGTGGGGTCGGCTCACTCACAGAGACGCCAAAACGCCTCCTCACACGCGCCGATGGGGTGGTAGCCGGGCTCGACGGCGGGGCCGTCCCCCGTCGGATACGGCTCGTTGGCCGCGTCGACCCGCTCGTACCAGTTGCCGGCCGGGGCAACCAGATGAGCCGTCGCGTACGCCCACAGACGGTCGTACCACTCCCGATAGCGGTCCTCGCCGGTCAGGTCCGAAAGCGCCGCCGCCGCGCCGATAGCCTCGGCGACTTCCCACCCGTACTTGTCCTCGACCACGGGGTCGCCGTCCCTATCGAGTGTGTAGTAGAAGCCGCCGCGGCCCTCGTCCCACCCCGTCAGCGCCGTCTCGAACAGCTCCCGTGCCCGCGTGGCGGGCCAGTCGGCGTCGACGTGGTCGTCGAGCGCGACCAGCAGTTTCGCCCACTCGGCGTGATGGCCCGGCTGATAGCCCCACGGCCGGAACTGGTGGGCTGGCTCGTCGCGGTTGTAGTCGTAGTCCGGGCGCCAGTCGGCGTCGTAGTGCTCCCAGATGCGGCCGTCGTCGGCGAGGTCGACACACAGGCGCTTTGCAACCGTGGCCGCCCGGTCGCCGTACTGCCGCTCGCCGGTCGCCTCGGCCGCGGCCAGCGCCGCCTCGCAGGCGTGCATGTTCGCGTTCTGGCCGCGGTAGGCGTCGGCCGCGGTCCAGTCGGCGTCGTAGCTGCTCCGGTAGAGCCCCCGGTCCGGGTCGTAAAAGCGGTCGTCGAGGAGCGCCCACGCCTCGGCGAGATACTCCGCGGCGTTCGGAATCCCGGCCTCGGACGCGCGGGCGTACGCGAGGACGACGAACGCGTGGCCGTAGCAGACCCGCCGGCTGTCGACCGGTGTCGTCCCCTCTAGCAGCCAGTGATAGCCGCCGCGGTCGGCGTCGCGGAACTGCTCGTGGAGGAATCGGACGCCGCGCTCGGCCGCCTCGGCCCAGCGCGCCTCGCCGAAGCGGTCGGCCGCCAGCGCGAAGTTCCGGGTGAACCGCGCCGTCGCGACGAGGTGCTTCGCGTCCGGGTCGTACACCGCCCCCGTCTCGGCGTCGAGTTGCGCGACGAAGCCGCCGTGGCGCTCGTCGATGCAGGTCGGATAGTAAAACTCCAGGACGTCCCGTATCCGACCGCGGAGCCAGTCGGGGTCGGCGTAGTCGGTCATGTTCTAGAGTTGATTGGTTCTCGCCCGAAGAACGTTCGGGTGACTGCGTGGTGTAGAACTGAGACTGCGGCAGTAGACACCAGTATCACTGGTCAGGAGACGACCTAAGATAACTGGACAGGGTCCAGCGGCCACCGCTCGTCGAACTCGTACTCTTCGGCCCAATTGATGCTCGAATCGGCCTGTTTCGGGTCGTCCACACGAAGCTGAATCCGTGTATCGAACTCGTGTTCGCCAACTGCGTGAAGACTGTCACGTGCTGGGGTATAGACGAGGAAGTAATCCACATCGCCGTCGTACTTCTGGTAAGTGTTCCCGGTCGAGTTCGTGTGCTGAGATGTACCGTGGAAGTCGATTTTTCCGTCCACCAGGCGACCAGTCTTGATTTGAACCCGGAGTAACTGGGCCGCTGGCGTTTCGACGATGATGTCGTACCGCTGGTTATCGCTGAACGGGATAGCGACTGGTATGCCTCGCTCCTTCAGCTCCGCAATGACCCGCGCCTCTGTTGCGTCGCCTCGGTCGTGTGGTTTCATGAGATTATACGCGTATTTTATCCACGAAAGTGTATAAAGTTGCGTAAATGCGCAACCTCTTGTCCTTAGTGACCGGAGTCAGAACGGTCTTGCACGGCATGTCTAGAGCGCTGTTGACTGAGACAGAGCGGGAACGAATAGCCGGTAATTCAGAAGACGAGCAGCGACGGTACGAGGCAGTGTCACGGGCACGTCGCCGGATTCGCGAGGAGCTACCGGAAGACATCGAACTGCTCGAAGAGCATCATCCCACGCTCTACGACGAGCTCAAATCCGTGGTCTGTGACAGTCGTGAGAAGTAGACGGGAAAGAGTGGGACCACCCGGATTCGAACCGGGGTCACAAGCACCCAAGGCTTGGAGTATACCACTAACCCATGGTCCCGCGCATCTGAATCGGCCCGTCAGCGAGTAAAGGGTTTCGTTGCGCTCCGAACCCTGTCACGACGGGGCAAGACCCCAGAAGAAGGCGATGCCCAGCGTCGTCACGACGGCAAAGACCGCCTGCAGCGGCGCGCCGACCTTCAGGTAGTCGGTAAAGCGGTAGCCGCCGGGCCCGTAGACGAGCAGGTTGGTCTGGTAGCCGACGGGCGTCATGAAGGCCGTCGAGGCGGCGAAAGTCACGGCGAGGACGAACGCGAAGGCGTTGACGCCGAGTTGCCGGGCGGCTTCGACGGCGACGGGAATCATCAGCACGACGGAGGCGTTGTTCGAGATGATGTTCGTCAGGACGGCGGTGACGACGTACATCCCGCCGAGCACGAGGATGGCGGGCAGGCCCGGCGCGGCCAGGACGAACAGGTCCGCGATGAGGTCGGCGCCGCCGGTCACCTGTAAGGCGATACCGAGCGGGATGACGCCGGCGAGCAGGAAGATGACGTCCCACTGGACGGCGTCGTACAGTTCCTGTGGCCGGAGACAGCCCGTCAGGACCATGGCGAGCGCGCCGGCGAGCGCGGAGACGACGATGTGGACCTGGGTGAGCGCGGCGACGCCGACGACGGCGGCGACGATGCCGACGGCGACCGGAATCTTCGACTCGCGGTAGTCGGGGCGTTCGACCTCCTGGGCGACGATGAAGTCGCGGTTGCCGTCGAGGCGGTCGATGGAGTCGACGGTGGCCTGGACGAGCAGCGTGTCCCCGACTTTCAGACGGACGCGGTCCATCCGCTGGCGGACGAGTTCGCGGCCGCGCCGGAGAGCCAACACCGAGGCGTCGTAGCGCTGGCGGAAGTTCGACGAGGCGAGCGTCTCGCCGACGAGTGAGGAGCCGGGCGCGACGACGAGTTCGACGAGGTTCTGCCGGTCGCTCGCGCGTTCGAGTTCGGCGTCGTCGACGGCGTCGGGGACGACGTCCAGCCCGTCGAGGTCGAGCAGTTCGACGAGGGTGTCCCGGTCGGTCCGGAGCGCGAAGACGTCGCCGGCCTGGACGACCTTCGGCCCGAGCGGTTCCAGGAAGGTCCGGCGGTCTCGGACGAGTTGGACCACGTCGACGTCGAGGTCGGTCGCTTCGAGCGCCTCCTGGACGGTCTGGCCGACGATGGGCGAGTCCTCGCGGACGACGACCTCGGTGAGGTAGTCGGCCATCTCGAACTCGTCGGTGAGGTCCTCGCGGGCCTGGATGCGGCCGGGGACGAGCCACCGGCCGACCGTCAGCAGGTAGGCGGTGCCGACGATGGTGACGACGACGCCAAGCTGGGTGAACTCGAACATCGAGAAGGGCCGACCCAGCAGCTCCGCCGAGAGCTGCGAGGCGAGGATGTTCGTCGAGGTGCCGATGAGGGTGAGCATCCCGCCGAACATCGAGGCATACGAGAGGGGGAGCAGGAGCTTCGACGGGGATATCTTGCCCTCGTGTGCGATATCTGTCACCATCGGGAGCAGGATGGCGACCGCGGCGGTGTTGTTGATGAACCCGGAGATGGGACCGACCAGCCCGACCGTCGCCCCCAGTTGCTTCGTCTCGCTGTCGCCGGTCAGCGTCGCGAGTTTCGCGCCCAGTAGCTGGACGATGCCGGTCCGCTGGACGCCGTCGGAGAGGATGAACATCGCCAGGACGGTGATGGTCGCCGTCGACGCGAAACCGGACAGCCCCTGGACCAGCGGCGAGACGTCGGTACCGGGCTGTCGGAGGACGTACAGCGGTCCGGCGAGCAGGCCCAGGTCGGCGAGGCTGGCCGTCACCGGCTCGACGGCCAGCAGCGCCACCATCACGGCGATGGCGGTCACGTCGACGGGGACCACCTCGGTCGCAAAGAGGACAAGCGCTACGAGTATCAGGAGGAAGACGAACGCCATCGCGGGCGTAATCGGCGGCAATGACACAGTATGCTGGTAGGCAGGGGGGACGAAAAGCGTGGGGATTGACGCCGTTCAGCCGTCCGGTTCCAGGTCCGCGAGCAACGAGTCGTAGCTCCGCGCGAAGACGGGCTGTTGCTGGATCGAGGTGCCGGCGACCCTGAACACCGGGATGGCGAGCGGGCCGTCGGCGCTCTGGACGACGACGCCGTCGGTGGTCGCCTCGTCGCTCCACTCGGCGTCGAGGTCCCGGACCAGCACCTCGCCGAAGTAGCTCCCGAGCTCCGTCGAGACGCTGGTGAACACGCGGTCGTCGAACGTGTCCTCGCTGCCGAAGACGGCGTCGTCGAACCGCTCGTCGTCCCACTCCTCGCTGACCAGCGCGTCGAGTCGCGCCAGCGACTCGGGGGTGTAGTCGAGGTCGTACTCGGTCCAGAAGGTGACGAGTTCCTCGGCCGCCTCGGCGTAGGTCTCCCGAAGGTCGTCGGCCGCCGGGTCCGTGTCGGGGTCGTCGCTGTCGATGGCGCCGGCCGGGTCGTCGCAGCCGTCGGGCCCGGGGTCCGAACCCGCGACTGGCCTTCCGTCGTCCGCCGACGGTGCGTCTTCCACGGTCGGTCCCGCGCCGGTCGGCCCGTCGTCGAACAGCGACGGCGAGCCGGTCGGCTCCTGGGCCGCCGATTCGGCGTCCGCCTCGAACAGCGACGCCGAGCCGTCGGCGACTCGCTCCGACTCGTCAGGGCCGGCCGCCGTCGAGGGGGCAGAGTCGGCCCCCGTCGTGGCGTCCCCGGCCGCCTCCGGCTCCGCCTCTTCGATGAGCGACTCGGCGTCGTCGACGCTGTCGGTCTCGGACAGCGTGTCGCCGGTTGCTGTCGGGTCGGGGGCGTCGGCGCTCTCGTCTACTGCTTCGGGTGTCGGCGTCTCGGCCGGCGAATCGTCACCGTCGCTGGGCGTCTCGGCCGTCGACTCGTCGTCCGGCACGCCGTCCGAGTCGTCGCCCGGCGAATCGTCGAGCCCCACCTCGACCGCGGCCCGGTCGGTGACGGCGGCAAAGACCGCACCCGTGGTTATCGAGCGTTCGGCAACGTCGAAGACGGCGACGGTTGTGGTGCCGTCTGGTCCGGAGAGGGTGACGCCCCAGTCCGGGTCGCGCGTCCACTCGCCGTCGTAGACCCGGACGAGCACCTCGCCGAGATAGCAGCCAAAGCGAACGGTGTCGGTGGCGTAGGCCCCCGCCTCGTCCGCGGTCGCGAGGGGCTCGTCGTACCCCTCGTCGATGGCGTCGTCGAACTGCGCGAGCGAGGAAAGCGAGAAGTCGAGCACCGCGACCTCGCCGGCGACGCCGGCCGCCCGCTCGCGGAGCGCCGATGCGTCTAGCGCCCGCGTGTCGACCAGGTCAGGCTGTGTCGCCGTGTCGTCGGACGCCGAACTGCCGTCGTCGCCGCCGACCACGCGCCGGATGCTGTCGAACAGCCCCATGCACACCGCAAGACTGCGTGGCTACAAGAAGGGATGGGCCGCGTGTCGGCTCGCTGACTATCAGTGCTCGTCGCGCAGTTCCATCTCGGCGACGATGTCGTAGGGGTCCCGGCCCTTGCGGATGCCGTCGAGCAACTGGAACGACTCGTCGGGCGCGAGGAAGTGTCGCGTCACCGCCCGGCCCAGCGGCGTCGGTTCCAGCCCGTCGATGAAGTCGTACTCCAGGAGTTTGCCGACGGCGTGTTTCGTGGGGACTTCGCCGACCATCCGGTCGTTGAGCCGCTTGGCCGCCGTGCCCGCGACGGTGACGTTCGCCAGCGTCTCCTCGACGGCCGCGCCCTCGTCGTAGCGAGTGACGACGGGTTCCATCTCCCCCTTGAGGAGCTTGAACGCCACCTCGTCCTCGGTCATCTCCATGCTGTTGTGGTAGGTGCAGTCGGGCTCGACGAGGACGTACACCGTCCCCTTGTCGTGGTAGTCCGGACGACCTGCCCGCCCGAGCATCTGGCTGAACTCCTGGACGGTGAGCCACTCGATACCCATCGCCAGCGAGTCGAAGATGACCTGCGAGGCCGGGAAGTCGACCCCGGCGGCGAGTGCGGCGGTCGTGACCACGGCGGCGAGTTCCTGGTCGGCGAACTGGCGTTCGACCCGCTTTCGCTTGCGGTTGTCCAGCCCGGCGTGATAGGGCGCAGAGGAGTAGTTCAGCTTCCGTGAGATCTGGTGACAGCGCCGCCGGGAGTTGGTGAAGATGATGGTCTGGCCGCGGTACCCCTTGCTCGATTTCGTGTCGAACGCCCGCTTGACCAGTTTCTTCTCGGTCTCTATCTTCTCGCGGCCGTCGGCGAAGGTGACGTGTCGCTCGATTGGGACCGGCCGCTCCTCGAACTCGATGAGTTTCGCCCGCAGTTTCTCGGCGAGTTGCCCGGGGTTGCCGACCGTCGCCGAGAGGTATATCCACTGGGTGTCGGTGGCGGCCTCCTCACAGTAGTATTTGAGACGTGAAATCAGGCCGTCCAGCCGATGCCCCCGCTCGTCCTCGCCGAGCGTGTGGACCTCGTCGATGACCACCGTGCCGACGTTGCCGAGGTCCTTGCCCGTCCGCAGCGCGTGGTCGATACCTTCGTAGGTACCGACGATGATGTCTGCGCCCGGGTCGAACCGGCCGCCCTCGTCGGCGATGCGGCTGGCGCCCACGCGCAGCGAGACGTCGACCATGTCGCCGTAGCGGTCCTGGAAGTCGTCGTACTTCTGGTTGGCGAGCGCGACCAGCGGGACCAGGAACAGCATCTTCCCCTGGCCGTTGAGCACCCGGTCGAGCCCGGCCATCTCGCCGACGAGCGTCTTGCCGGTCGCCGTCGCGGAGACGACCAGCTGGTCCTCGCCGTCGGTCGCGCCGTGTTCGACCGCCAGACTCTGGACGGGCAGCAGGGTATCGAACCGCGATTCGAGGTGTTGCTGGATGCCCGGATGGAGTCCCAGCGAGTCGACGGGGACGGGGTCGACCTCGTCGGTCGTCGCGGATATCTCGTCGAACTTCGTCAGGTCGGGGTCGAGTTGCCCCGAGAGCAGGTTCGTGATGCGGTCCAGGTCCTGCACTTCGAGCAGCAGCTCTTCGAGGCGTTCGCGGGCGTCGCCCGTAATCGAGCCGTCGAACGCGAGCTGGCGGTCAAGCTCCTGGCTCGCACAGTCGGGACAGATGGACTCGCCGTCGGCCTCGATGGCCGTCTCGCTCGTAATCGGCGAGTACCGCCCCGCCGAGGCACAGAAGCGACAGGTCCGGACGACCTTCGCCGAAAGCTGGTAGCCGTCGAGCATCTCTGTGATGCGCTCGCGGGCGATGGCGCCGGTCTGCTGGGAGATGCGGATGCGGGTCGCGCGGCGGGCCAGCTCGACGAACTGATCGGGCGAGCGCAGCTGCTCGCCGGAGCCGTCCTCGATGCGGAGCCGGCGGGGACGGGGCCCGGCGTCGGTCTCCTTCAGTTCGAGGACCCCGCGGAAGAGCCGTCCGCCGTCGCGCTGGGCGACGACGCGGACGTCCTCGCCGTGTTCGTGGAGGAAGAGCGTCTCGACCTTCGCAGCCTGCTTCGACACGGCTGTACGTACACTGCGGGAGCTACTTTACTGGCTCGGCATCTCCTCGGCGCGGGAATTGTTGTCAGACATACAACTTTTGCCAGTCGGGCGAGAAGTCAGTGTATGCGTGGCAAACGCCCGACGGCGGAACGACCAGCCGGGGACTATCGACGCCGGGGGGGCTGAGTCCGTGGGAGAGATTACCGTCCTCTACGTCGACCCGGACGCGACCGCGGGGACCTCGCCGCTGCGGGAGCTGGTCGCCGACCCCGCTATCCGGGTCTACCGCGAAACCTCGGTCGCAGACGCGGTGAGCGTGCTCGAATCGACGGCCGTCGACTGCGTGGTGACGGAGTTCGACCTCCCCGACGGGACTGGTGTGGAGCTGGTCGCCGCGCTCCGTGAGGTCGCCCCCGACACCGGCGCGGTGCTCGTGACCGACGCCCCGCCGGCCCGTATCGCCGAGGCGTCACCCGTCGGCCCCGTCGCCGAGTTCGTCCCCAGGGGCGTCCCCGACGTGGGCGACCGGGTCCGCCGGCTGGTCAAACACACCGCGGCCAACCGGAGCCAGACGTCGTATCCGCTCCCGCCCGACGAACAGGCGCGCCTCGCCGCGCTGGCGACCATCGACCTCGACGACGAACTGCTGAGACGGGCGGTCCAGCGAGTGACCGAACTGGCCGCGACCCACTTCGCGGTGCCACGGAGTTCGGTGAACATCATCAGCGAGCGGACCCAGCAGTTCCTGGGCAGCGCCGGCGGTCAGTTCGAGCCGAGCCCGCGGGAGGACTCGGCGTGCACCTACACGATTCTCGACGACGGCGTCTCCGTCATCGAGGACGTCGCGGCCGACCCGCGCTTTCCCGACACGACCGTCGACGCCTCGGGTATCCGCTTCTACGCGGGGGCGACACTCACCACGCGGGAGGGCCATCCCGTCGGGACGCTCTGTGTCTACGACGAGGAGCCGCGCGTCTTCGGCGAGGGGGACCGCACGTACCTCGCCCTGCTCGCCGCCGAGGTGATGGACTGGCTGGAGGTCGCACGCGAGTCGACGGGCGTCGGGGAAGACGACCCCGACCGAGTGTCCGAGGAGGGAGAGCTCTCGTGACCGCGAGCGCACGCGGCGTTCGCTTTGGCTTCCCGGCGCCGCTGTTCCCGGACGGCGTCGAACCCGGGACGAACATCCTGGTGAGAGGGGGCGCGGACTCTGGCGCCCGCGGGGTGGCGCTCCGCCTGACACAGCCCGAGCGCTACCGCAACGAGGCCCGACTCCTGCTGTCGGCGGACGTGAGCGGCAGACACCTGCTCGACCGGGCGGGCGAAGTGAGCGACGGGGTCGACCCCGAGCGGGTCGCGGTCGTCGACTGCTCGGGCATCGCCGACGAGGACCACCGCTTCGAGTCCCACGGCGACCACATCGACGGCCCCGGCGACGTCATGGGCATCGAGATGGCCGTCGGCACCCTCTACGAGACGCTGCGGACGAGCGGGTTCGAGCGGGTCCGCATCGGCGTCTTCTCCGTCTCGGCCATGCTCGCCCACGCGGACCTGCGGACCGTCTCGCGGTTCGTCCACATGCTGACGGGCCGTATCATCGCGACGGGCGACCTCGGCGTGTTCCACATCGACAGTTCGCTCGACGGCGACGTGGCCGTCGAGGTCATCGAGCGCTTCTGCGAGCGGACCGTCGAGGTCAGACGGGCCGACGGGGAGGTACAGCTACGCGAGCGCGAGTTCGACGAGGCGCCGGGGGCGTGGCGGCCGCTCGACCCACAGGCGGCGAACAGACCGCATCGGCGGTCGTAGCCGCCCACGGCACCTCCCGAGGCACACCGCGCTTATCACCGTCGCCCGCCTAAGAGGGGTATGCGACGGTTCCGCATCGGGAGCGTCTTCGGCATCCCCATCCAGCTCGACCTGACGTTCCTGCTCATCCTGCCGCTGTTCGCGTGGATTATCGGGACCCAGATAACACAGACGGCCGACCTGCTGAACAGGTCGCTGGGCACCGGGCTGGACCCCGCGCTGCTGACCGGCGGCAGCCTCGTCTGGATACTGGGCGTCGTCGCCGCCGTCGGCCTCTTCACCGGCGTGGTCCTCCACGAACTGGGCCACTCGCTGGTGGCGCTTCGCTTTGGCTTCCCCATCGACTCCATCACGCTGTGGCTCTTCGGCGGGGTCGCCCAGCTCACCGAGATGCCCGAGGACTGGAAGCAAGAGCTCGCTATCGCCGTCGCCGGCCCCATCGTCAGCGTCGTGCTGGGCGTGCTGTCGTACCTGCTGTTCGTCGTCCTGCCGGGCACGGAGTCGGCGCTCGTCGAGTCCGCCCGCTTCGTCTTCGCCTACCTCGCCCTGATGAACATCGCCCTGGCGATATTCAACATGCTGCCGGGGTTCCCGATGGACGGCGGGCGGGTGCTGCGGGCGCTGCTGGCCCGGAACCGACCGTACGCGCGGGCGACCGAAATCGCCGCCGAGGTCGGCAAGGTCTTCGCCATCTTCCTCGGTCTCTTTGGCCTCTTCGTCGCGGGCAACATCTTCCTCGCCGGGCTCGCCTTCTTCATCTACATCGGCGCCGCGGGGGAGGCCCGAGAGACGACGATGCGCGCCGACCTGGAGGGCGTCCAGGTCCGGGACGTGATGACGCCGGCCAACCGCGTCACTACGGTCACGCCCGACATGTCGGTCCGCGAGCTCATCGGGACGATGTTCCGCGAGCGCCACACGGGCTACCCCGTCGAGGTCGACGACGAGGTGGTCGGGCTCGTCACCCTCGAAGACGCCCGCGCGGTCCGTGACGTCGAACGCGACGCCTACACCGTCGGCGACGTGATGACCACCGACCTCGTGACGGTCGTGCCCGAGATGGACGTGATGGACGCGCTGAACGAACTCCAGGACAACTCCGTCGGTCGACTGGTCGTCGCCGACGCCGACGGCGAGTTCCGGGGGCTGCTCACCCGCTCCGATATCATGACCGCGCTCTCCATCCTGCGCTCCAGCGAGGACGCCGGGCTCGGTGCGAACCAGTTCCGGCGAATGGAGTCCTAGCACGTAGTGGGCCTGCAGTTTCGCGCGTGAACGCCCTAGTGGACCGCCGCGCTAGCCGCAGTGAGTGTCACCAGCACCGCGAACCGCGATGTCTCTAGCTCCGACTGTTAGCGGGACGGTCTGGCGCTCGGGATGCGCGACAATCGAACCAATCACCCCGGAAACGGCGACTGGATGGGGGAAGGTCCTTATTCCCGTCTGCCGCATGTACGTACATGATAGACGAAACAGTCAGGGAGATAGAGGAGATGCAGACACAGAGCTCCTCTATCGTCGCCGTCAAGGCCGCCCAGGCGTTGCGTGAACTGACCGAGCGGGAGTGCCACACCGTCGAGGACTTCAACCGCGTCGTCGAACGCAACTCCTCGGCGCTCCAGCGCGCCAACCGGTCCCACGCCCCCCTCTACACGACCCAGCAGCGCATCGTCGAGGCCGTTACGGAGTCCGACGCCGACAGCGTCGAGGAAGCGAAGGACGTGCTGGTCGAGGCCATCGAGGACGTGGTCGAGGAGGTCGAATCGAGCAAGCAGCGCGCCGCCGAACGGGCGGCCGAACTCGTCGACGACGGCGACACGATTTTGACCCACGAGAACTCCTCGACCGTGATGGCGACCGTCGACGAGATACTGGCTGCGGGCAAGGAAATCGACGCCTACGTCACCGAGTCCCGGCCCCGCTTTCTCGGCCGGAAGACCGCCCGCCAGCTCGCCGAGCGCGATGGGGTCGCGGCGACGCTCATCACCGACGGCGCCGCCGGCCACTACCTCGCGGAGGTCGACCGCGTGGTCATCGGCATGAACTGCCTCATCGAGGACGTGGTGTACAACCGCATCGGCACCCACTCGGTCGCCGCCACCGCCAACAGCCACGACGTCCCCGTGACGGTCGTGGGGTCGTCCTCGAAGTTCATCGGCGGCGGCTTCACCTTCGAGAACACGTTCCGCCCGGCCAGCGAGGTCATGCTCGAACCCGCCGAGGGGTTCGACGTGGCGAACCCCGGCTACGACGCGACGCCGACGCGGCTCATCGACTCGGTCGTCACCGAGAACGCGGTCATGGAGTTTTAGAGCGCGGCCCGCCCGAGCCGATTCGACCGGGTACGGGCCGTGAAACCTGGTTTCCCGGGCTATACGCGCCGTTTCATTACCGTCGCGCCGGCAGTACGGACGATGACACCGACTATCCGGACGGCGGACGGGCTCGAACTCGACTGCGCGCACCACCCGGCGGACGGCCCCGGTCGGGGCACCGTCCTGCTGGCCCACGGCATCACTCAGGACATGGACGAGGGCGGCATGTTCACGCGGCTCGCCGAGCGCCTCGCCGCGGCCGGTTTCGACGTTGTCCGCTTTAGTTACCGGGGCCACGGCGACAGCGACGGCCGGCCGCGGGGGGTCACAATCGCCGGCGAACGCCTCGACGTCGAGGCGGCGTTCGACCACGCGCGGGCGGCCTTCGACGGCCCGTACTTCGTCGTGGCCAAGAGCTTCGGCGCGGTGTCGACGTGTCTCTCGCTGGAGCGGTTCGGCGACACCGTCGCCGGCCTCGTCCTGTGGAACCCCGTGCTCGACATCGAGCGCACGTTCGTCGAGCCACAGAGCGCGTGGGGCCGCGAGCACTTCTCCGACGAGCGAGTGGCCGAACTGGGGGAGTCGGGGGCGCTGGCGATAGCCGACGGGTTCGAAATCGGGCCGGTGCTGTACGAGGAACTCCACCGCTACGACCCCGGCGCCCGCCTCGCGGCGCGGTCGGTGCCCGCGCTCGTCGTCCACGGCGACGACGACGACATCGTCCCGTACGCGCCGACGAAGCGGGTGGCGACGGACAGCGGCGCCGACTTCCACACCGTCGAGAACACCGGCCACGCCTTCCTGACGCCGGAGGGCACCCCCGCGACCAGCGGCGGCGAGCGCGAACAGGACCGCCGGACCGTCGCGTGGCTCAGCGAGCGGGCCGAATAGTCAGTTTCCAAACAGAAGATGGCTCCTGCGAGCCCTTTTGCACCCGTGAGCCGTGTGTTTTCCCGACCCATGCACGCACGCGGACTGCGGACGACCGCGACGGCGAATCGAGCGACACAACAGCGCGGCGGCGCCCGACGACGATGGGGCGCGTGACGATGGCCGCCGAGACCGCCGACCGGCAGGCGTCCGTCGAGCGACACAACGAGGCCGCCTGCCCCGTCGTCCGGGCTATCGACCGAATCGGGACGCCGTGGCGGCTCAACGTCGTCCACGCGCTCGCCGGCGGTGAAATGCGGTTCAACGGGCTCAAGGAGGCGACTGACGCCCGTTCCAAGACGCTCTCGGACGCGCTGGACGCCCTCGTCGAGCACGGCATCGTCGACCGGCGCATGGAGGAGGCGGCGCCCGTGGCGGTGTACTACTCGCTCACGCCGAAAGGGCGGGCGCTGCTGGACGTGCTGGACGAACTCGACGACTGGGCGCGGGAGTGGGAGGACGCGGCGCCGCGGTGACCGAGACGGCGCTACGACTCGGTCAGTAGGTCGGCCCGTTCGTCCGCTGTGACCGACCCCGCTTCCCGGCTGTCGGCAGTCGCACAGTCGAGACAGTAGGCGTTCTCGCCCTCGGCGTGGGTGTACACCGGCAGCCCGGCGAGGCAGAACTCCTCGCGGTAGCGTCTGAGTTCCCCCTCGGTCAGCCGTGTGTCACAGCCCACACAGCGTTCCGTCCGCCCCTCGGCGGCACGCAGCACGCGGTGTTCGACCACGCGGGACCGTCCGAACTCCCGAATCGAGCGGCGGCGGTCGAGCCGACGGCGGAACCGGGGGTTGACGAACACGCCGAAAGCGACCAGACAGAGCGAGAGCAACACGACGACGGCCGGCACGGCGGGGTTCGACGGCGTGCCGTCGAGCACCGCGAGCAGGGGGACGGCGACGCCGAGTCCGCCAAGCCCGACGAGGAGCCAGCCGGCGAGCGCGGAGAGCACGTCGGAGAGGGCGTCGGCGAGTGCGACGCTATCGGAGGGCGACATAGCGGGCGGGTTGTCGGGCCGAAATCATAAAGCCCGACGATACTACCGAGCGGACGACGCGAGCGTCGCCCTCACACCCCTCGAAAGACGCGAATCGTGTCCCGGTCGGTCGGCTCCCGAAGCAGTTGCGCGAGCCCCAGTTCCGAGAAGACCTGCTTCCAGTCCCGGTGATACAGCGGGAACTCGTCGTCGACGTAGCTCACCGCGGTCTCGCCCCGGCCGCGCTGGGGGCTGTTGCCCTCGTTCTCCGCAGTGATGAGGAGGTCGCCCGTCACCCGTGCGAGTTCCGCGAACACCCACGTGTCCTCGGGGTGGATGTGCTGGAGCGTCTCGACGGTGTAGACCACGTCGAACGCGTCGTCGTCGAACTCCCCGACGACGTCCTCGACGGCGCCGGCGTGGAACGTGCCGACGTCGTCGAGGCGGGGATAGCGCTCGGCCAGTACGTCGAAGGCGCCTTCGTTGATGTCGATACCCGTGAGGTTCTCGTAGCCCTGCCGGCGGAGCCGCTCGAGGTGCCGGCCGGAGCCACAGCCGACCTCGAGAATCGCCGCGTCGTCGCGGACGTAGTGGCCCAGCACGTCCCGCAGCGTCTCGCTGACCTCGTTCGGGCCGATGTCGGCGTAGTACTCGGGGGAGTACTTGCCCGACCGCTCGGCCCAGTCCCGGCGCACGTCCTCGGGGTCCATACCGTCGTGGAGACCGCTGCGGGTAAAAGCGGTGGCGGTCTCGGCGGCAGGCGATGCAGGGCTACGGCGCGTCGCTCCAGACGTAGCGGTACTTCCCGCTCTCGGGGTCCCGTCGCGGCGTCTCGGCGGACAGTTCGGCGGCCACGGGGAGGTCGCGGGCGGCGAAGAAGTCGGCGAGGGCAGCCTCGACCCGCGGCCAGACCGCCGTTTGGTCGGCCCCGTCGGCGGCGTCGAGCCTGACTCGGACGGTCCGCGGTCCGGTCTGTCTGAGCTGACACCGGACGACGCCGGGCGTCTCCTCGACGACCGTCGACAGCGCGAGCGGGAAGACGGGGACCCGCTCGCCGGCCCGGCTCTCGAAGGTCAACACGTCGCCCTGCCGGCCCTCGACCTCTAGGACCGGGAAGTGGCTGCCACAGGGACAGCGGTCGGCGTGCATCGTGACGCTATCCCCGAGGTCGTACCGGACGAGGGGCTGAATTCGGTTCGCGAGGTTCGTGAGCAACACCGTCTCGGATGGCTCCCCGGGCGGGACGGGGCGGTAGTCCTCGTCGACCGGTTCCAGTATCGCCCAGTCCGTGTTGGCGTGGAGGTTGCCGTGGCCGCATTCGGTGGCGAGGCCGTAGAACTCCGTCGCGCCGTACGTCTCGCGGACCGGACAGCCGAACGTCTCCCGGAGCCGGACCTTCTGGGCGGGCAGTATCGCCTCGCCGGTGGGCGCGATGTACGCCGGGTCGAGCGAGAGGCGCCCGGCCCGCTGGGCGCGTTCGAGCGCCAGCAGGACCGTCGCGTATCCGATCAGTATCGCGGGACGGAAGGCGTCGAGTTCGGCGACGATGTCGGGGAGCGGCTGGTCCGCGTCGACGAGGCGGACGCGGTCCCGGAGCAGCGGGTGTTCGCGCCGGAGCAGTTCGACGCCCGACGCGGCGGCGAAGTGGCCGCCCCCGACCGCTATCTCGGCCAAGCGACCCCGTGCGCGGACGAGCCGTGCCAGCACGTCGACGTCGGCGATGGCGGGCAACATCCAGCGGTCGCCGACGGCGTCGGCGGCCACCAGCGCCCGGTCGTCCTGCAGGAAGACGCCCGGCTCGCCGGTCGTCCCCGAGGTGGTCCAGACGGGGTACCGGCCCAGGAACCGCTCGCCGACGGCGTCGCGGTCGGCGAGGAAGGCGTCGACGCCCGCCCGGTCGACGGCCGGGTCGGTCACCACGTCGTCGAACGCCGCCATCAACTCCGGTTTCGTCACGGGCGGGAGCGAGTCGAGGGTGAGCGGGCGCTCGAGGTCGGCGTACAGCCGTCGGTAGAACCGCGACTCGGAACGGACCGTCGAGAGCAGGGACTGGAGACGGGCGGACTGACGTGTGCGGACGGTCCCGCGGGCGGCCCGGCGGAGGCGGACGGCGTCGACGCGGATGCGGAGACGCTCCGCGGCCGAAACGTGACCCATGCTAGCCGGTTCGGCGGTGCGCGGGATAGGACCACGTACCAGTCGGCCGTCGGGTGGTCGACAGTCGGCTAGCAGCTTCCGGTACCGCAGCCGTCGAACCGCTCATTGACACTGAGCGAGAACGACGAGTATGGAGTTTGGCGTGACCGTCGGCGACTCGCTCGACCGCCTGGAAAGCACCGCCGACGGGTTCGACTTCGCGGAGTTCGGGCTGGGCGAGGCCCTCGACGTCCCCGAGTCCGTCGACGACGCGCGCCTGGAGCGGGCGCTGGCCGACCGCGACCAGGGACTCGTCGTCCACCTCCCGTTCAAGCAGGACGTGGCGACGCCGGTGCCCGAGATAAACGACGCTATCGTCGCCTACCAGGAGCGGTTGCTCGACTGGGCGAGCGCCCGGGGCGCCCGGAAAGCGGTCCTGCACGCGACGGTACGGGACCCCTACGACACCGGGCTGCGCGAGACGGCCGCCGAACAGCTCTCGCGAATCGTGGCGGCGGGCGAGAGCCGAGACGTTGAAGTCGTCGTCGAGAACGTCGGCCACCAGCGCCACGGGCTCCAGCTCTCGGTGCTTGGCGACATCGCCGACGAGGTCGGCGCGTCGGTGTGTTTCGACGTCGGCCACGCGTACATGGAGGCCGGCAACGACGGCGTCGAGCGGTTCTGTAAGTACTACGGCGACCTCGTCTCGCACCTGCACGTCCACGACGTTCGCGGCCGCGGCGACACCCACATGCCGGTGGGCGCGGGCGAGGTCGACGGCGACCTGCTCGGACGCCACCTCGACGGGTTCGGCGGCACCGTCGCCGTCGAGGTGTTCACCGACGACGTGGCGTTACTGCGGGACAGCGCCGACCGCGCGGCGGCGTGGCTCGGCGAGCGACGATAGCCCGGACAGGCAGATGGCGGCCGCGGGACCCAGGCGCGGCCAACCGGGCCAGCGAGGACCGGTCGCTACGGAGCGCGGACGCGACGGGCGACCGGGTCGTACTCGACCAGGCCCAGGTCGTCCAGCAGCGGGAGGTGCTGATGGTGGAGCGTGACACGGACCGCCGTCGCGATGTCGGACGCGTCGGCGGCTTCGCGTTCGCCGACGCCGTCTGCGAGCGCGTCGAGCCCTATCGGGAGCGACTCCGCGTCGAAGACGTCGAGCACGTGTCGCCGTCGCTCGGCCGAGAGCAGTTTGTGGCGCTCGCTCCTCGTGATGGTCGACAGGTCGACCTCGGCGTAGGCGGCATCAGGCATCGACTCTGCGGAAGCGTCGGTTAGATTCATATCTGGAACTCTGTCTCAGGGAAGTACTGCCATCTGCCTAAGCCTGCGCTAGAACATATTAGGGTGCGTTCCGCGTTTCGTTCGTGTCGTATGCATACTCTTTACGGCCAGGTGACCGAATTTACGTGTTGCCTTCGAACCCGAAGACGACGATTTCTCTGCCTCCGGCGGCGGAGGGTTCTTGTCGACGCCGAGTATATGTGGCCTAATGGCACAGCAACCGCTGACCGACACCCTACAGGAGACGTTATCCCTCTTCGACGTCGGCGGGGCGCCGCTGGCGACGAGCGAGGTCGCCGACCGGGTCGGACTCGGCCGCCGCAGCGCCTACGAGCGCCTGGAGCGCCTGGTCGACCACGGCTGTCTGGAGACGAAGAAGGTCGGGTCGAGCGGGCGGGTCTGGTGGCGGAAAGCGTCTTCTACTGCTCGGGCCGACGTGGACTGGCCCGCGGCGGCGACGTCGCTCGTCGACGACGTACTCGACGGAGCCGACGTCGGCGTCTTCGTCCTCGACGGCACGAACGAGGTCAGGTGGATAAACGCCGCCACCGAACGCTACTTCGGTCTCGACCGGGAGCGCGTCATCGGCGCGGACAAGCGCCGACTCGTCGAGGAGACCATCGCCGAGACCGTCGACGACGGCGCGGCGTTCACCGAGACGGTGGTCTCGCTGTACGAGGGCGACGCCGGCCGCGAGGAGTTCGAGTGTCGCGTGACGGCGGGCGAGGGCCGCGAGGAGCGCTGGCTCGAACACCGGAGCGAACCTATCGAGTCCGGGGCCTTCGCCGGCGGACGGGTCGAACTGTACTACGACGTGACCGAGCGCAAGCGAACGCAACTGGAACTCGCGGAAGAACACCGGCAGTTCGAGTCGCTCGTCACGGCCGTCGAGGAGTACGCCATCTGTAAGCTGGACCCAGACGGGCACGTCGAGACCTGGAACACCGGAGCGGAGCAGATCAAGGGGTACGACGCCGACGAGATACTCGGCGAACACGTCGAGACGTTCTACACGGCCGCGGACCGCGAGGCGGGCGTCCCCGAGCAGACCCTCGCGACCGCCGCCGAGCAGGGCACCGTCGAAGCCGAGGGGTGGCGCGTGGCCGCGGACGGGTCGCGGTTCTGGGCGACCGTGACTATCACCGCCATCCGGGACGACGACGGCGAACTGGAGGGGTACGCGAAGGTTACCCGCGACATGACCGAGCGCCGCGAGCGCGAACAGGCGCTGCGCCGCGAGCGCGACCTCACCGCCCGGCTGTTCGAGACGGCGCCGGTACGGCTGGCCATCTTCGACACCGACGGCTCGCTCGACCGGATGAACTCGGAGGGCCGGGAGATGTTCGGCCTCGAAGCGGACGAGGGGTCGGACTTCGACCTGACCGACTACCAGTTCTACGACGAGGACGGGACGCCCCTCGACACGGCCGACCACCCGGCCAGGACAGTGCTTTCGACCGGCGAGCCCGTCTCGGAGCGGCTCGTCGGCCACGACACACCCGCGGACGACCGGCGCTGGGTGCGCGTCAGCGCCGCGCCGCTGGTCGACGATTCTGGCGCGCTGGAGCGGGTCGTCGTCGCCGGCGAGGACGTCACCGAACTCAAGCGGACCGCGCACCAGCTAGAGCGCCGCCGCGACGAACTCGAAGACGAACTCAGAGAGGTGTTCGACCGTATCGACGACGCCTTCTTCGCCCTCGACGACGACTGGCGGATTACGCACGTCAACGAACAGACCACTCGTCTGGTTGACCGGCCCGTCAGTGACATCCTCGGACGGAACATCTGGGAGGCGTTCGAGGCAGCGACTGACACGAACGTCCAGCGGAACTACGAGCGGGCGATGGAGACACAGGAGCCGGTCACGTTCGAGACGTACTACCCGCCACTCGAGTCGTGGTTCGAGGTCAACGCCTACCCCTCCGCGAGCGGCCTCTCGGTGTACTTCCGCGACGTGACCGAGCGCCGCGAGCGCGAGCGCGAACTCGAACAGTACGAGCGGGCCGTCGAGACCATCGGCGACGGCGTCTACGTCGTCGACGAGGACCGAGAGTTCGTCCTCGTCAACGACGCGTACTGCCACCTGACCGGGTACGACCGCGAGGCGCTGCTCGGGTCCCACGTGTCCGTGGTCGCGCCCGAGGACGGACTGGACCGCGGGGACGCGCTCCGGGCCGAACTGCTGGAGTCCGACGAAACGGTCGGGACCCTGGAGGCCGAGCTCGCCACCGCCGACGGCGGGACGGTCCCCATCGAGGCGCGCTTCGCCCTGTTCGACCGCGGGGACGAGGGGTACGGGAGCGTCGGCGTCGTCCGCGACGTGACCGAACGCCGGAAGCGCGAGCGGGAGCTCAGACGCTACGAGAGCATCGTCGAAACCGTCGAAGACGGTATCTACACCGTCTCCGAGGACGGCGTGTTCACCTTCGTCAACGATGCACACAAAGAGATGATTGGTTTTCCGTCGACGGAACTGGTCGGTCGGAAGGCGGGCTGGCTGGTCGAGAGCGGCGTCCTCGACCCGGATGTGATAGCCCAGGCACGCGAGATGGACGCCAGACTGCGAGCCGGCGAATGTGAGTCGTCCAGCATCGAGGCGACGCTGTCGCGGCCCGATGGCTCGACGGTCGAGACGGAAGCGACGTTCAACACGCTCACAACGGACGGCGGTCACGAGCGGGTCGGCGTCGTCCGCGACGTGACCGACCGCGTCGAACGCGAGCGCGAACTCGAACGCCAGCGCGAGCAGCTGGCCGCCCTCAACAGCCTCAACGAGGCCGTCCGCGAGGTGACGGCCGCCGTCATCGAGCAGTCCACTCGCGAGGAAATCGAGGCGGCGGTGTGTACGTATCTCGCCGACTCGGCGTCGTATCTGTTCGCCTGGGTCGGCGAGGTCGACGCCCACGCCGAGACGGTGTCGGTCCGCACCGAGGCCGGCGCCGCGGGATACCTCGACGACATCGTCGTCTCTGTCGACCCCGACGACGAGTACGGCGACGGGCCGGCGGGGCGGGCCTTCCGGACGGGCGAGATACAGACCGTCTCGACGGTCAGCGACGACCAGTACGGGCCCTGGCGCGACCACGGCGCCGCACACGACGTCGAGTCCGCGGCCGCCATCCCCATCGGCCACGACGGGACGGTGTACGGGACGCTGAACGTCTACGCCGACCGGCAGAACGCGTTCGAGGGGCAAGAGCAGGCGGTCATCGCTCAGCTCGGCGACATCGTCGGCCACGCCATCGCGGCCGCGGAGCGGAAACAGGCGCTGCTGTCCGACGAGGTCGTCGAGTTACAGCTCGTCGTTCCGGACGTGTTCGCGGCGGCCATGGACGGCGAGGAACTGCCGGGCCGGGCGCAGCTGGACCACACGATATCGGTCGGCGACGGCGAATTCATCATCTACGGGAGCGCGACCGACGACGCCGTCGGGTGGCTGCGGACGCTCGTCGACGCGGTACCCCCCTGGGAGGCGCTGACGGTCCACGGCGTGAGCGACGGCGAGGCGACCTTCGAGCTCCGGCTCACGGACCCACCGATGCTGTCGGCCATCGCCTCTGTCGGCGGCGCCGTCGAGCGGGCCGTCATCGAGGACGGCGACTACCGGATGACGGTTCACGTCCCGACGAGCGTGGCCGTCCGGCAGGTCGTCGACCCCATCGAGCGCGCCTATCCGTCGGTCCAGCTGCGCAGACGCGAGCAGATGACCAAGACGCGAGACCCGGCCGACCGGATGGGGGCGGAGTTGCTCGCGGACCTCACAGACCGACAACGGACCGCCCTCGAGACGGCCTACCACGCCGGCTTCTTCGAGTGGCCGCGGGCCGCCTCCGGCGAGCAGGTCGCCTCGTCGCTCTCCATCGCCCCGCCGACGTTCCACCAGCACCTGCGGAAGGCCGAGCTGGCGGTGTTCCAACAGGTGTTTCGCTCCGGAACGACCGACGCCTGAGCGGGTCGACGGCCCGGACCTGTCAGGACATAGTTGTTAGAGCGTTGAAACTATACCGCCCGAGCCCGTAGCCGCTCCCCCCATGTCTCGACCGGAACACAGCCGGACAGCGGGTGGGACAGCAACGGACGGCGCGAGCGCGGGACGGGTCGGTGAGCGGAGCGGCGAGACGGCGCGAGCGACGGTCGACAGCGCGCCCGGACGCAGTGACCACCGCGGACCCGACATGCACACACCATGCCACTAGACGAGGACAAGTACCCCGAAGAGTCGGGGCGACGGCGGTTCGTCACGGGCGTCGTCGGGAGCGCGGCCCTGGCGGGTATCGGCGCGGGCGGCGCGGCCGCGGTCGATACGCTCACCGACCCCTCGGGCGAAGGCGGCGGGACGACGGAGTTCCTCGGCGTCGAGAACATCGACGGCCCGGCGCCCCGCGGGATGCCCATCATCCCCATCGAGATACAGGACGGCCAGCTCACGGGCGTCTGGCCGGAGTACGACCCCGAGGCGCGCGTCGCCCGCGCGAAGAACTTCGGCGGGAGCGGTATCGACTACTCCTCGGCGTGGTTCCAGTACTGTGGCATCCAGACCGCGCCGGGGATTCGCCCACAGGCAGACCAGGACAACACGTTCCGGAGCAGTCCGGGAAGCTACGACTGGCAGAACGACGTCGAACAGGGCGCGCCGCTGACCGTCGACATGTTCGACGACTACGAGGAGTGGGGGAACGGTATCGGCCGCTCTGGCCTGGGCAAACCCGCCAGCGCGACGTGGCGCTCCGAGGGCGCGAGCCAGTCCATCCCGGTCCAGCTCATCCGCTCGGAGCGGGTCAGGCAGATGGCCGCCGGCGAGGGCGAGTACGGCGACCTCCCCGGGTCGGTCCGGCAGTTCATCTCGGCGGCGGCGCCGGAGGGGTTCATCGCCTGGCTCAACAAGTGCACGCACTTCTGCTGTGTCCCGGGGTGGAAGACCCAGGCCGGCAGCGCCGCGTTCAACGCCGAGAACGACATCTACTGCCAGTGCCACCAGTCCGTCTACGACCCGTTCAGCCCGGTGTTGACGCAGTTCGTCGCGCTGCCGCGCCCGCCGGCGTCGGGGTCCGAGTCGTCGGAGTAGCGAGGCGATGAGCGAAGCGAATCGCCTCGACGGCGACCGCCTCACTCGCCCTCGGGCATCTCGTAGTCGCCGCCGTAACGCATGAACACGTACGTCAGCCCGAGCGTCGCGAGCATCACGACGGTCGTCGCGATGCCGAGCGTCTTCGCGCTGTCGGGGACCTGTGGCTGGTCGTCCCCGCCGCCACCGCCGCCGCTGCTTTCGGTCGGGTAGTCGGTCCCGACGACGACGGAGCCTTTCATCCCCAGGCTCACGTGGGGCTCGCAGATGTAGTTGTAGATGCCGTCGGTGTCGAAGGTGTTCTCGTAGTTGATGCCCGCGCTGGCGACCGGTTCGCCCGAGTCGAGGGTGTCGCCCCCCTCCTGAACGACGTTGTGGCCGCCGCCGTTGCCGGTCCACTCCCACTGGACGGTCGCGCCGTTGTCCACGTGGACCGCCGGCGGGTCGAAGGCGAAGGCGCCGCCGTTGCCCTGCGCGCCGACCGCCACCGTCACCGAGTCCTGTCCGCGGGCGTCGACGACGGTCCCGTCGAAGTTACCGGCGTCGTCCAGGAAGCCGCCGAAGTCCGGCGGGCCACCACCGCCGCCCCCGCCGTCGCCGCCGGGTGACCCGGCGTCGGTTCCAGTGGCGCCGCCCTCGGTCCCTGCCGCGGTGCCACCCGCCGTGGGCGTCCCTTCCTGTGCGGCCGCGGTGCCAGTCGCAGTGGTCGCCGTCGCGCCCAGTAGAAACGCCCGACGTGACATGGTTGCGCTCCGAGATGCCATACGGCCCAGTAGGGCGTCGACGGCCCTCTAACTATTGGAAAAGTTACCTTTCTCGCGGGTAGTGTTTAGCCCCGCGACGGCGTATCGAATCGCCGTCAAGCGACGCGCGGGCGACGAGTCACGCGCCGACGGTCACAGCAGGAACGTACCGAGGAAGCCGACGGCCGTCGCCAGCGTGATGTAGGGCCCCGCCTCCTCGTAGGCGTCGGGGTAGATTTCGCCCGCGAGCGACGCGAGGATGGCACCGCCCGCGAACGCCCGAATGCTGGCGACCCAGTACTCCGGCAGGGGCGGCAGGACCCAGTACCCGAGCAGGACCGCGGCACCGACGACGACGGCGGTGACGAGCCACGCGCCCATGGTTCGCCACTCGCCGTGGTTCTGGGTCATGTTCGTCCCCGACATCATGGACTGGGAGGTGTTCGTGACGCTGAGCGCGAACAGGAACGCCAGCGCACCGCTGACGTTGCCGACCAGCAACGACCCCATGGCGGCGTTCTCGGGAATCCCGTCGGTCGTGACGCTGGCCCACAGCCCCCAGCCCATCTCCTCGGTCTCGTCGGCCGAGCGGCGGTCGATGAAGATGTCGAGACCGCCGAAGACGGCCACGCCGACGACGAAGTATCCCGACGCCGGCCACTTGCCGATGGTCCTGACGGCGGGGTCGTACAGTTCGAAGGCCAGCGAGACGATGAGCGACCCGCCGCCGACGGCAAGCAACGCCGCCTGCCACCGTTGCTCCGGGCTGACCCAGATGCCGACCGCCGCGCCGACGACGAGCGACACCGCCGAGAACACCGCGTAGAACCACGGGTTCGAGAGCAGGCCGGCCGCGCCGCCTGACTGTAGCAGCAGTGCGTCGGCGGCCAGCGTGACCGTCGTCATGCGCTCGTCTCCCCTCCGAAACTGGACCCCGCGAGGTGTGAACGCACGACAGCGGCGTCGGTCAGAGCACACATGTCAGTGTGGAATTATTTTCTCGGCACAATAGTCCTGGCGCATGCGGCCCCGGTGGCCACCCCGAGTGTCCGGCGGACTGCGCCCCGACTGGGTGGGTGGCGACCCCGTCGCGACGCCGGACGCGGGTCGGCGTCCGGTAGTATTGTGCAATCTCTGCAAAACAACTAAACCGACGGAGCGCGTGTGTCCATCCGATGAGCGACGAACTAGAAGAGATACGACAGCAGAAGATGGACGCGCTCCGGAACGGCGAGCGGCAGACGGACGAGGGCGACCAGCGCCGGGCGTCCCCGGGCGAGCCGGTCCACATCGACGGCGTCCAGGCGTTCCAGGACGCTGTCGGCGACGGAGTCGTGCTGGTGGACTTCTACGCCGACTGGTGTGGCCCGTGTAAACAGCTCGAACCCATCGTCGAGCGGGTCGCGGCCGGGACCGACGCCACCGTGGCGAAAGTCGATATCGACGCGAATCAGGGGCTCGCGACCCAGTACGGCGTCCGGAGCGTCCCCACGCTGTTGCTGTTCGCGGACGGTGAACCCGTCGAACGGCTGGTGGGTGTCCAGCAGGAGTCCCGCCTGCGCTCGCTCGTCGACAGCTACAGCTGAGAGACAGGTTGTAGTGAGTGTATTGTACAATAGCAACTATATTGTAGCTACAACACCGAGTGACGGTATGGAGCGAAACGTCGGGACGACGGACAGGCGCATCAGAGTCGCACTCGGCACTATCGCGGGAGTGGTCGCGATTGCAGTGCTCGCGGGCGCACTCCAGCTTTCACCACTGGTCGCGCTCGTGCTGGGACTTGGTGCAGTGATACTGCTCGTGACCGGTCTGGTGGGCGTCTGTGGCCTGTACTCGGTGCTGGGCACCAACACCTGCCCGGTCGAGCAAACGGAGTGAGTTCGGTCGGTTCGCCGCGCCGGGAGCGCCCCGCGTGAGGCGTCGTCCGCATGCGATTGTATAAATCACGCAAATCTTTTCTCGCCGCGGCGCCTCCGTTCGGCCGTACCGATGCCGGACTCGATGGCCGAACAACTACAGGAAGAGATGGAGTGTGAGGGACTGCTGGAGTGTTTCCACGGCCTCGGACGGCTCGACAGGGCGTGTTTCCAGGCGGTCGTCGACGCCGACGAACCGCTCACCGTCGACGAGGTCGCCGACGCCGTCGACCGCGAGCGGTCGACCGCCTACCGGGCGGTCCAGCGGCTACTCCGGGCGGGGTTCGTCCAGAAGGAACAGCGAAACTACGACCAGGGCGGGTACTACCACGTCTACCGGCCGACGGACCCGTCGCGAATCGCCGGGGACATGCAGCGACTGCTGAACGACTGGTACGCCAAGATGGGGCAACTCGTTCGGGAGTTCGAGACGAAGTACGACGCGGAGAGCGGCGCTCCCCCACACATCGAGCGGTGAGGCCATCTGTTCTGGGGCGGTGACGAGTGCGCGAGAGCGCTGGCCTCGGCGCTCGTACTGACCCGACGGCTCGGGCGTCACCCCACCGGTCGCGCCTCGACGAGCGTGACCATCCCCAGGAAGAACGCCTCGCTGTCGACGACGGTCAGGTCCGTCCCCTCGAAGTGCGCGAGCGGGTCCTGGGTCCACCGACAGCCGTGTTGCTCGTAGTGGGCGTCGGCGCGCCAGTCCTGGAACCGACCGACGAGTTCGACGTCGCTACGACCGTGTTCCAGCAGGAGCACCCGGCCGTCGGGGCGACAGACCCGCGCCATCTCGTCGAGGGCCGCGACCGGGTCGGGGAACGTACACGTCGAGAGCGCGGAGACGACCGTATCGAAGCTGTCGTCGGGGAACGCCAGCTCCGCCGCGTCCATCCGATACACCGTCCCGCCCCGGCGGAGGGCGTCGAGTTCGGCCCGCGCCGCCTCGACCATCTCGGCGCTGACGTCGACGCCGACCAGTTGGACGGTGGGGGGCAGATACCGGAAGTTCGTCCCCGTCCCGCAGGCGACGTCGAGCACCCGACCCCGGGCGTCACCGAACGCGCGCTTCCGGAGCGGGCCGCTGAACAGCCGGTTGGCCCAGTCCCACCGGTCGTAGCGCTCGGCCATCTCGTCGTAGATGTCGGCGATGTCCGCGCTGGACATGGGGCGGCTGTCGTCTGTGTGGCTGTCCGCCTCGGTGGAAGGGCTGTCTGTAGACATCGGTCGGCCGTACGGATACTCCGTCCAGCGTTGGCTTATAAGCTGTCCACGGAGGCAAAACCATTAGCGGCGTCCCGCCGTAGGTCCGGGCATGTACGAGGACGTGCTGTTCCCGTTCGACGGGAGCGCGGGCGCAGCCGCGGTCCTGCATCACGCCGCCGAACTCGCCAACTGGGACGACGCCACAGTGCACGTCCTCTTCGTCGCGGACACGACGCGTGACTCGGTCACCGTCGTCGACGGGCGGGCGGTCGACGCGCTGGTCCGGCGGGGCGAGGACGTCGTCGCCGAGGCCGAGGGGGTCCTCCAGTCGCTCGGCGTCGACTACCGGACGGACGTGGTCCAGGGCAACCCGGCGCCGACGATAGCCGACTACGCCGAGCGCTACGACCACGACCTGGTCGTGATGCCGACACACGGGCGCGACGGCGTCTCGCGCTATCTCGTCGGCAGCGTCACCGAGAAAGTGGTCCGGCTCTCCGACGTGCCGGTGTTGACGGCGCGGACGCACGCCGACGACCAGCTCCGGTTCCCCTACGAGGACATCCTCATCCCGACCGACGGCAGCGCGGGGGCCGCCCACGCGGCCGAACACGGACTCGCGCTCGCGTCGGCGCTCGGCGCGACCGTCCACGCCCTCTCCGTCGTCGACGACGCCGCGCTCGGCGTCGACGTCCGGTCGAGTGGCGCCGTCGAGGCGCCCGCCCGCGACGCCGTCGCCGACGTGGTGGCCGCGGCCGAGGCGTACGACCTCGGGTCGGTCGTCGAGCACGTCGAACACGGCAGCCCGGTCGAAGGGATTCTCGCCTGCGTCGAGGCCAACGACGTCGACGCCGTGGTGATGGGGACGACCGGCCGGCGCGGGACCGACCGGATTCTGCTGGGCAGCGTCGCCGAGAAGGCCGTCCGCTCCGTCCCCGTCCCCGTTGTTACGGTCAGGGAGCCAGCGTCGGAGTGAGGGGGTGCCGACCGACCGCAGCACCCGCAGGCTGCGACAAATATCGGGCCTACCTGAACTGTCATGACGACGGAGGACACTGTACTGTTCATGGGGGACCCGCCATCGTCTGAATCGGATGTACTTCGAGCGCTCGAACTGGCAGAGGGGTATCTCGACGACGCCGAAGACCTCCTGTGGACCGCCGCCACGGAGAGCGCCGAGGACGACGTCAGTGCGCCGATTGAGGAGCTGACCCAGGACGTCTGGGACGTGCAGTCCCGGCTCGAAGCGCTCAAGGACGACTTGGACGGCTGACGTCGGCGCCGGAGGCTGGGCCAGTCGCCGCTCGCGGCAGTCGTCCGCTGGTGGGTCTCGACGTCCTCGCGCTGTGAGGGCGACACGCCCTTTACCGTCGGCCGAGACGGCGGCCTATGGGACTGGTCGCCGAATTCGACATCCACTGCGACGGGCTCCCGCTGGTCGAGGTGGCGCGGTCGCTGCCCGAGGCGTCGCTGGTGCTCGAACTGCAGTACAACCACGGTCGACGGCCGCTCTTTCTCGTCACCGTGACCGGCGGGTCGCGGTCGGCGATAGCGGATGCGCTCGCGGACGCCTACGACGTCGCCGAGTGGGCCCTCGTCGGCCGGGCCGGCGAGACGCGCCGCTATCAGGCCCGCCCCGCGCTGAGTCTCGAGGAACAGCTCGGCAGGTACGTAGACGACCTCGACGGCCTCGAGGCGCTCGCGACGGCCGACGCCATCATCGAGCGCATCGAGGTGTGTCCGTACGGCTGGCGACAGACCGGCTGGTTCGCCGACCGCGAGGCGTTCCGGCAGTTCTCGACGTTCTGGGGGGCCCACGTCACGTTCCGGCTGGCACGGCTGACCCGCGACGGCGAGGCCGAACCGGCGGGCGACGGGCTCACCGACCGCCAGCACGAGGCGCTGCGGACCGCCTACGAACTGGGCTACTTCGATATCCCGCGGCGGGCCTCCCTGGAGGACGTCGCCGCGGAGCTGGACATCGCCGCCTCGTCGGCCTCCGAGCGGCTCCGCCGGGCACAGACCGAACTCATCGAGGAGGAGGTCGCGACGACCTGGCCACCGCTGCCGGCCGGGAGTACATAAAGGCCCGAACGGCTGAGAGTCAGGCGTTCGGCGGGCGGGGGCGACCACCCGACGCATGCAGACAGTCACCTCGGCGGACGGGACCAGTATCGCGTACGAACGACACGGCGACGGACGGCCGCTCGTCCTGCTGCACGGCGGTTCCGCCCCGGCGTACTGGCAGCCGGTCGTCCCCTGCCTCGCCGACGAGTACAGCGTCGTCGTGCCCCATCGACGCGGCGTCGGCGCCAGCGGCGACAGCGACGAGTACAGCCTCGACCGGGGCGTCGAAGACGTGCAGGCGGTCGTCGAGGCGGTCGGCGGCGATGTGACGCTGTTCGGCCACTCCTTTGGCGGCCTGCTGGCCCTGGAGACGGCCCGACAGACCCCGCTCGCCGGCTGCATCGCCTACGAACCGGCCGTCCTCGTCGGCGAGTACCGTGAACAGGCCGACCTCGCGGCCCAGATGCAAGCGCACATCGACGCGGGCGAGCGCCGGGCAGCGATGAGACACTACGTCCGCGAGGTCATGCACGGCGGCGACGTCGACGACCTCGACGCGTGGCTCGCCGAGTGGCCGCCCTGGCCCGACATCGTCGCGCTGACCGAGAACATCGCCCGGATAAACCGGGCTATCGAGGGGTACCGGCTCCCGGAGACGCTCGACATCGACGCACCGGTGCTCCTGCTGACCGGCACCGAGGGACCGCCACACCTCAGGGACGGGATTCGGGCCGTCCACGACGCCGTTCCGGAGAGTCGGTTCGTGGAGTTCGACGGCGTCGGCCACGGCGGCCCGGCCGAGGCGCCCGACCGCGTCCTCCCAGCGGTCGGCGAGTTCATCGAGGACCCGTCGCCAACCGCGGCCGAGCAGTAAGGCGACGACACCCGACCGACCGTCGGTCAAATCGTGACCGAAGCGACGGGAACTGCTTTGTTCCGGGCGCCTGACGGTGACACTGTGCCCGCCCCGCATACGCCATCCAGCCCGCCATCCGCCGACGCCGAGCCCGCCCGGTGGCAGCCGTCGCGCCGGACGGTCCTCGCCGCCCTCGGCACCGCACTCACCGGGTCGCTCGCCGGCTGTGACGCCCTCGGCGACGACACCGCGGCGTTCCACGACGGCGACTGGCGGTCGTTCGGCAACGGCCCGGCGAACGCGAACCGGGTCGCCGGCGGCGCCCCGGAGCCCGAGACGAACGAACTCCTCGAACCGGCCAACTGGGCGTACATGCCCCCGGTCGTCCACGACGGCGTCGCGTACTTCGCGACCGACCGGCGCGTCGTCGCCTACGCGGTCGACGGCACCGAGCAGTGGTCCCGGGACCTCGGCGGCGAGGCTTTCGGCGTCCCGGCGGTAGACCCCCAGCAGGCCCGGCTCTACGTCCCGACGACCGCCGACCCAGGGGCTGACGACGGAGACCAGCGGCGGGCGGTCGTGACCGTACTGTCGCTCGCCGACGGCGCCGTCCTCGATACGTTCCGCGTCGGCGGCGAACAGCCCTACGGCGTCACCGTCGCCGACGGCGACTGCTACGCTCGGAGCGCGACCGCCTGTGTCCGGCTCGGGGCGGACGGCACGGAGCGGTGGCGACGGCCGCTCGACCCGCTGGTCTACGACGAGTACAACCTCGGGGACAGCACCGCGACACAGGTCCCGCCCGCCGTCACCGCCGACGGCGTCTACGTCCCCGACCGGGACGCGCTCGTGAAACTCGACCGCGAGACCGGGACGGAACGCTGGCGCGTCGCCGTCGATACGCCCTACGCGGCGTCGGTCGTCGACGACGGCGGCGTCGTCCAGACCGGGTGGCAAGAAATCGTCGCCGTCACGCCCGACGGCGAGGTCCGCTGGCGCCGGGACCTCCACAGCCGGGCCGCCGCGGCCGTCGATGCGGGCGACGTCTACGTCGTCGCCGGTGACCTCCACGAACTCGACGGGGCGACCGGCGAGACGAACTGGCAGGTCCACCTCCCGAGCGAGGGGACCGCCGCGCCCGTCGTCACCGACGACAGCGTCGTCGTCGCGTCGAGCGACCTCCGCGCGTTCCGCCGCGAGACCGGCGGGCTGTTCGGTCCCGACCGGACGCGCTGGGAGGCCCCGTCGGGCCACGTCTCGGCGTACGCCTCGCCGGTCGTCGCCGCGGGCCGGGTCTTCGTCGCCAGCGCGAGGGGGTTGCAGACGTACGGGGTCGAAGACGGCGAGTCGTGAGAGCGACGAGCAACTCGCTGTAGGACGCCGCCAGGGAGCACACTCCGACATCGCGTCACCGTGACGGTAGTGTTACTGATATGCAGTTTATTTGAGTAGCTATTAGATTTGTTACTTTCCCCACCATTCTCGGACGAGGACGTTCGACCGAGCGTGGCAAGATACATCGACCGCCTCAACCTCTTTTTCAGACGTTCTTGCGAGTTTTTTCGACCTTGTTCTCGCGTCGGCCTAGTACCACACGTGTCGCGTTCGTTGTAGCGGTTGAAACGTCACAGAGCGCCTCCGTGGGCGAGTTCTGGCGGTTTCTCTCCTCGAAGCACGGAGAGTCAGCGCAGCCAGACATAACAGATGGGCATATATCTAAAAAGGTAGATGTTTTTGATAGTATTGGACAACGTGCTTAGAGCGGCGGCGCCGTCTCGGGCGGGCGTCGGGCGTCGGTCACGCTATCGTAGCCAGCGGCCAGTTCGAGCAGGCGCGGTTCACTGTAGGGGACGCCCAGCAGTTCGACACCCACCGGGAGGCCGTCGTCGGTAAAGCCCGCCGGCATCGACAGGCCGGGACAGCCCGACTGGGAGGCGATGAACGTGTTCGTCTTGTACTCCTCGCGCGTCACGTCCCCGGAGTAGTACCGCTCGTACTCGGGCGGGACGACCTGCACGTCGGGGAAGACGACGGCGTCTAAGTCGTGTTCGGCGTGGGTCCGCTCTATCGCCCGCCGGAACGACTCCTGGGCGGCCACGCGCTCCCAGTAGGCCGGGTCGTCGTCGGGGTCGTCCGGGCCGTCGGCTATCTTGTAGAACAGCTCCAGCGCCTCGTGGAAGTGGCCGCCGTCGTACAGTTCGTCGACGGAGTCGACCGGTGTGCCGGGCAGGTCGGCGAGGTAGCTGGTGATGTCGTGTCTGGCCTGGTAGGCGTACAGCGACGTGCCGTCGATGTGGGCCGCCAGGTCCTCGATAGCGACCGGGTCGACGATGTCGGCGCCGGCCGACGCCATGCGGTCGATGGCGTCGTCGACGACCGCCGTCACGGCGTCGGCCGTGGGGACCTCCGAGGACCCGAAGGCGTCACGAAGAACGCCGATGCGTTTCCCGTCGAGGCCCTGCGGGTCCAGTCGGTCGCTGTACGGGGTCGAATCGCGGCTGTGGACCGTCACCGCGGTCGCCGCGTCAGCGGGGTCGTAGCCGACGAGCACGTCCAGCAACCGGACCATGTCGTCGAGCGTGCGCGCCATCGGGCCCGCCGTGTCCTGGCGGGAAATCATCGCCGACATCCCAGCCCGACTTACCAGTCCGGTCGTCACTCGCATCCCGTAGAGATTACAGCACGACGAGGGGACCCGGACCGAGCCCCCCGTGTCGGAGCCGACGCCCACCAGCCCGAGGTTCGCCGCGACACCGGCCCCGGTGCCGGCGCTGGAGCCCCCGGAGTCCCGGTCGAGGGCGTAGGGATTCTTCGTCTGTCCGGCAACGGAGGAGTAGCCGACGAATCCCGACCCCCAGTCGGGCATGTTGGTCTTCGCGAGGACGACGGCGCCGGCCTCGCGGAGTCGGGTCACGAGTTCGGCGTCCGCGTCGGGGACGAACCCGGCGAACGCCTCGGAGCCATAGGTCGTCGCGGTGTCGGCCGTCTGTATCTGGTCTTTCAGCAGGACGGGCACGCCGTGGAGCGGGCCCACCGGTCCGTCGGCGTCGAAGGCCGCGTCGAGTTCGCGGGCCCGGGCCACGGCGCCGTCGTTGACGGTGATGACGGCGCCGAGAGCGGGCCCCGCGTCGTCGTAGGCCGCGATGCGGTCGAGATACCGCTCGACCAGCGCCTCGCTCGTGAGGTCGCCGCGTTCGAATCGTTCGTGGGTCTGTGCGACGGTCAGTTCGGTGATAGAGGTGGTCATTGATACTGCGATGGAGGGGTATGAGAGCGGGTGAACCGGGCGGTCCGACCAGCGAGTGACACGGCAGTCACGCTCGCCACGCGAAGGCCCGCTGTTCGAGCGGTTTCAACACGGCGTACTCGATGAGCAGGACGACGACGGTGAACATCGCGGCGTAGGCGACGACCTCCTCGACGTTGCTCTGGAGGAACCAGTAGCGGATGCGCGCGCCGACGCCGTTCGTGATACCGAACACCTCGCCGATGACGGCCACCTTCCAGGTCATGCCAAAGAGGTTCCGCAGGGAGGCGAAGACGTACGAGGTCAGATGCGGGAGGTAGACCGACCGCCACAGCAGCGCGCGGTCGGCGTCGAACGTGTGGGCCATCTCGACGAGGTTCGGGTCGAGGTCCTGCATCCCCTCCCAGATGGAGACGAGGGCGAAGGGCGTACAGACGAAACTCACCGCCGCCACGATAGCGACGGTGTTGAACCCAAGCAACACCATGACGATGAGGATGACCACCACGTCGGGCGGCGTCATCCAGATGGGGAGCCACGTCTCGAAGACGCGGGCGATGTCCTCGTCGACGCGCATCGCGATGCCGATGCCGACCGCGAGCGCGAGCGCGATACCGGTCGCCAGCAGGACCCGCCCGAACGTGATGCCGACGTGGTACAGCGCCGACTGCCCCCCCACGTCGCCGTACAGCGTCAACTCGACGGCCAGTACCGCGACGGCCCACGGCGCCGGGAACAGCTCCGGGTCGACCATCGAGAGCCCGACCCACGCGACCAGCAGGGCGACGACGGAGACGCCAAACCGGTACGTCCGGTTCATTCGTCGCTGCCGTCCAGGTGGGTGAAGAAGCGATTCATGAGCCGTGATTCGGTCTCGACCAGCGCTTTGTCACCGACCTCGCGCGGACGGGGCGCGTCGATGGAGACGTGGTCGAAGAGGTCCCCCTCGCCGTCCAGTATCAACACCGTGTCCGAGAGGAAGACGGCCTCGCTGCTGTTGTGGGTGACGAAGACGATGGTCTTGCCCGTCTCCTTCCATATCTGTAGCAGGTCCTGACGGAGCTCCTTGGCGGTGAACTCGTCGAGACTGCTGAACGGTTCGTCCATCAGGAGGATGTCGGGGTCGATGGCGAGCGCCCGCGCGATACCGACCCGCTGGCGCATCCCGCCGGAGAGCTGCTGTGGGTAGCTGTCGGCCTCGTCGGCCAGCCCGACCATCTCGAGATACCGCTCGATACGCGCCTCGTGTTCTTCCGGCGGGATGCCCTTGCCCTCGAGCGCGAAGGCGATGTTCTCCCCGACGGTACGCCAGTCCAGCAGCCGGGGCTCCTGGAAGACGTAGCCATAGAAGAAGTTGCCCGGTTGAATCTCCACGCCGTCCCGGTGGATAGTGCCCTCGTCGGGTTCCAGCAGACCGGCGATGACGTTCATGAGCGTCGATTTCCCACAGCCCGAGGGCCCCATGATAGAGGTGAACGACCCCTGCGTGATGCTAAAGGAGAGGTCCGAAAACACCGTCAGCGTCTCGTCGCCGTTCCGGAAACTCTTTCGCAGTCCCGAGAACTCTATCTCCGGGCGGTGTTCGGGTTCCTGACCGGTGGTTGCAGTCTCTCTACCGTTGCTACTGACACTGGTCTTCATCTTGTTCGTGGTATTCACAAATGTATATTTAAATCTGAGCCTTTGACTGATACGCCATCCTAATACCGTATTAGGTATTCGAACGTACGCTTCTATGGCTCATATCCGCCGATTGTCTATCACTCGGTCGGCGTCGACCCGGCCTTCGAGCGCAGCTCCGATATCGAGATGACGTGGTCCTCGCGCGGCGGCACCGCCGGGATGAGTTCGAGGTCGGACAACACCTCCAGCAACTGCCACTGCGAGTCGATGAGCTCGGCGTCGTACTCGTCGACCGGATGGGTCATGGCGCCGTTCTGTGCCAGCTCGACGATGGTGTCGCGGTTGGCCTGGTCGCTGAGGCCGGCGAGTTCGCCGTACTCGCTGACGACCGATTCGGTGTTGCTCTGGAAGTACTCCTGTGCCGAGGCCCACCCTTCGGCCACTGCGAGCACCTGTTCGGGGTTCTCCTCGAGGAACGACCGGGTCGTGGTAAAGGGCGTGATGAGCGGCGGGTAGCCGGTCTGTTCCTCCCAGCCCTCCCAGGCGTTGTACAGCGGCCGGACCTCGTCGGGACTGGCCAGCCCGCGGACGGTCTGGCCGGTGAACTGTATCATCGCGTCGATGTCGCCCTGGTCGAGCATGAGCGACCACAGCGTCGACGGCTGTGACTGGACGCCCTCGGTCTCCTCGCGGAGGTCGAAGCCGAACTGGTCGGCGACGAGTCCCCGCATGAGCGTCGCGGTCGCCGTCTGCCAGCCGGGGTGACCGAGCGTCGCGCCCCGCAGGTCCTCGACGGTCTCTAAGTCCGAGTCCACGGGCACCAGAATCGAGTTTATCTGGGTGATACACGGTCCGAAGTGGACGAAGTCGTACTCGCCGTCGTTGTACTGGGAGAAGATGGGATACCCCATGATGCCGACGTCGTTGCCGCCGGTGGTCATCGAAGTGGTGTACCGACCGAACGGGACCTGCTGGAGGTTCAGACTGACGCCTTCGTCCCCCCAGAAGCCCTGTTCGATGCCCGAGCGGAACAGCATGATGTTGAGGTTCCCCTCGATGGTGTCGAAGTCGATGCTCGCGCCGCCCTCGTCACTGCTCGCACTACTCTCACTGAGACAGCCGGAGACGAGGGCGCTCGACGCGACCCCCGCAGTTGCGGCCGTTTTCATGAACGAACGTCTACTAAAGTCGTAGCTTTTCATTGCATCTTGGCCTCTATACCCCAAATACATAAAGATTTGCACAGAAACCGACCAAGACAGACAAGATATGGTAAAACAGTATTACTCCATAGAACACCTTATATCCACGAAACGGCGGGTCGACCCAGCGGGTCGTCGCGCGAAGCACCAGGTCGGGCTCAGGCCGTCATCGTGCGGTCGGTTTCGACCCGCCACGAGAAGGCGCGGCGTTCGACGACGGTCAACACCCGTTCGGCGGCGAAGACCAGCACCATCATCGGGACGACCCACGCGAGTATCATGTCGTTCTGGTTCGCCCGGAAGAAGCTGTTGATGACCCGCCCGATACCCTCCGTCGTGCCGAATATCTCGCCGACGAGCGTTATCTTCCAGGCGAGCGTCAGCGTCAGCCGCGCGTTGGCGAAGATGTGGGGGTACAGATGCGGGACGTAGATGTCCTTCCACACCATCCACTGGCTCGCGTCGAAGGAGTGGGCCATCTCCGGCAGTTCGGCGTCGAGGTCGGCGATGCCCTCGTAGACGTTGATGGCGACGTAGGGCATGACGACCATGAACACGGGAAAGACCGTCGTGAACCACGTCGAGAGGCCGACCCAGAGGACGGCGAAGAAGGCCCAGATGACCGACGGGAACGCGAAGGTCGCCAGCACGTAGACGATGAGGTACTCCTCGGCGCGCTCGCTCGTCCCCATCACGATGCCCAGGACGGTGCCGACGACCATACACAGCGTCGCCGCCAGCAGCACCCGCAGGATAGTTATCGGGTACTGCTCCCACGGCGAGAACCGCGCCTCCGGGCCGAAGGCCCGCCCGAACGCCGCCGCGAGTTCGACCGCGTTCGGGAAGCTGTAGGCGGGAACCAGTCCGGCGGCCAGTTGCCACACCCCGAGGACGACGACGACCGACAGCAGTATCGGGAGGGCCGCCGACTCCCCGGGAGCGAGGCGGCCGCGCAAGCGCTCGACCGTCGACTCGCCGTGACTCATCTCGACCCCCGACCGCGGTGTGGTGGCTGTCCGTCGACGCGCGGTACACGGGAAACGTGACTGTCCATGTTCGTATGATGTGTGTTTGCTTTCTTCATAAATAACTACCCTTTCGGGAAATATCTACGCCAAGAAAGAGAGTGTTTGGCAGAAATACCGTCGATAATCTCGCACTCGTGGTAGACCCTCAGTCGTCGGTGGGAGCGAACCGCGCCGTGGAACTGCCGTCCGGCGCGCGGTACAGCGGCAGGTCGGCGACCGCCGAGAGTTTGCGCACGCCGACGTAGACCAGACTGGCCGACAGCAGGCCCAGCAGCGGCGGCATAAAGACAAGCGGCGTGAACTGCGCGACGCCGGCCCCGGCGAGCCACGCGATGATGGCCGCGGGGTTGACCGCCTCCTCGACGGACTGTATCGACTGCTCCTCGATTTCGGGGAACCGGGTCCCGAGCAGGAAGTAGTCCGCGAAGACGACGCCCACCAGCGGCGGGACCGCTACGCCGATGAGGACGAGCCACTGGGTGATGACAGACGTGATGTCGGCGAAGCTCAGCAGCGCCGTCACCGCGACGATACCCACCAGCAGCGGTGCTTTGTGGCGGTTGGTCAGTTCCGACGCGGCCAGTCCGGCGGAGTAGTACTGGTTGTCGACGGTGGTCCACGCGGCGAGGAACAGGGCGACGGCCCCGACGCCGCCGAGCAGTTCCGCGATACCCAGCGCGGGGTTCGCGTAGCCGGTGACGAGGCCGACCGCACCGGCGAGGACGAACATGAACAGCTGACTCGGGACGATAGAGCCGTAGTTGGCGACGACGACGTCACGGTCGCTCCTGGCGTACCGGACGATGTCGGCCGACAGCGAGGTCCCCGACACCCAGATGGCGAAGACGAGCGAGACGATGGCCGTGAAGGGCATCCGGTCGCCGGCGGTGGGCGTAAACGCCATTATCTCCGCGATGCCGCCGTTGGCGACGATGGCGTAGCCCGCAGCCCCGAACGTCACCACCAGCGCCGGGATGGTAAAGCGGCTCACGAAGTCGAGCCCGTCGTAGCCGAAGAAGGCCGTGAAAGCCAGCACGACGGCCAGAATCGTCGCGAGGACGTTGGGCTCCATCCCGATGAAGCTCCAGACGAGCAGCATCGCCTTGGCGGCGACGATGGTCTCGACGGCGTTCCACCCGATGCGCGTGATGAGCAGGATACTGACGGGGAGTTTCGCCCCGTAGTACCCGAAGAAACGTCTGTACAGCATGTACGTCGATAACCCGGTCCGCTGGCCGACGATACCCATGATGGTCGCGACGCCCGACACGAGCACGAGCCCCACGAACAACCCCGCGACGTACACCTCGAACGTCGAGACGAGCGCCACCGTCGTCGCCGCGAGGATGATATCGGGCGCCGAGAGAAAGCCCAGCCAGACCGGGATGAGACTGTACACCGGTTTGCGTTCGGACCGCGGAACGTGGCCGAGTTCGTGGTCGTCGAGCGCCTCGTCCGGGTCCGAGAACAGGAGCCGGAGTCGGTTGAGGAACCGCAGGCTCATCGTGGCCCTCCCGAGTGTCGGTCGATAGCGATGCGACTGTCCGACGGACTGCAGTGCGTGTGGCTCATACGACGTGAAAGTCGGACCTCGCCGCCACACTTAGCTGTTTGGGTGGATGAGCATCCAATTATCGTTTCATATCCCACATTCCTATACTCGTTTTAGGAATTAAATGATGGATGGATCCATATTTGCCGCAATTTTTGTTTGATTGCCAAACTGTGTATTCACCGTCGTGGAAGGAGGCCGTGCGAATGAGAGAGATACTCACCACGGAAGCGGGAGCCGGACAGGTCGGGAACTTCAACCTCGGAACGAGCGACGGCGACCTGGTCTTTACCGCCGGGCAGGTCCCCGAGACCGAGGACGGCGAGGTACTGACCGACGCGCCCATCGAGGAACAGACCCACCAGTGTCTCCGCAACATCGAAGCCGTCCTGGAGTCCGAGGGGCTCTCGATGGAGCACGTTCTCAAGGTGAACGTCTACATCGTCGACATCCAGCACTGGGAGCGGTTCGACGAGGCCTACGGCGAACACTTCGAGGAGCTACCCGCACGGACCACCGTCGGCGTCACCGGACTGTGGGGCGGTGTCGACGTCGAAATCGAGGCCGTTGCGACCGCCGAACTGTAACGCGTGTCGACGTGGAGACGGTACAACGTACACCATTTTTCGTCCGTAGAGCGGCCCGATACGTTACAGACGACACATCGCTCGCCGAGAATCGGACGTTCGTCCGGAACCGTCGCGCTGTCGTCGGTACCGTTGCAGAAAAGATTAAGCCACGAGACACGCGACGTAGGGGTACGTCCATAGATGAACGAGAACGCTCGCTCCGTCGTCCTATTCACGGGTCTCTCCCACGCAATCGTCCACACGTTCGAACTCTCTATCCCGATTCTGGTCGTCATCTGGCTGCTCGAGTTCCCCGTCTCGACGGCGACACTCGGGCTCGTGGTCGGCGCGGGGTACGCGCTGTTCGGTATCGGGGCGCTGCCGGGCGGCGTACTGGCCGACCGCTTCGGGTCACAGACGCTCATCGTCGCCTGCCTCGCCGGGATGGGCGGGGCCTTCCTGCTGTTGAGCTTCGCGTCCAGCGTGGTCACCATCGCGCTGGCGCTGGGGCTGTGGGGCGTCGCCGCGAGTGTCTATCACCCCTCGGGCCTCTCGCTCATCTCGACCGGCGTCGAGGACCGCGGCACGGCCTTCGCCTACCACGGGATGGCCGGCAACCTCGGCATCGCGCTGGGGCCGCTGGTGACCGCGCTCCTGCTCGTGACCTTCGACTGGCGAATCGTCACGCGCCTGCTGGTCGTGCCCGCCGTCGTCGCCATCGGCTACGCCCTGACGGCGGAGTTCGACGAGACGGCGGCGGTCAGCGTCGACGGCGGCACCGACCAGTCGATGTCGCTGTCGAAGTTCGCCGCCGACAGCCGGGCGCTCTTTACCGTCGGGTTCGGCCTGGCGATGCTCGTGGTGATGATGAACGGGCTGTTCTACCGCGGGACCCTGACGTTCCTGCCGGACGTGCTGGGGACCTTCCTCCCGCCCATTACCGACTACGTCACGCTGTTCGAACCGGGGAGTCCGCTCGCCGAGGAGTTCGACCTCTCGTCGTATCTCTACGTGGGCCTGCTGGCGGTCGGCATCGGCGGGCAGTACGTCGGCGGCCGCGTCTCCGACCGGATAGAGCCGACGACCGGGCTGGCGGTCGTCTTCGCCAGCCTCGTCGTGGTGGCTGTCGGCTTCATCCCCGCCGCGAGAGCGGGACTGGGGCCTCTACTGGTCGCCAGTGCCGTGCTCGGGTTCCTGCTGTTCGCGCTCCAGCCGCTGTACCAGGCGACCATCGCCGAGCACAGCCCCCCCGACGACCGGGGGCTCTCCTATGGCTACACCTACCTCACCTCCTTCGGTGTTGGCGCCAGCGGGGCCGCCATCGCGGGCTACCTGCTGTCGGTCGTCTCCGCCGACGTGACCTTCCTCGCACTGGCCGTCTTCCCGGCGCTCGGGGCCGCCTTCGCCCTGGTTCTCCGCCGGTGGGGCGACGACCAGTCTCAGTAGCCGATAGCCGAGCCGTCCCCGCGGGGGTCGGCCCCGCCCGACAGCGAGCCGTCCTCGTGGCACCGAATCGCCTGTGCGTGGCCCATCGTCTCGTCGTAGCCACGCGCCAGCGAGACGGTGTGGCCGCGGGCCTCCAGGTCGGTGACGACGCCGTCCGGGACGCGCTTCTCCAGCGAGAGCGAGCGGGACTCGGCCCCCCACGTTCGGCCGTAGAGCCACCGCGGGGCCTCGATGGCCCGCTGGACGTCGTAGCCGAAATCGACCAGCCGCGTGACGAGGGCGGCCTGGGTCTGCGGTTGGCCCTCCCCGCCCATCGTCCCGTAACACAGCCACGGCTCGCGGTCCCTGGTCAGCATGGCCGGAATCAGGGTGTGGAACGGCCGCTTGCCGGGTTCGAGCGCGGTGACGCTGTCCGGGTCCAGCGAGAAGTACGCCCCGCGGTTCTGCGGGACGATGCCGGTGTCGCCGGCGACGATTCCGGCCCCGAAGTCGAAGTAGACGGACTGGATTGCCGACACCGCCAGCCCGGCCTCGTCGACGACGGTGAAGTAACAGGTGTCGCCGCCAGGGTCGCCGTCGGTCGGCTCGTGGCCCGCGGGTCGGATGCCGGGCTCGATATCCCCCGGTGGCGTCGCCGTCGCCGAGATACCGGCCCGGCGCTCCCGGAGGTAGTCGGCCGCGAGCAGGTCGTCGGTCGGCACGTCCAGCGACCGGGGGTCGGTAACCCACGCGTCCCGGTCGGCGAAGGCGAGTTTCGTCGCCTCGGTCATGTGGTGGTAATAGTCGGCCGTCCCGTCGCCCCACGCCTCGACGTCGAAGCCGTCCAGCAGGCCGAGCAGTTGCAGCGCCGTCAGCCCCTGGGTGTTCGGCGGGAGCCCGTGGGCAGTGTAGCCGCGGTAGGACACCGACAGCGGCTCGACCCACTCGGCCCGATACGACGCGAAATCGGCGGGTGCGAGCGGCGAGTCATCGCCGAGCGCGCCACAGAACGATGCCGCCAGGTCGCCCTCGTAGAACCCCTCGCGTGGCCCCTCGGTCGCAAGCGTCGACAGCGACGCGGCGAGAGCGGGCTGGTGTAGGCGGTCCCCGGCCTCGGGCGGGGCACCGTCGACGCCGAACGTCGTCCGCGCGGCGTCGTCGGCCGAGAGCACCGGCCAGTCCCGGCGAATCCAGCGCGCGAGATTCGCCGTGACCGGGACGCCGTCGGCGGCCAGGCCGATGGCGTCCCGGAACAGTCGCTCCCACGGCAGTTGCCCGTATGCCTCGTGGGCGAGGCGCCAGCCGTCGATAGCGCCGGGCACGGTGAGCGCAGCGGCGGGCCCCCGTTCGGGGATGTCGTCGCGCTCGCCGTAGAACGCCCGGTCGGCCGCCGCGGCGGCGGGCCCGCTGGCGTTGATGCCCCGGACCGACTCCCCCGGGGGCGCCAGGAGCCAGAAGCCGTCGCCGCCGATCCCGGCCATGTGCGGGTAGGCAACCGCGAGGGCGGCGTTGACGGCGATGGCGGCGTCGACGGCGCTGCCGCCGTCCCGGAGGACGTCGACGCCGGTGCTGCTGGCGAGGCTGTGTGGCGTCGCGACCATGGCGTTCGTCGAGCGCGTCGGTGGTCGTCCGGGGGTCGTGGTGTCGTACATCGAGTTGCCTCCCGATACTCGGGACGGCGTCAAATACCGTCCGGTAGGACCGAGAATTGCGAGCGAGCAGACGGGTTGTCGTAGCGGTCTACCGATGGTTGGTCGACCAGGGCTGACGAGACCACCACGAGGGTACGGCAATCCGTCTCAGCCGACCCAGGAGTGTTTCTCCGTCGCGAAGGACCGCTCGCCGGGCCACTCGGCGTCGAACCGGCGCTCGATGCGGGTCCGCAGCGAGCGGGTCGCCTCGGTGAGTCGCTGCCGGCGCTGGTCGGTGTGGCCCTCCGGGAGGAGGACACCGACACCGCCGTGGCACGCGCCGTCCGTGCCCAGCACCGGGACGGCGACACCGTCCTGCTCGTGACTCGTCGAGAACGGCCCGGTCACGGAGCCGGCCGCCTCGAAGCTCGCGCGGAGGGCGTCGATATCGTACTCGCCGGCGGCGTCGACGCCGCCCTCGCCGGAGGCGAGCCGTATCGCCAGCCCCACCAGCGACCCCGACAGCCCCAGCGCCGTGCCGACGGCGAGGTCCGTCGTCGGGGCCACCTCGTAGGCGTCGACGACGAGACAGTCGCCGTCGGTGTGCTGACAGAGCGCGACGCCGGTGTCGGCCTGCCCGGCGAACTCCCGACAGAGGTCGTGTCCGAACCGGTACAGCGGCGCGTTCGAGCGAGCGCGCAGCCCCACGCCCAACAGCTTCGGGGAGAGCTGATAGCGGTCGTCGACTTTCCTGACGTAGCCCAGTTCGCGGAGCGTACAGAGGTGGTTGTGGACGATGCCCTTGCTCATCCCCAGTTCGTCCGCGAGCGCCGACACGCCGACCCGGTCGAGCGCGCTCAGCCGTTCTACTATCGCAAACGTCCGGGCGCTGGTCTCCACCCGCCTGTTGGCCTCGTAGTTCATGGGAGTTCTTCCCACGGTAGCGTGTAAGCCGTGGTGGTTCCCGCAGATTCCGCCGGCCGTTCTACTGGATAGAACGGGGTTCGAGTCGGTCTCCGACCGCTGGCCGGCGCTTCCCTCGAAACGGGCGAGAGAACAGCGTTCGGGGCCGGAGAGTGGTATCTCGCCCGAACGGTGGCGAGTGGGCTCCGTTTGCGAGCGTCAAACGCGGGGTGTCACAGGAGGTCCGCCTGCTCGGCTTTCGAGAGTATCCGGGCGGCCATCCGGTACATCTCCCGGTCGATGACGTTGCCGTCGATAGCCGCCGGGGTGTCGGCGCCGGCGGCCTCGTACGTCTCGACTATCTCCTTCGCCCGGCGTGCCTCCGCGATATCGGGCGCGAAGGCGTCGTTCGCCGTCGCCACCTGGTCGGGATGGATGACGACCTTGCCGTCGTAGCCCAGCGCCCGTTCGTAGCGACACGCTTGCCCGAACCCCTCGGGGTCGTCGCCGGTGTACGGGCCGCCGATGGCGAGCAGGTCCGCGCTCGCGGCGGCGTGGGAGAGCCGCGAGAGCGGGTAGTGCCAGTAGTGTCCGGGGTAGTCGGTGGCGCCGTGGGCCGCCCCGACGGAGGCCGCGTAGTCGGCCGGGCCGAAGATGAGCGCGGTCAGGCGGTCGCTCGCGTGGGCGATGTCCGTCACCGCGTTCATCCCGCTGGCGGTCTCTATCTGCGCGCTGAGGCCGACCGAGCCCGCGTCCAGTCCCGCGTTCCGCTCGACGCTGGTGAGCAGTTTCTCGACCGCCTGTACGTCGGCGGGGGCCCGGACTTTCGGGACGATGAGCGTGTCGATGGCCGCCCCGACGCCGCTGACCACCTCGACGACGTCGTCGTACCACCAGCGCGTCTCCGTCCCGTTTATCCGGTAGCTGAGGCCACGCTCGGTCCAGTCGTGGTCGGCGACGATATCGACGAGCGTCGACCGTGCGGCGACTTTCTCGCCCGGCCCCAGCGAGTCTTCGAGGTCGAAGAATATCTCGTCGGCCTCGCTGTCCACCGCGCCGCCGACGAGCGGTCGCTCGTTGCCCGGAATACCGAGCAGCGAGCGTCGTAGCGGCAGTTGGTTCGACATACCGATATCAGCGGCCTGACCAGCATAAACGTACTGCCCCGTCCGGACGCCCCCGGCGGACCGTCGGCGAACGGAACCGGTGGCTCGTCGGCCTCGGGGTCACGGTGGGGCGGGCGGCCTGCTGGCGCTGCCAGCGTGCGTGACCGCCCTGTTTGAAACATAGTTACGATGTTTCATTCTTCCGCTGTGGGAGCGATGGCCTACTGTTCGACGACCCCGGTGTTCGTCTATCGAACAGATATGAACAGATATCGTGGAATTACGGCCTTATATCGAATCGATATCTCGCCAGTATGCGCGATACGAACCTGTACTCGGTTATTTTGTTCTCATTTGACCGTATCTAGCTACATTGAAGAATATCTACATTCATATGACGAATTTCTGCCAGCATAATTCGTGCCGATACCGACATCTCGGGCGTACGTAACACCGGGACGCGGGAGCACCATTTATATTCGCGGCCCAAGAGCATCCGGTATGGAGCTGAGTGCCATCCTCGAGGACAGCTGTGTGCGTGACTGGGAGACAGTCGACCCGGCGGCCGTCGAGCCGGTCCGGTTCGCCGTAATCGGGCTCGGCTGGTTCACCAAGGGTCGGGCGCTGCCGGCGCTGGGGCGGAGCGAGCGCTGTGAGCCGTCGGTGCTGGTCAGCAGTTCGACGGCGAAGGCCGAGCGCGTCGCCGCCGACACCGCGGGCGCGAGCCACGGGATAACCTACGACGAGTTCCACGACGGCGTCGCGCGGGACGCCTACGACGCGGTGTACATCGTCACGCCGAACGCGCTCCACCTGGAGTACGTCGAGACGGCGGCGGCGTTCGGGAAGGACGTCCTCTGTGAGAAGCCAATGGAGCGCGACAGCGAGCGGGCGGCCCAGTTGCGCGACGTGGCCGCCGACGCTGGCGTCGAGTTGATGGTCGCCTACCGGATGCACACCGAACCGGCCGTCCGTCGGGCGCGCGAACTCGTCGCGGCCGGCTACGTCGGCGAACCGATGTCGGTGACCGGAGACATGTCCCAGCGGTTGCTCGACCGCATCGACCCGAATCCCGACCAGTGGCGCCTCGACGAGGAACTGGCCGGCGGGGGCGCGCTGTTCGACATCGGCATCTACCCGCTCAACACCGCGCGGTACCTGCTTGACGCCGACCCGCTCGCGGTCACCGGGAACACGTCCAGTACCCACGACGCCTTCGACGAGGTCGACGAGACGGTCGCGTTCTCCGTCGAGTTCCCCGAGGAGGTGTACGGCCAGTGCTACGCGAGCCACAACGCCCGCCAGTCCTCGGGCATCACCGTCACCGGCACCGAGGGGCAGGTCCGCGTCGAGCCCGCCTTCTTCCAGGACCAGGCCCGGCAGTTACACGTCTCGCGGGGCGACGGGCGGGCGTCGGTGACCGTCGAGAAAGTCGACCAGATGCTCGAAGAGTTCGACTACTTCGCCGACCGGGTTCGGGGCGACGCGGACCTCTACCCCGACGGGGACCACGGGCTCGTCGACATGCGTGCGATGGAGGCCGTCTACGAGGCGGCCGCGACGGACCGCTGGATACCGCTCGACTGAAGGCTACGTCGTGCCGGCCGCCCAGACGCCGGCGGCTATCGCCGTCACGCCCAGCAGCGCGGCGACGAGTCCGTAGGAGACGCCCCAGCCGAACGCGTCCGCGAGCGTCCCCGTGACGACGCCGCCCAGCGAGCCGAGCAGCATGTACACCGTCCGGACCGTCCCGAAGCCGGAGACGCGGTCGACGCGGCCGAACCGCTGCATGAACAGGGACTGGACCGCCCCGCCGTAGCTGATACCGACGCCGAGACAGACGACGCCGACGAGCAGGAACGCGGTGTGGGAACCGGCGACGACGGACGCGAAGCCACAGCACGACAGCGCGAGACAGAGCGTGAGCGCCCAGCGGTTGCCGACGCGGTCGCCCAGGCGTCCGACGGCCGGCATCGAGACGGCGTTGAGGACGAACACGACCGAGAACAGCGAGGCCGCCTGTGACTCCGAGAGTGGCCAGTACTGAAAGAGGAAGGTCGGGAGGAAGGTGATGACGGCCTGCCACGCGAAGGCGGCGACGACGACGGCGCCCAGCGGGGCGACCAGCCCGGGCGCGCGGAGGATGCGAAGCGGTTTGCGAGGGTGGAGCGCCGCGACGAGACTGCCGTCGGGCTTGACCGCCTGGTTCGGCCGGGTCAGACGGACGAACACTACGACCACGACCAGCGCGAACAGGGTGGTGAGGGCGAGCGAGTGACGCCAGGTGTACCGGTCCGCGACGAGGACGGCGACGACTGGGACGACCACGCCGGCGACGGCTCCGCCGCTGGAGTGGAGACCGAGCGCCTGGCCCGTCCCGCGGTCGAACTGGTCCGCGACGAACCCCGTGCCGACGACGAAGTACAGCCCGGCGCTACCGCCGAGCAGGAGCATGGCCGCCCCGAACAGCGGGAACGTCGGCGCGACGGCGAGCAGCCCGCTCGCGAGGGCGGTCGCGGCGAGGGCGGCGACGATGACGGTTCTGGACCCGAACCGTTCGGCGAGAACGCCGCTGGGATAGTGCGCGAGCGCGAACAGCGCCCACATGCCCGTCAACAGCCCGCCGACGAGCGTCCGGGAGACGGCGAAGTCGCTCAACAGCCGCGGGACGAGGGGGCTGATGACGACGCGAGTCCCGACCTGTGCGAGGTTGGCGGCCGTCGCCACCACCAGCATCGTGTAGCCCGAGCGCCACTCCATCAGCCGCCACGCTCCCGGTCAGCCGAGGTCATCGAGCGCCTGTTCGTCGAACGCCGCATTATGCCTTTCTGGTCGTCGCGGGCCGTGACGTCGAGAAACAAGGGGGTGTGGGGGGTCGGAGACGGACGAGATGACCAGTAGCCGAGGGGGTCGGGAGGGGTGATGGCTCGGACTACCGCACTCTCCAAGTGATTACTCGCATCGTCTCCAACGGAGAAATTACTGGCGGGAGTAAAAAGGTTCTGTCTCGGTCAGGCGTTGAAGCCCTGGTGGAAGCCGACGAGTTTCTCGCGGGAGAAGTGCTCGACGGCGTACTTGATGCCTTCCTTCCCGACGCCGGAGTCCTTGAACCCGCCGTATGGCATGTGGTCGGCGCGGAAGCCGCTGACGGTGTTGATGTTGACGCCGCCGGCGTCTATCTCGTCGGCCGCGCGCTTGGCGCGGTCGATGTCCTGGGTGAACAGGCCGGCCTCCAGTCCGTAGTTGGTGTTGTTCGCCTCGTCGATGGCCGCCTCGAAGTCCGAGACGGTGATGACCGGAACGAGCGGGCCGAACGTCTCCTCGGCCGCGGCGGGCATCTCCGGGTCGACGCCCGACAGCACCGTCGGCTCGAAGGTCCGCGGGCCGAGGTCACCACCGTAGTTCCCGCCACACTCGACCGTGGCGCCGGCGTCGACGGTCGCCTCGAAGATGTCGACGACGTCCTCGAACTGGCTGTCGTCGACCATCGAGGCCACGTCCGTCCCGTCGTCGAAGGGGTCGCCGACGGTCAGCGACTCGGCGGCGTCGACGAGCGCGTCGACGACCTCACCCTCGATGTGGTCGGGGACGAGGACGCGCTCGACGCTGTTGCACACCTGCCCGGCGTTCGAGCAGGCGCCGCCGACGACCTGGGCCGCGGCTTCCTCGATGTCCGTGTCGTCCCAGATAATCGTCGGGTCGTTACCGCCCAGTTCCAGCGTGACCTCCTTCATGCCACTGTTGTTGGCGATGTACTTCCCGACAGCCGTCGACCCGGTGAACGATATCGCCTCGACGGCGTCGTGCTCTAAGATGACGTCGCCGGTCGCCGAGCCCGAACCGGTGACGACGTTGACGAGGCCGTCGGGCACGTCGGCGTCGATTTCGTCGGCGGCGTCGTCGAGGCACTCGAACAGCGCGATGGAAGTCAGCGGCGTGTTCGTCGCCGGCTTGCCGACGACGGCGTTGCCGGCGGCCAGCGCTGGGCCGACCTTGTGGACCATCAGGTTCAGCGGGAAGTTGAACGGGGTGATGGCCGCCACGACGCCCAGCGGCTCGCGCTGGGTGAAACAGTGGTCGCGGGCGAAGCCCTTCTGGGCGTCCATCGGGACGTACTCGCCGAACATCCGTTTTGCCTGCTCGGCCGAGAGGTCGAGCGTCTGGACGGCCCGGTCGACCTCGCCGCGGGCCTCCGAGAGCGGCTTGCCCTGTTCGCTGGTGAGGATGCGAGCGATGTCGTCGGCCCGGGTTTCGACCTGTCGGGCAGTCTCGGAGAGGAGTTCGTAGCGCTGGTACGCCGAGAGAGAGGCGGCCTCGAAGGCGGCCTCGGCGGCGTCGATGGCGTCGACGACCTGCTGTTCGCTCGCCAGCGGGACCGAACCGACCACCTCGCCGTCGTAGGGGTGGGCGACGTCGGTCCGGTCGTCCGCGTCGACCCACTCGCCGCCGATGAGCATCTGCTTGTCGAGACGTGTCGCTACTTCTTGGCTCATAGCTGTAGCGTTGGTCATCAGTTTCATAAGTGTTACGCAGGGTCGCGTCCGTCGCGGGCCACTGGGAACGGTCGACCGTTCGGACGTCGGCACGCGAACGACGACACACGGGTGTGATGGTGGCCGCGTGGCTGCGACCACGTCCGGAGGCAGTCCGGGCGTCCCGCAGGAGGTACCGCCATCCCAAATTATAATTGATTGGTGGTCTTTGCGATACGCATGACTCTCTCGGGAACAGTCGTTCCCATGGCCACGCCTACCCATGGGTCCGACCGCTCGGTCGACGACGAAGCACTCAGACAGTTCACGCGCCGCCTCGTTGACGGCGGCGTTCACGGCCTCTTTCCGGGGAGTTCCATCGGGGAGTTCTCCAGCCTGACCACCGAACAGAACCGTAGAGTCGTCCGGACGGTCGTCGAGGCCGCGGACGGCGACACGACGGTCGTGGCCGGCTGCTGTGACACGAGCGTCGACGCGGTCCTCGCGAACGTCGCGGCGGCCGACGACGCCGGGGCCGACGCGGCAGTCGTCGTCTCGCCGTACTACCTCGGGACGACCCAGCCCGGTCTCGAACGGTTCTTCCGGGCCATCGCCGACGAGTCGCCACTGCCGCTGTTGCTGTACAACATCCCGCAGCTGACGGGCAACGAACTGGGCGTCGACCTGCTCCGGACGCTCGCTGACCACGACAGCATCGTCGGCGTGAAAGACACCTCGGGCGACCTGACCTACCACCACCGCGTCGTCACCGAGACCCCCGACGACTTCGTCGTCTTCCAGGGTGCGACACAACTGGCGACGGCGTCGCTCGAAGTCGGTGCGGACGGCCTCATCGCCGGCCCCGCGAACGTCTTCCCGGGCGCGCTGTCGACGCTCTACGACGCGTACAGCCGCGGCGACCTCGGCGTGGCACGCCGGCTGATGCGCGAGGTGGTCTCGCCGCTGGTCAGTGCCACCAGCGGCGTGCCTACCGCCGCGGCCACGAAACACCTCGTGGCGCTTGACGGACTGGACATCGGCGAACCGCTCCCACCGCTCCCGCAGTTGACCGACGACGAGCAGCGAGCGCTACGCACGACCTATCAGCGTGTGTCCGAGCGAGCGACCGAACCGGCGATCTGACCGCGCGGTCGACGACGGATTTCTCCGGTCGCGGTACCACGTCCAAGAGCGCGACACCACAGCGCGAGGCGCGCCGACGGGTGGCGCGGCTATCGAAGGTTGTTCCGGAAAACGGAGCCGTCACACCGCGGTGGCAGACCGCAGACGGACGGATGATTCAGGCGTTGTTGACTTCGCTGTCGATCTCTTCCTGTGCGTCGTTGAGTGCCTGTTCGGGCGATTTGTCCTGGACGAGTGCGGCGTTGCAGTTCGTGTAGACGATCTCGGAGAACGTCGAGTAGTTCGGCGTCGCCGGCCGCGCGCTCGTCTGGTCGACGATGTTGGCGAACGTCTCGAGGTGGGGCGCCTGTTCGTAGTACTCGTCGCTGTACAGCTCCTTTCGCACCGGGAGCCGGCTGTGCTCCAGCGCCATGTTCTTCTGGGCCTCCATCGAGGCCATGTAGTTGGCGAACTGCTGGGCGGCCTCTGGCTTGTTGGCGTTGGCGTTGATGAACAGGTTCCAGCCGCCGAGACAGGAGTTGTTCGCGTCCGGGTGGCCCTCCGCTTTCGGCATCGGAGCCACCTCGAACTTGTCCTTGACGGCCGACCCGTCCTCGTTCATCAGCGCCACCGCGTACGGCCAGTTGCGCATGAAAATCGTGTTCCCCTGCTGGAACGTCTGGCGGTTCTGGTCGGTCGAGGACGCCGGGATGGACTCGGGTGTGACGTTGTACTCGTGGATGAGGTCGACGGCGTGTTGCAGCGCGGCGATACCCTCCTCGGAGTTGACGACGAGGTTGCCGTCCTGCCGGATGGACCCGCCCATACCCCAGAGCCAGTTGAGCCACATGATGGTCAGTCCCTCGTTGGAGCCGCCCTGCCAGATGTAGCCGTTGAGGTCCTGGTCGGACTGCTGTTTGATGTCCTGTGCCATGTTGACCAGTTCCATGTACGTCTCGGGCGGGCTGTCGTAGCCGGCGTCTTCGAGGAGGTCGGTCCGGTAGTACAGCGCGTTCGCGTCGGTGTGAATCGGCATCCCGTACATCGTCCCGTCGACGGTGACGGAGTCGACCGGGGTCGGGAGCATGTTGTCGGTGTGGCCCTCGGGGTCACTGACCTCCGCCGCCCAGCCGTTGCCCGCGAACTCGGCGGGCCAGATGACGTCCATGTTCCCCACGTCGAACGACGACGCGCCGGAGATGAACTGGTTGACGTAGTACTCGCGCGTCGAAGACGCGTCCGACGGCGTCTGCTGTGATTCGACGCTGATGCTATCGGACTGTTTCTCGAACATCGGGACGAGGTCCGACGCGTCCTCGCTGAAGTAGCCCGGGTAGACGTAGGTCAGCGAACCGTCGTCGCTCGACCCGCCGCCGCCACCACAGCCGGCCAGCAACGCGAGGCTGCTGCCGGCAACCGTCTTCATGAAGGTACGTCTACGTTTGCCACTGACTTTGTCAGTCATACACACCCCACGTTAAACAGATGCCCTATTAATTGTTATTGTTTTTTCCGGTACAATCGAGAAAAAACCGGCCGTCGTCAGTTCGCGTCTGCGAGGGCCTGGACCTCGCTCCAGAGGTCGTCCTCGATGTCGACGGTCGCCGCGGCCCGGTCGCGCTCGACGGAGCGTTGCCCGGGCAGTCGAATCTCGTCGACGTGGGCGGCGGGTTCGTCGGCGGTCAGGTCGGCGAGGAACGCCGAGGCCCGCTCGCCGAACGCCGGGACACCCAGCGCCTCGGGGTCGATGGCGAGGAAGAGGTCGCCCTTCGTGCAGGGGTCGTCCGTGTGGTAGGTCCCGGTCACGTCGGTGCCCATCGCCGCGCCGACGAGGCCGCCGGCGAGCACCTCGACCGCGATGGCGAGGCCGGAGCCTTTCGCCCCACCGAAGGGGAGTATCGTGCCGTCGAGGGCGGCCGCGGGGTCGGTGGTCGGGTGCCCGTCGGCGTCGAGCGCGACGCCCTCGGGCAGTTCCTGACCCGTCTCCTTGTAGTGCAGGACGGTCCCGCGCGCGATGCCCGACGTCGACATGTCGAGGTTGAACGCCGGGTCGGTCGGCAGTCCGATTGCGATGGGATTCGTCCCCAGCACCGACGCCGTCCCGCCGTGGGGCGGCATCGCCGGTTCGGTGTTCGTCATACCGATGCCGACGTAGCCCGCCTGGAGCAACTGGTCGGTGTAGTAGCCCAGCATCCCGAGGTGGTTCGAGTCGCGGACGCCGACCGCACCGACGCCGAACTCGGCCGCGCGGTCCATCGCCTCGCCGACCGCGGCGCTGGCGACGACCGGGCCGAGGCGCGACCCGCCGCTGAGCGTCGCCGCGCCGCCCCGTTCGGAGACCACTTCGATGGCGCCCTCGGGGTCGACGTTGCCGTGTTCGATACCGCGGACGAACCGCGGCAGGCGGAGCAGTCCGTGGGAGTGTTTGCCGCGCGCGTCCGCGCTGACGAGGACTTCGGCCGTCTGCTCGGCGTCGGCGTCGTCGATACCGTGCGCGCGGAAGGCGTCGGCGGCGACCGCGACCGCGCGTTGCCGGTCGACCTCCATTATGTGGACGGGCCGATGCGGTGGATGGCGAACTGACTCTCGCCCATCGTCTCGCTCAGCGTGAGCTTCCCGTTGATGACGTCCTGCAGTTCGTCCCACAACTGGTCGGTAGCCCACTCGACGGACTCGTCGCCGACGAGCGCTTCGCTGACGTCCACGTCGGTCTGTTCGGGGACGCGCTCGGCGCTGTGTGGATTCCCGGTAATCTTGATCGTCGGCATCACGGCGTTCGAGAGGGTGTGGCCCTGGCCGGTCGAGATGACCATGAAGTGCGCCCCACCGGCTCCGATGCCGGTGACGGACTCGGCGCCGTGGCCCGGCGTGTCCATGATGTACATCCCCGAGTCGTCGGGAATCTTCTCGCTGTAGTCGACGATATCCTGGATGGGGCCGTCGCCGGACTTGACGAGCGCGCCCAGCGACTTCTCCTCGATGGTGGTGAGCCCGCCGTCCATGTTGTCCGGCGTCGGCTGGGCGCCGCGGACGTCGTAGCCGGTCGCCTGCAGGCGCTTGTCCCAGTGGTCCACCCGGTCGAGAATCTCCTGTTTCACGTCCTCGTCGACCGCGCGCTCGGAGAGTTCGTTCTCGCCGCCGAAGAACTCCGGCGTCTCGGCGAAGCAGCCGCGGCCGCCGTGGTCGTCGATGAGCCGCCAGACCGCGCCCGCGGTCGCCTTGTGCTGACAGAGGCCGCTGGTCGTGTCCGAGGTGGCGCAGTTGATACCGAACGTGAGGTTCGACATGTCGGCCGGGACGCGACGCTGGGCGCTGGCGTCCTGGGCCATCTCCTGTGCGGCGTCGACCGTCGCGTCCAGCGCGTTCATCACGCCCTTCTCGTCGTGGATGTTGATGGAGGCGCTGGGGCGGCCGGTCTCGGCGATGTCGTCGGCCAGTTCGTCACCGTCGACGATTTCGCCCGCGTGGGCGACCACGACCGCACCGTAGGTGTTGGGGTGGGTCGCGTAGCCAAGCAGCGTCCGGTAGGTCTGGAACACGTCCGGCTTGGTCTGACAGCGACCGAGCGGGTGCGTGATGGGGATGGTGTTCTCGACGATGTCGGCCGCGCGCTCGACCGTGTCGTTGGCGTAGGGCGCCGTCGAGACGATGAGTGTGTGGTTTCGGATGCCGATACTGCCGTCGTCGCGTTCGTAGCCGAGGAATTCGGACATGGGTTACTCGCTGATAGCCTCTACTTCGGTGTCGTCGGCCAGGTCGCCCCGGCCGTAGTTCGATTCGACGTTGTGGACGTGGACGAACGTGCCCGCCGGGATGTCTTCGGTCGCGTTGCCGATGCTCTTGCCGTACTTCGTTATCGTCTCGCCGTCGGCGATGTCCGCGATGGCGAGTTTGTGTCCGAAGCCGACGTCGTCTATCACGTCGATGGTTCGTTCTTCGTCGCCGACGGCGACCGTGACGGTCTCGCCGGCGGCTACGTCACGAAGCGCTGTCGCGACGTTGTCTGATGGTTCGACTACCTCTAGATACCTGTCGGCCATACGACTTCGATGACGAACGCCGGAGGTTATAACGTTTTCTCATGGGGCCACGCCACCCGGTTTCTCAGACCAGCAGGACGGCCGCCCCGAGCGCCAGCAGGCTGACCGTGACGAACTGTGCGAGGACGACGAGCAGCGGGCGCACGCCGGTCGACCGGAGCCGCCGCGGGTTCAACTCGAAGCCGAGGCCGACGAAGGCCAGCGTGAACAGCCAGTCCCCGACCGTCTCGACGGCCGACTGGGTCGGGGCGTCGACGAGCCCGAGGTTCGCGATGAGCGCGACCAGGAGGAAGCCGACGAGGAACTTCGGGAACCGATACCAGATTTCGGTGGGGTCCGCCCGCTCGTCGCCGGTCGTGTAGTACAGGGCGTACGCGACGGCCAGCACGCCGATGAACGTGTTCCTGACGAGCTTGGTGATGGTCGCCCACTGGCCCGCCGTCTCGGAGACGGCGAAGCCGACGGCCGCGGTCGGCCCGGTCGAAAAGAGGCTCAGGCCCGCCCAGACGCCGAAGACCCTATCGGGCAGGCCCAGCGCCGTACCCAGAACCGGGAACGCGACGAGCGTGACGGCGTCGAACAGGAGCACCGTCCCCGCGGCGTAGCTGATGTCGGCCTCGTCCCCGTCGATGCTCCCGGCGACGGCGAGGACGGCCGAGACGCCACAGACGCTGGCCCCCGCCGCCAGCAGCGACCGGGTGCGCGACTCGATGCCCGCCTGCCGCCCGACGAGTTCGACGAACACCACGCCAACGACGACGACGCCCATCGCGAGGACCACCACGACCGGTCCGGTCGTCACCAACTGACCGAGGGTCAACTGCGCACCCAGCAGGACGATGCCCGTCTCCAGGAGCAACTTGTGCCGGTCGAGACCGGGCTCGACCCACTCGGGGACGCCGACGAGCGCCGCGACGAGTGCGCCGGCCCCGATGGCGACGACGAGCGGGCTCAGCGGCGTCGCCGTCCCGACCGCTCGCGCGAGCGCGCCTAGCACGAGCAGGGCGACCAACCCCGGGACGACGCGTCCACCGGCCCGCATCAGAGGACCACGGCCGTCGCAACGACGATAGCGACGCCCAAGGCGGTGGCCTTCCAGCCCCGGTCCGCCGTCGCAACGATTCGCCGCCAGCGAGCGAGGACGCTACTGGTCCGCGTGCTCGAACTGCTGCCAACCATGTACTAGCACTGCTGGCGGCGAGATACATAAAACTACACCGGACGGGTCGGAGCGGTCGTACCCCCCGTAGTTTTATAATGAAAGACCACGGCCATCCAGGTGAATGGCAGACACAGTCGACAGTTCGTCCGGGTCGCCCGCCTCGGAGGGCGCGGGACGACAGAACAGAGTGCAGCGGTATCGCAACCTCCGGTTCTCCGAGGAGGAACTGGCGGTCATCCTGCTTACACCAGTCGTGTCCTTCCTGCTCGCGGTGTCGTTCTACCCGATATTCGACACCATCGTCGGGAGCTTCCACACCGGCTACGTGCTGGATATGAACCCCCGGGAGTTCGTCGGCCTGGAGAACTACCGGGCCCTCTACGGGAGCGGCCCGCTGCTAGAGCAGTTCCTCAACGGCGACGGGTTCTGGAACGCCCTGCGCATCTCGCTCATCTACACGGTGGTGAGCGTCCCGGTCGAACTGGTCCTGGGCCTGGGCCTGGCACTCCTGCTCAACCGGGAGTTCAAGGGCAAGTACTTCGCGCAGGCGGCCATCCTCTTCCCGTGGGCGATTCCGACGGTCATCAACGCGCGCATCTGGGCGTGGATGTTCAACGGGCAGTACGGGGTTATCAACGACCTGCTCATCCGCATCGGAATCTTCGCGGAGCCGTTCCCGTTCCTGGCGCGGCCCGACACCGCGCTGGCCTCGATGCTCTTTATCACCATCTGGAAGACGAGTTCGTTCATGGCACTCATCCTGCTGGCCGGCCTGCAGTCCATCCCCGACCACCTCTACGAGGCCGCGCGGATGGACGGGGCCTCCCGCATCCGGCAGTTCCGCGACATCACGCTCCCGCTGCTGAAACCGACGCTGCTCGTCGCGCTCATCTTCCGGACGCTGCCCGCGTTCCAGGCGTTCGGGCTCCCCTACGGTCTGACCGGGGGCGGCCCGGCCTCGGCGACGACCACGCTGGTCCTGTTCGACCACCAGATGACCTTCAACCGACTCAACTTCGGCGAGGGCGCGGCGACGGCGACCATCATCACCGCTATCGCGGCCGCCATCGCGATGCTGTACGTCGGGACGCTGTACGAACCGGAGGTGCGCTGAGATGAGCTACGAGGACAACAGCTTCGAAATCGAGCGGTTCCAGTGGGTCGGCAAGAAGGTCGGCTTCTACGGGAGCATCTTCATCATCGCGCTCGTCTCCGTGTTCCCCATCCTCTGGATGTTCATCACGTCGCTCAAACAGCCGGGCAACGTCGTCACGTTCCCGGTGGAGTACATCCCGCGGGACCCGACACTCGCGAACTACCGCGCGGCCATCGAGGGCGCGCCGTTCTTCCGGTACCTGCTCAACAGCGTCATCGTCGCCACCGGCACCGCGGTCATCGACGTGTTGCTGGGGGCGCTGGCGGGTTACTCGCTCTCGCGGCTGCGCTTCCGGTTCAAGCTCCCCGTCCTCCTGCTCATCCTCGGGACGGCGATGCTGCCCTTTATCGCCCGCCTCATCCCGCTGTACAGCGTTGCCCGGTCGTGGGGCCTGCTCAACAACTACCTCGGACTCATCATCCCCTACGCCGCGTTCCAGCTCCCCTTCGCGGTCTGGATATTCCAGGCGTACTTCAAGGAACTGCCCGACTCGCTGGAGGAGGCGGGCCTGATGGACGGCCTCTCGCGGCTCGGCGTCCTCTTTCGCATCATCCTACCGGTGTCCGCGCCCGCGATGGCGACGGCGGCCATCATCGTCTTCATCTACGCGTGGAACGAGTTCCTGTTCGCGCTCACCTTCATGACGCAGGACTCGATGCGGACCATCACCGTCGGTATCGCGCTCTACCAGGGCGAGTTCCAGTACCCCTGGGGGACCATCTCGGCGGCCGTCTTCATGTCCGTGATGCCGCTCATCATGTTCATGCTGTTCTTCCAGCGGAAGGTCGTGGAAGGCCTCACCGCGACCGGCAAGGCCTGAACTAGCGAATTTCTTCTCTCTCGTCTGCAGTTCTGTCGTGTACTACTTTCGTGGCGTAACTGCCGTCAGTTCAGACAGCCAGAAAGCCCCGCTAGCCACTGCTACCCGACAGACCACAAACAGCCAGAAAGCCCCCGACCGCTCGGCTACTGCGGCTCGTTGCGCTCCTCGGCCTCCGGTGCTTACTTCGCCTCGAACGCCGAGCGGTCGGCCCCTTTCAGTCCCGCCCATGCTGGTTGGTCAAACAGCGCTGGGTGGGCTTTCTGGCCGTTCAGGAATCACTCGCGGCCTCCAGCAGCCGAGAGAATAGCAAAAACAGCGACCGAGACGACTAGTTGACGACGTTGTCGGGGTCGCCGCCGGTCAGGACGGTCCGGACGATGTCCGTGACGGTGTGTCGGCGCTGCTCGTTGGCCTCCTCGCTGTACCACGCGACGTGGGGCGTCGTGAGGACCTTCTGGTGGTCGCGCAGCGGGTCGTCGGCCGACGGGGGCTCCTCGGGGAACACGTCGAGGCCCGCGCCGGCGAGTTCGCCGTCGTCCAGCGCGGCGGCGAGCGCGTCGCCGTCGACGATGGGGCCGCGCGCGACGTTGACGAAGTAGGCGTCGTCGTTCATCTGCGCGAAGGCGTCGGCGTCGAACAGGTCGCGCGTCTCCGGCGTCAGCGGCGAGTGGACGGTCACGAAGTCCGACCGGGCGAGCAGGTCCTCGAACTCGACGAGGTCGGCGGGGTCCTCGGTCACGTCCTCGGCGGTGAGGAACGGGTCGCTTGCGACGACGTTCGCGCCCAGCGCGGCGGCCCGTTCCCCGACGGCCCGGCCGATGGCGCCGTAGCCGACGACGCCGACGGTCCGGGTCGAGAGGCGGTGAATGGGCGTCGCGGCGCCGCGGTCCCAGCCGCCGTCGGCCACGTCCGCGTCGTATGATTTCAGCCCGCGGGCCAGCGCGAGATACAGCGTCAGCGCGTGGACCGACACCTCTTCGAGACAGTAGTCCGGGACGTTCGTCACCGGAATGTCACGCTCGCTCGCGGCCTCGACGTCGATGTTGTCGACGCCGATGCCGTACCGCGAGATGACCCGGCAGTCCTCAAGCGCGTCGATGGCCGCCGCGTCGAGGTCGTACCGGAGGTTGATGACGGCGTCCGCCCGCGAAAGCGTCTCGTGGGCGTCGGCGGCGTCCTCGCCGACGTCGCCGGTCAGTTCGACGACCTCGGCGATGTCCGCCAGGCCCTCGCGCTCTATCGAGAGGTCCGTGAAGTCGTGGTCGGTCACGACGACAGTGTGCTGAGACATGGCGACCGCTCAGATGATTAGCTCGTAGCCGTCGGCGACGTACTGTTCACAGAGGTCCCGGTTGAGTTCGACGCCCAGGCCCGGACCTTCCGGCACGTCGATGTAGCCGTCGTCGAGAATCGGTCCGGTGCCCTCGACGGGGGAACACATCTCGTTCCACCACGGCACGTCGCGGGAGTGCCACTCCATACAGAGGAAGTTCGGGATGGCCGCCGAGACGTGTGCGCCGGCGACGGTGCCAAGTGGGCTGGAGATGTTGTGCGAGGCGATTGGGATGCCATAGAGGTCACAGACGGTCGCGATGTCGATGTACTCGCCGAGGCCGCCACATTTGTTGATGTCGGGCGCGGCGATGTCCATCATCCCCTGGCTGGCGGCCGTGTTGAACTGGTTGGCCTTCACGAGGTTCTCGCCGGTCAGGACCGGCATGTCGAGCGCCTCGGTGACGCGCTTCTGGGACTCGGTCTTCTCCGGCGGGACCGGGTCTTCGAGCCACGCGAGGTCGAACCGCTCCAGTTTCTTCCCGAGGCGGATGGCCGTCTCCGTCGTGAAGTTCCAGTGGAGGTCCATCCCGAGGTCGATGTCGTAACCGATCTCGTCGCGGACGGCCTCGACGAGGCTGACCTTGTGTTCGATGGCCTCGTTGTCCATCCGTCGGTTCGCCTCGTCGTACTCGGCGTGAGTCGGCACGTCGAGGTCGAACTTCAGCGCCTCGAACCCCTCGTCGACGACTTCGCGGGCGGCCCGCGCGTAGGACTCGGGCGTGTAGATGTCCTTGGGGTCGAGGTCGCGGGCCTCGCCCAGCGACTCCCCGCCGTGGGTGTCACAGTATATCTTTATCTCGTCGCGGTACTTCCCGCCCAGCAGTTCGTAGACGGGCACGTCGAACAGTTTGCCCTTGATGTCGTAACACGCCGTCTCGATGGCGGTGAAGGCGGCCTGCCCGATGCGGCCACAGCCAGTGTAGCGCTGTTCGAGCAGTTCGCGGACGCGGTCGGTGTCGAGCGGGTTCTCGCCCTCGAGGTCGACATCCATCCGGCCGGCCATGTCGAGGGCGGCCTCCGCGCGGAAGGTCTCGCCCAGCCCGTAGACGCCGGCGTCGGTCTCGACCTTGACGATGCCCCAGGTGAAGTTGCCGGCGATGGCCATCGTCTTGATGTCGGTAATCTCGACGTCGCGCTCGGGCGGACGGTGTGTCTCGTCCATCCCCATGTCGCGCCAGGGGACGCCGCCGCCCTGTGGAATACGGTAATCCGGTTGGTCGTCTTGCGTCATCGTCTGTGCAGTCACGGAATGTCTGGTTAAAGATTGTGGTGATTCAGGCACGCTCGACTGTCACGTCGGCGAGGGGTCGACGGCGCCGCGGGTGTGAGGGGGCGCCGGTCAGTTCGGCCGACGCGCTCGCCTGACGGTCCGCCGACGACCGGCCGACGCCGAGCGTGACGGCGCCGGGGTCGACGACGAGTCCGGCGTCACGTCTCTTCTCGGCGGTGGCGAACGCCGCCGCGGGGAGCGTGAACGTCACGGTTGCGGTCTCGCCAGCGTCGAGGTCTACCCGGCGAAAGCCCACGAGTTCCCGCTCCGGCGTGACTCGCCTGCCGCCTCGGTGTCGGGCGTATAGCTGGACGACTTCGGTGCCGGGTCTGTCTGCCGTGTTCTCGACCGTGACGGTCGCCGTGAGTTCCCCGTCGGTGGCCGTGCTATCGGGCGCGACCGACAGGCTCCCGTAGCGGAAGTCGGCGTAGCTCTCCCCGTGGCCGAACGGGAACAGCGGCGCCCCGTCGGCGAAGACGTAGTCGCCCCGCGAAACGGCGTCCTGTCGGTAGTGAATCGGAAGCTGTCCGACCGAGCGCGGGAGCGACACGGGGAGGCGACCGCCGGGGTCCGCGCCCAGGAGAACGTCCGCGATGGCCGCCCCGCCGGACTGGCCGGGCAGCCACGCGGCCACCGTCGCGTTCGCCCGTTCGACGACGCCCGGAACCGCGAGCGGGCGGCCGCTCACGAGGACGACGACCACCGGCGTCCCGGTCGCGGCGACCCGCTCGACGAGGGCGGCCTGCCGGCCGGGAAGTCCCAGACCTGCCCGGTCGAGGGCCTCACCGGCCGTCCCCGGCGAGTCGCGCTCGACGTGTATCCCGGACTGGCCGCCGACGCAGGCGACGACAACGTCGGCGTCCCGGGCCGCCGAAACGGCCGCGTCAAGGTCGTCGTCCGGCCCGGCCCGGACGCCGCAACCGCGTTCGTGGACCACCGTCTCGACGCGCTCGGCCAGCGCCGCCCGCGGCGTCACGATGTCGATGCCGCCGTCGGCGTTCTCCGCGCCGGCGTAGGAGTAGTTGCCCAGCAGGTTCCGCGGCGCGTCGGCGTTCGGCCCGACGACGGCCACGGCGGCGTCGGGCGAGAGCGGTAACAGGCCGTCGTTTTCCAGGAGGACCTGCGAGCGGCGGGCCGCGCGGCGCGTGACCGACCGGACGGCGTCGGTCTCGAAGGCGTCGGCCGCGGTGGTGGGGTCGGGTCCGTCGGCCGTGAACAACCCCGCGCGGACCTTCTGTCGGAGATGGCGCCGGAGCGCCCGGTCGACGACCGACTCGTCGACCAGCCCCTCGCGGACCGCCGCCACCAGCCGCTCGCCGAAGCACTCCGACTCGGGAATCTCCACGTCGATGCCGGCCGAGAGCGCCCGCACGCCGGCGGTCTGCCGGTCGGCGGTGACCCCGTAGTCGTCGGCGAGCATCTCGATGCCCCGGCCGTCGGAGACGACGGTGCCGTCGAAGTCCCACGTCTCCCGCAGGAGGTCGGTCAGGAGCGCCTCGTTGGCGTGACAGGGCACGCCGTCGACGGTGTTGTACGCCGCCATGACCGAGGCCGCGCCGGCGTCGACGCCCGCACGGAAGGGGACGCAGTCGGCGTCGCGCATCGCCGCGAGCGAGGCGGTCGGCCGGGCGCGATTGCGCCCGCCCGCGGGACGGCCGTGGCCGACGAAGTGCTTCAGCGTCGCGTCGACGCCGCTGTCGGCGAGTCCGCGGACGACGCTGCCGGTCATCGCCGCCGCCAGCGCGGGGTCCTCGCCGAACGTCTCCTCGATGCGGCCCCAGCGCGGGTCGACGCCGAGGTCCGCGACCGGCGAGAGCGTCAGCCGACAGCCCACGGCGCGCAACTGCTCGCCGACGGTGCCGGCCACCTCGCGGACCAGTGCGGGGTCCCAGCTACTGGCCAGCCCGATGGCCTGTGGCACCGTCGCGCCGCGCCGGCCGGCGTAGCCACAGAGGCTCTCCTCGCGGACGAACGCGGGGATGCCGTGGGGCGTCTCAGTCCGCAGGAACGCCTGGAAGTCGGCGACCGCCGCGGCGAGGTCCCGCGGTCCAAGGCCGCTCTCGCGGCCGACACGCGTCACCCGGCCGACGCCGTGGGGGACCAGTTCACGGGCGCGCTCGGCCGAGAACGCCCCGTCCTCAAGCACCGCGCCGATGCGGACGCTGCCGAGTTGCGCGACCTTCGCTTCCAGCGCCATCTCGTCGACGAGGGCGTCGACGGTGGGAGAGCCTGTCATAGAGTCTGCTGGCCGTCAGTTCCGTCGCGGTCGGCAAAAACCCGGGGGTGACGGGGTAGTTTTATTACCGAGAGACGCCCCGTCCCGGGTAGGATGACGAGCGAACGCATCACCGTCTCGGCGGTGGCCGACTACGCCGTCGAGGACGACACAGTTCACTTCGAGTGTGAGATAGACGCCCCCGAGACGGTGACCGAGCGGACGATTCCGGTGACGCTGACGGTGTACGACCCCCGAACCTACCGGTTCGAACTGCAGGCGAACCCGGAGGTGGCGACCGAGAGCGACTACCCGCCCCTGGACACGAACGCCGTCGACAGCGACGTTGCCCTCGACGTCTCCGAGGCCGACGGCACGCTCACCGTCGACACCGGCGTGCTAGCTATCGAGGTCGGTCTCGACGAGTGGTCCTTCGCGGTCCGCGACACCGAGACGGGCGCGACCGTCTTCGAGGAACAGCGGGCCGACCCGGACGTGTTCGGCCGCCAGCGCGTCGACGCACTGGGGTACGCCCAGGAGGAGATAAACCACAACCCCCGGCGGGTCAGCGAGACCGGCACGTCGTTCCGGCTCTCGCCCGACGAGAAGATATACGGCGCCGGCGAGCAGTTCGTCGAGTTCGACCGCCGCGGGCGCGAACTGGACCTCTGGCACGAGGAGCCCCTGGGGACCGAGACCGAACGGGCGTACAAGAACATCCCCTTCTACCTCTCGACGAACGGCTACGGCCTCCTGCTCGATACGACCGCCCGCGTCCACTACGACTTCGGGAACACCTCGACGGCGTCGGGGACGATGTCGGTCGCGGACGACGAGTTCGCCTACGTGTTCTTCTACGGCCCCGAGTTCCGCGAGGTCATCGAGCGCTACACCGCGGTGACGGGCCGGCCCGCGCGGCCGCCGAAGTGGTCGTTCGGGACGTGGATGTCCCGGCTGGGCTACGAGTCCCGCGAGGAACTGGAGACCGTCGCCGAGCGCCTGCGCGAGGAGGAGATACCGAGCGACGTGCTCCACCTCGACCCGTTCTGGATGCGCGCGAACAAGTCGACGGACTTGGAGTGGGACACCGAGCAGTTCCCCGAGCCGGAGGCGATGATTTCGGAACTGCTGGACGACGACTTCCGGCTCTCGCTGTGGGAACATCCCCACGTCCCCGTCGGCACCGAGGCGTTCGAGGAGGGCGTCCGCGAGGGCTACTTCGTCACCGACGGCACCGGGAGCCCGTACGTGATGGACCGGACGTGCCAGGGCGACTACCGGGGGGCGCTGGTGGACTTCACCGACCCCGACGCCGTCGAGTGGTGGAAGGACAAACACCGCCGGCTGCTCGAACAGGGCGTCGCCGTCTTCAAGACCGACTACGGCGAGTACGTCCCCGAGGACGCCGTCTTTGCCAACGGCAAGAGCGGGAAGGCCATGCACAACCTCTACCCGTATCTGTACAACGAGGCGGTCTACGAGACGGTCGCGGAGGTCAACGGCCCCGAGGAGGCCGTCGTCTGGGGCCGGTCGGCCTGGACCGGCAGCCAGGCGTTCCCGATGCACTGGGGCGGCGACCCACAGACCAGTTGGAACGGGATGAGCGCAGCGCTTCGGGGCGGGCTCTCGGCGTCGCTGTCGGGCATCGCGTTCTGGAGTCACGACATCGGCGGCTTCCGGGGCACACCCTCCGAGGAGGTGTACACGCGCTGGTCGCAGTTCGGGCTGCTCTCCTCGAACAGCCGCTGTCACGGGACGACGCCGCGCGAGCCGTGGGAGTTCGGCGAGGACGCACTCGACATCTTCCGGGCGTACGCGAACGTGCGCTACCGACTGCTGCCGTACATCTACACCTACGCCGAAGTGGCCGCGCGGACGGGGCTGCCCGTCGTCCGCCCGCTGGTCCTCGAATACCAGGACGACCCCAGCGTCCACCGGTTGGACACGCAGTACCTGCTGGGCGAAGATATCCTCGTCGCCCCGGTGTTCACCGAGTCCGGGACCCGCTCCGTCTATCTCCCCGAAGGCGAGTGGCGCGACTACTGGACGGACGAACGGTACGCGGGTGGACGAACGGTCCACATGGACGTGGAACTCGACGAGATGCCGGTGTTCGTCCGCGCCGGGAGCGTGGTCCCCCAGCGTGAGCCGACACAGTCCGTCCAGCACGGGACGCCCGACCATCTCGAACTGGACGCGACGCTGGCGGACGGGGCGGCGAGCGGCCGATTCTACGACGCCGACGCCGACGAACTGGTGTCGATAACCGTCACGGACGACGGCGAGACGCTGTCGGCCGACCTCGGCGGGACGAGCGCGGACCGGGTGACGCTGACGGTACGGACGGCGGAGCCAGACGCCGTCACCGTCGACGGCGAGTCGCTGACGCGGGTCGACGCCGCCCCCGAGTCGGGCGAGTGGACGGCGACCGGCGCTGGACTCACCGTCGTCGTCTGAGCAGCGTCGAGGGGTGGTTTTATTAGCCGAGGTGGCAAACCCTCGCATAGCTACTCTCGGTGAACCATGGGACGCTTACAACTGAACGATCTGAAGAAGGTGTTCGAGTCGAGTAACCAGGATATCCTCGCGGTCAACGAGTTGAATATCGACATCAAGGACGGAGAGTTCCTCGTTCTCGTCGGTCCCTCGGGCTGTGGGAAGTCGACGACGCTGCGCTGTATCGCCGGGCTCGAACAGACGACGTCGGGACAGATACTGTTGGAGGACCGGGACATCACACACCGGAAACCGAAGGAACGGGACATGGCGATGGTGTTCCAGAACTACGCCCTGTACCCCCACATGACCGTCCACAAGAACATCGGCTACGGGTTGAAGATAACGACCGACCTCTCGAAAGACGAGATAAACGAGCGCGTCGAGGAGACGGCCGAACTGCTGGAGATAGAGGAGTTGCTGGACAAAGAGCCCGGTGACCTCTCGGGCGGGCAGCAACAGCGGGTCGCGCTGGGTCGCGCGATTATCCGCGAACCCGAGGTGTTCCTGATGGACGAGCCGCTGTCGAATCTAGACGCGAAGCTCCGGACGACGATGCGGACCGAGATACAGCAACTCCAGCAGGACATGGGCATCACGACCATCTACGTCACCCACGACCAGACGGAGGCGATGACCATGGGCGACCGCATCGCCATCCTCAACGACGGGGAACTCCAGCAGATCGGCGAGCCCCTCGAATGTTATCACCGGCCGGTCAACCAGTTCGTCGCCGGCTTCATCGGCTCGCCGTCGATGAACTTCCTCTCGGTCAGCCGGAACGGGGCGACGCTCGAACACGACGAGTTCACGTACCAGATAGGCAGTGACACGGCGGCCGACCTCGAGGAGGCCAGCACGGAACTGACCATGGGGATTCGCCCCGAACACATCACACTCGCCCGGCCCGACGAGGACAACGCCGTCGAGACGACGGTCGAGGTCATCGAACCGATGGGCGAGGTCACGTACGTCTACTTCGAACTCGGCGGCGAGACGTACACCGCGAGCATCGACGGCGAGCGCCGAATTCAGGCCGGCGACGACGTCCACGTCGTCTTCCCGGAGCGGAAGCTGCACCTCTTCGACGGCCGGACCGGCGAGGCGATAAAGAACAGCCAGCTCGACGAGACGGCGGACGCCGTCCGCCCGTAGCTTCGTTTGCGTCTGGCGAACAATTAAATGAGTTCCGCCCGTACACCGGCGCATGCCCGACACACCGCCCGACGCACCGTCCGGCCGCCGCGTACAGGCCGTCCAGATATCCTGTAACATCCTCGAGGCCCTCCGCGAGATGGACGGTGCGACCGTCTCGGAACTCGCCGACCACCTCGGTCGCTCGAAGGCGACGATACACAGTCACCTGGCGACGCTGACTGACAACGAGTTCGTCGTCAAACACGACGGGACCCACCAGATAAGCCTCCGTTTCGTCGATATCGGCGAGTACGCCAAGAACCGAATCGACATCTACGACGTGGCCAAGGCGGAGGTCGACCGCCTCGCCGAGGAGACCGGCGAGGTCGCCCAGTTCATGGTCGAGGAACACGGCCGAGGCGTCTACCTGCACAAAGCGCGCGGCGAGAACGCCATCCAGACGGCGTCGTACGCCGGCAATCGGAAGGACCTCCACTGCACGGCGCTCGGAAAGGCCATCCTCTCGAAGCTGTCGACCGAGCGTATCGACGAGATTATCGACCGCCACGGCCTGCCCCAGCGGACGGAGAAGACCGTCTCGACGCGCGCGGCGCTGTTCGACGAACTCGACGCGGTCCGCGAACGCGGCGTCGCGTTCGACGACGAGGAGATTCTCCACGGCCTCCGGTGTATCGCCGCACCCATCGAACACCCCACCGGCGACATCCACGGCGCTATCAGCATCTCCGGTCCGACAAGCCGATTCAAGGGCGACCGGTTCCGCGAGGAACTGCCCGAGATAGTTCAGGGCGCCGCGAACGTCATCGAGGTCAACGCGACGCAGGTCTGACCGTTCGCCGCTCGCGAATCGCCGCGGTTCGGCGGTGTGTCCCACAGACGACGGCTGGACGGCGTCTCCGGCCCGATATCGAATCTCTGGGGAGCTATTCACGGAACCGTTCCGTTCGCCGCTCGAAAATGGCAAGTATGGCGACGCTGTGCCGGATTTCGACGTGACTAGCGACCTGAAAGCACCACGTAAGTGGTTGCTATCGAACTGGCTCAGATAAGTAGACGGCCGCATAAAGGCCATTGCCCGCCGTTCAGAGAGTCTACGCGCCACTATTTGCCAGAGGCGAACACCACGTCGTTCGCCGCTCCGACACCGCAGGCGCGCTGGTCTCCACGGTCGCCGGCGAAACCCGGTGAAACGGCCGATATCGGGACGCAGTGGCCCAGGCTGGCGCCGTGAGCTCGGCACTACGGCGGCCAGCGGGGCCCGAAAGTTCGCGAGAGCCAAACGGTGAGCGGGGCGGCGGTCGCGGGATGGTCAGATGGATTCGACGCGGGGATAGTCGTCGTCGAGCGCCTGTGCGTCCTCTTCGAGCAGGGCGACCACCAGGTAGTCGCTGTACTCGGCGAGGTAGTCGACGAGGCGGGCGATGCGGTCGGCGTCGACGGCCTCTATCGAGTCGAGCAGCATGAACGGCACCCGGTCGTACACCTCGTGGACCAGATAGCCGGCGAGCGCGAAGACGAGACCGGTAATCTCGCGTTCGCTCTCGCTCAGGTGGTCGACGGTGTCCTCGTAGACCGTCCCCGAGTCGGTGCTGCGGACCACGTGGAGGTCGAACTGGTCCGCGGTCACTTTGCGACGACCCTCGCGGACCTGGGTCTCGGTGCGTTCTATCCAGATGCGTTCGAGGTTCTCGTAGCCCAGTCGCTCTAGGACGGCCTCCATGTGGGAGTTGAACGCCTCGATGGCGTCCGTCTGGAGGTCCTCGATTCGCGTTCGGAGCGCCGCGAGCTCCGTCGAGAGCTGCTCGCGGCGGCGTTCGAGCGCCTCGCGCTCGTCGAGTTCCGATTCGAGTTCCGCGATTCGGTCTTCGACGTCGGCGAGGTCGTCGCTTCGCCGTTCAATCTCGACCTCGAGGCGGCTAGTCACCTTCTGCAGGTCGAGGACGTCGCTCTGTTTCACGTCCTCGAGTTCGTCGACTTCGGCCTCCAGCCTCTCGATTTCGTCGTCCGTCTCCGTTCGCTGCTCGATGAGGTCCTCGACCGTCGACTCCCGGTCGTCGATTTCGGCTTCGACCTCCGCGAGTTTCCGCTCCGCTCGCTCCCGCTGTCGTCGCTCCGTTTCGAGCGTCGAGCGCTCGTCCTGCAGCGCGTCGACGCGACCCTGGATGGTCTGGCGCTCGTCCATCTGCTCGTTTCGCACCTGCCGGAGTCGGTCCAGCGTGGCCTCGACCTGGCTCAGTTCGACCGTGCTCCCGCAGGTCCAGCAGGTGACGTCCGTCGAGTCGTCCACCAGCTGGTCGGTCAGTTCCCCGCCGCCCGACTGCTCGGTCCCGTCCAGGCTGCGAAGCGCCGCCGGCGGCTCCCCGTCGACGAACTCCTCGTTGAACTGGATGACCGACTGCAGGTCACCGACCGTCGAGTCTATCTGTTGCATCCGACCGCGGAGCCGCTGTATCTCCTCGTCGATCTCCGTGAGGCGACCGTCGGAGACGCGCTCGTACTCGTCGAGTTCCGCCGTGAGTTCCTCGCGGTCGGTTTCGAGGCTCTCCAGGCTGTCCCGCTCGGATTCGATGCGCCGCGTGAGCCGTTCTCGCTCCTGGCGCGCCTGGCTCAGCGCGTCGAGTTTCGCCTCGTAGGCCTCCTTCTCCTCCCGGGTCTCCTGAAACGAGGTGTCGAGCGCGGCCATCTCCGACTCCGTCGACGCCAGTTCGGCCTCCTTCTCGTCGATTTCCGCTTCGAGCCGTTGTCGGTCCGCCCGAAGCTCCGGGAGTTCGTCTGCGAGGGAGTCGAGCCTGTCGAGCCGGGCGTCGACGTCGTCGCGCTCGGACTGCAGCCGCTCGATGTCCCGCTCGATTTCGTCCGTGTCGACGGGGCGCATGATTATCTCTCGGAGGTCGTCCCCGCGGGCGACGGCCCGGCGCGCCTCGTTGTCCTCGAGCAGGAACGCGAAGGCGTCGGCGATGAGCGAGTCGTCGAGGTACGGCTCCCCACCGAAGGAGACGGTTCCGCCGCTCCTCGTGAGCGTGCGGGTGTACTCCGTCCCGTCCAGCGTGAGCGAGACTTCCCCCGCCTCGGCATCGGCTTTGAGCGTCGCCTGGTCGCTCCCGCAGACGGCCATGACGGCCTGCAGGAACGAGGTCCGGTTCGTCGCGTTCTTCCCGGTGAGGACGGTCACGCCGGCGTGTACCGTCTGCGAGGAGTGGTCGATACCACCGACGTTCGTGATATCGAACGTGGCGGCCGACTCCGTCTGTCTGGGTTGAGTCATCTTTCCGTCGGGTAGTGCGTGTTCCTACAAAAAGAGTGTGACAACCCGGCGGCTTCTATGACAGTAATAGTATCGTCATAGTTTCGGCGGCGAGGTCGGTCGTGCGGACGTGCCGGGGTCGCCCCGCACTACGGTCGCTCGCAGTCACAGGCACCGCGGTCCAGCAGGTCGGCGACGTCGAACTGCCGGCCACAATCCGCACACTGGACCCGCGTCGAGACAAGCACCTGATGTGTCCCGATGCTGAGGCGGTCACTGTTCGACAGCGACGAGAGCGTCTGTTCCGTCACCACGCGCTGACGGCTCTGGAGACGCTGGAGTTCGGCCAGGCGGCGCTCGACGACGTCCCCCGTGTCCGGTGCCTCGTAGGCCGCATCGCGGTGTTTCGTGAGATAGGTGTGAATCGCCTGTCGGGTGACGAAATCCGAACGGAGAGCGTCCACGTCGACGCCGTACTCCCGAAGCTGGTTCTCGGCCTGGATACGCGTGCCACTGGTCACCTCGTCGTCGGTGAGCAGTTCGTAGAGATTGTCCACTTCGCCGGCGAGCGTCTCCACCCGGTGTTGCTCCAGCAGCGACGCGAGCAGCTGTCTGTTGAAATAGTCGGCGAGTTCGCGGAGGCTCATACGGTCCTCCTCGGCCGTCCAGTGGGCGACCAGTTCGTCCCCCAGACCGGTGAGGTCGTACGCATCCAACACCCGTGCCACCTTCCCCGTGCGTCCGGAACTGCGGGTACTGTCCTCAGCCATTACGAGACGGTTCAGTCGGGACGGTATAAAAGGATGGCGTCGGGCAACACCGTCTTTCCATGACGAAGCTATTACTGTCATAGACGCTCGTCGCCTCGTAGCCACGCCCCGACCGCCCGGCGCGAGAGGTACCGGCCGCCCGGCGCCGGTGAAAAATCATAGATAGCAATAGAGTTCGGCTTCTATATCCATATACTGGATATCTATTTCTATATTAGAGACATTCAAACATCTTACTCCGATTTATCACAATACTCTGGCCTTACCGACATAATCTGCTCTCAAAAGCCAATATTTGATAATATAAATCGCTAAGATACACTTCATTTACGTTTTCTGTGGGAAGATATCGTCCTTCGGAACTACCCGACCGCTCGACTTGGCCACACTGTCACCGTCGGTCGTCAGTCACTGACGGGTCCGTGTACCAGTACGCCCACAGAATCAACACGCCCTGCAACGGCAACCGACCCCAGCGAACGAGCGCGGCGGGGTCGCCGCCGCCGGGCAGCCCCTGGACGACGACCCCGCTGGTCGCCATGTAGACGTTCGCGGGGAAGATAGCGACGAGAAGCGCAATCGTCGCCCACGCGGCGTCCCGTCGCGTCCGCGGCCACAGGAGCCCGAACCCGACGGCGACTTCGGCGACCCCGGACAGGTAGACCAGCGCGAGCGGTGCGGGCAGTATCGGGGGCACAATCTGGACGTACAGCTCCGGGACGACGAAATGCACGAGCCCAGCGACGACGTAGGCTGGCCCCATGAGATAGAGCAACGGGCGTTTGAGCTTCGCGAGGACAGGCGACATTGTCGCCGGCTAAGCACACTGTGGTAAAGCAATTTGGGGTCGGTGACGGGGCGCGTTTAGAGACGATGGCTTACACGTACTGTCCATGGTCGAGCGCGTGTTGTGCAGAAGAGACAGGTTCGGATACGATACACCCCGCTACACCGGTACGCCTTTTACGGTCGGCGCGGAACCGAACAGGTGTGTCCGGCACTGGCCACTCCCCTCTCGAAGCGGCGATACTGCGCGACGGCGCCATCGAATCGGTCGAACCGGCCGAAATCAGCGCGGCGCTGGACGCCGAATCAGCGGCCACACGTCAGCGTGGCGCGCGTGCCTGTACGCTGCTCGCCGAGACCGACGTGGACAGCGTCCGGCCCTTCGTCGCCGAACTCGGCCGCGCGCTGGCCGACGAGAACCCGGGCGTCGTCCAGAGCGCGGCGTCGGCGCTCGTCGAGACGGCGACGGCCGACGTCGACGCGGTCACCGGCGTCGTCTCCGACGTGGCGGTGCCGATACAATCCGACCTCGGCGGGGTGCAACTGGCGGCCGCGCAACTGCTTCGGGCGGTGGCAAGCGAGGAGCCGTCCCACTGTGTCCCGGTCGCAGACGCCCTGCTCGACCGACTCGGCCGCCCCCCGGCGGCCGACAGCGACGAGCAGTCGGCCACAGTGGCTATCGACGACCGCGTCACCAGGCGAACGGTCCGACAGCACGAACAGGAAGAACGGCAACACGAGCGCGTCGCCCGCCAGATATTCGCCGACGTCGCCGTGGCGGTCGCAGAGGCGGAGCCCCCGGCGTTCGCCGACCGCGTCGAAACCCTCGCGGAACTCGTCGCCGGCGACGACGTGGTCGCCCGCGGTGCGGGGCTTGACATCCTTGGGTCGCTCTGCCGGGACGACCCGGCGACGGTCGAGGCGGCTGAGGACGCCGTCGTGGCGTGTCTCGACGCCGACGCGCCCGTCCTCAGGGCGCGGGCCGTCCGGACGCTGGGCTTCCTCGGCGACGGCGAGTACGCCGCCGTCCTCAGGGAGTGCGCAGCGGCCGAGAGCGACGACGAAATCGCGGCCTTCGCGGCCGAGACGGCCGCCTTCCTCGACGAGTGAGCCGACGGGGGCGACTGGTCCCCCCGTCAGCCGTCCATCGCTCGTTTCGTACAGTACCAGTACGTGCCACCGAAGGTGACGAGACAGCCGACGACGAGCAGCAGGTCGACGAGCGCGATGACGTACGCGGCGGTACCGGGCTGGACGAAGAGCAGCGAGAACGCGAGTAACAGGCCCATCACGATGACGACCGCGAGCAGGAGCGGAATCTGGTTGCGCTGCTCGCAGACGCCGTCGAGGAGAGCCGCTCTGAATCCCATATCTTCGCCTCCAGCCGAACGCTCATTAACGTCCCGGTCACCCTGACGGTCGTCACCGAGTGAGCGCCGGTCGGCCGGACCTGCGCCTCGACGGCAGACGGGGCGAGCTAGCGGACGCTGGTCGCGAACGCCGCGACGGCGTCCCGCCACGCCGAGACGACGGCTTCGTACTCTGGGTCGCTGTCCCAGTCGGCGATAGCGTCGTCGTCGAGACCGGCGACCGTCCGTTCGACGCCGTCCTCCCAGGCGACGGTCTGGCGAAAGTCGAGGTCGCGCTCGGCCTTCGCGGTGTCGAACACCGTCGAGAACTGGAAGTGGTCCACCAGCGGTCCCACGCGGTCGGGGACCGCCTCGCGCAGCGCGTCGGTCGGAACGTGGACCAGTTCCGGCGCCGGCGCGTCCAGCGCGGCCGCGGCCCGGCGGTGGTACTGGTTCCACGTCATCGGCTCGGTGGCCGTCACGTGGTAGGCCTCGCCGACGGCCTCCTGATTCCCGATGGCGGCGACGAACGCGGCGGCCACGTCGTCGCGGTGACACGGCGCCCACACCGACGTGCCGTCGCCGTGGACGACTATCGGTTTGCCCCGGCGGAGGCGGTCGACGTACGCGTCGCTGGAGAGGGTGTCGATGAGGCCGCCGCCGCCCCCGTAGGTATGCCACGGCCTGATACTCGTCGCCGGGAAGCCGTCGCGTCGATAGGCCTCGAACAGGCGGTCCTCGCAGGCCGCCTTGTCCGCGCCGTAGTCGCTGACCGGCGGCTCTCGGGCGGCTCGCTCGCGAATCGGCATCGTCGCCACCGGTCGGTGGTACACGTCGACGGTGCTACAGAAGATGTACTGGTCGACGTGGCCGGCGAACACCTCGATAGCCGTCTCGACCTCTGTCGGGTCGAAACCGACCATGTCGACGACACAGCCCAGTGAGAGCGAATCACGCGCCCGCACCAGCGACTCGCGGTCGGTTCGGTCCCCGGTGAGACGGTCGACCGAGGGCGGGAGGTCGGCCTCGCGTTCGCCGCGGGTGAACACTGTCACGTCGTGACCGGCCGCGGCCGCCTGTCGGGTGATAGCCGTGCTGATGAGCCCCGTCCCGCCGATGATGAGTACGTTCACACCGTCTCGACGGGCGAGGGCGAGGTAACTGTTTGGCTCCGGGACGTGCCGGACAGGGCGGCTGGCGTCGCCCTCAGTCGTCGAGCGGGGGGCTGTCCCAGTACTCGTGGTCCGGTTGCGTGCGGAAACACGCGGTGCGGTGGCCGTCTGTCTCGCCCGTCAGCGCCGGACAGGACTCGCGACACGCCTCGCGGGCCTCGGGACAGCGCGTGTGGAACCGGCAGCCACTCGGCGGGTCGACCGGGTCCGGGATGTCTATCTTCCGCATCGGCGGGTCGCTCGCGCCGGCCGCGTGCAACGCGAGATCCGGGGTCGCCCATCGCAGGACGTTCGTGTAGGGGTGGCCGGGGTCCTCGATGAGTTGCTCGGCCGGCCCGACCTCGACGAGTTCGCCGAGGTACATCACGCCGATGCGGCCGTCCCCGTGTTCGGCGAAGTACCGCGCGTTCGAGAGGTCGTGCGAGATGAACACGAACGACGTGTCGAACTCCGACTGCAGGTCGAGCATCAGGTCCATCATCTCGACGCGCAGGGAGACGTCGAGCGCGCTGATGGCCTCGTCGGCGAGGATGAGGTCGGGGTTCATCAACAGCGCCCGCGAGAGCGCGACTCGCTGTTGCTCCCCGCCGCTTAGCTGGTGTGGATACCGGTCGGCGAAGTCCGCGGCCGGGTTCATCCCGACGCGTTCGAGCAGCGAGTAGATGCGCTCGCGGCGCTCGCTGCGGCCGGCGCTTGGATGTGTCTGTTTGATGGGCTGGGCGAGGATGTCGACGATTCGCTGGTTCGGGTTCAGCGAACTCCCCGGGTCCTGGTGGATTATCTGGAGCGACGAGCGGATCTCCGAGAAGGGGATGTCGACCTCGCCGACCCCGTCCTTGGCCGCCCAGATGTCCTGCCCGCGGTAGCGGACGGTCCCCCCGGTCGGGCGCTGGAGCCCGATGGTCGTCTTGCCCAGCGTGGACTTCCCACAGCCGCTCTCACCGACGAGCGCGAGGACGTCGTTCTCCTCGATGTCGAAGGAGATGCCGTCGACCGCGCGGACGACGTCCGGTTCCTCGAAGAACTCGAGCAGTCCCTGGTCCTTCTCGAAGTGGACGTCGACGTTCTCCAGTGAGAGAAGCGGTGCATCGTCGTTCTGTGTCGTCTCGGCGACCGCGTCTGGCTGGCTCATCGTGTCTCCTCCGTGTCGGCGTCGATGCTGTCGAAGTTCAGGTCGATACGCTCTCTGGCCCGCTCCCAGTGGTGACAGGCCGTGCTGTGGCCGGGGCCGGTGTCGGCGAAGGCCGGGTCCGTCTCGCGACACTCGTCGGTCGCGAGCGGACAGCGCGGCGCGTACGAACAGCCGGCGGGCACGTTGATGGGCGCCGGGCTCTGGCCCTCGATTGCGCGCATCTCTTCGAGCGGCGCGTCGAGGTTCGGCGTGGAGTTCAGCAACGCGCGGGTGTAGGGGTGGCCGGAGTTCCCGATGAGTTGGTCCCGCGGAGCGACCTCGATGAGGTCGAAGGCGTACATCACGGCCATCCGGTCGGCCAGCGCGGCGACCAGCGGCAGGTCGTGCGTGATAAAGACCATCGTCAGGTCGTACTTCTCCTGGAGTTCCTGTAAGAGCAGCAGGATGGACCGTTGCATCAGCAGATCCAGCGCGGCCGTCGGCTCGTCCATCACGAGCACGTTCGGCTCCAGAACGAGCGAGAGCGCGATGAGCGCGCGCTGTTGCATCCCGCCCGAGAGCTCGTGTGGGTACGAGTCGAGCACCCGGTCGGGGTCGAGATACAGGTCGGAGAGGAGTTCGCGAGCCCGCTCCATCCCGTCGGTCACGTGGGCGTCGTGGGCCTTCAGCGTCTCGCGGAAGTGCCCGCCGACCTTCATCGTCGGGTTGAACGAACTCATCGCCCCCTGGAACACCATCGCGACTTCCTCCCAGCGGAACTGCCGGAGTTCCTCCGGACTGAGTTCCAGGATATCGACGGTCGTCCCGTCCGCTCTGTGATAGAGGATTTCGCCGGAGAGGTGTCCGGGGTCGGGAATCGCGTCGAGCATCGCCGAGGCGAACATCGACTTCCCGCTCCCGCTCTCGCCGACAACGCCGACCACCTCGTTGCGCTCGATGGCCATGCTCACGTCGTCCAGGACGAACGTCTCGCCGTCGTCGTAGGTGACGCGCGCGTTGCGCATCTCGAGTATCGGGTCGGTCGCTGCCATCGGGTCGCCGTGTCGTCGTTGTGTCGTCTCTGAAGCCATCTAGAGCACCTCCGTCACGGTCGCGTCGTCGTCGTCCGCCGTCGAACTGGACTCGCCGGACATCCGCGTCCGGACACGGGGGTTGAACACCCGGTCGAGCCCCTGACTCAGGAGGATGAGGCCCAGCGAGAGCCCCATAATCGCGACCATCGGCACCAGCAGCCAGTGGGCCGCGCTCCACGAGAACAGCGCCCCGCCGCTGTAGGCGAAGTTGAGCGTCACGCCCCAGTTCTGTACCGAATACGGTAACACGCCGAGGAAGTACAGCCCCACGGACGCGAACATGACGTACCGCGCGGCGAACACGAAGTTGACCGTCACGTACGGCATCAGGTTCGGGACGATGTCTTTCGCGATGATTCGAGGGGTGCTGACGCCCATCGTTCGCGACGCCTCGACGTAGTCGTTCTCGCGGATGGTGAGCACCTGCGAGCGAAGCGACCGGCCGAGACCGGCCCAGTAGCTGATGTTGATGACGACGCCCAGCAGGACGGGGTTCTGCGGGTTGAGCGTCACCGCGAGGATTATCACGAGCGGGAGGCCCGGAATCGCCATGACGAGGTCCGAGAACGACATCAGCGCCCTGTCGACGCGGCCGCCCTTGTAGCCGGCGAGGGTCCCGATCGCGACGGCGACGACCGTCGCCCACACCGCGCCGGCGGCGATCATCAACAGCATGTCCGGCGTCGAGTGGATGACGAGCGCGGCGAGGTCCGTCCCGGAGGCGGTCGTGCCGAGCGGGTACTTCATGTTCTCGAACAGCATCAGATAGCGCGGCGCCTGACTCGTCGCCGGCTCTCGCCACAGCCCAAGCACCGCGACGAGCGCCACCGTGAGATACCCCCCGAGGATGAGAAAGCCCAGTCGCGTTCGCCAGTCGGCCCACGCGACGAGCAGCGGGGTGTGAATCCGCTCGTCGTACACCTCGCGGAGCCGGTCGCGCGTCGTCACGTCCGGTGCCGACGTGCTCTCGCTTCGCCAGTCGACGCCGTCCGCCTCAGTAGGCTTCATCTGAATCACCTGCGCTAATCCGCGGGTCGATTTTGCTGTAGGTCAGGTCCGCCACGTAGACGCCGAGGACGAGCGCCACGGTGATGACGAGGAAGGTCCCCATCATCAGCGGGTAGTCGTTCGAGTTCAGCGCGGTGATGAGGTAGTAGCCGAGCCCGGTGTAGGAGAATATCTGCTCTAAGATGACGGTCCCGCCGAGTCGGAAGCCGAGCAGGAGCAGGAATCCCGTGTACATCGGCAGGATGGCGTTCCGGGCGACGTAGCGGGTCGCGATACGGCGGTCCGAGAGCCCGCGGAGGCGAGCCACCTGGACGTAGTCGTTGCCCAGTACCTGGATGCTGTTCCCGCGCATCGCGAGCGCCTGGCCGCCGATAGCACCGATGGTGTACGAGAAGATGGGCAGCACGCTGTGTTCCAGCGCGCTCAGGACGAACGGGATACCCAGCTCTCGCTCGACACTGCTCCCGATTGTCCCCGCCGTGGGGAACCAGCCGAACTGGTAGGCGAAGACGTACAGCGCGAGGACGGCGATGACGTAGAACGGCATCGACATCAGCGATATCGAGACGCCCGAGACCAGCTTGTCGAACCGGGAGCCTTCCCAGTAGGCCTGCAGCGCCCCGAGGAAGATACCGATAGCGAAGACGAGTATCGTCGAGACGAGCACGACGAAGACGGTCCACGGGGCCGAGCTGGCGAGCACCGAGACGACCGGTTCGTTGAGCGAAATCGACTCCCCGAGGTTCCCCTGGGCGAGCGCGAGCATGTAATCGATGTACTGCCGCCAGAGCGGTGCGTCCGGCCTGATGTTCTGCAGGTTGGCGATTCGGGCGTCGACCTCCGCGGCCGGCACTCCCTGCCTGAGCAACCGAGTGCGCAACAGCGTGTAGGGACCGCCGGGGAGCAGCCGTATCAGGCCGAACGTCAGCGAGGCGACCATGAAGATGGTGGCGAACACCCTGGCCGTCCGGCGCACGTAGTAGTTTACCATTGCGTACTCTCCGTCCGTCTCACTGCTCGGCCGGGCGCAACTCGCCCTGCTTGGGAAGCCAGTGCGACGGCCACTTGACGCCGCGAGCGTCGGCGTCGCTCGACGGAACGTCCCACTCGTCGCTGGTGAGCCACGACTGGTCCTGCTTCGCGACGAGGCCGAGCACCGGGAGATTCTGGTTGTTGTGCCACGCGACCCGCTGGACCGTCTCGGTGACGGCCGCCTCGTCCTGCATCGTCGCGACGGACTGTATCTCCTCGAGCGGGTTCAGCGTCGTCTCGCCCGAGCCGTCCATCGCCGGGACGGTGTGTTCGCCGTCGCTGAAGTTGTGTCCGCCGCCGACGTCGGGGATAGTCAGTTGCCACCGCAGCGGGAAGTACGGGAACGACGACCGAGCGCCGCCGGGCAGCCAGTAGAACGCGCCGATAGCGAAGTTGGACTCGCTGTACGCGCCGTAGAAGTCACTGGTCGGCACCGAGTTTATCTCGAACTCGAAGCCAAAGGAGTTCAACTGGTCGACGACGGTGTTCGTCGCGGTCGTCCAGTCGGTCCATCCTGCCGGGGTCAGGTAGCTCCCGCCGAGAGCGTCGCCGTTACCGTCGCGCCACGTCCCGCCCGACTTCGAGTAGCCGGCCTCGCGAAGCAGCGCGGCGGCCGCGTCGGACTGCGTCGCGTTCGGCCCGTAGCTCTCGAAGCTGTCGTAGGCGTCGCCGAGCCAGGACTCCTGGTCGGCCGGCGCGATGCCGGTCACCTTCGGGGCGGGATTTTTCGTGCGCGGTCCGGCGTTGTCCGCGACCTGCTGGCGGTTGATGACGTGTGCGATCGCCTGTCGCACCTGCCGGTCGCCGAAGTCCTCGTCCTCGTGGTTGAAGATGACCCCGTATCCCCAGTTCGCCGGGAGCTGGACCTCTTCGACGTGGTCCGGGAAACTGTCGACGATTTTCGGCGGGGTGAACAGGCTCGTGACGACGTCGAGTTCGCCGCCCATCAGCCCCTGCTGGAGCGCGGTGTTCTCCTGTCGGCTCAGGAGTTCGTACGTGTCGACGCCGACGTTGTCGGCGTCGTAGAAGTGCTCGTTGCGGGTGAGCGTCCAGGCCTGGTCGTTCTTCGAGTCGAGCGTGAACGGGCCGTTCCCGTGGACGTCGTCCGTCCACTCGAACTGCTGGATGGCCGCGGCGTCCTTGTCCAGGAACTCCTCGAAGACCGGCTGGTAGCCGTGAATCCGGAGGTCGCCGTTGGCCAGCGTGTGCTTCATAATCTCCGGGTTCGACGGGCGCGAGAGCGTGAGGACGACCGTCTTGTCGTCGTCCCCCTCGGCGACGCTCTCGGTGAAGTCCCACAGCGTGGCCTCGGTCTTCTCCATCAGTTTGAACTGGGTGATGACGTCGCCCGCGGTGACGTCGTCGCCGGTGTCCCACGTGAGGCCGTCACGCAGCGTCAGCGTGACCTGCTCGTCGTCGAACGACCAGTCCGACAGCCCGGCCAACTCGAACTCCTGTGTGGAGAAGTTGTAGGCGGCAAAGCGCTCGAAGATGTGGTTGCCGGCGGTCCAGTCGTAGTTCTGGGTCGCCATCGGGTTCAGGTGCATGTTCGACGGGACGCCTTCGTTCGTCGCGCCCGTGAGGGTGGTACTGCTGGACGACTCACCGCCGAGACACCCAGCGAGGGCCGCAGCTCCAGACGCACCGGTCAGTTTAGTGAATTGCCGTCGGCTAAGCATATCGCTATAGCCAGTAGTCTCTCGTGGCATTGCGTACAGTTTGAAACGTCCACGCATCCCTATTTAGTACTTCCGGTTGTTCATGGATGATTGTCCGCTTTGGCGCGACACACAGGGTGGGAGCGGTCTAGCTGCCGGCAGAAACGGGCCAGTTTGAACCCGACACGACCGGGCGGCATCTGTCTCGGTCTGCTGGCAAAATCGCCGGTACTGGCACGACAGCGCCCACGGCAGGCGTTGCCGGGGCCATGCAAAAATATAAATGGGCGTGGTGGAATCGTTCGCACGATGCAGACTAGCGATACGCAGCCCCCATACAGAGATGCGGCTGTCTCGACCCCGAAACGCGTCGCGGACTTGCTCGACCGAATGACCCTCGAAGAGAAGGTCGGGCAACTGGTCGGGACCTGGGCCGGCCACCTCGACGAGTTCAAAGACGTCGACGACGTCCGCGCCGAGGTCGTCGAACACAACGTCGGGGCCGTCGCCTCCTTCGGCTGGGGCGGCGCCGTCGACATGCGACTGGACGACATCGTCGACACCGTCAACCGACTGCAGGAGGCCGCGCTCTCGGAGACGCGGCTCGGTATCCCGCTGCTGTTCAACGTCGACGCCGTCCACGGCCACGCCTACGTCGCGGAAGGCACGGCGTTCCCGAACGGTCTGGGCGCCGCAGCGACGTGGGACGCCGACGCAGTCGAGCGCGGTGCGAGTATCACGGCGACAGAGGTCCGGCACAGCGGCGCCCACCAGAACTACTCGCCGACCTGTGACGTGGCCCGCGACCCGCGGTGGGGGCGCACGTTCGAGACATTCGGCGAGAGCCCCTACCTCTGTGCGAAACTGGCGGCCGCGAAAGTACGGGGTTACCAGGGCGACGGCATCGAGGACCCGTCGTCGGTCATCGCGACGGCGAAACACTTCCCGGCCTACAGCGAGCCCGCGCGTGGCGAGGACGCCGCGCCGGTCGAAATCTCCGAGTACCTGCTGCGAAACGTCTTCCTGCCGTCGTTCCTCGACGTGCTCGACGAGGACGTCGAGTCGGTGATGCCCTGTTACAACGCCGTCGACGGGGAGCCGGCACACGGCTCGCGGCGCTATCTGACGGACCTGCTCCGCGGGACGCTTGGCTTCGACGGCACCGTCGTCTCCGACTGGGGCGGCGTGAAGATGCTCGACGCGGACCACAAGATAACCGCCGACCACCGCGACTCCGTCCGCCAGACCCGGGAGGCGGGCCTCGACATCGCGTCCGTCGACGCCGTCGACCACGCCGACCACCTCGTCTCGCTGGTCGAACGGGGCGAAGTGGCCGAGGCCGTCGTCGACGACAGCGTCGAACGCGTCCTCGAACAGAAGTTCCGACTGGGCCTGTTCGAGGACGCCGTCGTCGACCCGAGCGAGGCCCGCGACGTGGTCGGGGCCGACGCCCACCGCGAGGCGTCGCTCGAGGTCGCACGCGACGCGATGACCCTCCTGAAAAACGACGAGCTCCTCCCGCTGGATGGGGACGCGGACGTCCTCGTCGCCGGGCCGAACGCCGACGACGCGGTCCACCAGCTCGGCGGGTGGAGTGTCCCGGACCCCGAGGGGACCGACGTCGTGACGATTCGGGACGGTATCGAGGCGACCACGTCCGGCAGCGTCGTCTACGAGCAGGGGGCGACGATGAACGAGACGCTGGACGTCGAGGCGGCCGTCGAGGCCGCCGAAGACGCCGACGTCGCCGTCGTCGCCGTCGGCGAACCGTGGTACCTCCACGAGTTCGGCCCGAGCGTCGACACCGGCACCGAGCCCGACGAGTTCCCGAACCGACACACCCTCCACCTGCCCGACGCCCAGCGCAAACTCGCCGCGGCGCTGGAGGCGTCGGGAACCCCCGTCGTCGGCGTGCTGGTCACGGGCCGACCGCTAATCGTCGACTGGATGGCCGAGCACGTCCCGGCCATCCTCATGGCGTACTACCCCGGGACGATGGGCGGGCAGGCCGTCGCAGAGACGCTCTTCGGCGAGAACGAGCCGAGCGGTCGACTGCCCATCTCGATTCCGAAGTCCGAGGGTCACCTGTCGACCCGATTCAACCACTTCCCACACCCGACCCCCATCGGACAGGACGAACACCCCTCGTCGTACGACCCGCTGTTCGAGTTCGGCCACGGCCGCAGCTACGCCGACTTCGAGTACGGCGACGTGGCGCTGACCGAGTCGACCGTCGGGCCACACGACACGACGACGGTCCGGGTCCCGGTCGAGAACGTCGGTGACCGCGCGGGCAGCGACGTGGTCCAGGTGTACGTCACGAACCACGCGAGTTCGCGTATCACGCCGGTCCGTGAACTCCGTGGCTTCGAGCGCGTCTCGCTCGACGGCGGCGAGAGCGCGACGGCGGAAGTCGAACTCGACGCGGCCGAACTGGGACAGGTCGGCGAGGACGGGGACAGACAGACCGACGCCGGCGCGTACTCGGTGCAGGTCGGCGACCAGACGGTCGAACTCACCGTCGAGACGACCTACGACTGACCGACGCCGTCGAACGATATCGCCTCCAGCGTGATTTTCTGGGCCTCGATGTCCTCGAACACCGCGCCCCACCCGCCGACCGTGAGTTGCTCGTCCCCGGTGTCGAGTGTCACCACCGCGTACGTCGAGAGTTGTTCGAGCGACGGCGAATCGTCGGTGACCGCGTCGGGGTAGTAGATGTCCGTGACCGTCCCCGTGACCGTGCGGAACTCGTCGGCCGCCACGTCGATGCCCGAGACGGTGACGGCGACGTTTCCGCCGTCGTGGTGCAGCGCGGAGATGTCCCTGATGAACTCCTTGAGACTGATGTACGGCTTCGGACGGTCCTGGTCCCCGACCAGCGGCGGCCACGGGTACCAGAGACAGGTCTGGTAGTACCAGTGATTGATAAACGAGAGGATGTTGTCGTTGATGAGGATGCCGTAGTTCTCCGCGGCCCGCGAGTTCGGGGCGAAATAGGTTCGACTCCGGTCGAGCACGGCGATGAACGGGCCGGGTATCTTGACGACGCGCACTTCGAGGTTCGTCCGGGAGAGGTCCCAGGCCTCGCTTCGCTCCGTCAGGTCGGATTCGTAGTAGATAGCGACGTGGACGATGACGCCCCGCTTGGCGGCCGAGTACAGCGCCGTCCGCAGCGACTCGAACTGGTCGGCGGTCAGCGCGACTTCGACCGCGACGTCGGTCTCTCGGACCCGGTTCCGGACGTGTTCGAGCACCGTGTCGGCGTGTTTGACGACCCCGACGCGGTGGTCCTTGAGGTCCGGTTGCTCCCACCGGTCTTCGAGTTCCTCGGCGGCCTCGGTGAAGAGTTCCCCCCGTTCGCGCAGGTGGGTGAGGATGTCGACGGGGTCGGCCGGTTCCGCGTGCAGTCGGTCCTGGTCTATCGTGTCGACGAACCCCTTGGACTCCAGCGACCGGAGCGTGTCGTACACCTGTGACGTCGGGACGCCGGATTTCTTCGCCACGTCGACGGCGGGGAGGCGCCCGTAGTCGACGAGCGTGAGATACGCCTCGGCCTCGTAGGCCGTGAGGTCGGCGTTCTCCAGTGCCTGTTTGAGCGTGTCTCGGTCCATAACCGATAGCGTGTGGCTGACCGTATGAATCTTTACCGCGCCCGCTGAGGCGTCATTCTCGAATTCTGAGACGTACGTTCGAGGGAATAGTCATACGAACGTAACGTAATCTGTCTAATCCTATATGTCTCCCAGACGGCCGATTTGAGGAACTTTAGGTCGTATGAGTCGATTTCGATTTGTTGTCTGCCTCCGACTCATTACTATCCCGATATATCTCGAATCGGTGTGTAAGAACTATATTAATATTCTTTCTTATACTTCACACCGGTGGTGGGGCGCCGGACGACCGCTCGACGACACTGGAGACCGATAGCACGGAGAGTTGCATCGGCGGACGGGGTTGGGGTAGCGAGCGGGGTGGCGAACCCAGTTCTGAAACACCTTTAGTGCGTTTCAGCTCGAGGCAGTTCCGCCCGCCAAATCGAAACACCGTAACCCTGTTTCAATCAGGAGCGCGAAACGGTCGGCCGTCTCGAGGCGCGGTGAGCCCGGCCCGGTCAGTTACACACCTACCGGCGCTGTGAACGGCCAACTCAGCATATCAAAATTCCGATTAGAACAAGAATATCTAATATAATATACACAGGCCTCTCTGAATACAAACGCAGATTCTCGCTCCATAAATAGATTCAGACACGTGTATTTTACCCTATATTACAGCATATACCATCATATTTATCGCCTGTATTGCCGAAATATCTCAGAATAACTCAGAATGGTAGAGAGAACGTCACTTCTCGGAAATTGCATTCGCTACCCGAAGCGCCGTATTCGAGCGGAGCTTTTCTGAGTTACCTCAGAAATACATGTAGTTAGTAATACTGTCATAATTGCGTCGGTACGGTCGGGGCGAACGCAGCTACCGCCCGTGCGGATTCGAAGCGGCAGCGGTCGTCGAGTTCACCGCCGACGTGTCGTCGACACGGGGGTCCGCGAACTGTTATCCGTCAACGGGCCGTCGAGAGGGTATGGTCATCTCCACGAAATCGGTCTGGGGCGAGTTCACGGACGAACTGGTACTCGAGTACGACGACGCGACAGTCTACGGCGACTTCGAACAGGAGCGAGTGCTGCACGAGGGGAGCGTTCGCGTGCTCCCGAACGGCTGGGTCGCGCTCCCGACCGGTCGGCTGCTCTCGCCCGACGCCGTCCACCACGTCGACCCGTGACCCGCTCGTGTCGCGGCTCTCGGTAACTATTCGTCGACCCGACCGGAAGCAGGGACGATGACCGCTCGAACGGCGATACAGCTCTACACGTTACGCGACGTCGAGGCCGACCTCGAAACGCTGCTGGAACGGGTCGCGGCGGCCGGCTACGACGGCGTCGAGTTCGCGTCCCGACTGCCCGAGAGCGACCCCGAGACGACGGCGGCGACGCTCGAACGTCTCGGCCTCTCGGTCGCTGGCATCCACGCCGCCGTCGGCTCGCTGCCCGGAGCCCACCCCTCGGCGATGAGTCGGGCGCGGGTTGTCGAACTCTGTCGCGCAGTGGGGACCACGAACGCCGTCGTTCCGTATCTGGACGCCGCGTGTTTCGAAGACGAAGCGGCCGTGGCGGAGACGGCGAGCGCCCTCTCGGCGCTCGCCGAGGCGCTCGCCGACGCGGACGTCCGACTCCACTACCACAACCACGACCAGGAGTTCCAGCGAATCGACGGCGAATACGCCCTCGAACGGGTACTGGCACAGACAGACGTCGAACTGGAACTGGACGCGGGCTGGGCCGCCTACGCCGGGGCGGACCCGGCCGCGCTGCTGGACCGGTACGCCGACCGAATCTCGCTCGTTCACGTCAAAGACGTCGACGCCGAAACCGGGAGGGCGACGCGACTCGGCACGGGCTGTCTCGACCTGGACCGACTCGGCGAGCGACTGCGGGACTCGGCCGTCGAGTGGGCCATCTACGAACACGACTGCCCCGAGACGCCCCTCGACGCGACGGCCGAGGACCGGCACCGACTCGAAGCGCGAGTGCTCGACAGATAGCGTCGATGCGGCCGTGTCGGGAGACGCCGGTCGCGTCGCCCGTTCTCGTATCGGCCCGGCGCGCCGACTCCGAGAGACCACTGACTAACTGGTTAATCAAAATCCTCTTAACTGACTAGTCAGTAAGTCACGGTACGATGAGTTCAGAGAGCACCGCCGAAATCATGGCGGCGACGGGCCGTGCGCTCTGCGAGCACGGCTACGCCGACCTCACGATGCAGCGAATCGCCGACGAATCGTCGGTCACGTCGGCGGCGATACACTACCACTTCGACACGAAAGAGGAGCTGTTGAACGCGTTCCTCGACGACCTGCTGGACCGCTTCGAGTCGCGACTGGCCTGCGAGGCCCGGGACCCGCGCGACCGGCTGACCGACTTTCTCGACGCCGTCTTCGAGGAGTCCTCGTCCGACCACGACGACTTCCCGGTCGCGCTGATGGAACTGAAAGCGCAGGCGCCGTACCACGACCTCTTTCGCGAGCGGTTCGTCGAACTCGACGAGGTCGTGTGTGACGTCGTCGGGACGGCCGTCCGCGACGGCATCGAGGACGGTCACTTCGACGACGCCGACCCCGACGAGGTAGCACGGCTCGTCGCGACGATGATAAACGGCGCACACGTCCGGTCGGTGGCACTCGGTGAGCGGACCGACCGGACCCGCGAGACCATCGAGGGGACGCTGGCGCTGCACCTGGGCTGGACGCCCGGCTCGGAGGTGGCGGCGTGAGCCTGTTCAAGGGACAGGAGGAGCTGAATCTCACGGACGGGGACATCCTCAAGCCGCTTGTGTTCCTCTCCCTGCCAATCGTCATCACGAACCTCCTCCAGACCGCCTACAACCTCGCGGACACCTTCTGGCTCGGGCGGTACTCGACGGACGCGCTGGCGGCCATCTCCTTTGGCTTCCCGATGGTGTTTCTCCTGATTTCACTCGGGATGGGCCTCTCGGTCGCTGGGAGCGTCCTCGTCGCCCAGCACACCGGGGCCGAGGAGACGCGGAAAGCGGAGTACGCGGCCTCGCAGACGTTCACCTTCGCCTTCGCTGCCTCGTTGACACTCGGGCTCGTCGCCTATCCGTTCGTCCGCCCGTTCCTCGACTTCCTCGGGGCCTCGCCCGACGTCCTCCCGGGCGCGACGGCGTACATGCAGGTCATCGCGCTCGGGCTGCCGTTCATGTTCGGCTTCTTCGTGTTCATCTCCCTGATGCGCGGGGCCGGTGACACTATCACGCCCATGCTCGTGATGCTGGGGACGGTCGTCCTCAACGTCGTGCTGGACCCGTTCCTCATCAACGGCTGGGACGTGGGACCCATCGCCGTCCCCGAACTGGGCATCCAGGGGGCGGCCGTCGCGACCGTATTCTCCCGGAGCCTGGCGATGGTCGTCGGTCTCGGTATCATGCTCTCGGGGAGCCGCGGCATCCAGATTCACCTCTCGGACCTCGCGCCTGACTTCCAGTACCTCCGAAAGATTCTGGAAATCGGCGTCCCGGCGAGCATCGAGGGGACCGGTCGGGCCCTCTCCATCAACGCCTTGCTCGTCGTCGTCGGCCTGTTCTCGACGACGGTCGTCGCGGCCTTTGGTATCGGGACGCGCGTGTTCTCGGTCATCTTCCTGCCGGCCATCGCCGTCGCCCGCGGCGTCGAGACGATGAGCGGGCAGAACATCGGGGCCGGCAAGTACGACCGCGCCGAGCAGGCCAACTACCTCGCGGCCAAGGGGCTGTTCGCTATCCTCGCGCTCATGGGCGTGGCTATCTTCCTCGTGCCTCGGCCCATCGTCGCCGTGTTCACCGACGACCCGGCCGTCGTCGCCGAGGGGGCGACGTTCCTGCGGTACGTCTCGCTCTCCTTTGGCTTCATCGGCATCATGCGGGCCTTCACCGGCGGGTTCCGCGGCGCGGGCAAGACGCTCGTCGCCGCCGCCATCTCCGTCACGACCCTCGCCGTCATCCGACTGCCAATCGCCTACGTCGCCTCCCAGTATCGGCTGCCGGTTCCGTTCGCCGACGCTATCTTCGGCGTCCGCGGCATCTGGCTCGCCTTCTTCGTCTCGAACGTGGCCGGCGCGACCATCGCGTGGCTGTGGTTCCGCCGCGGCACGTGGCGCGACGGTGACGTTCGCGGGCCGGCGGGCTCGACGGACGCCGATTTCGAAGAGGAGTTCGAGGCCCCGGCGGTCGACGACTGAGCGCCGCCGTCGGCGGGGTCATCAGGTTCCGACGGCGCTGTCAGGAGGGGGGTTTGCGATTTCGACCGTCGGGACGTAGAGAACTACGACGCCTCCCAGAAGAAGGACGACAAGGATAGCGGAGACGACTGGCTCGACGAACCACCCCGTCCGAAACACGGCCGGCCAGCGTCCACGGGCCGCAAGAGCACGCCGAAGGTGAGGCAGTCGAACAGTGACCTCACCGCCCCGAAGGTGAGTCGTCTCTCGCCGACTCAACTGAAGTCGATGAGCGGCTTGATGATACCCTCCGCTTTCGTGTCCATCAGGTGGAACGCCTCGTCGACGTCCTCGAAGTCGAACTCGTGGGTCGTCATCGGCGTCGGGTCGACGCGGTCGCGCTCCAGCAGTCGGAGCAGCCGGCGGAGGCGGAGCCGGCCGCCGGGACACAGCGACGTGACGATGTCCGTCTCGGCCATGCCGACGCCCCACTCCGCGCGTGGAATCTCGACGTACTCGCCCTCGCCGTGGTAGCCGACGTTGGAGACGACACCGCCGGGTTTGGTCACCTCGACGCAGTGTTTGAACGTCTCGTTGGCGCCCAGCGCTTCGATGGCCGCGTCGACGCCCTCGCCGTCGGTCAGGTCGGCTATCGCCTCGACGACGTCGGTCTCGGTGTAGTCGACGATCTCGTCGGCGCCGTACTGTTGTGCGAGTTCCTGCCGTCTTTCGACGCTCTCGACGGCGATGACCTGCCCCGCGCCCTGCAGCACCGCGCCTTTCGTCGCCATCAACCCGACCGGCCCCTGCGCGAAGACGGCGACGGTGCCCCCGACGGGGATGGCGGCCCGTTCGGCGGCGCTGAACCCCGTGCTCATCATATCGGCGACGTAGACAGCAGCCTCGTCAGCGACAGTATCGGGGATGTGAGCCATATTGGCGTCGGCCTCGTTGACGTGGAACCGCTCGGCGAAGACGCCGTCTCTGACGTTCGCGAACTGCCATCCGCCCAGCGCCTGATTCGATTGGGAGGGGTGGCCGTCCTGGGCCGCGAGCGAGCCCCACTCGGGCGTTATCGCGCCGACGGCGACGCGGTCGCCCGGCTCGAAGACGGAGACATCGCTGCCGACCTCCTCGACCACACCCACGGCTTCGTGGCCGAGTGTGATGTCGTCGCGCTCGCCGATGGCGCCGTGGACCGTGTGGACGTCGGAGGTACAGACGAGGCCTTTCGTCGGTCGAACGACGGCGTCGTCCGGCCCCGGTTCCGGCGGCTCCTTCTCGACGAATCCCGTCTCACCGATGTTGTGCATGACGTATGCTTTCATGGGTCAGACCTCGGTAGGACCGTAGCGCCGAGTGACTATTCAATCGCGTTCTTTCGTTCGTCCGGCAGGAACGTACCAGACGCTCCCCACCACCGGCGACAGTCGTGTCGCCCTCGGCCAGCTATCCACCGGGACTCGGGCCCATCTTCGTCGCTTCGCTTCTGACAGGCTTGGTACGCCGGTGTGGGCCGACCCGGGGTCGGCGCCGTCCCGAAGCACTCTCCGACACTCCGTCTGGGGCTCTGCAACCCCGTCGTCACTTGCCGTCGGCCGTCGTCCGCTCGCCGATGGTCGCGTTGACCACGGCACCGAACAAGATGACGTAACTACCGTAGTACAGCCACGTCAGGAGGACGAGGACCGACCCAACGACGCCAGCGATGTCAGGACTCGCGACGAAGCGGAGATACAGTTGAAAGGCGGCTTGCAACAGCGACCAGCCAAGGGCGGCGATGACTGCGCCGGGAACGGCATCGCGGACCCTGAGCGGGCGGTTGGGGAACAGGTAGTACATCGGCAGGAAGACGATGCCGAGGCCGACCCACACCAGCAGCGAACTGACGAGGGTAACTGCCGGCAGATACGCGAGGACTGCAGTGCTGGCGGTCCCGACTGCGAGGAGGATCGCGAGAAGGACGGCGACGAACGCCACGAGCGCGTCGGTCACTCGTGTGAGTGTCGAGGGCCGTCGCTGGGTCACGTAAATCGTGCCGAAGGCCGTCTCCAGCGTCCTGAATAGCCCGACGGCCCCCCAGAGCAGAACAGCGAGACTGATGGCCGAGACCGTGGCTGTCGACACCTGCCCCGTCAGGACCGGCCCGAGCGCCGCTTGGCCGGACCGGGGCAGAAACGACTCGGCGAGCGAAAGCGACGCTCGCGCGACCGCTTCGCCCGCAAGCACCAGCGCGAGGAGGTAGATACTCACGAGCAACGGGAGCAGCGACATGAACGCCTGGAACGCCACGCTTCCGGCCATGAATCCCAGGTTCGCTCGCCGACTCGCGCGAAAGACCCGCCGTCCCAGCGACGAGAGGCCGTGGAGTCGGGTGACGAGTACACGCCGTGCCATCTGTGCTACTCGACGCCGAACGCTGACCGGAGCCCCGACGTGACGTGGAGCGTCATTCGGTCGCTGGCCTGTCGGTCGCTCGCACCGTGAGAACGGGCACCGGTGCGGTCCGAACGACCCGCTCTGTCACACTCCCGAGCAGGTAGTGGTCGAGCCCACGCCGACCGTGCGTTCCGAGGACGACGAGGTCGATGTCGTTGTCGTCGACGTACTGCAGTATCGTCTTGTATGGACGGCCGTACCGTATCCCCGATTCGACCGGGATGTCGGCCCCCACCGCTCGCTCCCGGACCTCGGTTATCGCCCGCTCGCCGTCCGCTTCGAGCGCCCGCTCGATGAGCCAGCCGTCGCTGTCTTCGTCCGCGGCCAGGCTCCCAATGTCGACGACGTACACCGTGTGCAACCCGCTGTCGTACGTCTCGGCGATGTCCAGCGCGAGGTCGACTGCCCGACCGGCGGCTTCGCTCCCGTCCGTCGGGACCAGTATCTGCTCGAACATATCTCAGAGATGGCCGGGGCTGTCGTGTATCGGTTGTCACGGGCCACGTGCTAGGTTCGTACCGACTCTTCTCCCGGCTCCTGGGCCTGCAGTGTCGACGGACGCGGGACGGTCTGGCACCACTGTGCGTTCAGAACTGCGGTGTCACGGCGTCGGTGCCGGTCTCATTCGTCGGGAGCAGACCCGGACCGGGCGCTCACCATCGTCGCCGCGGCCCCACCGGCCAGCACCGGCAAGAGGTACGTCGCGGCCCGGTAGACGAGGACGGCGGCCGTCACGTCGGCGAGAGGGACCGGCGTCAGGGCACTCAGCAGGAAGACGTACGCCGCGTCGATACCGCCGGCACCGCCGGGCAGCGGCGTCAGACTCCCGACGAACGCGAGCGGCACCACGAACATCGCGACCTCGGCCGGGACCGCGTGTCCGACCGCGTACAGCGACAGCCAGAGGGCGGCGACGAGACAGAGCCACCCGCCCGTCGAGTAGGCAAGCGCGATACCGAGTTGTCGCGGCCGACTCGCGAGGCGTTCGACGGCCCGGACGAACCCGGTGACACGCCCTTCGAGGTCGAGCGTCCGACTCGATTCCGACCCGGTGCGGGCCAGTCGCGCCTCGGCGCGGCCGGCCAGTCCGCGAAGACTACGTTCGGCCGTCCGCCGGTGTCGCCACAGCGACAGGCCGCCGGCCGTCACGAGCGCCACCAGCGCGATAAACAGCACTGCTGCGAGTTCGAGTCGGGGGTTCAGCGTCGCCGTCACGGTCAGATACAGCAGTCCGAGCGCCGCGAGTCCCACCGAGGGAAAGACGTTCAGGGCGTCGACGCTGGCGACGGCCGAGAGGCTGACTTCGAACCGGGTGTCCGTCGCCCGCGACACTATCACCGCGGCCAGTGGTTCGGCCCCGGCCTGTGCGAACGGGGTGACGTTGTTCGCGAACACGATACCGAGGTACGCCGCGACCGTCACCGGCCGCGTGTGGGGCACGTCGAGGACGCTGAGGACGGTACCGAGGCTCACACTCCAGAGCAGGAGCCATCCGACCGACGCCGCCACGACGAGCGGTAGCACCCAGCCTCGCGCCGCTCGGAGTGCCGCGACGACGTCGTTGAGACCGACGACCAGGACGAACAGACTCAGCACGATTGCGCCGGCTATGAGTCCGAGGCCGACGAGTCGCCAGTCGGGTACGGCCGTGACACGGGCCATCACGCCCACAGAGGTACCCGAGCGGTATGGCCGTTCTTCCCAGCAGTTGACCAACCGGCTGTCACGGCGCGGTCGCGGTGCTACGCGCTCGGCAGCCCTGTGATATCAGCGAGCTACCTTTTGTCTGTGGGCTGAGAGAACGGTTGTATGGGCACAGAGACCAGTGGAGACGTCCAGGCGGACGGCGACCGCTGCTCGCTCGATTACGCGGCCACCGTGCTGGCTGCGCTGTCCGGCGTGAGACATCTATACGGGGGGAAAGACGTGAACGAGGGCGTCATCGCCGTTCTGCTCGTCCTTGCTAGCCCGGGATTTTTCGCGTGGATTGCGTCGCTGGTCCTCGGTGTCGACCGGCGACTGCTCTACCTCGGCAGCGTGGGCTTCACACCGAGTCAGGTGACTCGAGCCACTGTCTTCGTGACGAGGAGTGTCTGAGAGTCTCCGCCGTATGACGGCCTCACAGGCTCTGTCCGCTCCGGGGATGCAACATGCGGTACTCCGGTTTATCACTACGTACGGGTTACTCGCCGTCTTCTGCTACATGGTTCTGGAGACCTCGCTGTTGCTCCACTTCGTCCCCAGTGAAGTCGTCCTGCCGGTGGCAGCCGCCCTCCTCGTCGTCGGCCCGCTCTCCTTCGCGGCGTTCGTCCTCGTCGCGACGGCAGGGGCGACCGTCGGCAGCCTCGTCGCCTACGTCCTGTTCGGCCGGAACGGCGCGCGAGTCCTCGACCGGTACGGGCGGTACGTCCACGTCTCGCAGGCGGACCTCGACCGGTGGCAAGGCTGGTATCGCCGCTGGGGCGAATCCTCGGTCTTCTGGGGCCGTCTGCTTCCGTTCGTCCGAGCCCTGGTGTCCGTGCCCGCCGGGGCAGCCGCGATGCCACCCCGGACCTTCGTCGTCTATTCTGCTGCGGGGTCGCTCCTGTTCAATGCCTCGCTGACGTATCTGGTCTACGCCGGACCACGTTCCGGGGAACCCGTCCGTGTCGCCCTCGCGACGGTGACGAACGTCCTGCTCCTGAATCTGGCGTACATCCGGACACATCCAAGCGTTGTTCTGGTGGAGGTGGCCGTGGCCCTCAGCGTCGCTCTGTTGTTGTGGCACCGACGGGCTTGGATACGGGCCCATCCGGGTGCTGCGAAGCGACTGTCGCTCGCGGCCCTTCGCCTCTGTGGCGGTATCGCTGGCCTGTTACTGATCAGTGCCGCGCTCAGTGTCCCGGCACAGGCGTTCGCCTCGCTGACGTGGGTGTGGAACAACCCACGGTATCTCCTCGCCTACGGCCTCTCCCAAGCGGACATACTCTTGCTACTGGGAGTGCTCACGCTGCTGGCGACGGGGGTACTCGCCGAAATCTGGGCGCGCGTCTCGCTGCTCGAACAGTACCGACGGCTCCGAGGCAGTCGCCTGTTCCGTGGGTAATCCGTCGGCCAGAACTCCCGTCCAGCACGACGCTACCGGCGCCGCGCTCACTCACCCACGCCATCTCCAGGCAACGGTTTGATCAGCACCACGACCTCGCCACTGACGACCGCCTCGTCGGTCTCGTCGAACACCTGTGCGTTGAGGCGATAGTGGTCGTGGCCGAGGTCGCCGATGACCTCACAGCGGGCGGTGATTCGCTCGCCGCTCTCGACCGGCGCGGCAAAGCTCGTGGTCCGGCTGAGATAGATGACCAGTCCGGCTAATCCCCGCACTCAGAATCAGCATCGCGAGGACGGTGATGGTCGCCTCGTTCGCGAACCCGGAGATGGCTTCCTCGGGTGAGATAGTCGTCCACGGCTCCAGCAGCGTCAAGACGAGCAGGACGACGATGGCCGTCACGTCGACGGGCAACGCTCCGGTGACGAACAACACGAGGGCCAGTAACACTACCCCGAGCACTACCAGGATGGCCGGTGACATACCGACCCGAAGGACCTGTCCCTGGACCCAGCCCATCGATGCCGGCTTCTGCCGCTCGGGACAAAGTTACGATTCAACTATCCGTCCGTCGGTTCACGTTACTCCGACGAACTCGAAACTCGCCGCTCACCGAGCCACCGGCGGAGCCATGCGCGGACGAGCGACCGCGTGGGCCGATACTGTTTCACTAACAGCACCTCGCCGTCGAATCGTTCCCCGACTGTCTCAGGAACGTCCCCGAAGAGTGCGCGACCCAACAGCCCCTGACGGGTCGCGCCCATCACTATCGTATCGGCCTCGTGCTCGCCGGCGTAGCGCAAGATTGCGTCGACGATGTCGGCATCGTCTAGCAGTTCGGTGGCCACCGTCATCCCTCGCCGTTCGAGCATCGACTGGCGCGAGTCGAGATACGGTTGACCGATGGGGCCATCGAGGCCGACGGTGAGGAGCGTGAGCTCGCCGTCGACGGCGCCGACGAACGTCCCTGCGATGTCCTCGGCTCGCTCGCTGTGGGGGCCACCGTCGGTCGGCACCAGTACCCGCCGGGGATGTTCAGTACCGCTCGATTTCGCGACGACGACGTCACAGGGGGCCTCGTCGACGACGTAGTCGATGGTCGACCCGAGGACGTACTCACGCCGCCGGCGTTGCCCCCGCCAGCCCAGTACCACCTGGTCGCTGTCGTACTGCTGAGCGAGACTCACGATGCTCCGGCCGGCCGTTCGGCCGATGGTGACAGTTCGGTGGGCCGGTACGTCCGCCGGCACGGTCGCCAGCGCCTCGTCGAGCCAGTCTCGTTCGTCCCTGACGTAGGATTCACCCTCCTCGAGCGGTGTCTGTACGGGAATAGTCACGACCGTCGTGACGAGCAGTTCGCTGTCGGTCTGGCGGGCCAGCGTGGACGCGAGTTCGAGGAGGCGGTGTGCGGTCTCGGGGTTCGCTATCGGGACGAGAATCTGGTTCGGCCGGCCGGCAGCACTCCGTTCTTCGGAGAGGACGCGTACCTCGGCGGCGAGTTCCGTCCGCCGAATCCGACCCTGTGAGTAGACGAGAAACACCACGAGGCCAGCCAGAATCCAGCCGACCGCGAGCAGCCACGCCAGCGGGCTGTAGTTGAAGAAGTAGACTGCCAGAAAGAGCTTCGTCAGGATACCGACGATGGGGACGTACGGGAAGTACGGTGCGATGTAGCCGTAGTCGAGGTCCTCCCCGTGTTCACGCCGGATACGAATCATCGAGTAGTTCACCTGCAAGAAGAGGAGGAGAAACATCAGGTCGGTCGCCGCCGCGACCTGCGCCAGCGGAAGCGAGACGGCCATCACGGCGATGAGCGCGCCGCTGAGGACGATGGAGACGTGTGGCGTCTGGTGGTCCGGGTGAATCCGCTCGAAGGCGTCCGGAAAGACGCTGTCTCTCCCCATCGCGTAGCCGACGCGGGAACTGGAGAAGGTCGTCGCGTTGAGCGCGGCCAGCGACGAGAGGATGCCAGTCACCAGGATGACGAGCGTGCCAAAGGGGAGAAACTGCCCGGCCGCCTGTGCGAGGCCGAACTCGCCGAGGTGGCCCAGCACCTCCCACACCGTCGGGGCGGGCGGCAACGCCTCGACAGTGCTCCCGCCGATGCTGTCGGTCGTCCGGGCCGTCTCCAGCAGGTCGGGTGTCAGTTCCACGCCGCCGATGAGGACCGCACCCACCAGCACGTAGATGGTGACGACGACGAACATCGAGTAAAACACCGCCTTCGGGATGTTCTCGCGTGGGTTCACCACCTCACGGCCCGACTGGACGATTATCTCGTAGCCCTCGAACGCGATGAACGTCAGTCCCATCGCCAGAAAGACCCCGCCGGCCCCGTTGGGAAAGAACGGTTCGAAGTTCGCGGCCGTGACCTGGGGCTGATGGACCATCGCCGCCACGCCAGCGACGACGAAGGCGGCGATGATGAGCAGTTGTAAGGCGGTGACGAGATTTTCCGCCCGGCTGGTCTCCTTCGCGCCGCGGTAGTTGATGTAGGTAAAGAGGGCCACCGCGAGGAGCGCGAACCCCTGCTGGAGCTGTGTATCACTGAGCCCGAGGGTCAGCCCGAAGTACTCGGTTAGAATGAGCGTGACGAACGACCCGAAGCTGAGGATGTACAGCGAGCCGGCGACGGCGTGAGCGAACCAGCTCATCCATCCGGAGAGAAAGGCCTGCGAGCGACCCAGTGCCGTGCGGACCCAGAGATATCCCCCGCCGGGCTCGGGGATGGCGCTGCCGAGTTCGGCGTACACCATTCCGGTGAAGATAGTGATGAAACCGTTGAGCGCGAACGCGAGGACGAGCGCCGGTCCCGACTCGCCGGCCGCGAGCCCGCTCAACACGAAGATGCTCCCGCCTATCATCGCCCCGATGCCGATGAACGTCACGTCCAGTAGCGTCAGTTCGCGCGCGAAGTCCGCGCCCGTCTCGGCGTCGCTAGCCATCGACGGCGTCCCCCCGGCGCGAAGTTCGCGCCCGGGCGAGGCGATTCACCGTGCGACGGCCACGGATGACCGTGTAGGTCAGCGCCGCCCACGAAAGCACCGTCAGCCCGACGCCGATGAGTACGTCCGTCCCAGGCATTGTGGCTTACGCCCGTGGTTCGAGACGAAACGACATATGTAGTACCTACGTACCGACAGTTCTGTCGTGCTACGCGCGTGATTGCCGACCTTACCGGCCCCGTCCGGCCAGCGCGTTGTAGAGCCAGGCGAACGCGACGCCGCCGCCGCAGCCGTCGAGGAAGGCCCAGCCCGCGCCGACGACAAGTCCGGACGCAGTCTCGTCGTACCCCCGGTAGACGTCGGCGAGTAGCCGCTCCCACCGCCGGCCCCAGCCGATTCGGGCGGTGAGGCCCAGGACCACGACCGCACCGGCCCAGAGGACGCCACAGGCGAGTCCGAACGCCCGAACGTCGAGGGGCGCTGTCTCGGTGTCCATACGTCGAGTTCAGTAGATTCGCCTATAGTTCTTCAGCGGATATCGGCGTGTGTCGGGTAACTCCGGTGTGCTTTCTCGCGGAATACATTTATCAGCAGGCTGAGAAGAGTCCGACATGAGCGACAGAATCGGACTCGGCGAATCGGTAGCGATGGCCGTCGGCGGGATGGTCGGTGGCGGTATCTTCGCCGTGCTCGGCGTCGTCGCCGCACAGGCCGGCACGGCGGCCTGGCTCGCCTTCCTCGTCTCGGGGGTGGTCGCGCTCGCCGCGGGCTACTCGTTCGTCCGCCTGAACGGCGTGGTGGACGAGCCGACCGGTCCGGTCGCACTCGTCGAGACCGTCACCGGGAACACGACGCTCGCCGGGATGATAGGCTGGACGTTCGTCATCGGCTACGTCGGAACGATGGGCCTCTACGCCTACGCGTTCGGCAGTTACTTCGTCGGCCTCGTCGGCGTCGACACGGTCGGCCCGGTCCCGCTCCGGCCGCTCGTCTCGGCCGGCGTGGTCGTGGTCTTCATCGGTATCAACGTGCTCGGCGCACACGCCTCGGGCCGCACCGAGGACACGCTGGTCGGGCTCAAGGTCCTGATACTGCTTGCCTTCTGTGGCGGTGGGCTCTACTACGGTGCCACGCGCGGGCAGTTGACCCTCGGTATCGACCAGTTCGGTGTCGGGCCGGCCGTCGCCGGCGCGATAGCCTTCGTCGCCTTCGAGGGGTGGGAGCTGTTGCTGTTCGACCAGGAGAGCATCCGGAACCCGCGAGAGACGGTCAAGACCGCGATTTTCGTCTCCATCCCGTTCGTAACCGCCCTCTACGTGCTGGTGGCGCTCGTCACGACGAGCTTACTCCCGGCGGCGCGTATCCAGGCCGACGCCGAGACGGCGCTGGCGGTCGCGGCAGAGCCCGTGTTCGGTACGGTCGGCTTTCTCCTGATAGGCGTGGCCGCGCTGTTCTCGACGGCGAGTGCCCTCAACGCCACGCTGTTCAGCACCGCACGGCTGGTCCGGCAGTTGGCCACCGAGGACATGCTCCCGAGTCGCCTGACGACGGCGGACGGCGAACCGGTCCGGTCACTGGCCCTGCTCGGTGCGCTCACGATGCTGCTCTCGGCGTTCGGGAGCCTCGACGCCATCAGTTCGTTCGCGTCGCTCGCGTTCGTCACGATATTCGGCCTGATTAGCTACCTCGCCTTCCGGTATCGCTCTGCCTCCCGCTGGTCGTCGGCCGGGCCGGTCCTCGGCGTGCTCGGTGCGGTCTCGACGGTCGTGGCCCTCTGCTGGTATCTCGCGACACAGGAGTTCGGAACCTTCCTGGTCGTGCTGACGCTCTCGACGCTGGTGATGCTGCTCGAACTGCTGTACTTCGAGCGCAAACCCGTCGAGCGAACGCTTCTGGAGTGAGCGCTCGACGAAGTTCAATCAAAATTTTGTCTTGTTAACATCTGCGAGATTTTAAATATAATGCCCGCGAACAGTTCGAACGGAGACGTATGTACGAGAGCATCCTCTTCCCGACCGACGGGAGCGACGGTGCAGCGGCGGCGCTCGAACACGCGGTCGACCACGCCAGACAGTACGGGGCGACGCTACACGTGCTGTTCGTGGCGGACACAGAGGCCGTCCACACCGGTATGGTCGGTGAGGAACACGACGAGGTACCCCGCTCCGAGATGGTCGGCGAGGAACACCGGCAGGAACAGCCGTCCGGACTCGTCAACGAGGGCCACGAGGGCGCCGGAGCGGCCGTCGAACATGGCGAAGAGGTGGTCGGCGAGGCCACCGACGCCATCGGCGACGACGTGGCCGTCGAGACCGCGGTCGTGACCGGCACGCCGTACGAGCGTATCCTCGACTACGCGGACGAACACGGCGTGGATCTCGTCGTGATGGGGACCCACGGCCGCACCGGCCTCGACCGCTACCTCCTCGGCAGCGTGACCGAGAAGGTGGTCCGGACGGCGGACGTGCCCGTCCTCACGGTTCGGATGACCGAGTAGTCCCCCGGTCGCGAGCGTCCACGCGAGCCCCGTACGCAGCAGTACACACGCTTAATAGTCGTGACCCCGTTCGCACTGGTAGAAACGATATGGGATGCAAGGTCGAGACGCTCACCGACCGCTACGACCTCACGGTTCCCGGCTCCGGCGACCAGTCGCTCGACGAGTACCTCGTGACCCGCTGGACCGGGCGTGACGGTCGGTCGGCGGACGGGTACAAGTCACTGACGGAGTGGTTCAACAAACGGCTGCTCAAGGCGCTGTACGCCGACGCGGACCGGGAGACGCTGGGCGTCCATCTGGACCGGGAGTACGAACTCGTCACCGGCGAGGACGACGTCGAGCGCGACGAACTGGCGGCCGCACTGGCCGCCGACGGACTCGACATCGAGCGCATCGAGCGGGAACTGATATCCTGGAGCACGATGCGCCATCACCTCAAGGGGTGTCTCGACGCCGAGAAAGACACGGGCGAGGCGGCGACCGACTGGGAGTCAAACACCGTCGAGGTCGCCAGACAGCGGACCGAGGAGAAGGCCCAGTCGGTCCTCTCCTCGCTCGCGTCGAAGGCGCGACTCGCCGACGCGGAGTCGGCCGAAGTGGACGTCCAGGTGAAACTGGGCTGTCCGGACTGTTCGGTCCGGGTGCCGTTCGACGAGGCGGTCGACCGCGGCTACGTCTGTGAACAGCACGTCTCCGCGGAGGGCGAAGAGAAAACCGTCGAAAGCTGGAAGAACACGCTCCTGGCGGTCGTCACGCCGTACGGCGTCGCCGAGGCGGTGCAGGGGCTGTTGCTCGAAGAGCCGTTCCTCGTCGAGGCGCTGGTGCTCCCGGCCCTATGACCTGGGAACTCACCGTCGAGAACGTCGCCGGCATCCGCGCCGCGGAGGAGTCGATAGAACCCGGCGTCAACGCCGTTCGGGCGAGCAACTGGCAGGGGAAGTCGAGTTTTCTCCAGGGTATCGAGACGGCGCTCGGGACCGAGACGCCACTGACCGAGGGCCGCGCCGACGGCCGGGTCGAACTGGTGACCGACGAGGGGACGTTCGAGGTCAGACTCGAACGGGAGGACGGGGGGGTCAGCCAGCGCGGGACGCCGTTCCTGGCCTCGGCGTACGACCGCCTCTGTGCCGACCTCTTTGCGTGTCTCGACGAGACCAACGACGTCCGGAAGGCGGTCCGCGACGGGGAGCCACTGGAGCCGTTGCTCACGAAGCCGCTGGACTTCGAGGATATCGACAGCCAGATAGCCGACCTGCAGTCAGAACGCGACCGGGTCGAGCGGGAACTGGAACGGGCCGACGACGCCGCCGAACGCCGCCCGAAACTGCAGGCGCGGGTGACCGAACTCGAAGACGAACTGGCGAAACTGCGGGCCGACCGGGACGCGCTGGACGCCACGTCGGACGACGCCGAGACGCGCGACCGCCTCAGCGACCTTCGCGCCGAACGCGAGCGCGTACAGCGGCGCGTCGACCGCCTCGACGAGACCGTCGACCGAATCGAGGACCGCCTCGCGGAGACCCGGTCGGAACTCGCCGACCTCTCCGTCCCGGACGACGAGGACATCGAGGCGGAGATAGCGCAGGTCCGCGAGCGACTCCAGTCGCTCGAACGGGACCGGGAACTGCTACAGGGCGTCTTCGAAGCCAACAGCCGGGTCCTCGAATCGGACCGGACCGAGTTACTGACCGAGGTGTCCCGGGACATGCTCGGGGACACCGTCGACTGCTGGCTCTGTGGCGCGGAGACGACGCCCGAGGAGATGGCCGACAGGCTCGACGCGCTCGACGGGCGAATCACCGAGTTGCGCGAGGAGGAATCGGCGTACCGAACGCGGGTCGAAGAGCTCGAAGAGCGCCGCGAGGCGGTCCGAACCGCCCGCCGCCGGGAGCGGGACCTGACCGACCGCATCGGCGAACTGGAGGCGTCGCTGTCCGAGAAGACTGACGACCGCTCGGCGGCCCGAGAGCGGCTGGAGGAACTGGCGCAACGCATCGACGAAGTCGAAGCGAGCGTCGAGACGACACAGGACCGGGTCACGGACATCGAGAGCGACATCAAGTACACCGAGGCCGAACTCGAAGACGCGCGCGACGAGCTTTCGACCGCCGAGTCCCGGGCCACACAGCGGGAGACGCTCGCCGCGGACTACGACGACCTCACCGAGGAAATCACCGCGCTTCGCAACCGCAAGGACGAGGTCAAGCGGGCGCTTCGGGAGGCGTTTTCGACGGCGCTGTCGGAGCTGTTCGAGCGGTTCGACACGGGCTTCGAGATGGCCCGGCTCACGAGCACGTTCGAACTCGTCGTCGCGCGTGACGGCCGCGAGACGACGCTCGACGCCCTCAGCGAAGGCGAACGGGAACTGCTCGGGTTCGTCGTCGCGCTCGCCGGCCACGAGGCCTACGACGTCGACGAGCGCGTCCCGGTGTTGCTACTGGACGGACTGGGCGGGCTGGCGAGTGACAACATCGCGCGCTTCGTCGAGTACACCGCCGACAGGGTCGAGTATCTCGTCCTGACCGCGTATCCCGAACACGACGGCTTCGACGCGAACGAACTGTCGCCCGCTGAGTGGGACGTGGTCTCTCACCGGGCCGAAACCGGGGCCTGACTCCCCGGCCCGCTGTGTGATACGATACCTGGTCACACGTTCTCGCCAGATTTATACTGTCAGTCGCTGTACCGAGTACTTGCGATGAGTAAGTTCACCGAGGCCCACCAGCGGGGCGTCGACGCGTTCACGGAGAGTCTCCTCCACAGAGAGGAGACGTGCGAGAACTGCGGCTTCCACGATACGGTCCTGCACAGCGACTGGCGGACCCACGTCGAGACCGAGCCCCGCTCGGGTCACATCCAGTATCGCCTCACCTGTCCCGACTGTCACGCCGAGGAAGTGCTCGACATCGATATCTGAGTGTTCGGCCGCTGCGACGGCGTCGTGACGACGGCACAGGGGTCGGTAGTGAGCCGTGTGTCGCCCGTGGAGACAGCAGCGAACGGAAGCGTTGATAGTCGCTGACCCAGTACGTGGACCCATCAGTATGCCAGCCGAAGAGCTAGCCGCGGTGCTGGATAGCCCGGCGGTCCGCGAAGCAGTGACCGTCGTGCTCGAACGGAGCGACGGCGGCGAGCGGGAACTCCAGTGGGGCGACGTGAGCGACGCCCTCTCGCGCGAACAGTGGGGCCGACTGGTCGCCTCGGGCGTCGTGGTCGGCGGACCGAGCGGGTTTCGGTTGCAAGAGCCGGACCGGGTTACGCGGTATCTGTCGGCCGGCGAGAGCGAGACGGCCGACGACTCGGCGCCGGAACTCGCGTCGTGGACGCGGTACGACAAACTGGCCGGGCTGGTCGCCCTGGTCCTCGTCACGGGGTACTGGGACACCGGCGTCCGAAACGGTATCGCGTCACTGGACGACGTCGTCCTCGGACCGGTGACGACGGCTCTCCCGTTCTATCTGGTTATCCTACTGCTCGCGGCGGCGACCGGCGTCTACTCGACGGCCCTCCAGGCGCGACTCCGCGACACCGAGACCGTCGAGCGGTACCAGGAGCGCATGGAGCGTCTCGGCGAGCGGAGAGACGCGGCCGAGGAACGCGGCGACGAGGACGCGCTCGAACGGATTCGGGACGAACAGCGGGACGCGGCGAGCGACCAGATAGCCGTGCTGAAAGCGCAGTTCCGCCCGATGGTCTGGGTCATGCTGCTGACGGTGCCGGTGTTCCTCTGGCTCCGGTGGGAGGTCCGTGGCGGCCACCTCGGCGCGAGTCGGGGGCTCGTCGTCCCGCTCGCCGGGGCGGTGTCGTGGCAGGCGCCGCTGCTGGGCCCGATGCCCGCCTGGATAGTCTGGTACTTCGTCTGTTCGTTCGTCTCGCGACAGTTCGTCCGGAAGGGGCTCGGGGACAGACTCGCCGGCTCGTAACAACGACTTAGTGGTTGTCACAGCGTGTCGCCGCCGACCGCTCGAAGCCGAAACTGATTAGCGGTACCGTGACCCCGTCCCGGGTGATGACGCTGCTACGCTCGCGTCTCCAGTCGCCGCTCTCGCTCGTGGTCTTCAGTGTCGGTGCCGGCTTGCTCGTGTTGGGGGCCGTCGGCGCGCTGGCCGACACGCACCCCGCGTTCGGCGTGCCCGGGCCGGGGCTGTACGTCGATACGAACCTGGAGGTCATCGGCGCGCTCACGGGTGGCGTCGCACTCCTCGGCGAGACGGTGCTCGCGCCGACGAGACGCGAGACCCGTCCCGCCACGGAATCGCGGACCGTCTACATCACCGAACCGCTGCGCGAGACGCTCCTGTCGTTCGCGGCGGAGGCGGAACCCGACCCCGTCTCGTTCGGACTCGCGGTGACACCGGCCGGCGAACTCGACCGCTGCGACCAGTTGCCCGCGCGGACGCCGGTGTTTACCGACCTCTATCTGCCCGAGAGACCGAACTCGGTCAGTGCGGTGTTCGGGATGGACCTGGAGACGCCGCCGAGGCGCACACAGGGCCGGTTCGTCTCGCATCCCCGCTCCGCGCTGGAGGTGACGAAGCGCGACGACCTGCAGGAGGTGGTCTTCGTGGCGGTCCCGCCCTGGGACGACGACGCCGTCGCGGCGTTCGACCGGGCCGGCCGCCGTCGCCCACTCGGCACGGTCGACGCCGCGGCCGTCGCCGAGGTTCCCGAACCAGTAGACATTTGAGACCGCACGTCGGAGTTGCCCACAGTCACCGTGTCAGCCGCGGTCACCGGCAGCGCCCGCCCGGAGAGCCGTGGGAGCGGCCAGTGACCGGTCGCTGACGCGGCGGGACCCACAAGTATGACGCACACGATTCGCCGTCGGCGTAGCTGTCAGTATCGTCCGGTCGCCCACCAGCGGTACGGAGGGGTGCGATGACCTGGAAAGACGTCGCGGAGCCGCTGCTGGTGCGGATGCCGGCCGTCCGCAAGCCCGAGCGACACATCCCGTTCAAGCGAAAGGTCGCGTGGACGGGGGGCGTGCTCGTCCTCTATTTCTTCCTGACGAACGTGTCGCTGTTCGGGCTCGACGTCGCCCGCGACCAGGCCGTCTTCGGCCGGTTCAGCTCCATCCTCGCCTCGGGACAGGGGTCGGTCCTCCAGCTCGGTATCGGGCCTATCGTCACCGCGAGCATCGTCCTGCAGCTACTGGGCGGGGCCAACCTGCTCGGCCTCGACACCCAGAACGACCCGCGAGACCAGATACTGTATCAGGGACTCCAGAAGCTGCTGGTGCTGGTGATGATATGTCTCACCGGCCTGCCGATGGTGTTCGCGGGGAACTTCCTGCCCGTCGACACGCAGGTGGCCCAGTCGCTGGGCCTCGGGACCGTCGCCGTCCAGTGGCTCATCTTCGCGCAGATGGTCGCGGGCGGCGTCCTCATCCTCTTCATGGACGAGGTCATCTCGAAGTGGGGCGTCGGCTCCGGTATCGGCCTCTTTATCGTCGCCGGCGTCAGCCAGCGGCTCATCGGCGGGTTGCTCACCCACCCGGCGCTGGGCGGACAGCGCTTTGGCATCCTGCCGAACTGGGCCAGGATGGCCACGGGCGCCGTGCCCGTCGGCTCCGTCTTCAGCGCCGACGGCCTCCAGACGGTGCTTTTCACCCAGGGCCACCTGCTGCAACTGGTCACGACCCTGCTCATCTTCGGCGTGGTCGTCTACGCCGAGTCGGTGCGCGTCGAGATTCCGCTCTCGAACGCCCGGGTCAAGGGCGCGCGTGGCCGCTTCCCCGTGAAGCTCATCTACGCCAGCGTCCTGCCCATGATATTCGTCCGCGCCATCCAGGCCAACATCCAGTTCGTCGGCCGCATCCTGCGGGCGCAACTGGGGACCATGCCGGCGTGGCTCGGCGTCTACAGCAACGCCGGTCAGCCCGTCGGCGGCCTGTTCTACTACCTCGCGCCCATCCAGTCCCCGCGTGACTGGATGTGGTTCCTCGGCGGCGTCACGCAACCGGTCTGGAAGGTGTTGCTGCGGATGGGCATCGACCTCACGTTCATGATCGTCGGCGGGGCCGTCTTCGCCGTCTTCTGGGTCGAGACGGCCGACATGGGGCCCGAATCGACGGCCCAGCAGATACACAACTCGGGGATGCAGATTCCCGGCTTCCGCCAGAACGTCGGCGTCATCGAGAAGGTGCTCGAACGGTACATCCCACAGGTCACGGTGCTTGGCGGCGCGCTCGTCGGCGTGCTGGCCGTCCTGGCGAACATGCTCGGGACCATCGGCGGCGTCGGCGGGACGAGCCTCCTGCTTACCGTCTCTATCACGTACAAGCTCTACGAGGAGATAGCCGAGGAGCAACTCATGGAGATGCATCCGATGATGCGCCAGCTGTTTGGCTGACGGCGTTCTAACAAGCACTCAGTCGTTGTTATCCTATAGACCCACCGTCAGTTATACGTCCGTCCGCCGGATAGGAGTTCGTATGGAGGAGTCGCCCGACCCGCCGACACCGCCGGTGGACTTACCCGACGAGATAGTCAGCGTCCTGCAGGACGCGTCCGTCCACGACCTGCGCGAGACCGTGCTGTACGCACAGGAGTTACTCCGACACCAGCACGTGCCGCCCCAGGAGATAGAGCCGCTTCCGGGCGAGGAAATCGTCGAGGTCACCGAGCACGACGACCACCTGACGGTCGTGAAACGACAGCCCTGCTCGGAGGGGTGTGCGGACTGTCCCCACGGCCCCTACGTCTACGAGGTGACGCGGGAGCACCGACCGAGCGGCGAGACGCACCTCCACTGGGCGTTCATCGGTCGCAAAATCGGCGACGAGTGAGCTGAGTCGGTCGTCGGACGGACCGCGACACGGCCGATAGTTCCCGGTCACGGTGGCCCGCCGCCGGGAACTATCGCCCGGTTCGGCGTAGGCGGCGGCAAACGGCGCGACGAAGCCGTCGCGCGGGAAGGCGAAACACATACCCCCGAGACCGGCGAACGCCTAGACGAGTGATGTTCGAGTCGCTGCGGGACAGGGTGGGGTATCTACAGCGCCAGTTGCGGCGGCAAAAACGGCGGCGCGTCCGCGCGCTCAGGCGCTGGCTCGAAGACACCCAGAACCTGCTTCACCTCTCGGTACTGGTCATCGTTCCGCTGCTCATCGGAGCGGTGACGTGGCTCGCCAACACGTCACCGGTCGTCTCGTTTCTGGTCTACCCGCCGCTTGCGTCGGGCACGTACACGCTGTTTGCCGACCCGGGGAGCCGGTACGCGAAGCCGCGGCGGTTCGTCGGCGGGATGACCGCGGGCGCGCTCAGTGGCTGGGTCGCGCTGGAGCTGACGGCGCAGTTCTGGTACGCCGTCCCGCCGACGCAGTTCCAGGTCCACGCCGGGGCGGCGGCGCTCGGTATCTTCCTCACGGGCGCCCTGACCTGGCTGTTCGAGGTAGAGGTCCCCACGGCCTACTCCTCCGCGCTGCTCGTGCTCGTCACCGGGTCGGAACAGCTGCTCTACGTCGCGGGTATCACCGTCGCGAGCGTCGTCGTTGCCGGGGCCTTCCTCCTCTGGCGTCGCCACTTCTACCGCGAGCGGGCACGGTACCTGTACCAGTCGACGGGCGGCGACGACCAGATTCTGGTCCCGGTACGGGACGAGATGCCGACCTCACTCGCCTGCTTCGCCGGCCGCATCGCCGCAGCCCACGACGCCGGGAAAGTCGTACTCATGGACACCGTCGACCCGGAGACCATCGACGAAGTCGAGGCGCGGCTCTCGGCCGACGGCCGGGGGGCCGAAGCCGTCTCACGCCTGGACGCCGCGGAGGACCGTATCACGGAGCGGTCACTGGCGCGACTGGAACAGCTGCAGGCGGACATCCAGTCCGTGGTCGACGTGCCCTGTGAGTTCGTCGTCGCCGTCGAGTCCGACTCGACCGGCCAGACCGTCCTCCAGACCGCCGACGCCGAGAACTGCGACCTCGTCGTGGCGCCCTACGAGACCCGTGACGGCGAGGCCACGCCGTTCGTCAGTGACCTCCTTACCGGCGCCGTCGACGTCGTCGCGTTCCGCTCGACGAACGGCTGTACCGACTGGCGGGAGATACTTGTCATGGTCAGGTCGGCCGGGCCGATAGCGAACGCGATGCTCGACTTCGCCCAGCGGCTCTCCCCCGGTGGCGGCGCCATCAGCCTCTGTACCTGTATCGCCGGGCGACCCGGTCGCCGGCGGGCAGAAATCATGCTCGAAACGCTCGCGGAACCTTTCGGTGGGTCCGTCGAGACCCGCGTGACACACGAGTCCGTCGGCGGGTTTTTGGACCGAAACGCCGCCAACTACGACCTCGCAGTCGTCGGGGCCAGCAGTGACCGTCACGCAGCCTCCCGGGTGCTCTCGCCGCCGACCCACGAGTGCGTCCGCGATATCGACTGTGACCTCGCTATCGTCCACCGACCGTGAACGCCGGGACGGCGTGTGCAGGCGCTGTCGCGTCGAAAAAGAGTGGAAGATGGCTGAGAGACGGGAGTCACATGCGCCAGTGGACACGAGCACGTTCGGATGCCGTCTCTCAGAACCGCTCTCGCGGTCACGGGCAACTACCGAGCGTTCGATTATATGCTTTTTGCTGACAACCACTTAGTCGTTGTTACACTGTGGTCGGCGAGTGCCCCAGTCACGCGATACCGTCGTCGGTGTCCGAGGGTGCGTGCCGGATTGCCGCCGACCCCGCGCCGCCGTCAGAAATCGGGTGCATCCGTGGCGACGCTGCGAACCGAAAGAGATAGGCTCGTCATCCGCCTGAGAACAACCACGTATGTCCGCATCAGAATCGGTCGTCGTCGTGCCGGACCTGCTGGTCTCGCTGGTGTTCGCCCCGCTGTTGACGGTGGTCGGAGGGGTCACCGAGCAGGCGGCGCTGGCAACGCTCTCGGGCGGAGTCTCGACGTTCGGCCTGTGGGAACTGTACATGGGCCTGCTACTGCTCTATGCCGGCGTCTACATGATCGGGTTCGGAAAACTGCTCCCCGCCCTCGGCTCCCGGATTGGGACCGGTCCATCCTGATTCCGTCGTCGAGCGGTCCCTCCGGCCGGCGGGCCGTCGGCCCGGATAGCTCGTGGCACCAGCGGCGTCTCACCCGCTCGCGACACGCCTCGCAACGCTCGAAGTGTCGTCGGGTCCGGGTCGCCACCGCGGCGTTCCCTACCGGCGGCGAGCGGGCGTAGGCCACGGCCCGACGAGCACGGACAGGCCGGTCGCCGGGCGGGAGCTGAGACGATGTGTCGACCGGAACTGTCAATCTTGTATAGTAGTATAGATATTGGGGTATCTGGGTCGCTCTCGAACTCCTGATACGCCCGGAGGGCTGCTCTCGCGAGGCGACGGACTCGCAGACGGACGAGGCTCGGTATCCAGCGCCGGTTTCGGTCTCGACACCGCTTCTCGAAGCGCTCCGTCGAGGGCACGACGCCGTGACTGCCTCCTATCCCGTCGAAGACCGGCTATCTCCCGGTCCGAACGGCGACGATTCCGGCCCCGATTTCGGGCGACCCCACGTGGGAACGCACACATAATATATCAGACACTACGTTAGACGTGTCTGTTTCAGAACTATTCCTGACACCCCGGTCCTGTGGCGGCAGGGGTCTGGTACTAGGGCGTCGGTCGCTGGCGCGACGGAGCGAGCCACGACCGGCGCTCACTGGACATGGGCGAACGCGGAGGGGGAACTGCCCGCTCGCCCGGCCGCTTCGCCGTCCTCTCCTGTCGGGAGAACGCGCAGTTGCACCTGCAAGTAGGCGGGTTATGCGAGTAGGACGCCACCACTTACGCATGCCCTCACAACTGACCGTGAAGACGGTCGAACAGCGCGGGGACCACTACGACGTGTCGTTTCGCGACGCCGACGAGTTCGACGGCCTCGAGACACCCGACTGGGCGACCGACCTCGCCGAGTCGAAAGTGTCGGGAAGCGAGGTCCGGATGGGACGGGACGGCACGGACGACTGGTTCATCCAGAGCGTCCGCGTGCCCGCCGACCACGTCGACAGCGAGGGCGACGCCTCTCGAAAGGCCCTCGAAGTCGCCACCGTCATCAGCGAACACGAGCTGTACGATTCGCAGTGACGCCGTCTCCACCTGCACTGGCCCCGCGCTGACCCCGCTCGACCAGTAGGACTCTTGCACCCGGCGAACGTAGGGCCCGTATGCCAGCAGACGGCGCCGACGCGCCGCCGGGAGGCGCGGCAGCGTGACGGACCAGAAGGGAGGACTGCGACACCGACTCCGGCGTGCCGGCAAAGCGGTGGTCGCGTCGCTCGTCTCCGACGGCCCGGCCTTTCCGGAACGAGTCCAGCACCACCTGGTCGCCTTCGAAATCGACGAGGGCGACGCCATCGAGGAGGTCGTCGCGATACGGAGCCACGGCTCTATCTACAACTTCAGCAACTACGTCACACAGGACAAGCGGACCGTCTCGCTCCCCACCGAGCGGGGCGAGCGAGTCATCAAATCGACCCGGATAGTCGGGGTGACGGTACTGGACTCGTGGACCGGGACACCCCCGGCGGGGACCTTCGACACCTACGTCGACGTCTTCGAGCGTCACGGCTGGACCGAACGGACCGCCTATCCGGGCGCAAACAGCGAGTGAGCGAGCGGCCCGGCCAGCGGCCGGGAATCTACTGTCCGCTCTTTGTCGTCCGGCATCGCGAGACGACGGTCGGACCAGTTCGGAACCCCGTCGTTCGCCGACAGCCACTCAGTGAGACGAGTGGTCTTCGAACAGACCGGGCACGACCAGTGCGACGGGGAGGATACAGACGGCGATAGCGACCACCGCTATCGGCCCTAACCGAGGCGCTATGCCGATGAAGTCGGCGAGACTGGCAGCGATAGGGTAGGTCTGACTCTCGATACCCTCACCGGCGACACCTGTCGCACCGATACCGATACCAGCAGTGATGAGCGCCGGTGGCCCACCCGCTTTGAGTGCTCGAATCGGCCGACTTCGGTCGGGCATGTGACAGATAGTTTCGCCGCAGCCGTATGTAATTTGCCCACACGGCCCCGGGAGAGCGGAGCGCCGAGGCGGCGCCAGGGCGCGGTCGTCGCGACGGGGTGTACCCGTGGTCCAGTCCGTAGCGACACGTCCGCTGCACAGACTGGCCAGTACCAAACTACGATAGAAGATGCGCGCAGTAGCTCCGGTGGGACGTGATTGCACATACGTCGACAATGCGCTCGTCGGCAGGTGACGTGTATGTGCCCTGATGGAGCAGTTCTGCAGAGAGGTCAGTCCAACTTCGACCCCGTGACCACGTAGACCGTCCCACCGTGAAACGTCTCGCTGGAGACCGCGGCAAACGTCTCGTCGACTGTCTGCATGATGGGGGCGTCGGGATACCAGTTGGTAACGGCGGCGGAGACGCCTTCGATGAGCGGGTTAAGCCAGCGAAGCGGTGCCGTCTGGAACGACCGCACGTCGAGAACCGCGATGCGTCCGCCGGGACGCGAAACGTCGGATAGTCCCGCTACGACTGTCTCGGTGTCACCCATCGCGCTCAAGGAGAGTGTCGCACACACCCCATCGACGCGCTCGTTCGCCACTGGCAGCCGCTCGGTGTCGGCTCGAACGACGTCGATGTTACAGTCGAACTGCTCGCCGCGCGCTCTCGCTCGCTCGACCATGCCGGGGCTCGCGTCCACGCCGACGACGGTGCCGGTCGGGCCGACGGCGTCGGCGAGACGCTCGAAGTTGGAGCCGGGTCCACAACCGACGTCGAGGACGGTATCACCGGGGGCCAGCGAGAGAGCGGCAATCGTCCGGTCCCGGAGTTCTCCTGTCCGACCCAATAGAAAGGCTGTGACGAAGGCGGCGTACACACGGTCGTGTCGGCTCCACCAGTCGTAGACGCGCTGGCTGTGCGTGGGGTCGCGACGGTCGAAGGCCCACTGGCGAAACGCGTCCATCACGAGAGGTCGACCCCACGGAGTCTGCGGGCGTTGATGGCGACGATGACCGTCGATAGCGACATGAACACCGCGCCGATGGCCGGCGACAGGATGATTCCAATCGGGGCGAGGACACCGGCCGCCAGGGGAAGCGCGAACACGTTGTACCCGGTCGCCCAGACGAGGTTCTCCTGCATCTTCCGGTAGCTCGCCTTCGAGAGTTTGACGAGTCGAACCACGTCGTGGGGGTTGTTCTCGACGAGGATGATGTCGCCCGACTCGATTGCCACGTCGGTGCCCGAGCCGATGGCGATCCCGACGTCCGCTCTGGTCAGCGCCGGCGCGTCGTTGACGCCGTCGCCGACCATCGCGACCAGTTTCCCCTCGGACTGGAGCTGTTCGACTTTCGTGTCTTTCTCCTCGGGAAGGACTTCGGCGAAGTACTGGTCGATACCGAGTTCCGCGGAGACGGCCTTCGCGACGTCTTCTGAGTCACCGGTCAACATCGCCACTTCGATGTCCATCGCGTGGAGCGCGTCGACAGCCTGCCGACTTTCCTCGCGGATGACGTCTGCCAGCGCGAACGCCGCGACGACCTCGGACTCGTCGTGGACGAGATAGATGACCGTCTGGGCGTTCGAGCCGGCTTCCTCGGCGAACGACGTAATCCCGGCCGGGCGTTCGATGCCGAGTTTTTCCAGGAGATTCGGCCCGCCGAGGTGGACCGTCTCACCGTCTCGCGGGCCGCTTTGCTCCCCGCTTACCTGTTTGGCGCCGCGACGCGGCTCCGAGCCTACTGTCGCTTTGACCCCGAGCCCACGGAGGTTCTCGAAGTTCGAGACGCTCGCCCGCTGGAGGCCGCGTTCCTCGGCGGCAGTCCGAATCGCACGGGCAATCATGTGCTCCGAGTCGCCTTCCACGCCAGCGGCCAACTCGAACACGTCCGCTTCGCTCCAGCCGGCCGCCGTCTCGACGCCGACGACGCCCTGTTCGCCCTTGGTGAGCGTCCCGGTCTTGTCGAACATCACCGTATCCAGGTTCCGGGCCTCCTCCATGGCGATGCGGTCGCGGATGAGCATCCCGTTCCGGGCGGCCGTCGACGTGTTGATGGCGACGACGAGCGGGACCGCGAGGCCGAGCGCGTGGGGACACGCGATGACGAGCACCGTGACGACGCGTTCGAGGACAGCGATGTTCAGCCCCACCGCGAGGACCCACGCCACGGCCGTGATAGCCGCCACACCCAGCGCGGCGTAGAACAGCCAGCCCGACGCCCGGTCGGCGAGCAGTTGCGTCTTGGACTTCGACTGCTGGGCGTCCTCGACGAGCCGCATGATTCCGGCGAGTGCCGTCTCGTCGCCGGTCTTCGTCACGCGGACCCGGAGACTCCCGTCCTGGTTGACCGTCCCGGCGACGACCGCTGCCCCCGGCTCTTTGTCCACAGGGAGCGACTCGCCCGTAATCATCGACTCGTCGACGGACGAGTTCCCCTCGACGACTTCGCCGTCCGCGGGCACGCTCGCGCCGGGCCGAACGAGCAGGACATCCCCCGCTTCGAGGTCCGAGACGGGCACCTCCTCGGTGTCGCCGCTCCCGGTGACTCGCTCGGCCGTGTCGGGCATGAGCCTGGCGAGTTCGTCCAGTGCACCGGAGGCCGCCCGGACCGAGCGCATCTCTATCCAGTGGCCCAGTAGCATGATGTCGATTAGCGTGACGAGTTCCCAGAAAAAGGGCGTCGTGCCCGGCAGGAACAGGCTCGCGACGGAGTAGACGAACGCCACGGTAATCGCCATCGAGATGAGCGTCATCATCCCCGGCGACCGGTCTCTCAGTTCGGGACCGGCCATCCGGAGGAACGGAATGCCACCGTAGGCGAAGACGATAACCGCGAAGACGGGGGTTATCCAGGAACTCCCCGGGAACGCCGGCGCGGAGAATCCGAGTGCCCCCTGGATAAACGGGCTGTACAGGAGTACCGGTATCGACAGCGCCGTCGAGACGAAGAACCGCCTGCGGAACAGTTGCTCGTGGCCGGCGTGCATCCCGCCGTGGCCGTCGTGACCCGCGTGGTCGCCGCCTTCGTCGTGGCTATCGTGTGTATGCTCGCCGCGTTCTACTCGTTCGTGTATCTCCCGTTCGGCTTCGTCGGCGCGCTCGGCCTCGTCTTCGAGCAGTTCCTGTTCGACGCCGGAATCGGCACGGGTCCGGGGAGCGTCTCGCTGTGGACGGGCGTGCTGGTGCTCGCCGCCTGGGGTAACGGCTCCATCGCCGGCAGATTCGAGCTGACAGATGCGACAACAGGAAACAGAGTCGTCCGACTGCGGAGCAGCAGAGTGGCCCGGTGGCTGTTCGTCCGGCGGGTCGTGGTCTGGGTGGTTGTTCATAGCTGGAGTTCGGTACGGGCACCCGTTGCGCTTCACACCCCGACACTCACGGGGCCAGTGGGCGACACAGACCCGACGAGAACGACGGGAGCAGGCGTCGGTATGCCGTGAGTTCAAGCGTGCGCAGCGTATCCCGCGTCTTCGACAGCCTGCACGAGGGTCGGTACATCTGTGTCGCCCTCGACGGTGATGGTGGCCGACATACGCAACCGACTACGTCCCGCTCTCTTATTCGGATTGTCCTTTTTTACCGAAGGTGGTTCGGACAAGCGGCTTTGGAACCGAAGGTGAGGGTGCCGAGGTGGCTCGGTACCACAGCGTGCGGTGGCGAGCGGCGGCCCCGGCGGCCGCCCCAGACGACGCGGTAGGGGGTCGTTCCGGGCCACAAACAGTCGCTGTGGTCTGTGGGCCGTGCTTTCGAATCCAAGCTATTGGCGAGCGCAGCGCGAACAATATTATGAACAATTGACAAAGCAGATGGCTGTGTTAGTCTAGATATGCAAGCCGCTATCGTCTACGGGATTTTCGAAGCCCTCCGCATCGGCGTGGGGTTCCTCTGGACGGCAGCGTGGGCCATCATCATGGGGCTCACCATCACGAGCTTCGTCCAGGTGTACGTCTCGAAAGAACGCATGGCTCAGGTCCTCGGAGAGGAGAACTTGAGCGGCCTCACGACGGCGACGGTGTTTGGCGCCGCGAGCAGCGGCTGTAGCTTCGGTGCGGTCGCCATCGGGAAGGGCCTGTTCAAGAAGGGGGCGCACACGGTGAACGTCCTCGCCTTTATGTTCGCCTCGACGAACCTCATCGTCGAACTCGGCCTGATGATACTCGTCCTGCTGGGCTGGGAGTTCCTCGTCGCGGAACTGCTCGGTGGCCTCGTTCTCATCGCCGTGATGGCGCTCCTCGTCCACCTGACGCTCCCCGAGAACCACTTCGACGAGGTTCGAGCGGAACTGAACGCACGCGATACCGCCCACGGCGTCACCGAGGACCCGACCTGTGGCATGGAAGGCAGAGACGAATACTCGGTAGTGACTGACGGCGGCGAGACCGTGAAATTCTGCTCTGCGGGCTGCATGGAGACCTACCAGCAAGAACTCGCCAGTAGCGGCGGATGGCGCGACGAACTCCTGTCGTGGGGCGGCTGGTACAAGCTTGGCAATCAGTACCGCAAGGAGTGGTCGATGATATGGAAAGACGTCGTCGCGGGCTTTCTCATCTCGGGATTCGTCATCGTGTTCGTCCCACAGTCGGTGTGGAACACGCTGTTCCTCCGGGGCGATAGCGTGCTCGTCAGCGCCGAGAACGCCATCATGGGGGTCGCTATCGCCGTCGTCAGCTTCGTCGGGAGCATGGGCAACGTCCCCTTCGCCGTCGCCCTCTGGGGCGGGGGCATCAGCTTCGCCGGCGTCATCGCGTTCGTCTACGCCGACCTCATCACGATTCCCGTGCTGAACGTCTACCGGAAGTACTACGGCTGGAAGGTGATGCTGTACATCTTCGGCGTCTTCTTCGTGACGATGGCGTTCACGGGCTTTCTCATGGAGGAACTGTTCGACGTGCTCGGCATCGTGCCGAACCTCGCCGGTGGGGAGACGGCGTCCGAACAGACGTACTTCGAACTGAACTACACGTTCTACCTCAACGTCGTCGCGTTCGCCCTCTCGGGGTTCCTCCTCTACGTCTACCGGCGGGGGCTCGGCGCACCAGGTCAGTACCGCGACCCGGTCTGTGGGATGCGGACCGACGATAGCGGACCCAGTCTCACCCACGACAGCGAGACGTACTACTTCTGTTCGGAGCGGTGCAAGCAGTCCTTCGAGGAACAGCCGACCGAGTTCTCGGGCCAACACCCACACGTGTCCGAAGGGGGCGCGGCCGGCAGCCACGACCACTGACCGAATCCCGGTACTCGGTGGCGACGATAGCCGGCAGTCCGTACCGGCACGCCTTTGACTTCCTCCCACGGCTGAAGCCGTGGGATTCCTCCGGTGGGGATGTTGGCTATGCCGTACCCACGGAGGCAAGTTTCCCGTCGCCGGTACTCCGGTTTGTGCGCTTCTCGTTAGGACAGGCCCTCTCGGGGGAGTCTGGTAGCTCCGACCAGTTGTGGTCGTCCCACGTGAGACGCACGGGCCGAGCCATCGACCCGACTTCGATTTCGCCAGCCTGTTGTTCAAGGAACGTGCGAGACGCACAGAGGTCTGCGTGAGCTTCGTGACCGCACGGACACCGAAACACGTCGCCGTCTCGCTCTGTCTGCTCCGACTCGCCACACGCCGGGCACGTTCGAGTCGTGTCGGCTTCTGACTCTACCTTGAGGTGATACCGTGTTCCTCGGCAGTGTACGAGAGGCGGTTGCTGAACGCCCGGAACGCCCAAAACTGGTGGGTCTTGGCGTTCACCTCGGCGCACCAGTGAGCTTCCAGAATGTCGGTGAGGTCGCCCACGTACACTGTGTCGACACCTTCAGCGTAGAGCCGTTCGATCACGTCCCGCACCAGCGCCTCCTGCACGTGGTCGCGCCGTCGTGTCCGTTCTGAACAGCAGGATATAGACCTTACAGAAGCATATCAAGCGGTAATCAAAGCTGGGCTGGAAGCGGTGGAACATCCAGACGAGTCGTAGCGCGTGGATTGTACGGTTTTGCTGTCGCTTGGACCCATCCCTAAAGGGGTGGGCTTCCACTCGCTATTGTCATCGTCCCCGGACACAGAGGCCAGGTGACGCTCGACTTCCACGCCGACAATCCCGGCCGGTGGTTGTTCCACTGTCACAATCTGTACCATCTCGACGCGGGCATGGCGCGTGTCGTACGGTACGTCGAATAGCCACCGAGCGGTTCGAAAAGGGGGCGGTCGCGCGTCGGAAGTGTGGCACGGCTTCGTCAGTCGGCGGCCTGTGCCCCGCGCTGACTCTGCCCCATCTCGGCGGGGTTCTCCATGCCTTCTTTGACCCCAACGTAGACTAAGGCGGCGTTTACCGGGAACGCGAACACGTACCCGACCGACAGCGAGAACACCAGCGCGCCCCAGAACAGCAGGTCGGAGATGTGGGCCTGGCTGGCGACCAGCAGGTCCGTCCCGATGGCAGCGATCTCCATGATGGTGATACTCGGCGTCTCGCTGTAGAGGGCGTCGACCATCGCCTCGCCGAAGCCGACGCCTTCCTGCAGCAATGGACCGACGGTGAGCGCGTAGCCGAAGGTGTACGCGAGCGCGAAGGTGCCCACGGTCACGAGAGTCGTGCGCTGGAGGGCGAGCAGGCCCGCGAGGAGCGCGAATCCGACGACTTCGCCGGCGCCACATCCGGAGTAGCAGTGTACGGTCGACCGGAAGCCCCGCCGCCACAGCGAGTCGTGGCTGATCTGAGTCCGGCCGGCGTACCAGTATATCGCCAGCCCGAGCGGGCCGGAGTAGAGGACGACGAGCGTCCAGACGCCTTTCATCAGCGACGGGAGCGCCTGATTGCGCTTACGGATGTCCCACCAGAGGGTGCCGACGGCCGCGACGACGAACAGTGCCCAGACACCCATCACGAGCGGGTCCGAGAGGATGGGTTTCATCACGTGGCGAACCGGTGCGAGCGTGTGTTCAATCTGTGTGAGGAATTCTTGGAGTGGCATGGTTGAGCAGTATTTAGTAGCGGCTATGGCGGGCGTAACTACTCACGGGCCTGGGGTCGAACAATCGAGACAGGATAACTTGGGTCTGGAGAGTTTATGCAGTTGTGGTTAAGATTCCAAACCGCCACACGGAGCTACGATACACGAGACCTGCAATCAGAGTTTGCCGGGGGAGTGCGGTCGGCTGGTCGGTGACCCACCTTCCTCGCCCTCCTTCTCATCGAGGGACGTATTTTCAGCCATTGCGGCCTCGCGTACGATGATTCACCCGGCAAGGGTCGACCGCTGACTGCCGGGCTACTCGAGAAACGAGCGGGGCAGGACACCGAGCGCGAGCGCTACGGATTCCGCGATATGGACCTGCGTGAGCGTCAACTCTCAAGGGCTTTCCTCCCGTTTGGCTCGCTGTGGTATTCGCCCGTACAGCGAGTACAGAATGACGAGCATACCGACTGCGACGATGGCTGTCTGGATAGTCCCCGCGAGGAATATCGACAAGCCGACAACGTCGAACAAGACGCCCTCGATGACTGACCCGACACTGATGAACAGAAAGCCGATGGCGACGTAACGCATCGGCTTGCTTCCGTACGTTCGATACCCCTTGTACGCTTGGTACGTTATCAACAGTCCCAGTCCAACGGTGACGAGCTTCGCGATGACGAGTTCGATGTGCATGAGTGGTTCAACTCTCCCGGATGTCGCTCCAGATGCGCGAGAATCGCTGGGCTGCGTCCTCGCGAACGTGGACGCTGACGTCGATGGTCCCGTCGTCGATGTCGACGTCGAGATGGTCGACGTTCGCCTCGAAGACGCTGTGGTGGCTCCCGTCCGATTCGACCCGTGTCCGCTCGACGAGCAGGTCACTGGCGACCATGTCTTCGACCCGGCGATAGATGGTCGAGACGGCGACATCACACGCTTCGCTGAGTTCTTTCGCCGATTTGGGTTCACGACTCGTCGCGACCATAATCTGCCGGACCCGCTGTTGACCGAGTAGTTCCAAAAGGTCGTCAGAGCGGTCGTCACCGGACACGGCTATTCCTCGTAATACGAAGTAGTTACTCGAGGTTCCTTAAATGAGGAACCGTTTTGCATCGCGTGCAAAACAGGCGCCCCCTCTATTTCCTTGCCCCTTCTATCTCGAACTGTGAGGTGACCCGTACTATGAGCCAACCAGGACTCACGCGACGGCGACTGCTCGAAGGGACTGCCGGCCTAGCTGTTGCTGGGCTGGCCGGCTGTAACAGCGCTACAAGCGGGTCGGGGGAACAGACAGCAGGGGGGACTCCCACGGAGTCCGGCGGAGACAATCACCCCGGCCATGGCGACGAAGCTCACGGCCACGACACGGTGAGCGAGCCCCGGGCGTCACGCGAGGTGGCGGTCAATACGGCCCGAACCGAGGACTCGACCGAGTACCACTTCGACCCACACGTCACGTGGGTCGAACCCGGTGGGACGGTCACGTGGCGACTCGAGAGCGGCACGCACACCGCGACGGCCTACCACCCCGGCAACGACCAGCCCCGACTCGTCCCCGAAGGGACGGCGGCCTGGGACAGCGGGACGATGTCCGAGGAAGGTGAGACCTTCGAGCACACCTTCGAGACCGAGGGCGTCTACCACTACTACTGCACCCCCCACGAGTCGTTCGGGATGCTGGCCACCGTCATCGTCGGCCAGCCCCATCTCGAGGACCAACAGGCGCTCCGGACGATACCGGAAGACAAGCCCGAGGAAGTGCGGGCGAAACTCCAGGAACTCAACGGCATGTGCCGAGATATCCTGAGTGAGGGCCACCAAGAGGAAGAGGAACACCACGAAGAAGACACCAGCACCGAGGGAGGTCACCACGAAGCGGAGACTCACAGCGGGCAATCGACGTAACGTCCGAGTCGATACGGAACTACCCACGGACACCGGGACTGATGCGGACTCGCTAGCTGACGACCACGCGGTCGATTGTCCAGCCCCCGAGGACGGTGCTTGGCCGGGCGGACACGCTCGAGTTCTCGGCGACGCTGATTGGCTCCCGGCTCGTTTTCCGCCGGTTGCTCGTGGGCTGGTGGTTCCTCCACAAGGGGTTGCACAAGTGCGCCACGCCGGGCTGGCTGGTTCATCGAGAAGATGGGGCGGCCGTGCGCCCGTGTTTACTGCGTTTCCTCCTCGCGTGGGATGTCTCCCGCGTGGGTCGTGCGGTCATCGCGTCACGTCACGAGCAGCGAGATGTGGACACTCGCGGGCACGTACAGCGCGTCCCCTCGACGCTGTCACCCTCACGACCAGTGAATTCGACACTGATGAACGAGTCTATTGCAGAGAAACGATTAGAACGGCCTATACACGTTCTCGAACTATCTCCTGCTCGGGTTCACACCCAGCGTGAGAACTCCCGAGGGGTCCTCCGACTAACTGAGGAGAGACAATGACTACCTTCAAACTCGGCCGCTGGCTGCTCGTGGCGCTCGCGATCGTCGGACTCGCGTTCGCCGTGCCCGTGGGCAGCGCACACGGCACCGACACGACCGCTGACGACACGCCCCCGTACGACGGGACCACCACAGACTGGGCGGCTTGGATGGAAGACCACATGGGCCCCGGTAGCGTCGAGTGGATGGAAAACCACATGGGCCCCGGTAGCGTCGAGTGGATGGAAGACCACACGGGCCTGACCGCCGACGAGATGGCCCGGGACCACGACGGCTACGGGCCCTACGAACAGGACCACCACGACGACTACCACCGCGGAACGTACGGACAGGGCCACTGCTGAGGGGCCTGCCCAATTCGAACGCATCGACCGAACACCGCGACCCGCCGATACGGAAACCCGACCCAACACAGTACACGGATTGGACGGCGCTCGTCGACGCACGTTAGCTGTCGCCTGTGTGCGGGTCGTGGCGAGCGCTCGGACGAGGAGTTCGAAGACAGCGTGAGCAGTTGGAGCGGTCCCGGTGAAACGGGTCCCGCACCGATACCGCGGACACAGTGTTCGCGCGTGCTCCACCCGGACACTACTGTTATATGTCTAACAGTTGTACCATGGCGTATGAGCTACACCATGGACACGTCAGTGGCTGGTGACTTCGACCAGGTGGTCGAGCGAACCATCGACGCGCTCGACGCCGAGGGGTTTGGTGTCCTCTGTGACATCGATGTCCGGAGTACGTTCGAGGAGAAACTCGGGGAGGAGTTCCGACAGTATCGCATCCTCGGCGCCTGTACCCCGGCGCTCGCACACGAGGGGCTGACCGCGGAGCGCGGCCTCGGCGCACTCCTCCCGTGTAACGTCGTCGTCTACGAGACCGACGACGGCGACGTCAGAGTGAGTGCTGTCGACCCACAACAACTGGTCGGTATCGCGGACAACGACGCACTCGACTCGATCGGAGCGGACGTTCACGACCGATTCGAACGGGTGTTAGCGACGGTGGAAAACGGAACTGCCTAGTCGGATGTCCGTCGACCACACCGCCGATGGCCTGCTCCGCGCCGTCTTGCTCGTCGTCGCAGTCATCGTCCTGTCGCCGGTGTTGCTGATGCTGTTCGCGATGCCGATGATGGGAATGATGGGCTGGTGGTGGAGCGACGGGCTGGCCGGGGGCCTCTCACCGCTGTGGGGTGTCGGGATGATGGTCGTCTGGGTGCTCGTTCTCGGTGGTGTCGGCTACCTCTCGTATCGCGCCGTTGCCGGTCACACCGGGTCGTCGGCGACCACCGACCCTGCGCTTCGGGAACTCCGGGTCACCTACGCTCTCGGTGACCTCACCGACGAGGAGTTCGAGGAACGCCGCGCCACCCTCAGTCGTCAGGAGTCGAGCTAGCCGACCCGAACCCCGCTCGCTCCGAACAGCGTACCAGCGACAAGCAGCGTCTCACCGGGGCCACTGGCGCTCGTCAGATTGCAGGAGGCCAAACAACTGCCGACGCCGGTCATCGACCGTCGTCATCGCGTCGTGGAACTCCTCGGGCGGGACTGTCGGGACGCCCCCGTCACGAACAGCGGAAATCGCCGGCACCGGGGGCGACTCGTCGGCCGCTTGGACGAACGCGGTATCGAGCGTCTCGAGATACGTACTGACGCTTTCGCGGGCCTGTCTGATTGCGAGTTCACTGGGGCGGTGCCGTTTCGAGACACCGAACTGGAGAAGCGTCAGCATCTCGTCGAAGACGGCGATGGCCGCCGTCGGCGCTCGGTCGGGGTCCGGCGTGTAGAAATAGTGGAGTATCGGGTAGGCTTTGTGATTAGACGTGAGCGTGTTCACTCGCGTCGAAATGGTGTTCAGCGGGAGTTCGAGGCCGCGAAATTCCTCGCCGTCCCAACTCGTCGCCAGTATCTCGGTACTTCGAGGACCGAGCCCCGAGATACTACTCGCGAGTGCCCGTTTCTGTGTGACGGCGCCGAGGACGGAGAGCACGTAGGTGACGCTCAGGGTCACGAACAACATCCCACTCGCGGTGGTGAGCGCAGTGACGACCTGCCACAGGCCGTCCCGCGGTGCGAAATCGCCGTTACCCATCGTGAACACCGAGTAGCCGACGAAGTACAGCCGTTCGGTCCACGAAATCGGGCCTGCGGCTCGCGTATCGATGAGCGCGTTCTCGGCGGCGGCGAAGAGAAACGTCCAGCCCGCCCACAGCAGCGCAATCCAGACGACGAGACTGCCGATAAGTATCGCCGGCCCAGCGACCGACAACCACCGAGAGTGGTCGCCGGAGACAGTTCGGAGCGTGTCCCAGGTCCGGCCCATCAGCCGACTGGTCATCGGCCCGGCCCCGCCTTCGACCCAGAGTGTCGTCCACAGCAGGTCCCCGACGGCGAGGAGGAGACACAGCGCGCCCAGAAGCAGGTAGCCGTAGTTCATCGGACGGTCTCACCGTCACCCCCGGCCACGACAGGGCCGTTCAGCGGGACGCTCACGTTCTCGTTCGGTCGAGTATCTCGACCGCGCTGGATTGCATCTCCGAATCCAGCACGTCTTCGTCGACGAGCAACTGGAGCGTGTCGGCACACTGGGGCGTCCCCATGGCTTCGAGTGCTTCGTGTCGAAACTGCGCTTCGATATCGTGATCTCGAACGAGCGCGGCGAGTTCGTCACACTCGTTGGCCGTTTCGAGGGCGTGAATCGCCTCTTTGCGGTTTGCGTCGCTGGCGGTGGAATCGGTGGCACGGTCGACGTATTCGTCTGGGGTTCGTGAGCTCATGATTGTGGTATGCGTAGACGAGAACGGCCTGACTGTCGCGGTGTGACTACGCCGGGCCGTCAGCGGCCGCGGGCGGCTGACGCGTGATACCTTCCGGCGTGTAGCTACCGACGGGGCATCGTCGACGACGGCTCCGACACCAATTTGAACTGCCAGTCGGAAAAGTGTAACCCGAAGTGAACGTTCTGTGGCTTAGCGCTGTGAAGTGTCGGCCGGCCGCGAGTATGCAGGGCCAGTAGTTGGTGACCACCACGTACGACAGCCGTACTAAGTCGCTTGTGTCGCAGGCGCTAACCGTCCGTCGGCATGCCCAACGAGACAGTCGAAGGCTACGTGATGGACCTGGGCTGTATCAGGAAGAACGCACGTGACGAACTCCTCGAGAAAGCCCGGGTCCACACCCGTGACTGCGCGCTCATGGGCCACTGCGTCGAGAGTGGCTACGGTATCGTCAGTGACGACGGCAGTCTCACGGTACTCGACCCCGACGCGACGCCACACGTGGTCGACGTCGTCGAGGCTTCGGCCACCGACGAAGGGATTCGCCTCCACGTACAGCGCGAACACCGCGACGGAGCGATGGCAACCACGGACGTGACCGAGATAGCGGCGACGGAGTGAGGCCGCTCAGCCGTCGCCAGCCGCCGTCCGAAGCGTCTCGTACTCCTCTTTGAACGCGGACTCACAGGACGTACAGCAGAGGTAGTACCGGCGTTTCTCCACCGTCACCGAGACGCCGTCACCCCTGATGGGCTTCCCACACTGGACACACTCCATCGCGAGGTCGGCGTGGTCGATTCCCGGGTCCCACACCGAGTGTGACACCTTCCGAATCTCGTAGCTCTCGACGCTTGCCGCGTCGAGTGTCTCGGTGACCAGCGCTTCGAGTTCCTGGTCGTCCATGAACGCGTGGACCGTCACGCGTGGCTCGAACGACTGCACCACGTACTCCACCGCGTCAATCTCGGTGAGCGACGCCACGAGGGCGTCGGTCTCACCGGGCTCGGTCCGTATCTCGATGAGTACTGCGTCGCCGACCCGGAGCATCGACCGGTCGATATCGAGGGTGAACCCCTGGATGACGCCGAGTTCTTCCAGTCTGCTCACCCGGTTCGACACTGTCGGTGCCGAGAGGTCGACTTGCTCGCCGATGTCCGTGTACGACTGCCGAGCGTCGTCAAGGAGCAGTCGCAGTATCCGTACGTCCGTATCGTCGAGTTCACTCATCGCCGGATATCCGTGTTTGAAACATACGAATCTGTGACCGGCAGAGGCAAGGGTCTCTAGGGTACCTTACAAATAGAGTGGTCGGGTGCCGAAACTCGGCCGCCCCAGAGCCACGGCTTCGAAGTGCAAACTGACAAAAATTTCACACCCCACTATCCGTGTATGTCTCTCGCAGAGACGGCCGGGAAGATCGGCCACTTGGACGGCGAAGCGCGTGAGTGTCTCGAAAACTGCTTCGAAGCCACCGAGGTCTGTGAGTGGTGTGCCGACGAGTGTGCGGGCGAGGGCGACGAGATGGCCCGGTGTCTCCGACTCTGTCGGGACGTCGCCGACATCGCCGCCACGCACGCTCGGTTCATGGCGCGCGATTCGAACTACGACGCCGAACTCGCACAGGTCACCGCGGGCATCGCCGAGGAGTGCGCCGAGGAGTGCGAGCGCCACGACGCCGAGCACTGCCAGGTGTGTGCCGACGTCGTCCGCGAGTGTGCGGAGAGCTGTCGGAAGATGGCCGCCGGCAACTAGACGCGGGCGCCCGCGAGACGGACCAGAACCGCTCACAGAGCAACCGTTTCTTTCGATACAGAGCAATGGACGCATGGAAAACGTTAGCTACGGTCGTCGCGGCGCTGGTCGTCGTCGTCGTCGCCGCACAGCCACTCTACGTCGTCGCGCTGACGCTGTTCGACTACGGCCAGACGCCCGAGGGAACCTACGCGACGATGCAGACGAAAGACACCACGCGGTTTCCCGCGGGCGACCCCGCACAGCTGAGTGTGGACACCGCCCGGGCCGCGCGACCACCGGGCGCGAACGCCTCGTACGACACCGTCGTTCGCGTCCCCGAGGGCGACTGGCAGACGGCGCTCGCCGCATCCCGGTTGCGAGCGAGCGCCGACGCCATCGTCCTCTATGGTGACGCGCCGGTCCCCGGTGCCGGGGACGGAACCACCGCCGCACCGAACGCGTCGACGGTACGGCTGTCCGGTGGTGACCCGGCACAGACCGCCGCCGAGGTCGCGATGCGTGGGAACAACAGCGACGGCGTGAGCCCGAACAACGTCATCCTCGTCAGCAGCGAGTCCCCCCAGTGGGCGCTCCCGGCCGCCGCGTGGAGCGCCTACAGCGGCGACCCGATTCTCTACGCGAACGAGGACGGCGTCCCGAGTGCCACCCAGCGGGCCATCGACGAACTGAACGCCTCACACGTATACGTCCTCGCGCCGCCCGACCTCGTGAGTCGGGACGCGCTCGGGTCACTGGACGTCGAGTGGACACGTGTCAGCGGGTCGACACCCCAGGACCACGCCGTCGAGATTGCGAAGTACCGCGACGAGTCCCGGGACTTCGGGTGGGGCATCGACGAGCGGGACAAGGTCGGGTACGACAACACGATGCTGGTCAATCCCGACCGGCCCGGCCACGCCGTCGCCAGCACGAACCTCCAGTGGGGGAAGGCCGGTCCGATACTGCTGGCCCACGACGACGGGACGCTCCCGGCCGTGACGGAGAACTACCTCTGGCGAATCCAGTCGAGTTGGTTCTCGACGCCCGCGGAAGGGCCGTTCAACCACGTCTTCGTGCTGGGGCCGATGGAGGACGTGTCCTGGGTATCACAGGCCCGGAGCGACTACGCGGTCGAGATTACCCCCTACCGGCTGCAGGGCCCCGGGATGAGCCCGCTCGACGCGCTCTCGGCGTCGTGGGCGGCGTTCAGTTTGCTGGGGGCGTCGTTCGTCTACGCACACGTCCGGCGCCGGATTCCGGAGGCGAGCGACTGGACGAAGCTGGTGTGGCCGATGTTTACACTGCTGCTTGGCCCGATCGGCCTGGGGTTCTACTGGCTCGCCTACCGGGGACGAGAGGTGGTCGAACGCGACGGCCACCAGCGCGTCGTCAGACCGTACTGGCTCCGGGCCGCCTCGGCCACGGCGATGGGTATCGCCTTCGCCGCCAGCACGATGATAGCGGTGGCGTTCGGACTCACCTACTTCGGGATGCCGTTAGTGGTGTTCGAGAGCCCGGTGTTCATGCTCGGGAGTCCGATGGTGCTCACGATGGCCGTCGTCTACGTGGTCGCCTTCCTCGTCTCGTGGCTCGTCTTCCACGTCCCGATGTTCGAGGCGTCGCTCGGCCTCGACCGACGCGTGGCGACCCGACGCGCCCTGCTGGCCGTCGGGGTGAGCATGACCAGCGTCTCGGTCGGGATGATGACGATGATGTACGTGCTGATGATGCTCAACCTCCCGATGATGCCCGGCGACGACAACATCCTCTGGTTCGGCGTCATGGTGTTCTCGACGCTCGTGGGCTTCTGTATCGCCTGGCCGGTCAACGGCCTGCTCGTCCGCAAGAACGTCAAACCCGGAGGCGCGCTATGACCGACAAGAGCAGACGACAGCTCCTGAGAGACCTGGCGACGATTCCGGCCGCGGCCGGAATCGGTGGTATCGCGATGGCACAGACAGACGACGGCGAGCAACAGACCGGCCCCGAGACGGCGGCGGTCGACGAGTGGACGGCCACGACGATGACTACACGGTTGGCCGGCGAGAACGTGTACGAAACCGCTGCCGCCTACAGCCAGAGCGTCTACACGGCCGTCAACGAACCGACCTACCCCGGCGCGCTCATCCTCGTCAACGACAGCGTCCTCGAGGCGGCCCTGCCCGGCGTCGGCCTCATCCACCACCCTATCGACGGCGCCGTGTTGCTGACGCGGCGCGACGAACTCCCGCAGGCCACTCGCGACGAAATCGAGCGCGCACATCCCGAGGGCGTCGGTATGGACGGGAACGTCCAGGTGTATCTGGTCGGGAGCGAGCGCTACATCAGCGACGCGGTCAGGCGGGACGTCGAAGCGATGGGGATGGACGTCCGACGGATTCCGGGCACCAACCCGGTCCGCGTCGCCGCGAACGCCGACCAGTACGTCAGTTCGATGCACGGCAACCACGAGGACGAGGTGCTCGTCGCGAGCCTCGACGCACCCGAGCGAGCCGTTCCAATCCAGTCCTGGAACGCCCACGCCGGCGACGGCTTCCTCTGGGTCGAACGCGACTCGATACCCGAGGAGACGGCCGAGCAACTCGAAGCCCGCTACGACGCCGCCTATATGTACCTCGTCGGAGACGAGGCGGCAATCAGCTCCGAGGTGGCCCGGAATCTCGGCGCCTACGGCCACGTCACGCGGATTCCCGACGCCGGCGACCCCTACAGCGTCAGCGCCGCGTGGGCGGGGTACAAGGACCTCGGCCGGAACCAGGGCTGGTGGTTCGGCGAGTGGTCCCGCAACATCGGCTGGGGACTGGCCGACCCCGGTCACAACTTCATCTTCGCGAACCCGAACGACTGGCAGACGGCCGTCCCGGCCAGCGTCGAGAGCCACCGCGGCAAACACGGGCCGATGCTCGCCGTCAGGCAGGACGAACTCCCCACACCCGTCGAGAACTACCTGCGGAAGTTCTTCGAGCCCACCGAGGCGGCGCCGTACGACCGCAAGTACAACCACGGCTGGATCGCCGGGCCACCGGAGACGGTCAGCCGAGACGTCCAGGCACAGGTCCACGGCATCCTGGAGGGAGGTGGCCCGTCGTGAGGCGAGTCGTCGCACGCTACGACGACCCGGACGACGCGACGGAAGCGGCGAAAGACCTCCGTTCGGAGGGGTACGACCCGGAACGGCCGGATATCGGGAACCCGTTCTTCGACCCCTCGGCTCGGCCACCGGAGGCGCGCGGCCTGCTGTGGGGCGGCCTCGTCGGCGGCGTCCTCGGTGCGATACTCCTGTTGGCTATGGCGACGGACATGCTCTGGTTCCCGCGTCTCAGTCCGATACTGACGGCCGGACGGCTCACACTCGTGGCCTTCGGGTTCGCCGTCGGTGTCGCCGTCGGTGGCTTCGTCGGCGGCGTCTGGGGACTGCGCAAAGACGTGCCGGAAGCCGAGGGGCCTCGTGTCGCAGTGAGCGTCTCGGACGCAGAGGTAGGAGCGGTCGAAGACCGCCTGCGGACGCACGACCCCACGGCGGTCGACGACGCGGCCACGTGAGTCCCGAAAACAGTACAGCGGTGCGAGATACGCACGCGAGAAAGGTCCGGGCGCGGGAATTGAACCCGCCTCTTAGCCACCACAAGGCTAAAGGATGCCACTACCCCAGCCCGGACACGCTGGCTGAAGCATTCGTAGGTATCCCACTGGCACAGAAATACGTTACGAATCGGGGTGCTGGACCGAGTGACGCCGTCGCATACCAACCCTCGCAGGGACCGGAAGTGGCGCGACAGTCCCCGAAGCGTGAATCATTTCGAACGGGGCGCTGTTGCACTTATCGAACTCCGAGAGACCCGGAGACGAGAGCGAATCCCGGCGCGTTCGACATGCCCGTCTGCCAGGAGCCACGAGAGAGCATCAGGGGGGTCGGGAGTCGACGGCGGTCTCGTCGGCTTCGATGAACCCCTGGTACGGGGTGAACCGGTCGCCGCGGACGAGCTGTTCGTCCGAAGTCGCGAGGCCGAGCGCGCTCAGCTCCCCGGCGATGCGGGTCAGGTCGTCGTTGTCTCTGGCCACGACGCCGACGAGGAGGTTGTCAGCCCCGGTCGCGATCTCGCGGACCGAGACGACGCCGAAGATGTCGAGCGCTTGCCGGCCCAGCTCCTCCCGGTCCTGAATCGGCGCCGTACAGACGATTTGCATGTGGAGCTGGTAACCTGCCTTGCCGTAGTCTACGTCCGCGTGATAGCCGGTGATGATACCCTTCTCCTCCAGACGGTCGATTCGCTTGCGCACGGTGCTGGGGGAGACGTCCATCGCGTCGGCAATCTCCTTCGAGGACGTGTCTTTGACGTCCCGCTGGAGCTCGTGAATAATATACCGGTCGAGTTCGTCGAGCCCTTTGAGTGTCATAGCGGACCGCTTCGGCCGAGACGGTCATGAACGTTTGCACGGCCCCCCGTGACGGCTGTCGAGCGGCCGCTTGCCCGGCGTGACGTCGCGGGCGCACTCGCGACACCGGGCGGGGTCGACGCGTATCCGTGACGTGGCGTCCCCACGAGAGTCACGGCCGGGGCCCGTACAGAGCGGCCAGGCAGTCGTCGACGAAGCCGGGGATACTGATATCGTTCCCGGCGCGGATTTTGACGACGAATCCGTCGGCGTCGCCGAGGTAGACGTGGACGGCGGTCGCCCGTTCGTGGTGAAGCACCAGCGACTGTGCGTCGCCGAGGTGCGTGTACACCTCCTCCACGTAGGGGCGGTTGAACAGGGCGATGGTCCGGTGGATGACGGTCATGAGGTCGTGTCCGGACAGTTCGGTCTTGAGGTCGGGTCGGATGTACCGGACCTTGTACCGGTAGGTGTCGCTGTTGAACGAGGCGAGCCACCTGAGTTCGTCCCCGAAGCGGTCCCTGAGGAACGCGACGAGCCTGTCGTAGTCGGGGGTCGTGCGGTCGAGTTCGGTGTCGATGTTGTCGGTCATTGGTTTCAGCCGAGTTGTGCGACGAGGAGTGCGACCCCGAGGGCGGCGGCGACCACGAGGAGCGTGGTCCCGAACCGGCCGCCGAGGGGGTCGCGGCGGTCGTCGTCCGCGAGTCGGTCGGTACTTCGGGAGAGGGCGGTCGCGAGAGCGCCGTCGGCGCGGCGCCCGGCGGCGATGACGGCGTCGGCGCTGGCGGTCGCCAGCCGGAACGCCACCGGGTGCAACAGTCGGTCGACGTCCGCACTGGGGACGCGAGCGATGGCGTCTCGCAGCGTCGCGAAGGCGAGGACGCCGGCGGCGGTGACCAGCGCGACCTTCGTCAGTTCGGCGGCCGCGTAGGGCGCGAACCCGCCCGTGTCGCCGGGGAGTGCGCCGTACAGCAGGTCCGGAGCGAGGCCGAAGGCGATGCTCGGGACGGCGGCGACGAGCAGGACGGCCGAGAGTGCCAGCGGGGCGGGCCGAACGTCGAGAGGCTCGGGCGCCGTCCGGACGAACGCGTAGTAGCCGACCTTCGCGAACGAGAGGACGGTCCCGACACCGCCGATGACGAGCGCCCACCACAGGAGGTCGCCGCCGCGCTGCTCGACGGCCTTGAGCACGAGGCCCTTGCTGACGAACCCCGAGAAGCCCGGCACCCCGGAGATGGCCAGCGCCGCGACGAGAAAGACCGCGAACGTGAGCGGCATCCGGCGGCCGAGCCCGCCGAGGCGTTTCAGCGACTCCGTCCCGGTCCGATAGAGGAGCGCGCCGGCCACCATGAACAGCAGGCCCTTGTAGAGGACGTGCGTCGAGAGGTGGGCGACGGCGCCGGCGGTCCCGGCGGCGGTCCCGACGCCGATGGCCGCGACCATGTACCCCACCTGGGAGACGATGTGGTACGACAGCAGTCGCCGGACGTCGGTCTGCAGGACGGCCATCCAGACGGCGTACAGCACCATCGCTCCGCCCATCCACGCGACCAGTGCGCTGCCGTCCGGGACGACCCGTGCCAGGGCGTAGACGGCCACCTTGGTGGTGAACCCCGCGAGGACGACGCTGGCCGCGACGTGTGGCCGCGGGTAGGTGTCGGGCACCCAGTAGTGGAGGCCGACGAAGCCGAGGTTGACGCCGACGCCCAGGACCGCGAGCGCCGTCGGGAGGCCGTCGGCGAAGCCGACGCCCATGGCGAACGTGCCGACGGCGGTGTAGTGGAGGACGACCGCGGCCACCAGCAGCGCGCCGCCGACGAGGTGGTAGACGGCGTAGCGGAACCCCGGCCGAACCGCCGTGCCGCCGTGGTGCCAGACCAGGACCGTCGCGGTGACGGCCAGCAGTTCCCAGGCGACCAGCAGGCTGAGCCAGTCGCCGACCAGGACGGCGGCCACGGCGACGCCCATGTGCGCCAGGGCGTAGGCGTTGGTCCGGGCGTCGGCGTCGGTCGCGTAGGCGTAGGCGACGGCGAGCGTGGCGGCGACCCCGAAGACGGCGGCGACCGGCCGCGCGAGCGCGTCGACGCGGTAGAGCGTCTGCTCGAAGCCAAGCGACGAGACGACGAGCGTCGACTCGGCGGGCGCGAGTAGCAGCCAGGGGACGGTTATCGCCGTCGCGAGGACGCCCACGAGGTAGCCGATTCGCCGGGGCGCGACGAACGCGACGGCGGCTGCCAGCAGGAACGCCACCCACGGCGGGACACTCAGGAGGAGGTCGTTCATCCGAACACCTCCGTGACGGCCGTCTCGGCCAGTTCCCAGAACGGCAGGGCCGTGGGCGCGACGCCGAGGAAGACGGCCGTCCCGACCGTGAAGACCACCGGCACGAGCAGGAACACGGAGGCCTCCAGCCCCGCCGGGCGCTCCCATCGGTTCGCCGAATCAGTCTCGGCCGCCTCGGCAGCGTCGTGTTCGCTCTCCCGGGTCGAGTCGGCGGTCCCGTCGTCTACGGCCAGATGTGGGCCGCTACCGTCGGCGGCGACGGGGACGACCGGCGTCCGGGAGGCGGACGCGGTCCCGGTGGCGTCGTGGGGCGGCGCGAACGCGTGGCGACTGGCCGGGTCGGCGCCGTCGCTGCGGCCGAAGAAGGCCACGTAGACGATGGGCCAGAAGTACAGCAGTTTCAGCAGGCCCGCCACGAGGAACGCGGCGACGAACACCTGCGAGGGTGCGGCCGCGGCCCCGAGGACGAGGTGGAACTTGCTGACGAAGCCGGCCACGAGCGGGAACCCCACGAGGCCGGCCGCACCGATGGCGAAGGCCGTCATCGTCACGGGGAGTCGGCGACCGACGCCCGCGATATCGGAGACGTACTTCTCGCCGGTCTCGGCGTATATCACGCCCGCCCCGAAGAACAGGGTTATCTTCATGAAGGCGTGGGCGACGACGTGCAACAGCGCGCCGAAGGCCGCGAGCGGCGTCAGCAGCGCGATGCCGAGGACGATGTACGAGAGCTGGCTTATCGTCGAGTAGGCGAGCCCCCGCTTTAAGTTGTCCTGGCGGAGCCCGACGAGGCCGGCGAGGACCATCGTCGCCGCGGCGACGACCGCCAGCGGGAGCGCCACACCGAGGTCGCTCGCCGCCTCCGGGCCGAAGACGTACAGCACGGAGCGATAGACCGCGAACGCGCCGCTCTTGACGACCGCGACGGCGTGTAACAGCCCGGAGACGGGCGTGGGCGCGACCATCGCGGCCGGCAGCCAGGCGTGCAGGGGCACGACCGCCGCTTTGACGCCGAAGCCGGCGACCAGCAGTCCGAACGCGGCCCTCGCGAGTGTCGGGTCGGCGGCCGCCAGCCCCGCGATGCCGCCCGGCAGGAACGTGAGCGTGCCGGCCAGGACCTGGACCAGCAGGATGCCGGCCAGGGCCAGGACGCCACCGCCGAGCGTGTACGCCAGGTACTTCCGGCCGGCGCGTCGAGCGGCCGCGTCGCCCGCGTGGACGACCAGCGGGTAGGTCGCGAGCGTCAGCAGTTCGTAGAACACGAACAGCGTCAGCAGGTCCGCGGCCAGTGCGACGCCCATCGTCGCGGCGATGCTGGCGGCGAACGCCGCGAAGTAACGGGTCTGTCGGGCCTCGTCGAGGCCGCGCATGTACCCGATGCTGTAGAGGCTGGTCGCGACCCACAGCGTGCTCGCAAGCAGCGCGAACAGCAGTCCAGCGGCGTCGGCCCGAAGCGCCAGGTCCAGCCCGGCCAGCGAGCCCAGCGGGGTGACGTGGGTTACACCGTCGGCGACCAGCAGCGCGACGACCGCGACCGTCCCGAGGCCGGCCAGCAGCGTCCAGCCCTCGCGGACGTTCGGGTGGGCTCGCGAAGCGAGGACGAGCAGTGCCGCTATCGCCGGGACGGCGACGGCCGCCAGCGGCAGCAGCGACGTGACTTCGGTCATAGCCATCCCTCCACGACGGGCGCGAACCAGGCGGCAAGCGCCGACGAGCCAAGACCCAGCGCGACGACCAGCGCGGCCGCGGCGACCAGCACGACGACCGACGCGGAGGCGGGCACGCCGCCGTCGGCGCGGACGCCACCCGGGGACACCGCGTCGGCGCTCCCGAGGTAGCACCGTTCGACGAGTCGGCCGACGTACGCCAGCGCCAGCAGCGTACTGGCGAGGACGACCGTCGCGACGACCCACGAGCCGGCCGCTATCGCGCCGAGCGCGAGCGACCACTTCCCGGCGAACCCGACCGTCGGCGGGAGGCCGACCAGACTGACGCCAAGGACCGCGACGGCGGCGGCCGTCAGCGGGTCCCGGTCGGCCAGCCCGGCGTAGTCCTCGACGGCCGTCGCGCCGTGGCGGCGCGCGGCGTCGCCGGCGGCGACGAACAGGCCGCCCTTGGCGACGGCGTGGCCGACGAGGACGACCAGCGCACCCGTCACCGACGTCGGCGTCGCCATCGCGAGTCCGACGCCGAACAGGCCGTACTGCGAGACCGACGAGTACGCCAGGAGCCGACGGGCGTCGCTCGTCCGGAGCGCGAGCACGCCGCCGGCGACCACGCTGGTCGCGGCCGCGGCCAGCAGGAGCGTCTGCATCGCCGGGACGGCGTCGAAGAACGCCGCCGTGAACACGTCGTAGACGATGCGGACGAGCGCGTAGCCGGCGACCGTCGACCCCAGCGCGGCGAGGACGGTCGCCACCGCCGGCGTGGCCGCCGCGTAGGCGTCGGGCTTCCAGGCGTGCAGCGGGAACAGCGCCAGTTTCACGCTCAGACCGACGGTCATGAGGGCAAACGCCGCCACGACGAGCGTCGAGTCGTGGCCGGCGGCCGCCAGCGCGACCGAGAGGTCGGCCATGGAGAGCGTCCCCGTCGCGACGAAGGCGTAGCCGACGCCGAGCAGGTACAGCGTCGCGCCGACGGTCCCGACAAGGAGGTACTGCAGCGCCGCGAGCGCCGGCTCGACGCCGCGGGCCGACGCCACCAGCGCGTAGGCCGCCAGTCCGGATATCTCCAGGAAGACGTAGAGGTTGAACACGTCCGCCGTGACGACGACACCGCTGAGGCCGGCGACCAGCAACAGCCAGAGCGCGTACTCGGGGCCGCTGCGGTGCCGGTCGTCGGTGAGCGACGCGGCGAGCGCGCCGGCGGCGACCAGCAGTGCGAGGGCTGCGGTCACTCGGTCGGCGAACAGCCCGATTCCGAACGACGCCGGAATCGCACCGACGACGGAGGAGACGGGGCCGGTCGCGGAGACGAGCCAGGCGAGCGCCACCGCCAGCGCGACCTGACCGACGAGGACGGCCAGGACGAGCCAGCGAGCGAGCCGCCGGCTCCGGACGGCGACGAACAGCGGGAGTGTCGACGCCAGCAGCGGGGCGGCTACCAGCAACACGAGCAACTGGTCGGTCACGTCTGACCCTCCCGGTCGGCGGCGACGGCGCTGGCGTCGTCCTCGCGGATGGACCGGATGACGTCCTCACGGAGCGTCCCGTACTCGCCGTAAATACGGACGACGAGCGTCAGCGCCACCGCAGTCACGGCCACGCCGACGACGATAGCGGTCAGGATGAGGACGTGCGGGAGCGGATTGACGAACGGTCCGGGCTCCGTGACGAGCGGTGCCCGGCCGTCCAGCCGGTAGGCGCTCGTGACGAAGAACAGGAAGACGCCCGTCTGGAAGATGTTCAGCCCGATGACCTTCTTCACGAGGTTCTCGTCGTTGACGAGGACGAACAGGCCGACGGCGACCAGCAGGACGTAGGCGACGTGGGCGTACCACGCCCCCAGCCCCAGCGGCAGCTCAGTCATCGGTACGGCCCTCCTCGCCGTTGTCGGCGGGCGACGCCGCGTCGGTCGGTTCGCTGTAGCCGTCCGCGATGCGGACGAACAGGACGACGACCACGGCGGCGACGGTGGCGCCGATACCGACCTCGACCGCCTCCGTCGCGTAGACCGAGGCCTTCGCTATCGGGAGGACGTCGAACTGGAGGAACGCGCCACCGAAGGCGATTCCCGCCAGCGCGACGGCGCCAAAGACGACCGGGCCGGCCACGACGAGGCCCCAGAGCGCTCGCTCGTCGAGCCAGTCGACCGTCTGGCGGATGCCGAGCGCGAACGCGAGCATGACGACCATCGCGGCGGCGACGACGCCGCCCTGGAACCCGCCACCGACCGAGGTGGTCCCGTGGAACAGCGTGAACAGCCCGTAGGTCAGCACGAACGGGGCCAGCAGCCGGACGGTCGGGGTGACGACCGGGCTGTCGGTAAAGGGCTCGCGGGTCATCCGGACACCTCCCGTCCGAAGACCGCCAGCGCGGCGACGGCGGCCGTGAACACGACTGCCACCTCGCCGAAGGTGTCGAACCCGCGGTAGACCACGAGGACGGCCGTGACGGCGTTGTCGATGCCGCGCTCGACGGTGTCTTGCAGGTAGAACGACGCGACCGGCCCGAACGCGGGCGTCTCGACGCTGCCGACCGGTGGGAGCGCCGGGACCGTCAGCAGGAGGCCGCCGGCGACGAACGCGGCCACCAGTAGCGACCGGGGACGGATGCTCCGCCGGTCGACGAACACGCCGCTGCTGGCGGGCCGGACCGTCCGGCTAATCGCCAGCAGGAGCAGCGCCGTCGTCACTCCCGCCCCGACCGCGGCCTCGGTCAGCCCGACGTCCGGCGCGCGGTAGAGGACCCAGAGAATCGCGAGCCCGAGGCTGTAGGCCGCGAACACGACGACGGCGGTCAGGACGTCGCGGACGACGGCGGTCAGTACCGCGACGAGCAGGAGGAACGTCAGCAGGACGACCGACAGCGCCACCTCGAACGGGACCGTCATCGCCGGTCCTCCCGCTCGTCGCCCCGCTCGGACGGGGCGGTGGCGGACGGTCCGACCTCGCGGCCGCCGTCGGTGAGCGCGTCGTCGCGGGTCCAGGGGACGGTGCCGGCGTCGGCGGCCGCGCGGACGATGGCGTGGGCGGCCGTCGGGCCCGTCACGAGGACGAACAGCGCCAGCAGCGCGAGTTTGAACGTCGCCTGTGGACCGAAGGTGACCGCGGCCGCCGACAGCCCGAGCAACGCGCCGAGCGTCTCGCTCTTCGAGGCGGCGTGAGCGCGCGCGTACACGTCCGGGAGGCGGTAAAAGCCCACCACGGCGACCAGCGAGAAGAACACGCTGGCCCCGACGAGCAGCGCGACAGCGACCGTCGCGAGCGTGGCCACTACAGGACACCCCCGCGTTCGATGCTGAACTTCGCCAGCCCGGTCGACAGCAGGAAGTTCAACAGGGCATACACCAGCGCGACGTCGAGGAAGCTCGGCTCGCCGACCGCGGCGGCCACCAGCGCGATGACGACCACGGTGGCCGTCCCGACGACGTTGACCGCGATGACCCGGTCCGGCGTCGTCGGCCCGAGAACGACGCGGCCGAGCAGCGCGACGGCCAGCAGTATCAGCCCGGCGGCCCCGACGAGCAGGGCGTCGGCCGCCAGCGGTGTCGCCGTCACCGGGACGCACCGTCCGGTGGGGCGTCCGCGGATGGCGTGGGTTCCCCGACGACGAAGGAGACGGCGCGGGCGAGTCGGCCTGCTTCGAGGGCGTCGCTGCTCCCGCGAGTCAGCGCGTGGACGACCAGTTCGTCGTCGACGACGTCGACCGTCAGCGTGCCGGGCGTGAGCGTGATGCTGTTGGCGAGCAGGGCCCGCCCGATTCGACCCGCTGGAGCGGGGACGCGAACGACCGACGGGTCGATTGGGAGCCGCGGGTCCAGGACGACGGCGGCCATGGCGACGTTGGCCCGCGCGACGGCATACAGCAGGTACGGCAGGAACAGCCCGGCTCTGAGCGCGCTCGCGAGCGTTCGAACGGAGGGGTCGTCCTCGAAGACGATGCGTGAGAGGACCGCCGTGACGACCCCGGCGCTCAGAACGCCGGTCGCCACGTCGAAGGCACTGGTCGGGTCGCCCAGCGACAGGTAAAACGCCAGGGAGAGCCCGAAGGTTGCGAGGACTTTACCGGTCGTCCTGGGCAGCGCGAGCGGCGGTCGGACGATTCGTCGGCCCACCGGCGCCCGCTCTATCGAGACGCCCTCGCGTGCCCGACGAGCCAGCGCGCCCTCGACGACGACCGGGTCGAACTCGGCCAGTTCCGGCATGAGGACAATCCGGGCAACGCCTTCCGGAACGGCGTCCACGAGGCTCGCAGCGCGGGCGTCCGCGTCCGCCCCGGAGACCGGCGCGAACGCGGTGACGACGGGATAGCCGGGCGCTTCCGCGTCAGCCACCGTCTCCACTCGGGTCGCAAGCGCTTCAGCCGCGGGCCTGGGGAGGCCGTCGTGGCCGGACCCTACCGGAATCAGAAACCGGACTGGTATGGGTTCGTACTGAGCGGCCTCGCGAGCCTCCTGCAGGACGTACTGGACCGTATCCCTGAGGCGCCCGCGGTCACCGACGACTCCGACCAGTTCGGTCATCCGACCTCCAGCCGTCCGTCGGCCGCCCGCCATCGGCAAACTCGTTCATATAACATACTGTTATCTACCACTCTGGTAAATGTTCCGCCCAATATTTACTGTTTCGGTAAAAGTACTGCAACAGCGACAGTACTCGATTGCCCTGCGCATCGGTCGCCGGAATCGGGTCGGCGCTGGCGGTGTATCCCGTCGCGGGTCGAGACAGGCGGACCGGGGTCGACGGGGCAGTCGTGGTCTGTTGCGTACTGATATGTCACAGATAGCTACAAAGGGATGCGAGTAGGTAGCCAGCGTCCGTGCGCAAGGCGGCCTTTCCAGTATCGGTCGAATCCCCGCCCGCCGAAAGCCCGGCCATACGACAATCATAACAATATTGATATAAACCGATACTGTGGTCGCATGTTCAGTAACGCAACACACGAACGGACAGTATCGCGGCTGCTCACGCTCGTCCTGGCGGCGGCCGTGTTCGGGAGCCTGGTGGTCGCCAGCGCCGGTGTCGCGGCGGCACAGGCGGACCAGTCGGACGCGGAGGTCCGGGTCGTCCACGCGGTGCCTGACGCGCCGGCCGTCGACGTCTACGTCGACGGCGAACTCGTCTTCGAGGACGTGGCCTTCGGCGAGGAGAGCGAGTATCAGTCGGTTCCGGAGGGGACACAGAACGTCACGGTGACGCCGGCGAACGACGCTGACACCGTGGTGTACGAAGACGAGATAGACGTCGACTCCGGCCAGGCCACCGTCGCCGTCGGCGGTGAACTCAACGACAGCGGCGAGGACGTCGTGGCCCTCGCGCTCTCCGACGACGCCGACCCGGCCGACAACGAATCGGCGGTCCGGCTCGCTCACCTCGCACCTGACGCGCCGGCCGTCGACGTGACCGTCAACGAGACCGGCGCCGTCCTCTTCGACGACGTGGAGTTTGGCAACGCGACCGAGTACGAGACGGTCCCTGCCGGTAACTACACGCTCGAGGTCCGGAACGCGACTGACGGCGACGACGGCGACGTCGTCGCGACGGTCGACGTCACCGTCGAGGACGGCGAGGCCTACACCGCTGTCGCGACGGGCTACCTCGACACCGACGACGCACCCGTCGACGAACCGTTCGCCGTCGAGGTGTACGAGGACGAGACGGCCGAGAACGAGACGGCCGAATAGCGTCGGTCCGTCACACCGCGCGGTATTTTTCTTCGCGGACTCGGTCGGTGCCGGTACGGACTATATCGGGACGGCCCTGCCCGGCCGTTATCCGTCCGGCGCCCCTCCTTCGAAGCGTGCTCGAACTCTACCAGGCAGAGGGCTGTCCCTACTCGGAGACGGCCCGCCAGAAACTGTCCGACCTGGGCGTCTCGTACACGATTCACAATCCCCGGACACACGACGGGGAGACGCTGAACGAGCAGACACACGAGGCGTTGTGCACACTCGGCGGGGAGGACCAGATTCCGTTCCTCGTCGACCACAAGCGCGAGGAGACGATGTACGAGAGCGACGACATCGTCGCGTATCTCGACGAGCACTACGCCTGAGCGGGCCACTGATAGCGAGGCCGACACGGCGAGCGGAGCCGTCTCGCGCGCTGGCCCGGGGAAACAGCTATCCGCGGAGCGGTCCCAGGACCGTCAGATGCGTCACGACGACCCGACGAGCGACCGCGGGGCGGGTCCGTTCGCGTCGCTGTACGACCGGGCTCGCGAGTCGCTGCTGACGGTCGATACGACGGAGACGACCGTCGAGACGTCGGCCGGGCAGACAGCCGTCCTGCAGGCTGGCGACCCCACAGCGCCCCCGCTGGTCGTCCTGCAGGGCGGGAACGTCACCGCGCCGGTCACGCTCGCGTGGGTCCAGCGACTGGCCGACGAGTACCGCCTGCTCGCACCGGAGACGCCCGGCGAACCGGCGAGAACGCGGACCGAGCCCCCCGCGTCGTACGGACGGTGGGTGACCGACGTGTTCGACGGGCTGTGTATCGACCGAGCGCCGGCGGTCGGTATCTCCCACGGCGGCGGCGTCCTGCTGGAAGCGGCGGCCCACGCGCCCGACCGCATCGCGGCCGCGGCCCTCGTCGTCCCCGCCGGCTTCGGCGTCTCGCCGTCGCTGTCGCTGGCTCGCGTGGTCGGCCTGTCGCTGCTGTATCGCCTCCGCCCGAGCGAGCGCGTGCTCGACGCGGCGCTGTCGCCGCTGTTTACCGAATCGGTCGACGGGGTCGCCCCGGTCGTTCGCGAGACGGTCGCGACGGCGCTGCGCACGGCCGACCTGAGAGCCGAGTTTCCCGGGCCCGAGGGGCCGCAGGCGCTCGCCCGGTTCGACGCGCCGACGCTCGTCGCCGGGGCGGGACGGGACCCGTTCTTCCCGGCGGCGTGGCTCCACGAGCGGGCCGGCGAGTATCTCCCCGGGGCGACCCACCGGACACTCGCCCGCGAGCGGCACTTCCTCTCGCCGACGGGCCAGGCGAGCGTCGTCTCGCAGTGTCGGTCGCTACTCCGTGACGTGTCGTAGCCGACGTCGCGGCGGGTCAGACCGGCGAATCGCGGTCCTCCCGAACGCACCGCTATCGGCGCTCACACCGTCTCGATGCGCTCGCGCAGCCACTCGGCGGCGTCGGCGACGGCCGCCGGGTCCGTGCCGGTCACCGTCACCCGGCCCGGCGTGTCCGCCTTCCGGGGATAGCTCCCCACGGCGACGCCGAACTTCTCGCGCGCCGTGGTGACGTACCCGACCAGCGCGCCCTCCGGCGCGGGCGTGTGAATCGTCTCCGTCGTCCGGTCCCCGTCGAAGGCGTCGGCGATGGTCGCGTACATCGCCTTCAGTTCCTCTGGGATGCCGGGCAGTACGTAGACGTCCTCGACGACACAGCCGGCGGCGAAGCTCTCGTCGGTCAACAGCGCCTGGCCGCCCGCCGGAATCGACGCCCACGCGTCGAGGTCCAGGTCCATGTCGTAGCGGTCGACCATCTCGGGGTTGTCCGCGGCGAACGCGTCGGCCTTCGCTTCGAGATGCGCGCGAACGTCGTCGGGAACGACGAGGGAGCGACCGAACGCCTGTGCGACCCCGGCTTTCGTCACGTCGTCGGGCGTCCCGCCGATACCACCGGTGACGACGACCGCGTCGAACGCCTCGTGGTACCGGGCGACGGCGTCCGCGATGACCGACTCGTCGTCGGGGACGGTCAGCACGCGCGTGACGGTCGCGCCCGCCGCCGTGAGCTGTCGGCCCAGCCACGACGCGTTCGTGTTCTCCGTGTCACCGGCCAGCAGTTCGTCGCCGACGGTGAGCAGTGCGACGTCCATCCGTTCGTTGTGAGAGTCTGGCGGCCGTAAGGGTTTGGCTGTGGCCGCCGCCGACCCGTCGCCACCGGCGTGTCCCGCCACGACGAACGGCCGGTCGAGGCAGGGAGGGGCGGTCACTCGAGTATCTCGACGACACCGTTGGTACCGTCGACGCGAACGCGGGAGCCCTCCGCCAGCGCCTCGGTCGCGCCGTCGACGGCGACGACCGCGGGAATGCCGTACTCCCGGGCGACCAGCGAGCCGTGCGTCAGCCGCCCACCGACCTCGGTGACGACGGCGGCGTTGACGAACAGCGGCGTCCAGCCGGGGTCGGTGTACGCCGCGACCAGCACGTCGCCCCGGCCCACGCGCTGGGTCCGCGGGTCCGTGACGACGGTCGCGGTGCCTTCGACGACGCCAGGCGCGGCGCCGGTGCCGTGGAGGCGTCGGTCGGCCGCCGGCTCGGAGTCCCGCTGTGGCGGCACGTACCCGGTGCTCGTGATAATCCGTGGCGGGGTGAGGCGACGGTCACGCTCGAACTCGCGCCGTCGTCCCGCGATGTCGATGCCGGAGAGCGTCCGCGGGTCCGAGAGGCCCTGCGTGACCTCCGCGACGGTGAGCAGCCAGACGTCTCCGGCGTCCGGGAGCGCCCCGCGCCCGGTCAGTTCGTCGCCGGCCGCGAGGGCGGCCTCGCGAAGCTCGGCGAGCAGTCGTGCGAGGGCGAACTTCGGCAGTTCGCGGATGCCGAGATACCCGCGGTGCGTCCGGATAAGTCGCCGGACGAGGGGGGCAACCGGCGCGGGAGCGGCCCGGATGAGACGGGTTTCGGCAGCCCCGGCACGGGCGCGCAACGCTACGTCGATGTCGTTCTGGGTCGTGCCGGCGCGTGTCTCCAGCGTGCTGGCGACCACGGTCAGCAGCGGCGTGGGGTCCTCGCGGTAGCGCGGCCGGCTGACGTCGATTTCGCCGATAGCGCGAAAGCCGTACGTCGAGAGGAACCCATCGAAGGCGTCCAGAAACGCCTCGGAACCGTCGAGAGCCGCGAGGTCGGCCCGCGACGGCGTGTCGCCGTCGGTGAGCGCCGTCGCGACGGCCGGCGACTCGCGAGCGACGTCGGCGAGTTCGCCGAGTTGGCGCGTCATCCGGTAGACGACGTCGCCCTCGATGCCGAGAGCGAGCGCGTCGACGCTGTCCGCTTCCTCGGGGACGAGTCGCCGGAGCGCCGCTCCGGCGAGCATGGCCGAGAGGAGCGGGCCGTAGAACGGGTCGAGCAGCCAGTCGATAGCCGATTCGAGTTCACGTCCAGCGGTGGTGAACCGCTCCGCGGGCGCCTCGGCGGCGTCGATGCGCTCGATGGCGGCGTCGCCGGCGTCGGTGTACTGCCGGCGAATCCCGTCGAGCGTCGCCGCCGGCGTCGAATCGAGCATGGACCCGGGAATCGACCCGACCATGGCCCGGAGCAGCGGCCACGTCGACCGCAGGGTCCGGAGCGGACCCAGGCCCCCGCTGCCGGGGCCGGCGGGAGACGCGATGGCCTCGGGATGGTCCTCGGACAGCGTTCGCAGGGCGTTCGCGGCCGGTCGGTCGACGATGTCGAGGTTCCGGACGAGGCGGTCGCGGACCCACGGGCTGGTGAGATACGCGGTCAGGTCGATGTAGAGCCGTCCGCCGGCCGTCGCTCCGAAGCGCTCGGCGAGGCCGAAGTGCTCGCGGACGAACTCGACCTCCGTCTCCCAGATGTCGAGGACGAGCGGCGGCATCGCCTCGGGCATCCCCTGTCGGTGACCGAAGCTGTAGTACACCCGAACGTCGCCCCCGGGCGGTTCGCGTTCGGGAACGGGGTAGAGGGCGGTTATCGGCCGCGCCTGCAGGACGGCTATCTCGCCGTCGGCGATGGCCCACTCGACGTCCTGCGGGCGGCCGAGCGTGTCTTCGATGCGCGCGGCGATGCGGACGAGAGCGGTCGCGTCCCGGTCTGTGAGAACCGGGTCCGTGCGGTCGGCGCCGACGTGATACGCCAGCACACTGCCGTCGGTGCGGTCGACGCGGAGCGTGTCGGCGGTCGCCGTGCCCGAGACCTGGGCCTCGCCCAGCCCCCTCCCGGCGTCGATGACCGACACCGAGCGAGTTCCCGTCAGCGGGTCCGCCGAGAAGCAGATGCCCGAGACGTCCGCGTCGACCACGCGCTGGACGACGACGGCCATCGAGAGCGCCGCGGTGGCGAGGTCGTTGCGGGCGCGGTAGGCGACCGCACGGTCGGAGAACAGGCTCGCCAGACACGCCAGAATCGCCCCGGCGAGGTCGCCGCCAGCGACGCCGAGTGTGGTCTCGTACTGTCCCGCGAAGGAGGCGTCCGGGCTGTCCTCGCTGGTGCCCGAAGAGCGAACGGCGTAGGGACCATCGGGGAGTGTCGCGGTGAGCGCGTCGCGCAGGTCGGCGGGCACGGAGCGGTCGCGGATAGCACGGCGAAGGTCGGCCGCGATGGCGCGTCGGGCCGGCGTGTCGTCTTCGTCGGCGCGTTCGAGGCGGTCGCGGAGCCGCTCGATAGCCGGGTCGTCGGTCACCCGGTCGAACAGCTCGGTGGTGACGACGGCCCCGTCGGGAACCGGAAAGCCGCGCTGTCGGAGTCGGGCGAGCGTGGCGCCTTTCCCGCCCGTGAGAGACGGCTCAGTGGCCAGCGGTGCATCGAGCGCGAGGAGGAGTGGTGGCATCGAATCCACACTACTGTAGGATATCTAACTGCATGGCTGTGTACGGTGAGTGGCCAGGGTTTCAGCTGAGAGACGGCGGAGAGAAGCCGGTACGGAGTTGCGCACTCGGGCAGGCCGCACCTGGTCGAGACTGTCCACGTCCGGTGGCGCCGACGGCGAGCGACCGACAGACAGGGACTCGGATTTGGGAGACGCGCGGTCTCGAATCGCCAGAACGACCGCTCCCGTTCGTCAGAGGCCGGCCAGTGGCCGGCGCGTCGGTCGAGCGGACTCTTAACCCGCCGTTAAGTCCATCGAGTGGGTCGAGGAATGCGGTTCCCTCGACCGCGGAAACGACGCCATAGAGCGGGTCGCGGCGACCAGGCGAGGGGCGTCTCACCCGCCCTCGTGTCGGTCTCACAGGGTCACTGCCGCACACGCGAGTCGCGTCGGTGGCCCCGTCACTGTGGCTGGCTACATAGCAGGTACATAATATTGGCCCCGCGTCGGGAAGGCTCGGGCAGATGAAACGCCCCCGATCGTCGCTTCCGGCGCAGATTCGCCGGGGACTGTCCGAACCGCACCTCGTCGTTCGGCGACTGAACGAACTGTACTTCGACGTCCACAGCCAGTACGTCGACCGGACCGAGCGGGTCGACTACTTCGAGGAGGAGTGGGACAACCTGTTGCTCCTCGACGCCTGTCGCTACGACACGTTCGCCGATATCGCGGACCTGACCGGCGCCCTCGGCGCTCGACACGTAGCGTCCAGTTCCACCATCGAGTTCCTGAGCCGCTATCTCGACGGCCGCGAGCTGACGGACACGGTGTACGTCACGGCCAATCCGCAACACTACCGCAAGAGCGAACGGGAGTTCGTCTCGGTCGAGTTCCACGACGTCGTCGAGGTCTGGCAGGAGGACGGCTGGGACGAGACCCACCGGACCGTCCGCCCCGAGACCGTGGCCGACGCCACGGAGCGGGCCGCCGAACGGTACCCGAACAAGCGGCTGCTGGTCCACTTCCTCCAGCCCCACTACCCGTATCTCGGGCCGACGGGGCGGGAACACTTCGACAACGACTCGCTGGACTTCTTCAACCGCGTCATGAACGGCGAGGTCGACATCGAGCCCGAGACGCTGCGTCGGGCCTACCGCGAGAACCTGGAAGTGGCGCTCCCGAGCGTCGAGCGGCTGCTGGACTCGCTTTCGGGCAAGACCGTCGTCAGCGCCGACCACGGCGAGATGTTCGGCGAGCGGTCGTTCCCGCTGCCCATGCGCGAGTACGGCCACCCGTCGGGCATCCACACGGAGGAACTGACGAAGGTGCCCTGGCACGTCTACGACGAGGGGCCGCGAAAGGAGATTCGCGACGGCGAGTCGTCGAGCGAACGAGCGGACGTCGCGACAGACGTCGTCGAGGAGCGGTTGCGCGACCTCGGCTACGCGTGAGCCGTCGCGACGGCGCTGCGGGCCGAGTGAGCGTCGTTTACCGGCTATATAATAAACCACCCCTGGGTCGACAGTTCGAGCCAGAAGGTACGCGTCTATGCCTCGAACGACCGCGCAGTTCAGATACGACACGCCGCCACGCGACGGACGACCACCGGCGGCTGCGGGCACACTGATACGAACGCACACAACATATGCGACGAAATCTCCTCGGCGGTATTCTCTCGGTCCTCTCGGGAAAGGTCCTCACGCTGGGCGTGACGATGGTGACGATGCCGCTCCTGTTCCGGCTGCTGGGCCCGGGGAAGTTCGGCGAGTACACGACGGTGATGTCGATTCACGCCCTGTTCATGATATTCGTCTCCTCGGGCATCACGAACGGCGTGCGGAAGTTCGTCGCCGAGGACAGACCCGGCACCGACTGGGAGGGCAACGTCGTCGGCTTCTACTTCCGGATGGCCACGCTGCTGGCCGGGCTTGGCGCGCTGGTCTACCTCGGCGCCGTCCGCACGGGCGTCGTCGCCTGGTACTTCGACCCGACCTTCGAGCCGTACTTCCGGCTCATGGTCGTCATGGTCGTCGCCGCCCAGTTCTGGGCCTACGCCAGACGGACGCTCATGGGCTTTGGCCTGGAACGGTACTCGGAGCCGCTGAAAGTCGTCTACCACGTCGCCTTCGCCGTCGCGGCGCTGGGTCTCGTCCACCGCGGGTACGGCGTCATCGGGGCGCTGACGGGCCAGATTGTCGGTACCGTAGTCGTCGGCGTCGTCGGCCTCGCACTCGTCGTCCGGCGGACCTCGGTGCGGTCGCTGGTCGTGCCGGCGGGGTCGGCGCTGCCCCGGCAGCAACTGCTCACGTACAACACGATGGCTATCGTGCTGACGGTCTGTATGATGTCGCTGTACCACGTCGACGTCATCATGCTCCAGTCGCTGGCCGACAGCACGGCGGTGGGCAACTACAAGACCGCGCTGACGCTGGCGGAGTTCCTCTGGTTCGTCCCGATGACGCTCCAGACCGTCTACGTCCACTCCACCTCGAAGCTGTGGTCCCAGGACCGCACCGACCGCATCGGCCGCCTCGCCTCGCGGACGACGCGCTATACGCTCCTGTTGACCGCCGTGATGGCGCTCGGGCTGGCGTCGCTCGCCGACCGGGTCGTCCCGCTGTACTGGGGGTCGGCGGCGGCGCCGGCCGTGACGCCGATGTTACTCCTGCTCCCCGGCGCGCTCGGATTTGCGGCCGTGCGGCCTACCATCGCCATCGAGGAGGGCCACGGGACGCTGCGTTACTCGGTACTTGCAACCGGCGCCGCGGCCGTGTTGAACCTCGGGCTGAACCTCCTGCTCATCCCCCGCTACGGGATGACCGGGGCCGCGATAGCGACGAGCGTCGGCTACGCGTCGATGTTCGCGTTCCACGTCTGGAGCGCTCGCCGGCTCGGGTTCGACCCGCTCGCGGACGCCCGACTGCTCCGTGTCGGCCTGACGGTCGCGGTGGCCGCCGGGCCGATTCTGTTGCTCCCGGGGTACGTCGTCGGCGCGGTACCGCCCTCGCTGAGCGGGGTCGTCTCGGCCGACCTGCTCTCGCTGGTCGTCGTGCCACCGGTCGGCCTGTCGGTGTTCCTGCTCGTCGCTTTTCTGACCGGCGCACTTCAGCCGCGCGAGTGCGTGGACATCTTGTCGCGGTTCCCGGACCCAGTCGGGAGCACCGTGCGAGGAATCGATGGGAGGCTGCGTAGCACGATGTGGCGCACACTCCTCCCCGACGGCGGCCAGTTCTGGCTCCTGCTCGTCGGCCTGCTGCTGTTTGCGACCGGGACCGGTATCGCCGCGATGGACTTCGTCGGCACCGACACACCGGGGGTGGGCCCGGCCGCCGACACGCCAACCGCCGAGACGACGGCGACGCCCGAGGCGTCGCCGGAACAGACCACCGGGAGGCTCACGACGGACGAACCCCGGGAGACCACCACGCCACCGCCCACCGAGACGGACGACGGCGGGCTGTTCGGGGACTCGACGCCGACGGAGACGGCCACGGAAACCGCGACCGAGACGGACGACGGCGGGTTCTTCGACGACCCGACGCCGACCGAGACGGCCACGGAAACCCCGACGCCGACTCAGACCGAGACGCCGACGGCGACAGAACCGACGGAAACGCCGACCGAGACAGCGACGCCGACGGAAACGCCGACCGAGACAGCGACGCCGACGGAAACACCGACTGCCACACAAACCGCGACACCCACGCCGACGGAAACGGCGACCCGGACCGAGACAGCGACGAACGAGTCAAAAGAGACGGGGGACGGGCTTTTCGAAATCAGTCTGCCACAGGTGCTGGCTCCCGACCTGTTCTGACGGGTCGGGGCCCAGTAGCCGCCGCCGACCACCGTTACGTCGCCACGCTCAACGTCCGATTAAGCGCCTCGTTGGGGCCCGCATAATAATCGGCAATTCGGCCGAGCTACGGCTGTGAGCTATCGCGACAACAGGACGGCATCGGTGAGTCGGCGGGGGTTCTTGGGGGCGGTCGGCCTCGGAGCCCTCGGTTCAGTACCGACCGGGACCGCGGGAGCGGCGACGCTCGACGACCAGTATCGGACGGTCGTCGACGTCCGAGACGAGGGGGCGGACGCGAGTGGCGGCGAGTCCGTGAGCGCGCTCCTGGCGGACCTCGTCGACGACGAGACGCTCCTGCGGTTTCCACCCGGACGCTACTACATGGACGCGCAGGTCCGCGCGTCCGGTATCACGAACGTGGGGCTGGTGGGCGACGACGCGACGCTGGTTCCGGCCGACTACGACGACTTCGAGGGGCCGACGTACCGGCTGTTCCGCCTCGGAACCCACTACGACCCCGGGCGGGACATCTGCGTCGCTGACTTCGACGTCGACCAGCGCGGGACCGGCACCGGCATCCGCGCCTTCCACCTGAGCGCCGCCGATAGCTTGCGGCTCGAGAACGTCGATATCGTCGGCCGCCACGACAGCGGCACGTGGGGACCAGTGCTCGTCCGGGTCACCGACCCCGGCGGCAGCGGCGTCGTCTCGGGCGTCCGGATGCCGGACGGCGCGGACTGGGAGACCGAGACGCCCGGTGACCTCTGGCGCGGTCCGACGGGGATACTCGTCAACGACCATCGGGGACACCTCACCGTCCGGGACTGCGTCGTCAACAACTTCCCGGACAACGGGCTGTACGTGCAAGGCGAGGGGACGGTGTCGGTCCGGGGCGGCCGGTTCGCGAACAGCGGCCCGGTGAACGTCCGCATCGGGGCTCGGGAAGCCGCCGTCGAGGGAGCGACCGTCGTCGTCGACGACCGGGCGCCGAACTACCGCGCCCAGATACCGATGCGGTTCGACTACGCCGAGGCCGTCGACGTCGAGGGCGTCGACCTGGCCCTCGCCACACCCAACGGCGACGCGTTGCAGTTACGCGGGGGCGTGGAGCGGGCCACAATCAGGCAGAGCGACGTCAGTATCGGCGCCGTCCCCGCCTCCGGTATCGTCGCCAGGCGTGGCAGCGGCCCGCTCTCGGTCGTCGACGTGAACATCGACATCGAGAGCAGCGGGAACGCGATTCGGGCGCTCGGTGACGGTGGCAGCCTCGTCGTCCAGGGCGGCCACGTCGGCGGCGGCGCCACGGGCGAGACGCTCCGTCACGCCGTCCGGTGTGAACGGGACGGGAGCGAGTTCCGACAGTTGACCGTCGACCAGTGGGGCGGGGGCCGCCGTCGCGGCCTCGCGCTCCTGGGCGACGATGCCGTCGTCTACGACTGCCGGATTCAGAGTTCCGACTGGCCGGTACACGCCCGCGGAACGAACGTCTGGGTCGAGGACAACTATCTGAACAGCTACTCCGGCACCGGCTCCATCCGCATCGGCCCGTCGGCCGACACGGTGCGCGTCAAGAACAACGAACTGCCGGACGGCATCGAGGACGACGGGGGAAGCGCCGTCCTCGTCACGGGGACGACGTACTGAGCCGCCGCTTACCGGGTGGCTAGTAAATGCGTCAGGACGCCACCACAGACGCATGCCGACGGTAACTGTGGTCATCCCGACGTACAACCGCGTCGACGAACTCGGGCGGGCAGTCGACAGCGTGCTGGCACAGACCTGCGAAGACATAGAGCTCGTGGTCGTCAACGACGGCTCGGACGACGGGACCCTCTCTATGCTCGATGCCTACGACGACCACCGCCTCGAGGTCATCACGCACCTGACCAACCGGGGGGCGAACGTGGCCCGGAACACCGGCATCACACACGCCGACGGCGAGTTCGTCGCCTTCCTCGACTCGGACGACAGCTGGCACCCGCGGAAACTCGAACGACAGCTCCGGCGGTACGAGGCGGCGCCGGACGACTGCGTGGCGGTGTACTGTGACTTCGAGTACGACCTCGACGGGACCAGCGGGGACTTTCGCTCGACGGTCGCGGAGATGCTCTCGAGGACCGACGAGGAACGCCCCAAGGAGGGCGGCGTGGAACTCGCCGGCGAGATTCTCGCGGACCACCTCCACTCGGGTGCGGGCTCTACCCTCCTCGTCGAGACGGCCGTCGCGCGAGCCATCGAGGGGTTCGACGTCACACTCGACCGGTTTCAGGACCCCGATTTCCTCCTGCGCGTGATTCAGGAGGGGGAACTCGCGTACGTGGACGAACCGCTCGTGACCCGATACGAGACGGGGACGCCGTCGGCCGCCGCGATAGCACGGGCCGACGAGGCGTTCATCTCGAAGCACGCGTCGCTCGTGCGGGCGGCCGAGCGAGACGGCTACAACGTACGAACGGCCCACAATCTGGTGTTGACGAAGGCCTATCTGGAGGAGGGAGCGTTCGTCGACGCCGCTCGCTATCTCAAAGACGCCCGCCTGTCGGTCCGGCAGTTGCCGGGCGTCCTCTGGAGCGCCGGGTCGGGTGTCCGTCGGAAGGCCGCCCACGGCTAACCCGGGGGTCGCCTGGCCGGCACGACACACGGCTTATCCGACGAATAATAAGGGCCTCATGGGGGCTACGGGCGCTCGATGTCACATCTCGACCGCTGGTATATCGACCTCTCGCTCGTCGCACTGCTGACCGGGCTGGCAGTCCTCGCGGTCACCGCCGACGCGACCGGCGTCGTGCGAATCGCCGCCGTCGTCCCGCTCGTCACGCTCCTTCCCGGCTACGCGTTCGTCGCCCTGCTGTACCCGTCGTCCGGAAACCACGCCGTCCGGACCGTCGACGAAACCCAGCGCGGGTTACGGAACCCGCTGCCGTCGAAACGCGGCGTCGACACGGTCGAGCGGGTCGTCTTCGCGGTCGTTTCGACGCTCGTTCTCGTCCCCTGTGTCGCGTTGCTGACGAGCGTCTCGCCATGGGGTCTCGCTGTTCGACCGCTCCTGTTCGCGCTCGCCGGCCTCACGCTGGCGTGCACCATCGGCGGGCTCTTTCGACGGAGACGGCTGCCGGCCGAAAGTCGCTACACGCCCCAGTTCGGCCAGGTCGTCTCGAACCTCGGCTACGTCGATACGACGAGCGCCTTCGGCGGGACAGACAGCCGCCGTCGGCTGTACAACGTCGGCCTCGCCGCGAGCGTCCTCCTGCTCTGTTCTTCCGTGGGCTACGCCGCCGTGAACCCGCCCCAGGCCGGTGGGTTCACCGAGTTCTACGTCGACACCGGCGACGTCAGCGGCGACAGCCAGTCGATGTACCCCTCGCAGTTCGCCGTCGGCGAGACGCGGACAGTGCCGGTCACTATCGTCAACCAGGAACACGAGCGACAGACCTACGAGGCGGTGGTCGAGATACAGCGGGTGAACGGCACCGGGGCCGACGCCGACGTGCTCGAGTCGACCCGTGCGGGGAGCCAGCGCGTCTCACTCGCCCACGACGAGCGCCGGACCGTCGAGTTCGACGTCTCGCCCGACCGACGCGGCTCGGACCGCCGACTGCTCGTCTCGCTGTACCGCGGCCAGGCACCGGCGGACCCCAGCCCCGGCGACGCCTATCGAACGCTGCGGCTCCCGATTACGGTCAACTGATGGGCACAGCTACGATGTCGCCCACGACACGCGCCGTACGGCGACCGTCGCCGCGGACGCCCGGGGTCTGACCGATGTGGCCGTGGGAACACGTCGCCGTCGGCTACCTGCTGTACTCGGGCTACGTCCACCTTCGGCACGGGGAGTCACCGGGACCGCTCGCGGCTGTCGCCGTCGCCGTCGGGGCGCTGTTCCCCGACCTCGTCGACAAACCGCTCGCGTGGACGGTCGCCGTCTTCCCCAGCGGCGTCTCCGTCGCTCACTCCGTGTTCACCGTGGCGACGCTCTGTGCCGTCGTATTGCTCCTCACCGGCTGGCTGGGGCGGCTGGCGGCCGGCACGGCGTTCTGCGTCGCCTACGCCGCACACGTCCCCGCCGACGCCCTCTACCAGCTCGTCGTCGGGAATCCGCTGCGCCCCGAGGCGTACGTCTGGCCGCTCGTCGTCATCGAGAGCGGCGGCCACGGCGGGTTCCTCGACAACTTCCGGTACTACCTCGTGCGCTTCCTCGCCTTCCTGACGACGCCCCGGGGGATGCTGTTCCTGGGGCTTGAACTCGCGTTGCTCGGCACCGCGCTGGCGGTGTGGGTCGTCGACGACTGCCCCGGAGCGGGATTCGTGCCGGGAGTCGGGTCGCCGGATGGTAGCTGACCGGCCAGTACACGGGCGAACTGGACACGAGCGCCGGGGTATCGGCGGGGAGCGACGTGTCGGGTCGGAGACGCCGTCTCAGAACTCGTTCCCGACGGTCCTGAGGTCGTCACAGCCGTGGTCCTTGATGCCGCCGCGGAGCCTGTTTTGCTTGAGGTAGACGTTGGCGCTCTCGGGGTAGAGACAGTAGGCCTCGACGTCGGCGTAGGAGTTGGCGTAGATATCCTCGACGTGTGTCCCGTCTCCGAGGTCGATAATCGGGTACTCGCTGGCGACGTAGTCCCCCCTGTAAATCGTGACGTCGTCGCCCGTGTTCACCACGGCGCGTCGCTGCGACCCGCCGGGCTGGTCGACGTTGACGGCGCCGAGCCGGACGTCGTCGCGGTCACAGCGAACGGCGGCCTTCGCGATTTCGTCGCCTACGCTGCCGACGAAGTCGACGTACTCGAGCAGTACCTGTCCGGAGTTGTCGCCGTCGTTTATCTCGATGCCGAACCCGCCGGGGGTGTCCATCTCGACGTGGGAGTCGACGAACGTGACCTCGCCACAGTCCGGGGCGGTGACCACGGCGTTGGTCACTTCGTCGCCCGAGATGTGGATGTCCGCGTTCTCTATCCAGGCCGAGGTACAGGAGCCCATGACCGAGATAGCGAAGCTGTTCGGGAGCGGTGCGGTGTTCCGGACGGTCACGTTCTCGACGCGGATGTCGCCGCCGTTCTCCAGACGGACGGCCCGGTGTGACTCGTCTCGCGGGCGGTTCTGGTCGACGACGACGGTCGCACCGTCGATACTGCTGCCGTCGCCGCCGACGCGAAGCGACGCGGCGTTGCTGTTCGAGAAGTGGCCGCCGTCGACCTCGATGACGCCGTCGCCGCCGGACGCGTACAGCCCGTTGTCCGGGAACGCGCCCACGACGCAGTCGCGGAAGGTGAGCCGCCCGCTGTTCGAGTTGGCGAGCAGGCCCGTCGGGCCGCGCCAGATGTTGCCCGCGTTCGGCGTCTCGTCTTCCCACGCACCGCCGTCCGGGACGTCGAACCGCTCGACGAGGCCGGTCCCGTTCGGGTCGGAGATAGCGAACCGACCGGGGCCCCACGTCCCGCTGTCGTGTTCGCCGTGAACCGCGATGTCTCTGACTTCGAGCCCGTCCCCGACGACGGTGTCGATGACGCGGATGCCCGTCTCGGGTGCGGTCTGGTCGACGTCGAAGCCGTCGAAGACGAGCCGGTTCCCGGGGTTGTAGCCGACCCCCAGCCTGAACAGGCGGTACTGCGGGCCGTCGAAAGTGTGGTAGTCCGCCGGGACGAGCGTCGCGTCGGTACCGACGAGCCCGAACGTCTCGAAGCCGGTAAAGCGCACCTGCTCGTCCATGTAATACTCCCCCGGCGGGAAGACCAGCAGCGTGTCGTCCCCCCGGCAGTCCCGGAGCGTCTCGACGATGGATTCGGTGCCGGTGTCGTCCGCGCCCGCTTCGACGACGTCGATTACCGTCCCGAACTCCTCGCGGTACTGGTCGAGTCGGTCCGCAGTCCTCGACGCCGTCGCGCGCCCGGTCACGGCAGCGAGTGTCCCCCCAAGCGCCGTAGTCGCGATACTCTGAAGCACGCTTCGCCGGCCCAGCGTCGGGCCCCCTTCCGGTCCGGAACTCGACCGGGGCTGTTCGCTCGCATCGGTGTCGGCAGGAGAGTTACGTGGCACGGTGAATCTACGTAGATGGCTGGACTGGTCAGGGAATAGCGTTTAGCTGGCTGATTGCAGGTATTAAGTAATCTGTCACCGATAATTACATTATTTAATGCGAGATTCGACAATCGTAGCACCTCCATACTCTGAATCTTAATGGCGAGTTAAAACCGCTGAAACGCGGGGAGAAGGCGCTTGCAGCTGCACCGAACTGTACTCGGTCGGTATCCGGCCTCGGGAAGGTCGCGCGGGAGAGAGTCACGTTCGGGACCGTCGCCAGTCTACCGCACTGCCCGGTGCGCGGGTGCCGCTCACGAGTCGTCGGTCGGTAGCTGTGCGTCGATGAGCTGACTCATCGCACGGCGGAGCCGCTGGGAGACGGCCGACGGGGAGACGCCGAGCCGGTCGGCCAGTTCCGACTGTGTGATCTCACGCGGGACGTTGAAATACCCCGCCTCGTGGGCCTGTCGGAGTGTGTCCCACTGCTCGGGGGTCAGGCCGCTGAGACGCCAGTCGGCCTCGCCGTCGTCCCGGCTCAGGCGGCGGAGCCGAAAGGCGATGTCGTGGGCGCCACAGTAGTCCCGAAGCTGCAGGAACAGCTCCCGCGACCGGAACTGCGCACGGACGTTCCACTCGCCCTCCGACCCGACCACGTCGAGGAGCCGAACGCCGATACGGGTCAGTATCGTCGAGACGGCGAGCACCTCGCCGCCGAGCGTCGCCCGGTAACAGCGACCGTCTGCGTCGTCGCTCAGGAGGAGAAGCTCCAGGACACGCTCCGAGGATTCCAGTGCCTGCTCGAACGTGTCGAGTTCGTCGCCCTGGACAGTAAACACGAGCACTGTCTCGGCCCCGTCCGCGACGACTTGCTCCGGACGGACGGTGACGCCGGGGACGGCCGCCGTCGCCTGTGTCAGTGCGATATCGGCGTGCGTGAGGGTAAACTCACCCCGGAGCGTCCGTAACGGGGGGTCGGGACCGGTGTGTCCACCCTCCCCTTCTGGGTCTGGCGGTGGTCCCACTACGGCTGTCTCACCGCGTTTCCCGTTCGTCGTGTCTCTGTCGGGAACGGTCGCTGCACGGTCCGCCGGACTGGGTACGAGCGCCTCCCCGGGACACGACCCGCTGCCGGGTTCCTCGCAACCCTCTCGACGCGTGTCTCTGCGCGCGTCCGAGCGCGCGGAAATCGGCGACGTATCGGGGACTGTATCGCCCAGGCCAGTCTCGACAGATACATCTGCGCTCGCTACCCGACCGGTGTGTCCGTCGCGGGCGGTTCGACGCACAGTTCCACGTCGGCGTTCGTGTAGAGCACCGCCTGGTTCGACCGGCAGATTCGGTCTTCCGGGACGTTGCGGCTCTCGCCGACGTCGTTGCGGTTCAGGAAGTACGTCGCCGACGTCGTCTGTTCGGTCCGGTAGACGGTCACGTCGTGGGCGACGAGTTCGGTGTCGTTGATGCGGGCCGTGTCGGCCGGATACGACCCCGTCCGCGTGAACAGCGTCTGGTACGGGTGGTCGGTGTAGAGCACCTGGTCGGGCCGGAGGTCGTCGCCGCCGGGCGACCCGGTCATCCGGCCGATGGTGTGGGCGGCGTCTATCTCGGCCTCGGAGTACGCCAGTGCGGCCGACTGGTCGTCGAACACGGGGTTGTCGACGGTGCCGTGGCTCGACATGACCATCGCGCTCGGGAACACGAGCACGAACACGAGGGCGACGGCCGTGAGTAGCCGCCGGTCCAGTTCGGTCGCGAGATACCGTATGCCGATGGCCGAAAGCAGCGCCAGCGGCGCGTAGAGGAACGCGAACCAGCGCTGGGGGATGAAGTTCCGGATACCGAACAGCGGCAGGCCGAGCACGAACACGAGCATGACGGCCGACGCCGCCAGCAGCGTGAACGCGGACTGCTGGGCGCGGTGGCGGTTGACGACGTACAGACAGCCGACGAACGCGCCAAACAGCAACAGGAGAAAGCCGACCGTGTCGACGTACGTCGACAGCGTCTGAGCGAGGGTCACGCTCTGTGCGGCCGCGCCGCCGCCCCCGCCCGACGACTGGCCGGCGAGGTTCAGCACGCCCGCACTGGAGACGAGCGTCTCCTCGAGGTAGCTGAGCACGGTCACCAGAAACGAGTTGCCGTTGTACGGGGTAAACGACCAGAGAAAGGTGATGAAGCCGGCGTCGAACGCCAGCAGGCCGGCGATGTTCAGCGGGTTGCGCGGCCGGAACACGTCCGGTTCCAGCGGCGACCGGTCGAACAGCGAGTGGTTCAGGACGAGATAGGCCAGCAGGCCCGCGGTCAGCACCACGAGCATGATGAACGAGGACACCTGGTGGGTGAGGATGACGGCCGCGCTGAACAGGACCAGCAGGCCGAACTCGCGCCGGCCATAGCCCGTCCGCATCACCCGCAACAGCCAGTACAGCACTGCGAGGAAGAAGAGCAGTCCCATGCTGGTCGGGATGAGGTGGATGCCCCACTCGATGACGTAGTCGCCCAGCGAGAACAGCGCCGCGGCCAGGGCCGCCCATCGGGGTTCGACGAGCAGGCTCGCCGACGAGTAGACGGCCAGTAGCGCGACGGGCATCGCGACCCCGAGCGAGAGGTACAGCCCCAGTCGCAGCGGCACGTCCGCAAGTAGCGCCGTGGCGGCGACGAGCAGGTGATACAGCGGCGACGTGTAGTGTTTGTTGTCGGCGATGGCCTCGACGCTCCCGCTCGTCTGGACGGCGTGGGCCAGTTGCGTGACGTGCGTCCAGATGTCGATGCCGACGAGGCCCGGCGTGACGTACAGCGCGCTCAGGCGGACGACGGCCGCCAGCAGGACGACCTGCCAGAGCACGCGCGTCCGGTCGAACGACCGCTCGTCGACGAAGAGTATCTGGGCGAGCAGCAACGTTCCGGCGACGCCGGCGACGTCGTAGAACAGCAGCGACCGCTCGCCGTGTTCGACGGCGACGACGACCAGCGCGCTCGCACAGACGGTGACGAGTATCGGCAGGAGCCGACGGACGTCGCGCGACAGCGTCGGCAGGCCGGTGGCCGCCCGGTCGTCGCGGACGCCGGCGGCGAGATACAGCAGACAGGCGGTTCCGAGCACCACCGGAATCGTCTCGATGTACACCTGCGAGGCGAACAACCTGAGCGGGAACATGAGGGCGGCGAGACACAGGCCCAGGACGGCCGCGCCGGTGTCGAGCCGCGTCGGCAGCCACCGGTCGAGGGTCCGCTGGACGTTCATGCGGGAACTACTGCCTCCTCGGCGACCGACCGGTACACCCGTTGCAGTCGCCGGCCGAACTGGTCCGGACCGAGTTCGGGAACCCGGTCTCTGGCCGCCGACCGCTGGGCCGCGTCGAGGACGTGTTCCAGCGCCCCGGCGAGTTCGAGGTCGGATCGGCAGACAAACGAGTGGTTCACGTCGGCGAGCGTCTCCGCGACGAAGCCGACGTCGGTGGAGACGACCGGGACGTTGCACGCGGCCGCCTCGCGGACGACCATCGGCCCGCTCTCGCGTTTCGACGTGACGAGGACGGCGTCGCTCGCGTTGAGGTAGTAGGGCATCTCCGCGTGGGACTTGCCCGTTAGTGTCCGCAGTTTTGCGTCGGTGTCGGCCGCGGCGACGACGTTTCGCGCCCGTTCGTAGTCCTTCTCCGGCCGGTCGGGGTCGTAGGGGAACAGGACGACGGACTCGTCCGGGTCCCAGCCGACGTGTGTTCTCGCGGTCGCCCGGTCTATCGGTCGGAACAGTTCCGTGTCGACCGGGAACGGCACGTGGGTGTACGGGCAGTCGACGTACGCGCTCAGCCGCTCGCTGGGCAGAATCACCCGGTCGACCATCGACGCGCCGAACCTGCTCAGCCGTCCGAGCCAGCCGCGCTCACCCATGAGGTCGCTCCCCCAGAACGTCGCCACGACGGGGCCGGTGGGCTGGGCCAGCGCGAACGGCACGGTCAGGCCGTTGTTGGCGTGGACGAGGTCGTATCCGCCCAACCCCCCGTTCACGACCTGCGGGTAGTACCTGAGGTAGTCGACGACCGACCGGGGGTCGTCCGCCGCGTAGTCCCCGGGCACTTCGAGCACCGTGCAGTCGACCCCGCTGTCCCGCAGCGCGGCGACCTGCTGCTCGAAGAAGGAGCGTCGGCCGGTCGTCAGGTGGAGTACGCGCACGTGATTACCCCGTGTGCTTCGCCGGCGTCTCGACCGGGTCGGCGCTCGCAGTCGCTCCGGCCGGGGTCCCGGTTATCTGTTCGACGATGGTGTCGCGCGGGTCGGACTTCGCCGCGAGCAGGTCCTCGCGCCGTCGCCGGAACTCCGCGGCCGGCCGGTCGAGGAACGCGACGGCGGCGTCGACTGCCGACGCGGTGTCGTCCCCGGCGCAGTTTCGCACGAGGCCGAACTCGTGTTCGAGTTCGTCCAGGTAGCCAAGCGTGAGGTCGCTGACGTAGACGGCCGGCGTCCCCAGTACGGCACACTCGGCTGCCGTCGTCCCGCCCTCGCCGACGTAGAGGTCGACGGCCGAGAGGAGGTCGTGGAACCGGCCCGGGTCGATGTCGAACCCGTGCGATTCCAGTCCGTCGGGCAGGTCGCCCTCGGTACTCAACAGCACCGCCGCCCCGTCGGCTTCCAGTCGCTCGACGAGGTCGGCGGGGTCGTCGATACCGCTCGCGCCCACGTCGTGTGACGAACTCCAGTCGCCGAGCCTGACGAGGACGGCCGTGTCGTCGGGGGCCACGCCGACGTCGTCGAGAATCGCCTCGTCCGGTTCGAAGGCCTCCGGATGGAGGTAGGCGAGTTCGTGATACGACGGGTACCGGACCTGCTTGTCGCCGACGTCGTCGCGGAAACAGTCGGGCGTACAGACGGTGTCCGCGAACGGGAAGGCCAGCCGCCGGATGATGGTCGCGTGTTCGGTGTCGTAGAACACGACGCTGCGGGCGCCGACGAGCGGGGCGACGTGGGCGACGGCGACGCCGCCGATGGCCGTCAGCACGTCCGGCTCGAACGCGAGCGCTCGCCGGAGCAGGCGCGCCTCGTAGACGCCTTGTGTGGCCGCGAGCGAGAGCAGCGAGTCCGACTCGCCGGCCAGTACCTCGTACTCGATGGCACAGGCCTCGAGCAGTTCGATGGAGGCCTCGTTGTCCCGGGCGAACACGCGGACGTCGTGTCCGCGTCTGCGCAACGCCGCGATGGCGTGTTTGAAGAAGTGGACGTGGCCGGCGTGCTGAACGGTCACGGCGACCTTCATTCGCGGACCACCCCCGCATCGTTTCGCCAGTCGGAACGCAGCGCGAACCCGAGGGCGAGGCCGCCGGCGCCGAGGAGCGTGGCCGCGCCGGACCAGCTGTCGGCGAGTCGCCCGGGTAACAGACCGGCGAGGGCCACCAGTCCGGCGAGGACGACACCGGCGAGGACGCCGACGACGCCCGCGGTGTACAGCGCCGGCAGGTGTGACTGCCCGCCCCGGACGAGTCTGTGGAGCCGCCAGAGGAACGCCGCCAGTATCGTCGCGGAGGTCTGCCGGACGAAGTCGGTAAACTGGATGGTGCTCTCCTCCTCGCCGTAGATGGCCGGCATCGGCACGTCGGCCACCGTGACGCCGGCGGCGCTCAGGCGGGTGAGCTGGTCGTTGGGGTAGTCGTGGTCGTCGGGGATGGCCTCGATGTCGATGGACTCGAGTGCGTCGAGCGAGATGGCGGTGTAGCCGTTCTGCGGGTCGCGGAGCCCCCAGTACCCGCTCGCGGGCTTCATCAGCAGGGTCAACAGCCCGTTGCCCAGCAGCCGGAAGGGGGGCATCCCGCTCGCGGTGCTGGCGTCGGCGAGCCTGTTGCCCTTCGCGAACCCGGCCCGCCCCTCGACGAGCGGGTCGAGCAGCCGGGACATCTGGTCCGGGTCCATCTGGCCGTCCGCGTCGATGGTGACGGTGGCGTCCATCCCGTCCCGGGCCGAGAGCATGTAGCCCGTCTTGAGCGTCGCCCCGGCACCCCGGTTGACGGTGTGCTGGACGGGGATAATCTGCGTGGCCGCCCCGCCGTGTCCGTCCGACCGTACCCGCCGCTGGCTCGCTTCACCCGTCGTCCCGTCGACCGTGACCACCGGCTGGTCGCTCTCGGCGGCGTACGCCGAAATCACGTCGAACGTCTCGTCGGTCGAGCAGTCGTCGATGGCGTACACCCGGTCGACGTACGCCGGGAGCGACTCGATGACCCCCGCTATGTGGGCGGCCTCGTTGTACGCCGGCAGGACGACCCCGACCGTCTTCCCGCGGTACATCTCAGACCCTCCTGTAGGCGACCTCGTCGGAGACGTCTGTCACGTCGAAGATGCCGTTGACGTCGACGATGGCCGGCGGTTTCGCCATCTCGGCCGCGACGATGTTCGGGTTGAGCTCCCGCAGGTCCTCGTGGGCGCTCCCCAGCAACAGGCCGTCTACACCTTCGAAGGAGAGTCTCTCCCGGCTCTCGATGTCGAGGTGGGCCGCGATGGTCTCGTCGGAGAGGAGCGGGTCGTACCCGACGACCTCGATGCCGTACTCGCGGAGTTCCTCGATTACGGCGCCGATTTTGGCGTTGCGGATGTCCGCGACGTCGGCCTTGTAGGTCAGCCCGGCGACCAGCACGCGGGCGTCGGCAAGCGGCCGCCCGGCCTCGGTCAGCGCCTTGACCATCAGGTCGGCGACGTGTTTCGGCATCGACTCGTTGACCGACCGACTGGCCTCGATGAGGTCCGGGCTGGCCCCCGCCTGTTTCGCCCGGTGCAGCAAGAAGTACGGGTCGACCGGGATGCAGTGGCCGCTGACGAGTCCCGGACGGTAGTCGTGGAAGTTCCACTTCGTCCCGGCCGCCGAGAGGACCGCCTCCGTGTCGATGTCGAGCCGTTCGAAGGTCTTGGCGAGGTCGTTGACGAGGCCGATGTTGACGTCCCGCTGGACGTTCTCGACGACCTTCGCTGCCTCGGCGACCGCCATCGACGGCGCGCGGTGGACGCCAGCGTCGACGACGTGGTCGTACAGCGTCGCGACGTCCTCGGTGACGGCGTCGGTCTGTCCGCTGACGATTTTCACGACGTTGCGGAGCCCGTGGTCCTCGTCGCCGGGGTTCGCCCGCTCGGGGGAGTAGCCGACGGAGAACTCCTCGCCGCAGTCGAGTCCGGACGCGGCCTCGAGCGCGGGCCCCATCACTTCTCGGGTCGCGCCGGGGTAGACGGTGGATTCGAGGATTACCGTCGTCTCCGCCGTCATGTGCTGTCCGACCGTCTCGGCCGCGCTCTCGACGTAGTCGAGTTTCGGGTCGTGGGTCTCGTCGATAGGCGTCGGGACGGTGACGAGGACGTACGACGCCGCTTCGATGGTCGCGGGGTCGGTCGTGAACGTCACCTCGCCGTCCGCGATGGCCGCGTCACCGAGGTCCCCGGTCGTGTCGATGCCCTCGTCGAGACGGTCGACCGTCTCCGCCGAGATGTCGTAGCCGATGACGTCGTAGCCGGACTCGTCGAACCGGACCGCGAGCGGTAGTCCGACGTATCCCAGCCCGACGACACAGACGGTCGTCTCCTCGGGGATGATGTCGCTGTGGTTCTCGGTCGACGCCTTGCCGTCTGGTGTCTGCGTGCGTTGGAGTGGGTTCATGGAGTTCACCGGTCACCAGCCCGTGCCACCGGACGGGCTGTTCTCGTCCACACCACGGCCCTGTGGGGGCATTCCTATACGCCGGGTAAGCGCTTCGAGGGATTTCGAGCGAGGAAACGCGAGGTTCGAGGCCGGTCCGGCGGCGAAAACGGCCGAAGCGGCCAGTCGCTTCCCAACTCCCTAAGCGGGTCCGGAGACGCTCGTCCGAGCGTCGGCCGGTCGCCACTGCTCCCAGTCGCCTCGCCAGGGGAGTAGCTCGGTGCAAGCCCTGTACCGGCCAGTACGTCGGCGTCTCCGGCTCGTGAAGCGCGGGTCGTACTGCTTAAATCTCCGTTAAGTAACCCGAACAGCTGCTGGACTCCCCCGTCAGCGACGACGGGATGAAGCGGCGTATCGAGAAGCGTCGGGCCGGACGGCCGCCGGCTATGGACACTCGTGGAGGCCGAACAGCGCGTCCTCAGTGCTCGGCCGCGGTTTCGAACTGTTCGCGGGTGTTCGCGGGGTCGAGCGTCGGCGCGGTGACGGCCCCGTCGTACTCGACCCTGGGCACGGACCAGATGCCGTGTTCCGTCGCGCTCGCGACGGTCTGCCGGAGCCGCGACTCGTACGCCTCGCCCGCCGCCGCACGGCGAACGGCGGTCGGGTCGTCGACGCCGGCGGCCGCGGCGAACCGGGCGAGGAGGTCGGGCGTCCCCCACTCGTAGCGCTCCTGGGGCTGGTTGACGAACACGGTGGCGAAGTACGTCCAGAACGCCTCGGGGTCGGTCTCCCAGACCGCCAGTCCGGCCCGGGCCGACTGCGGCGCGTCGGCCCCCAGAAACGGGTCGCCGCCGCGGTAGGCGAGCGCCCGGAACCGGACCGACACGTCGCCGGGACGGACGAAGTCGTCGGCGAGCCCCGGGAGCTGGGTCAGGACGAACTCGCGCGTGTAGGGGCACTTCCAGTTGCCGTAGACGGTGACCGTCGCCGTCGCCTCGCCCATCGTCGGGGAGGCGGTGTCGTCGGGGACCGCGACGGAGCCAAACGATAGCTCGGGTCGGGTTATCTCTACGTCGTCGGCCGACCACCCCGTATCGGTGGGTGACGACGGTGACTGGTCGGTTCGGCGCTCCGTCGGGGTGGTATCGGGCGGTGGAGAGTGTGAATCGGTCGTTGTCTCGGGCCGTTTCGACGCGCGTGCGCCGTCGGCTGCGTTGACGAGGCTCGCACAGCCGGTGGTGGAGACGGCCGACCCCGTCGCGAGCGCGGCGACGAAGCGTCGTCGTGACGTCTGGTCTGGCATCGTCCGTGCATCGACTGGTATCCGGTTCATTATTGAGCCGGTAAGCGACGCGGTGCGAAGCGTGCCGCCACTGCGACCGAACGCGGCCAGACGGCCGACTCAGCCACCCTCCCGCTTAGTCCCTGTATAGGAATGGCCCATACGAACCACGGTTCGGACGAGCCCTGCCCCTCCTGACGGGCGTGGGTGAGAGACATATGACCGCAAGCACGCCATCACCACCGTCCAGTCGCGCCGAGTACGGAACCGCCCAGCCACACGCAGCGTCGGGTTGTGACAGTCACATCGCCGCGACCGGAGGTGGTCGCTGATGTGTGGTATCATCGCTCGTGCCAGCCCGGACGACGCCGTCGGGGCCCTCGTCGACGGCCTCGAACGCCTGGAGTACCGCGGCTACGACTCCGCGGGCGTCGCCGTCCAGCACGACGCCGGCATCGCCGTCCACAAGCACGCGGGCGAGGTGGCCGACGTTCGCGACGAGATTCAGGCCGCGGCGCCCGCCGGGTCGGTCGGCATCGGCCACACCCGCTGGAGCACACACGGGCCGCCGACCGACGCGAACGCCCATCCACACACGAGCGACGGCGGGACGGTGGCCGTCGTCCACAACGGCATCATCGAGAACCACGCGGAACTGCGAGGCTTCCTCAGCGAACGGGGCTACGAGTTCACGAGCGACACCGACACGGAGGTCGTCCCGCACCTCGTCGAGCACTTCCTCGGCCAGGCGGACGAGACGCTGACGGCGTTTCGACGCGCGGTCGACCGGCTCGAGGGGAGCTACGCCATCGCCGCCGTCGTGGAGGGCGAGGACCGCGTCTACGCGACCCGGGCCGGGTCGCCGCTCGTGCTGGGCGTCGACGACGACGCCTGCTACCTCGCGAGCGACATCCCCGCGTTCATCGAGCACACGCGCGACATCGTCTACCTCGAGGACGGCGACGTCGTGGTCGCGGAGCCAGACGGTGCCCAGGTGTTCGACGCCGACGCCAGTCCCGTCGAGCGGCGGCGCGAGCGCGTCGACTGGAACTCCGAGGAGGTCGGCAAGGGCACCTTCGACCACTTCATGCTCAAGGAGATACACAGTCAGCCAGCCTCTCTCGGCAAGACCACCCGCGGGCGGATTGCCGACGACAAGCGGGGCGTCCGCCTCGAGGAACTCGACACCGGGGTTCTCGACGGCGTCGCGGACGTCCACTTCGTCGCCTGTGGCACGTCCTATCACGCGGCGCTCATCGGGGCGCGGATGCTCTCCGACGTCGGCGTTCGGACGCGTGTGTTCCGGGCCAGCGAGTACGCGAAGACCGCGGGGCCGGTCTCGGAGACGACGCTCGTCGTCCCGGTCACCCAGAGCGGCGAGACGGCGGACACGCTGTCGGCGCTTCGGACGGCGAACGAGCGTGGGGCCGCGACGATGACGGTCACGAACGTCGTCGGGTCGACGGCCGCGCGCGAGGCCGACGAGAGCCTCTTCATCCGTGCCGGACCGGAAATCGGCGTCGCCGCGACCAAGACCTTCACGTCCCAGGTGGTCACGCTGACGCTGCTCGCACAGCAACTGGCGGCGGACCTCCCCGGGGCGACCCCCCGCGACGACCTCCCCGAACTCCTGACGGCGTTGGAGCGGATTCCCGAACACGTAGAGCAGGTCGTCACGTCCAGTCGGGCGAGCGACCTGGCGACGCGGCTGCTGGAGTACGACGCGTACTTCTTTATCGGCCGGGGGATGAGCCAGTCGGTCGCGCTCGAAGGCGCCCTGAAGTTCAAGGAGATAACCTACGAGCACGCCGAGGGGTTCGCGGCCGGGCAGTTGAAACACGGCCCGCTCGCGCTCGTCACGCCCGAGACGCCAGTCGTGGGTGTGTTCACCGGCGAGGAGGCCGGACAGACGGTCACCAACGCGATGGAGGCCAGGACGCGCGGGGCCGAGATAATCGGCGTCGGGCCGGCGGGCGGCCCCGGCGAGGCGGCGTCTGATATCTATCTCACCGTCCCGGACACGCATCCGGTGTGTCAGAACCTCCTCGCGAACGTCCAGTTGCAGCTGTTTGCCTACCACACCGCGAAGGAACTGGACCGCTCGATAGACAAACCGCGGAACCTCGCCAAGAGCGTCACCGTCCAGTGATGACCCCGGAGCTGACAGCCGTCGAACGGGACGTCCGACCGATGAACAAGGAGCTGTTCGGCGTCTTCGGCGGCCGCCGGACCTTCGAGCAGTTCCGGTCGCCGGCGGCGTTCGACCGCCTCGTCTCGGGCCCGAACCTGACCGTCGGTGTCCGGAGTTCGGAACTCGGCGTTCCGGGCCGGACGACAGCGTGTGAAACCGACGACGGCGCCTGTGTGCTCTGGGGCGAGGTGTATCCGCGGTCTATCGACGGCGACCAGCCGGCGTCGTGGCTGCTCGAGGAGTACGGCCGACGCGGCCCCGAGGCACTGAGCGCGCTGAACGGCTCCTTCGTCGCGGTCGCCGACCACGACGACCGGGGCGGCATCGTCGCGACGGACAGCGTCCGGAGCCGCGAGTGCTACTACGCCGACACGCAGGGCGCGCGCGTGTTCGGGACGGACCCGGCGACTGTCGCCGCGGCGGTCCCCGCCCCGACGGTCGAGTACGAACCCCTGCTCGAGTTCCTGTACTTCGGCATCGTGTTCGACGACCGGACGGTGCTCGAGCAGGTCAGGCGCGTCCCGTTCGACAGCTGGGTGTCGGCCACGGGAACGGGTGAGCTCGGACGGTTCGTCTACGACCCCCGGGAGTTCGACTACGCCACGGAGCTGGCCGAACGGCTTCGCCGGGCGCTCGAACGCCGCGACGACCTCCCGGGCAAGAAGGGCGTCCTCCTGAGCGGCGGGTACGATTCCCGGACGATACTGGCCGGCATCTCGGACCTGGAGACGGCCTACACCGTCGGCGAGCGGGACAGCGCCGAACTGTCGGTGGCGGAGAAGCTCGCGAGCCAGTACGGTATCCGCCACCGGACGCTCACGGCCGACGAGCGGTACCTGAACACGGACCTCGAGACGGTCAGGTACGGACACGGCATCATGGAGTCGCTACACATCCACCACGCCGGCTACATGGACCAGCTCGACGTCCGGACCATCTACCACGGCGGGCTGGCCGATACCGTCATGCGGGGCCACTTCCAGCCGATAAGCGGCGTTGAACTGTTCGACCGCAAGTGCCCGCCGTACCGCATCGACCCGGACCCGGACGTCACGAGCCACTTCGCCCAGAAGTTCGGCTACCTGCCCGCCGCCGAGTGCCTGTCCCGGGACGGCATCGTCGTCGAGGAGTCCGGCAAGGCGTTCCTCAACCGCCGCGTCGAGGAGGTGCTTGACCGCTGGGACCACCGCTTCGACAACCTCCACGACGGGATGGCCCTGTTCGGCATGCTGAACCAGCCCTCGCGGCCGTTCCGGTTCCAGTTGTGCGACCAGTTCATCGAGTCCTGTGTCTCCCTGGACGCTGAGCTCATCGAGTGGCACCTCGCCACGCCGCCGGAGAGACGGACCACACAGACCTACATCAAGGCGCTTCGGAAGCTCGACGGCGACATCCTCCACCACCGCCCGCCGGACAGACCCCACGACTCCTACACGTTCAACCAGATAGACAACTTCCTGCGGCGGGCCATGCCGTTCGTCTCCGGGTACGACGGGCCGTGGCCCGACCGCGAGCGGCTGTACGAGCAGTCCGACCTCGACCGGGAGATATTCGACGGCTGTCCCGACGTCCAGGAGCTCCCCTGGCGGCTCAAACTCCGCATCAACGACATCTCCACCTGGCTGGAGTCGACCGGCGCGCAGGACGCCGTCGATCCCTGTACGCTCGTCGCGTTCGACGGCGACCACGAGTCGGTGCCGGGTCGGCGTGGGCAGAGCTGACCGTCGCGTCGTCTCTACCGCCCATGAACAGCTAGCCGTCTCGGGCGTACTGGCGGTCCAGTGTGTCGACAACTCGGACCACGGTCGCATCCGGACGTTGACTGGTAATGGCGCGTTCGCGGTAGTTTTCGATATTAGTCCGGTTGTAAATTACGGTGCGTTCGTCAGCTGGCCGTTAACGGACAATTAAACACATTTTCCGCGTTTGATGCTGTTAATTAAACAGTTTTTGCGTCATCTGCTACGTGTCTGACGGATAGCGGACGCGGCCGTAAGTGATATCCGTAAAACGCGAGATTGACTCGCAAGTATGTCTGGGTCAAAGGTGAAGCGTCTGGTAACTATTCTGTTAGGGGTATCGGTGGTCTTGCTGTTGTCTACCGGGGTCGCGGCCGGTTCGGAGACGACAGTGGACCACGGAAACGAGACGACCGGGTCGATAGCGTCAGTGGGTCACACGCACACGGCGGACACCATCGGAAACACCACGTACGTCTGGCGGCACACCTCCCAGGGGCTGACCGTCGAGACGTATCTCCTGAGCGTCGAGACGGCGTCAGCCAGCAACGAGTCTACCGTCTGTCTCTCTCACAACGGCACCACGACGTGTCGCGCGCTGGGCAACGAGACGACCGTCTCCTTCGAGATTTCGCGGAACGCGACCGAGCGGTCGACGGGGGTCGACATCTCCCTCTGGGACGGGTCCCCGGGCGAGGTTATCGACAACGAGTCCTACACCTTACAGCCGCTCTCGCGCCTCGACGACGCCGACCGGGACGGCCTCAACAACGCGGCGGAAGTACGCCTCGGTGCGGACCTCACGGCGAACGACACGGACGGCGACGGCATCACCGACGGGGTCGAAGCCACGGCGTACAACACCTCGATTGTCGCGGCGGACACGGACGGTGACGGGCTCTCCGACGCCCGGGAGCTGTTCGAGTACGAGACGTCGCCGACCGCGGCGGACACGGACGGCGACGGGATTACCGACGACGTCGAGGTCGCCGCCGGCTACAACGCGACCGCACCGGACACCGACGGTGACGGGGTCCTCGACGGGGCGGAACTCGCCGCAGGGACCGACCCGACGCTTGCAGACACCGACGGGGACGGCGTGGGCGACGGCACCGAACGTGACCTCGGGAGCGACCCCCTGGCCACGGACACGGACAGCGACGGCCTCGCCGACGGCCGCGAACAGCAACTCGGAACGGACCCCACGAAGTCGGACACCGACGACGACGGGCTCAGCGACAGCCGCGAGACGGCCATCGGGAGCGACCCGCTGAGCGGAGACACCGACGGCGACGGCCTCTCCGACGGCAGCGAACTAGAACGGAGTAGCGACCCGCTGGCCGCCGACACCGACGGCGACGGCCTCGCCGACGGCCGCGAAGTAGCGGTCGGGACCGCGCTCCTGAACCCCGATAGCGACGGCGACGGCCTCACCGACGGCCGCGAGCAGCGACTCGGGACCGACCCGACGACCGTCGACTCCGACGGCGACTACCTGAGCGACGGCGTCGAGTCGACGCTCGGCACGGACCCGACCAGTCGACTGACGCTGGTGTGGCTATCCGCGCTCGGGGGCACGCTCGTCTGTACCGGGTTGCTGGTGCCGTCCATTCGCCGTGGCTACATCAGCAACGCCGTCGACCGCGTCCGGGGAGTCGAGGACGCGGTCGTGGGACGGCAGGCGACGACCGAGAGCGAGGTAGTCACAGACACGGCGGATGCGGGGCCTGGCGACGAGGACACCGGCGGGGACGCGAGCCCCACGTCCGCAGCGGCGGTCGTCGAAGCGCGCTCCGACGACGGCCTGGTCACCGACTCGGAGCTCGTCGGGGAGATGCTCCGAGCCGAGGACGGGCGGATGAAACAGAGCCACATCGTCGAGACCACCGACTGGTCGAAGTCGAAGGTGAGCCGGGTCCTCTCGAAGAAAGCCGACGACGGAGAAATCACGAAGCTCCGCCTCGGTCGTGAGAACCTGGTCTGCCTCGAACACGCCCAGCCCGCGGTGGTAACCTCCGACCCACGCACCGACACCGGGTTGTCACCCCCCAACGGGGCCGTCTCGGGCGGCATCTGACCCGCGTCGACGCCCCCTGCCGGCCGCGTCCGTACGACCGGTCTCACAGTGGCATCTTCGGTGCCAGACCCGCCACAGGGCCCCGACACCGTGCGGGACGCGAGTAGCCGACAGCCGGGGCACTGGTCCGTCGACAACTGTCCGCCGGCCGAACGAGCACCCTCCCGCGTCCGGAGACCGCGGAGTTTTCGACCGAAACGCCGGGTAGAGCCGTGGCTCCCTCGCTCGAACCCGATTTTCGTCGTCTGCCGACCGGTCTCGAATCCCGCGAAAACGCCCGGTTAAACGTTTAATGAACCGTTTTCCCGTCGTTGAAACGACTGAAACAGTTGGAGTGCTCGAAACCTGTCGGGACGTTCGACCCTTTATATCTGGATATGGGCTGAAGCGGGAATCGAACATGAGCGACTCACAGACCGCACAGACCGACGACGATGGCGCCCAGACGGAAATCGCCAGCCGGGACGCAGACGGGAGCGCGGACGAAGCGAGTGCCCACGCGGACGCGGACACGCAGACGGAGTTGACCCGGGACGACATGTTCCACGTCCTCCAGTGTCGCCGGCGTCGCCTTGTCCTCAAATATCTCCAGGAGTACGACGGCGACGGTCCCGCCCGTATGAGCGACATCGCGGAGCACATCGCGGCCGTCGAACACGACACCACGGTCGACGCCCTGCAGTCACAGGAGCGCCAGCGGGTCTACATCGCGCTCTATCAGTCTCACCTGCTCAAGATGGACAAGGTCGGCATCATCAACTACAATCAGAGCCGTGGCTACGTCGAGGCGACGCCGCTGGCCGAGCGGTTCGCCGGCTATCTCGGCAGCGAGCCGTCGCTGCTGGGCGACGGGACAGACGACGACGGGCGGCCCGGGACGGCCGCCGATATCACGGACGGGCCCGTCGACCAGCGGTGGTACAGACGGTATCTCTACGCCGCCGGCGGGAGCCTCGCCGTGTTCTCCGCGCTGGCGAGCGGGGTGCTACCGATGCCGTCGACCCAGTTCGGCGTCGGCATCCTCGTGAGCGTCCTGTTCGCGCTGCTGGCGACGAGCCACTGGCTGAGCGAGTCCTCGCCGGAGTTCGCGCGGACGCTCCCCGAGCGACTCAGGAACTGAATGGCACCGATGATTCGGATACGAACGGCGGTTGGTGGTGGAGACGACCGGACGGAGGGTCGATAGGACATGCCGGTGCCCTCACCGCTCCTCTCGATGACGGGACCGGTCGGTTCCGACGGCGAGTCGAGTCCGACGTCGTCCACCATCGACGAGACCACCGTCTACGAGATACTCAGCAACGAACGGCGACGCCGCTGTCTCAAGTTACTGGTCGACTCCGACGACGTGTGGGCGGTCCGCCAGTTGAGCGAACGGATCGCAGCCGACGTCGCGGGGCCGTCCGGGTCCGCCGACGACATCTACGACAGCGTCTACATCTCTCTGTGTCAGACCCACCTGCCGAAGCTAGACGACGCCGACCTCGTGGTGTACGACGCCACGGCCAAGACGGTCACGGTCGGGCCGGCGGCGGACGCGCTGCGCCGGTACTGGTTCCCGGCGGCGACCACGACCGACGACTCGGGCGGGGACGTGCCGCTGGCGCTGGCTCTCAGTTCCTGCACCCTCATCGGTCTCGGTGTGGGGTCCCTCCTCCCGACGCTCGCCACTCCGCTCCTGGTCGCCGTCGTCGTCTGCAACCTCGCCGTCCTCGCGGTCGGGATAGGCCGACGCTTCGACGCTGGCGACCGCTAGCCGCCGGTTTTCGTCTGCCCGCAGCTTCTCCGTGCCAACCCCCGTCGAGAGTCTCGTCGGTCAGCGACGACGCGTTCCCGCGGTTCAGCCGACGGTAATCGTCACGTCGTCGCCGTCTTTCAGATGGTACTCGCCCGGGTCGACCGCCTCGCCGTTGACCTCGTAGGTCACCGTCGTCTCAGCGTCGTCGGTCGTCCCGTCGATAGTGAGCGAGTCGTCGGCGTAGTCGACGCCGTGCAGCGAGTCGAGCGCGTACTCGAGCGTCAGGTTCGCCGAGTGGGAGTGCCAGTACTCCCCGACGCCGCCCTCGAAGTGGAAGTACCGGTCGTTGGACTGATAGCGCGACTGGCTGAAGTCCACTTCCTCGCCGTCGACGGTGACGGTCATGTCACCGTGGATGTGCTGCTGTTCGTTGTCGATGTACGTCCCCGGGAGGGAGGCGTTCATCCCGGGCGTCTCGACCGTGACCCAGACCTCGTCGCCGTCCGCGAGTGTCACGGCTTCGGGGTCGACCGACTCGCCGTTGACCCGGTATGAGAGAGTCGTGCCGTCGCCGGCCGTGTAGGTCTCGCCGTCCACGCTGAGGGCGGTCCCGGTCGCCGAGATACCGAGTCGGGACAGGGCCGTCGCGAGCGTGAGGTCGGCGCTCGACTCCCACGTGTGCGGTCCGGCCACGTCGAAGCCGTCGCCGGCCTCGTCACGGGCCGGCAGCGACAGCTCGTCGGCCGCGACGACGACCGTCAGTTTCCCCGTGGCCGCGTCGCCGGTCGTGTTCGTCGCCGTAGTCTGGGTCGACTCGGTCCCGTCGTGACTGTGGCTATGGTCGTGACCGTGTCCGTCCGTCGCTGTACTGGTCTGGGTCTGCTGTGCCGTCGTCGTGTCCGTCGCCGACGGTGTGGTCGCACTTTCACTCGCCCCCAGGCCGGCACACCCGGCCCCGAAGACGAGCAGTCCGGCGACGAACACCGTGAGCAACGGTCGTGTCGATATGTCGAACATCACGTACGCCTCGGGAGAAGACGGTGGGGCGGTTTACTACGCGGCTGGTAGTGCCGTTTATCGGGTGGGTAACCCCCACAGCGGGCCGACGCTGTTACAGAGCGGGTGTTGTGGGGCGGTTCGCGCGGTTTCGGTGGCCCCGGAGCGACCGGGAGCCGACCTTACCCGCCGAGTAGTAAGAACCGTCGCGGACAGAGTGGGAGGCGCATGAAACCCAACGTATCACACTCGACCGCGACGGCGATACTCGTCGCCGTGGTCGTCCTGCTCGCCGGGTGTTCCGGCCTCAGCGAAGCGGGACCGTCGACGCCGGCAGACGACAGCGTCGCCACCGAATCGACTCCCACGACTACGACCGAGACGCCAGAGCCGGCGCTCTCCGGCCGGCTACTCGTGGTCGTCGAAGGGGAGGAACGCCACCTCTCGACCAGCGCTGACAGCGACTTCCGGTTCGACGACCAGGACCGACACACGTGGCACGCGACGGAGTCGATGTCGCTGGCCGCCGCGCTGGAGACGGCCGGCGTCAATGCGACAGACGAGTCACTGACTATCGACGGCCGGACCTACGACGAGAGCGACGAGAACACGACGATTACGTACCGCGTCGCCGGGACACCCATCGAGGACCCCCGCGAGTACCGGCTCGAAGACCTCGACCCCGCACACGAACTCGTCGTTCGCGTCGACACCGACGGGCAGCAGTCGGCGGACCGGCTGCTCGACCAGTCTCACCCGCACTCCCACGGACAGCTAGACATGACGGTGGCGGGCGAGCCGGTCGAGTTCACGCAGGACCGCTACGTCCTGGCGAGCGAGCGGTTCCACTTCCACGGCGACGAAGGTGGCGAGCGGTGGCACGCCCACTCGCTCTCTCTCACCGTCGCCGACGCGCTCTCGACGTTCCCCGGCACGAACGTCTCCGGCGACACGATGACCTACGACGGGACGACCTATCGCGAGAACGGGACCAGCAGTTCGTTCGTCGTCACCGTCGACGGCGACCGGGTCGACCCCGACACGTACGTGCTGAAAGACGGTGACCAGGTGGCGGTGACGCTCGACGAGACCGACCCGTAGCCGCCGGCCCGAACCCGGCTTCAGCCGGCGGCCGACTTTGTGACAGTCGCTACCTCCTTTCGATGCGCTCGCTGAGCCACGCCGCCGCCTCGCTCACGGCCTCGGGGTCGTCGCCGGTCGTTTTCACGCGGTCCGGCGCGTCGTCTTTCCGGGGATAGCTCCCGACCACGGCGAAGGCCACTCAGCGGGCCAGCGCTTCGAAGACCTTCGCCTCTATTTTCCGGAGGTGGGTGCCGACGGTCGACGGCGCCAGGCCGACCGCCTCGGCGACGTCTTCCTGTGTCGCCTCGCGGGGGGCCCGGTAGTAGCCGACGTCGACGGCGGCCGCGAGGACGTCCGCCTGGCGGTTCGTCAGCGAGCGGGTGAACCACCGGGCGTCGGGGTCGTACTCGCCGGTCTGGACGACTTCGAGGTCGAACGCCGCCGTCTCCGCCGCGTCGAATATCGCCCTGAACGCCGAGTCGTCGCCCAGGAAGGTGACCGTCTGGCTCCCGCCGTCGCCAAAGCGGATGGGCGTCTCGACGACGACGTCGGCCCGCCGCTGCCACGCGAGAATCCGTCGGACCGGCTCGGTCGGTTCGAACTGGCTCACGGCCATCCACCGTTCCTCGCCCGAGAGCATGTACCGGTGAACGGACGGCGAGGCGGCCATGATGGTTTCGTAGCGCTCTCTGTCGCCGCTCCCCTCGGCGAGTGTCAGCACCGTCCCGTCGTCGAGCAGTTCCACGTGGTGAATCGCCTCGCGCCGTACCGCCGACTCGGCCGACAGCTGCTGTCCGAGCGGGTGGAACCCCCCGCTTTCGGTCGGGACCAGCCGCACCGTCAGATACCGCATACGACCGCCAACACGGCCACGCGACTTAAAGAATCGTGGATAACCCACACCAGCCCGTTCCGTGTCGCGCCCCTCGATACGGACATGGCGAACCACGCTACGGAACCGACGCCGTCGAAGCAGGCCCACACGACTCGGACGGTCTCCGGCGACTGGTCGGACCGGGACATCGCTATCGTCGGCGGCGGTATCTGCGGGCTCACCGCCGCGGTCGCGCTCGAACAGCGCGGGCACTCGCCGACGGTGTACGAGGCCGCCACCGAGTACAGACCGGTCGGTGCGGGCATCCTCCTCCAGACGAACGCCTTGCTCGTCCTGGACCGCCTCGGTCTCGCCGACGCCGTCTGTGCCGCCGGCACGCGGCTCGACGGCGGCGGACTGCGCTCACCGGAGGGTCGGTTCATGACGCGGTTCGACCTGGACGGCGTCGAACGCCGGGAGTTCGGCTACGGGTTCGTGGCTATCCACCGGGCCGACCTCCAGCGCATCCTCCTGGAGGAACTGGACACCGACGTCCGAACCGGGATGGACTGTGTCGGCGTCGACGGGACCGAGTCGCCGGTCGTCCACTTCGAGGACGGGACCACCGTCCGGCCCGACATACTCGTCGGGGCCGACGGCATCCACTCGACGGTCCGCGACGCGGTCGCCCCCGATGTCGATCCGCGCCCGCTCGACGGTGTCGCCTACCGCGCGCTCGTCACGCTGGAGCTCCCCGAAGCGTACCGGACCCAGGGGTTCGAGATATGGGGCGACGGCGCCTACGCGGGCGGCTCGCCCGTCGACGAGGACCGGTTCTACTGGTTCGCGACCGCGCCCGAGCCACTCACCGCCGACGACGCGGCCCCCGAGACGGTCGAGGCGGCGCTGCGGGACCACCTTGCGGGCTACCCCGAGCCGATTCCCGCGATTCTGGACGGCCTCGACCCCGCGGAACTCGTCGTGACCGGCCTCGAAGACCTCCCCTCCCTGCCGACCTGGTCCCGGGGCCGCGTCGTCCTCGCCGGCGACGCCGCCCACGCCATGTTACCCTTCGCCGGCCAGGGCGCCGCACAGGCCATCGAGGACGGACTCGGTCTGGCGGACACAATCGACACGTACGGGAGCCACGAGCGTGCGTTCGCGGCTTACGAGGGCGAACGCAAGCCCCGCGCCGACCGGGTGCGCGCCGAGTCCCGGCGCCTCGGTCGCCTCGGGACGATGCAGTCGACGCTGGGCTGTCGGCTCCGGAACGCCGTCATCGACGGCATCCCCGACGCGGCGATTCGGCGGGTTCGACGGCGACAGGCCGCCGGCACGTCCCTCCCGAACTCAACACCCTAGCCACGAGATATGGACTATACACCCACCACTCCGCGTTCCCAGCCATGAGCACCCATCCACCCACGAGCGTCCTGCTGCCGACCGTCTCCCCGACAGCCGTCGTCGGAGAACTGACCGAGCAGCTCAGCCCGTCCGACGAACTGCTCGTCGTCTGTGACAGCGAGACCGACGCCATCGCCGACGCCGTCGCGGACCGGCCCGAGAACGTGCGGCTCGTCGTCGCTGGCGAGCCCGACGGCTGCTCCGGGAAGGCAAACGCCGTCGCCGCCGGCATGGAGGCCGCCAGCAACGACCGCCTCGTCTGGACCGACGACGACTTCCACCACCCGGCCGACTGGCTCGACCGACTCAACGGCGACTACGACCGGCATGGCCCGACGACCGAACTGCCCTTCTTCGTCGGTCGGGACCCGCTCGCCGTCCTCCTCGAACCGCTCTACGCCGTCGCCGGCACGGTCGGGACCTACGCCGGGGACATCGCGTGGGGCGGCGCCGTCGTCTTCGAGCGCGACGACCTGCCGGACTGGGACGCGTTCCTGTGTGACCTGGGCCGGACGGTCAGCGACGACGGCCTGCTCACCGACCGCGTCGATATCACACCGGTGTGGCGGACCCGCCGCGTCGAGATGGGCGGGACCATCCGGGAGAGCCTCGAGCGGCACGTCCGCTTCACCAAGCTCGGCCGGCACCACGACCCCGCGGGAAGCACGACCAACGCGGTCCTGGGCACGCTCGCGACGATAGGCGGGCTGGCGTTCCCCCTGCCCGTGGCCGCCGTCCTGACGCTCGCGCTCGCGTGTGTCTACACTGCCGCCGGTCGCCGGCGATGGACGTTCCTGCTCGCCTACCCGGCGGTAATGATCTCGATGCCGCTCATGCTGTACGGACTCGCGCGTCGGACCTTCGTCTGGGGCGGCCGCCGCTACCGCTGGCGCGAGCCGTTCGACGTCGAGAGCGAAGGCGTCTGAGCCGGACTGGGAACTGCCTGCCACCGTGGCGCAGTGGCGAGTGTCGAACGCTCGGACGTTCACCAGTCAACTCCGGACCCGAGGGCCTAACCGTCTCCTCCGCCACCGTCCGGTATGGACGTTCCCACCGTCTCGAACGGGCTTCCGGCACTCGGACTCGGCACCTACAAGAACACGGGCGAGCAGGCCACGGAAAGCGTCGAGACGGCGCTTAAGATGGGGTATCGCCACGTCGACACCGCGGCGTACTACGACAACGAGGCGGCGGTCGGCGCCGGTATCGAGGCGTCGTCGGTGCCCCGCGAGGAGGTCGTCGTCGCGACGAAGCTCTGGTACGACGACCTGGCCGGCGACGACGTGGTTCCGGCCGCGAAGGCGAGCCTCGACCGACTCGGCCTGGACTACCTCGACCTGCTGTACGTCCACTGGCCGAACGATACCTACGACGCCGCGGAGACGATGGCGGCGTTCAACGACCTCCACGACGAGGGCCTCGTCGACAACGTCGCGGTGAGCAACTTCACGCCCGAACAGCTCGGGACCGCACAGGACCACTCCGCGGCCCCCATCGTCGCGAACCAGGTCGAGTGTCACCCGCTCCTCCAGCAGGACGAGTTGCGCGAGTACTGCGCGGACGAGGGCGTCACCCTCGTCGCCTACGCGCCCATCGCCCGCGGGAACGTGTTCGACGTCCCCGAACTGACCGAGGTGGCCGAGAAACACGACGCCAGCGAGGCCCAGGTCAGCCTGGCGTGGCTCCGCCAGCACGACATCGCGGCGATTCCGAAGGCGACCGGCGAGGGCCACATCCGCGCGAACTGGGAGAGTCAGGAGCTTTCCCTGGACGACGACGACCTCGCGAAGATAGACACTCTCGGCCGCGAGGAGCGGCTCATCGACCCCGGCTTCGCGGCGTGGTGAGGGACGCCGTCTCAGGCGTCCGTGGTGGTCCCGCTGGGGGCCGAGAGACGGAGCCGCGTGCTGGCGTCGACGGCGTCCGCGGGCACGAAGATATCGGTGGTGAGCGCCGTCGTCGCGCCCGGGTTGATCCGCCCCGCGTCACAGCTCCGACTGGCGATGGCCGAGCCGGTGGCGTCTAACAGCGTGACGACGGCCGCGACGTCGGCCGCTTCGCCGTCGTTGGTAATCTCGAACTCGACGCTCCCGAGCCGGTCGGCGAGGGCTGTAACGGCCGTCTCCGTGCCGGTGTCGTCGTAGAACGCGACCCGGTCGAGTCGCAGGTGGTTGCGCGTACTGACGTAGCGAAAGAGCCGGTCGGACAGCTCCTCGTAGAGCCGGTCGCCCTCCGAACCGACCTCGAAGAGGGTCCCGATGGGGTTGAGGTCCGCCCGCAGGTCGCTGGCTATCGTCGCGCGGTTCTCGGTGTTGGTCTTCAGCCGGCGGTAGTCCTCGATGAACGGGTCGAACGCCGGCGGGAGGGTCCCGTCGAACATGTCGGCGAACGCCCGGAGTTCGGCGTCGAAGTTGATAATCGGGGGCAGGGGAGCGGACGGTCTCTCGGTGGGAACCCACGGCTTCGCGGCCGGTCGCCGCTCGCCCGACGTGGCGTTCGCCGGCGTCTCCCGCCCGAAGTAACCGACCCGTTCGAGGGCCGCGGCGAAGCCGGCGGTGAGCACGGTGACGAAGACCACGCCGGCCGTGAGCAGGTTCGAGACGGGGTCCGGGAGCGCGAACTGGAACAGCGCGATGAACACGCAGGTCACGATGCCGACGACGAGGAGGAACGAACCGAGCGTGGCGCCGGGGCCGGTGAGGAACTCGATGCCGCCGAGGAACGTCGAGTCGGTCGTCCCGTCGGGGGCGGACTCCGGGCCGTCGACGAGACGGTCGTGTCGGGTCATCTCAGTCACCCACCGCGACGTCGGTCCGGTCCGTGCCGGCGGCACGGCCGAGCACCTGGACGAGGTGTGAGACCCAGAGCCCGGCGGTGAACCCGAAGAGGGTCCCGACGGCCGTGAGCCGGAGGGGGTCCGCGAGCGGCGCGACCGCGACGAGGATACACAGGGCCCCGAAGACGAGCATGAGGCCGTACTGGATACGTGTCTGCTGACTCAACCGCTGTAGCGTTGCGAGCATGACGGGTACCCCTACGGGCCGGGACAGAATAACTACGATTGTTGACATAAGATGCCGGGTAGCCACCACGAACGCGTGTCGTGCGTGAGGATACTGCCGACGCGGCGGGGCGTCGGAGCCGCGACCGTCGGGGGAGCGTCGCCGGTCAGAGCACCACTCGCTCGACGTCGAGCGGGGTGGCCCGGCGGACGACCGCTTCGACCGGGTCCGCCGTGCCGGCCAGGTTGTCCGAGTCGCCGTCGAGGACGATGAGCGCTGCCCGTCGGCCGGGCTCGATACGCCCGCAGTCCAGCCCCGCGATGTCGGCGCCGGCCGTCGTCGCCATCCCCAGGACCTCGCGGGCGCTCACGTCGAAGTGCGTCGCCGTGTAGGCCATCTCGCGGAACATGTTCGGCGGGTTCAGCATCACGTTGTCCGTCCCGAGCGCGACGGTCGTGTGGTCGAGTAAGTCCCGTATCGGCGGGCGGCCCACGCCGAGGACCGCGTTGGCCCCCGGACAGGCCACGATGGGGACCGACTGGTCGGCGACCCGGTCGAGGTGGTCCTGGTCGGCGTGGACCATGTGGACGAGCAAATCGGGGTCGAGGTCGAGCGCGGGGTGGATATCCGACGGGTTCGGCTCGCCGGCGTGGATGGCGAAGGGCCGGCCGCGCTCGGCGCAGGCGGCCCGCTCGGCGGTGAAGTCGTCGTCGTTCGCCCCCGACGCGCCGTAGCCGTCGGCGACGTCGAGGACGGCGGTCTCGTCGCTGCCGAAGACGAACGGCTCGACGTCGAGCGGCGCGGCGGCGTCACGGAGCGCCCGGGCGCCCTCGACGCCGAACTCCCGGAAGTCCAGCGCGGAGACGGTGCCGGTGCGCTGGGCGTACCGGAGCGTCCGGCGCATGGCCGCCACGAGTTCCGCCCGGTCGGCCGCTCGCAGTCGGCGGTGTTTCAGACTGTCCGGCGGTACCACGGCGTCGTCGAGCGACAACCCGACGGCGGCGTCCTTGGCGACGCTGTCGCCGAGGTGGGTGTGTGCGTTGACGAACGCCGGGAGGACGATATCGGTCGAGTCGGTCTCGGCTTCCTCGACGGCCTCGATACGGCCGTCCTCGACGACCACGCGGCCACGCGTCGGCTCGAACGACTCACCCGCGAGAACGGTCCCGGCTAGTTCCTCCATACCCGGGGTCCGGAGCGGGGACTGATATGGGTTTCTACGGCCGCTGCCTCCGTGGGCAGAACGGACGGGCGGCCGGGCGGAGAGGCGCGCTCCTATCGGAGCCCGCGGTACAGAATGTATCCGACGAACGCGGTGAGATACGCGAGCACGAGCGCCTCCGTGAAGGCGTTCCGATGGACGAGAGCGACGACGACGACGACGAGCGGGCCGACGAGCAGGAGGGTATCGAACACGCCGTCGTCCGCACCCGCGTCCCGAACGTGTCCGACGAGCGGTAGCTGACGCGGCCTCATTCGTAGACCCCCCGTCGGGTGAACAGCGCCCGCAGCGTGACCAGGATAGGGATTATCTCCAGTCGGCCGACCCACATGTTGAACAGAAGCAGTATCTTGCCGGCCGTCGGCAGCGATGTCGGCCCGGTGATGCCCGTCGAGAGCCCGACGTTCCCCTGGGCGCTCGCTACCTCGAGGAGGACGTTCGCCAGCGAGTACTCGCCGGGTGGCAGGAGGACGAGCAACCCGAACACGCCGACGACGAGGAACGCCCCCCACAGCACCGAGATGATGGCCGCCTCGGACACCTCCTGTCGGGCCTCCGTCTCGCTCAGGCGCCGTCCGTTCATCTTCAGCCGACGGACGGCGCTGTCCGGATAGAAGACGTCCGTAATCTGATACCGGATTCCTTTCACCAGCGTCAGCGCCCGGATGAGTTTGACCCCACCGACGGTCGACCCGGCGGCCCCGCCGATTACCATCCCGAACGTGACCGTGAGCTTTGCCGTCGTGGGCCACTTCCCCAGCGCCACGTTCGTCGCGTCGACGGCCGTCTGGAAGCCGGTACAGCTGGCCGCCGAGACGAACTGGAAGACCCCGTACCGGAACGCGGCGAACGGGGTCTGGTACGGGCCGGTGAGATACAGCAGCGCCCACAGGAGCAGCGAGCCCGCGCCCATGTAGAGAAACACCCACCGCGTCTGCAGGTCGGCGTACAGCTTCCGCAGGTCACCACGGAGCACGAGATAGTGGACGGGAAAGGCGATGCTCCCGAGTATCATCACCGGAAGGAGCGTGAAATCGATGGCGACGCTGTCGTAGGTCGCTATCGAGTTGTCGGTGACCGAGAACCCCCCGGTCGACAGCCCCGTCATGGCGTGGTTGATAGCGGCCCACATCGGCATGCCGGCGAGCCACAGCGCCAGAATCGAAGCGAACGTGAACAGGAGGAATATCCACCATATCGTCCGCACCGTCGAGACGATGCTGGGATGGATCTTCTCGGAGCGAGCCTCGCTCTCGTAGAGCGTGAGCGAGCCGCTACCGGGACGGGAGAGGACGGCAGTCGTCAGGACGATGACGCCGACGCCGCCGACCCACTCGGTGAACGTCCGCCACCACTGGAGCGTCCGCGGGAGCACCTGCTCGTGGTCCGCCATCGTGAGTCCCGTCCCGGTGAACCCGCTCATACTCTCGAAGACGCCGTTGAGAGGGTTGGTAAACGCCGCCAGCGTCGCCGTCTGGGCCGGCGTCGCGAGGACGGCCGGGTCGAGCTGTACCGTCCACGCGATCAGTGTGAACGGGAGTGACCCGAAGATGCCGACCAGGAACCACCCCGACGCGGCGACGACCATGCCGTGGAGCTTCCCCGGACTGGGCGCGTCGCGATACACGGTGGCGAGCAGCCGACCGATTCCGAGCGGCGCCGCCGCCGAGACGAGCAGCGCCGGAATCGCGTAGTACTCGCCCCACACGAGCGGGACGGCGACCGAAGCGAGGAGGAGCCCCCCTAGCGCCTCGAGTATCCGACCGACGTCCCGCCCGACCGTCGCCGTCGTGTCGCTCATGTCAGTGCCCTCCGGGGCACCGACTCGGTACGTGGCACACGGAGTCACCCCGCGTGGTCCTCGTAGTGACCGAAGACGTCGGTAACGTCCGGGCGCGCGCCGACCGCGGAGTAGACGATGAGGAGGTCACCGGCCTCGATGTTGGTGTTACCGCGCGGGGTGATCGGCTCCGACTCTTCCGGCCGGTCGATGGCGACGACGAGGATTTCCTCGGGGAGAATACCCGCCTCGTCGGCTTCTCGAAGTGTCCTGCCGACGATGGGCGCGCTGTCGGTGACTTCGATTTCGAAGACCTCGGCCCGCTCGCCGATTCGCATGAAATCGACGATCGACGGCCGCTTGACCGCCCGATACAGGTACTCCGCGATGAGCTGCTGGGGGTTCTCCATGGTGTTGACGCCGATCTGACGGAAGACGTTCTTGTGTGCCGGGTTGTGGACGACCGAGAGGATGCCCGGGATGTCGAACTCCTTCGCGAGGAGACAGACCATGATGTTGGTCGCGTCCTGGTCGGTCGTCGAGATGACGGCGTCCGCCTGCTCGGCGCCGGCGTCCGCGAGCGACTCTTTGACCGTCGCGTCCGTGTTGAGCACGAGACAGTCGTACCGGTCCGCGATCTGATTCGCACGGGCGGCGTCGTGTTCGATGACAGCGACTTCGTTGCCGCCCCGCGTGGCGATGTCGATAAGCGGCGTTCCGATGTCACCCGCACCGACGACGATGATGTACATACTTACTCCCCCCGTGTCGGGCCGCTCCCACAGCGGGGACAGTTGTCGTCCGGTCCGACCACGGCGCCACATTCGTCACACTCCATTGTGTCCCTGACCGCGCCGAGGTACGCCCAGTGGAGCTGTTCGTCGCCGTCTAGCGTCCGCTCTCGCTGGACGAGATAGAGTGCTGTCCGCGACGTGCCGTTCTCGGCCGCGGTCTCCTCCGACCGCGTCCAGACGAGTGTGTACAGGTCCCGCCTCGCGACGTCGACGACCGTCCGCGCGGTGTCCGCCCTGACTGCCGCCTCGGTCGGCGGGCCGGCGTGGGCGAGTCGTTCGTCGACGTAGTCGCTCACCGCTCGGAGTTGCTGTGTGTCGAGCGCGTCGAGGCGTTCGACGAGTTCGACGGGGAGGCGGTCTGCGGGCGGGATATCGTCGGCGACGTTATCCATAGATACTGCGACCTCCAGAGATGTATGCTCGGTTCCACGGCGAGCGAGCCCGGCGGTACATAGCTACACATTTAGAACGATACCGTAAATATATCTAGCTTTCAGTACTGATGCGTTTGTTAGTTTGTCGCAATTGTTGTTATCGTTTATCTCTGTCGAAGGCGACATACTCGGACTGTCGTGACAGTTCTCGCGTCAGGAGGGGCCCGTGCATCCGACGAGGGGCGTCTCACCCGGCCGAACCCCAAACACGATTTAAGTGGCCGTACGGGAATGTTGGGGACGTATAAAAATGGGAATTCAAATCGATACCGTCGACGAGCGCATCCTCTACTATCTCACCGAGGAAGCCCGTCACACGTCCGCACCGGATATCGCCGAGCAGGTGAACAGGTCGGCCCCGACCGTTCGCAACCGTATCCGTCGGCTCGAAGAGGCGGGGGTCATCAGCGGCTACCACGCCCACGTCGAGTACGAGCGGGTCGACGGTCGGTTGACCGACCTGCTCGTCTGTAGCACCTCGGCGACAGAGCGACAGGAACTCGCTCAGCGCGTCCTCGACGTCGCCGGGGTCGTGAACGTCCGCGAGATAATGTCCGGGAAGGGGAACCTCCACATCAAGGTCGTCGGTGAAGATACGGACGACCTCACGCGAATCGCACAGGACATCGCGGCGCTCGGCATCGAAATCGACGACGAGGACCTCGTCCACCGGGAGTACTTCCGGCCCTACGCGCAGTTTGGCTCCCGCGAGCAGGAACCGATTTCACCGGTCACCGGCGTCTCGGGTATCGCCGGCGACGCGGACGTACTGGAACTCGTGGTCGGCGACGCGGCCCAGGTAGCGGGGATGACACTCGAAGAGGCGAACGAGGAGGGGGTGATTCCCTCGGACGTACTGGTCGTCCGTATCGACCGAGACGACGAGGCCATCACGCCAGCGGGGGCGACACAGATACGGGCCAACGACTTCGTCACTATCCACTCGCGGTCGGGTATCGACGAAGCGACGCTGGAAGCGTTTCGCTGAACGGCGTCTCGCCACGGCCACGGGCGACGCTACCGGGGTGATAGCCGCTGTCGGGCACCCCGGCCCGCACGCTGTCGGCTACGGCGAGGCCGTCCGGGACCGGCTACGCGTCGCTCCCGTTTCCGCCGCCGTCGGCCGCGGCCTCCGCGCTCACCGATTCGGAGCCCCAGGCCATCCCGGCACTGAGCAGCGTCACGCCGTCGGCCGTCGTAATCGTGACCGACGCCGGACTGTCGAAGGACGCCGTCGCGTCGGCGGCCGGTCGGTCGTCGCTCACCACGAGCGAGCCGTCCGACGCCGCGAAGTAGGCGTACCGGGTGTCGCCGGCTTCGAACGGCGCGTCGAACGTGACGGTGCCGGCGGTGTCGTTCACGGTGAACCGGAGCGTCGAGTTCCCCGGGACCGTGTCGCCCCCGTCGTGGTCGAGACGGAGGTACGAGTCGTTCACCACGTCCGTCGTGAGGTCGGCGTGCAGGTCGGCCGTCGGCGGCACGTCGGCGAGCCAGTCGGGGGTGGGGACCCGGTCGACGGCGGCGTCACGTCGTTCGTACGCGTAGGTAACCGCCGCGCCGTCTCGCTCGCCGGTGAGCGTGAGGTTCCGGACCCCGCCGTCCGCCGCCACCACCAGGCGAGCGCGCTGTGGCGTCGCGTCGTCGAGGACGTCGTCCAGCGGCGCGTCGAACTCGTCGGCGGTCAACACGACGGTCGCCGAGCCGGTCGACTCGTTGGCGACGGTGAAGTTTCCGGCGGCCAGCACGGTTTCGAGCGACGAGTTGACGCCGTCGAGGGGTCGGAAGGCCTGCTCGACGACGCGGTAGCGGGTCTCGCCGCCGCTGTCCACCCGCACGTAGGTCGCCGAGTCGTTGGCGTAGTACGCGACGGTGGACTCGTTGTCGCCGGCCGACATCGTCCGCGAGAACTCGGCGGTGCCGTCGGCGGCCACCGTCAGCAGCGCCGTCTCCTCGCTGTCGCCGTTCGTCCGCGTGATTCGAACCGTCGCGCCGCCGTCGACGATACCGGCCCCGTTGGCCGTCGCGAGCGCCGTGGCGTTCGTCAGTGTCCCGTCCGAGACACCGGGTATCTGGTTGGGTGCGACGGTGCTGTTGTCGGGCGGGACGCCGGTCGGCTCCGCCGTCGGTGTGCCCGGGTTCTGGACGCCGGAACAGCCGGCTATCGTCACCGAGACGACGACGAGGAGGAGCAGCGATGTACGTGCCATCACGCATACTGTCAGTTGGGTATAAAATAACGGTTCGGGAGACTCAAACGGCGCTTTGTCCGTGACCGACTGGCACGGAACGCGTAGACGACACGGTCGCAACTGCAGCGTCGGCAGACCGCCGGGAACGGCGGGCCCGTGAGCACCAGTGGTATCCCTTCGCCGCCGAAACGACTCGTATGCCCACCGAGAGAGAACGGATGCTCGCCGGCGAGCTGTACGACCCGCGGGACCCCGAACTCGTCGCCGAACGCGAACGGGCCAGGGAACTCGTCCAGTTGTACAATCGCACGGGTGCGACCGACCGCGAGAGTCGACGGCTGCTCCTCTCCGAACTGTTCGGCGCCGTCGGCGAGCGCCCGACCGTCGAGCCCCCGTTCCGGTGTGACTACGGCGAGCAACTCAGCGTCGGCGACGACTTCTTCGCGAACTTCGGCTGTGTCTTTCTCGACGTCTGCCCGATAGCGTTCGGCGACCGCTGTCTGCTGGGGCCGTCCGTCCACGTCTACGCGGCGACCCACCCACTGGACGCGGAGACGCGAGCAGCGGGGAGAGAGTGTGGCGAGCCCGTCACCGTCGGCGACGACGTCTGGATTGGCGGGCAGGCGGTCCTCAACCCGGGCGTCGATATCGGCGACCGCGCAGTGGTGGCCTCGGGGGCCGTCGTCACCGACGACGTGCCCGCCGACGCCGTCGTGGGCGGCAACCCGGCGACGGTCGTGAGAGAACTCGACTAGGGATTGGAGACGCGCGGTCGACGGCCAGAACGGCACCCGTAGGCTGATATAGACAGTTCCAGTACGGGACGTATGAACGGTCGCGGACAGTCGACCGAGGGGGCGAGATACCGTGCAACGACCGACGAGGGCTATCTCTCGCTGAACCGTCGCTGTCCCGGTCCGGCTGCGGTTTACGAGGACGAACGCACGTGGCTGAAACAACGACACGGCAGGTAGTGGACATGGAGCGTCGACAGCTGAGTGGCGGACTCATCGCGCTGCTGGGCAGCGGCCTCGCCGTGTTCCTGCTCGTGGACGCGGCGATAACCTCTGAGTCGGTGTACTGGACCGTCCAGGCGTATCCGATTGCCCTCTCGCTCATGCTCGCGGGCACCGGCGTGTTGCTGGCTCACGGTCGGCTCATCGAGGCGCGGTACCTCCCGCGACTGCTGGCGTGGATGGCAGGCGGCGTGGTGTCGCTCTCGGTCCTCGCCGCGTATCTCTACGGCCTGGCAATCGTGTTCGCCGGCAACGAGTTGCTGAGCAGGCCGGTCGGGGGGATTACCATCACCACGTTCGGCGCGCTCGTCGGCGCCATCGTCGGCGTCTACGACGCCCGCGCCGCGGAGCGAAAGCGTGCGCTAGAGGCGGTCGGGCAACTCAACGAGACGCTTCGAATCGCGACGGGAGAGCTGGTCGAACAGCACGACCGGAGGGCGCTCGAACGGGCGGTCTGTGGCCGGCTGACCGAATCGACGGCCTACGAGACGGCGTGGGTCGGGCGGTACCACGCGGCGGAGACACACGTGCGGGTGGTAGCGTCGGCTGGCCCCGGTGGCGCCGCGCTGGACGGGCTCGAACTCCCCGTCGGACCGGAGACAGCGTCCACCGCGGCAGTCGAGACGGGGACCGTACAGGTCGTCACGGACGTGCGAGCGGACGACGTGATAGGGACGGCGCGGGAGGCGCTCGAAGCGGGCGGCGTCGAGTCGCTGGCGGTCGTCCCCATCGTCGGGACCGACGACGTCCACGGACTGCTCGGGGTCGGAGCGAGCGACGGTGACTTCGACACGCAGGAACTGGCGGTGCTTGGCGAACTCGGGGAGACGGTCGGACACGCCATCGACTCGATTCGGGCCAGAGAGGGATTGCAGCGACGCGAGCAGGAACTGGTAGCCCACAACGAGCGCCTCGATAAGTTCGCGAGCGTGGTCAGCCACGACCTCCGGAACCCGCTTGAGGTGATTCTCGGTCGGGTGGCGTATCTGCGAGAGCGCGAGGAGAGCGAGCATCTCGCCGCAGTCGAGCGGTCCGGGCGGCGGATGGAAGCCATCATCGCGGACTTGCTGGCGCTGTCACGGTCCGGGCAGTCGGTCGACGAGCGCGCGCCCGTGGCCCTCACGACGGCGGCGCGGGACGGCTGGGCGACCGTCGAGACGGACGGGGCGACACTCGACGTAGACGTCCCCGGAACCGTCACGGTCGAGGCCGACCGCACCCGACTGTTGCGGCTCTTCGAGAACCTCTTTCGCAACGCAATCGAACACGGGTCCACGGACGGTCGACCCCTGACCGTCCGCGTCTCCGTCGTCGAGACGGCACCGGGCGGCGGTATCGCCGGCTTCGCCGTCGAAGACGACGGCGTCGGTATCCCGCCCGAGGCGCGGGCCGAGGTTTTCGACCACGGCTACACGACGAACGCGGACGGGACCGGCTTTGGCCTCTCCATCGTCGAGGAAATCGTCGGTGCCCACGGCTGGGAGATATCGGTCGCGACGAGCGAACTGGGCGGGGCCCGGTTCGAGATACGGACCCAGTAGGCGGGAGCGGGGGCCGTGGGACGACGACAGCTCCGAGGTGCGGGCACGTGAGCGAGCGACACCGCCGGCGGTCACGGCGACGGGGGACGGCTTTTCAGCGCGGGCCGGGAAACAACTCGTATGCACTCACCACGGCGACTCGCCGGTGTGGGACTCGCGATGGCGGGCGCCGCCGTCGCCGTCCGACGCGTGCGGGCGCGCCGGTCGAGGCAGCGAGTGGCCACACTCCGGCGGTCGGCGGCCACCGGGCGCGAGGCGACGTTTTCGCCCGACTCGGTCGCGGCCCTCCCCGGCCCCGTTCGCCGGTATCTGACGGCGGCGATTCCCGACGGGCGGCCCCTCGTCGACACGGCACGCGTCGAGCAGACGGGGCAGTTGCGCACCGGCGACGCGTCGTCGCGGTGGCGCCCCTTCCGGGCGACCCACCACGTCACGGTCGACCCGCCCGGCTTCCTGTGGGACGCGCGGGTGCGCCTCGCACCGCTCGCGGACGTCTGGGTCCGCGACTCGCTGCGCGACGGCGAGGGGTCGGCGGCCGTCTCGCTGTGGGGTGTCCTCCCAATCGACAGCGCCGGGACGAGTCCGGAACTGGTCGAGGCCGACCTCCAGCGCTACCTCGCCGAGGCGGTCTGGTATCCGACGGCGCTGCTCCCCGGCGAGGGCGTTCGCTGGGAGCCAATCGACGACCGGACGGCCGAGGCGACCGTCGAACGCGCCGGCGTCACGGCCTCGCTGACGTTCACGTTCGACGACGGACGAGTGACGGAAGTTCACGGCGAGCGCTACCGGCGCGTGGGCGACGGGTTCGAGCGGACGCCCTGGACCGGGCGCTGGAGCGACTACGAACGCCGCGACGGGCTGGTGGTTCCACGGACGGGTGAGGTCATCTGGGGGCTCCCGGCGGGCGACCTGCGGGCCTGGCGGGGCCGCGTGACCGATATCGAGTACGACGAGTGAGCGGACCGGTCACAGCCAGGCCCGCTCTCCGTCGGCGAGGGCGTCGCTGGCGAGCGACGCGACGTACGTCGCCGTGAACCCCAGCGCGTACGCCAGCAGGTGGGTGTAGGTGTCGACGACGGTCCGCTGTGGGACGATATCGGGCGGGAACATGGCGAGGGGGAAGGTGACGAACACGACCAGCGCGACGACGAACAGTTCGGCGTAGCCCGAGGCGCGCCAGGCGAGCGACAGCGTCGTTCGCAACTCGTCGTCCTCGTCGATGATGGCGAGCCCGTACCACGCCAGGACGAGCGCGATGACGACCACCAGCCCGGCCGACCCCAGCAGGACCGTCCCGTCCGAGAGCGACGGCCACACGCCGAGGACGGTGACGATACCCAGCCCCAGGAAAAACAGCAGCGGCGCGGCGTTGCGCTCCGCGTCGAGGTGGAACTGCTCCGTGACGAAGTCGCTCAGCGCGAGGGGGAGGTAGCCATAGAGCGCGAGCAACACCCCCGAAAAGCCGAGGCCGACTCCCTGACGGACGAACAGCAGTCCGAAACCCGCAAGCAGGAACGGAAAGACGGTGAGATAGGTGAACAGGGCGACGTAGAGCCGGGTCCGGTAGCCACACAGGAGCGTCGTCGCGAACGTCACGGAGCCGACGAGGAGGTAGCCGAGCAGGTTGACCGCGAGGTGTGCCGCCGTCGTGTGGACGTACGCGCTCGCGAACGCCGACAGCAGCGACGGGTCGGCGTACTCGAATGCGAGCGCCTGTCGCGTCGACACCGGGAGGAGGAACGCTGCGAGGAGGACACAGGGGACGACGGCGAGTACCGCGAGGTCCCGGCCCTCGACCCGCTGTCGGAGGGCGCGTCCGAACGGCGGCCGGTCGAGGCTCATCTATCCCACGGGTGGCACTCCAGCGGCGTCAATCCTCCTGTCGGAGGCAGGGTCACTCCGCGGCGGTCGTCAGCGTCGCCTCGACGTCCTCGCCCGCCCGGAAGTCGGCCTCGAACGTGACGCTGACCGAGCGCCGTTCCTTCGGGCCGAGGCGGACCGCCCCGTCAGAGAGCGCGTCGCTCCCGGCGAGCAGCGCGACGCGTGGCGTCTCGATACCGCTGGCGGTGACGGCGACGGTATCGACGCCACCGTTGACGACCTCGAAGACGTCCGCGAAGTGCGCCGAGTTCGCGTCGGTCGGGCCGACGCCGTCGCCGTCCCGCTCGAACGCGACGTGGAGCCCGGCGGCCGGTTCGGGGCGGCGCTCGGACGGTTCGAGGACCACCTGCGCGTCGAACAGGTTCGCGGCGCCGGCGCCGTCGGTGACGGCTCGCTCCGGCGGCGCGTCCTCGCGGTCGGCGGTCGACGCGGCGTCGGGCCGGCGAAGCCGCGTCACGGTGACGCCGTCGGTGCCCTCACCGGGTTCGAGGCGAAGCGCCGGGTCGGTGGCGGTAAGCGAGAGCGTCGTGTCCCGTCTGCGCCGCCGGGCGACGGCCAACAGCCCGGCGAGCAGGCCGGCGAGGCCGACGATTCCGCCGAGGACGGAGAGGTTCCCCCCGAACTGGAACTCGTCCGCGCTGGGCGCTGCGTCGCCGGACCCGCTCCCGGCTGCCGCGACGGGCGTACTGGTCGCCGTCGAGCCGTCGGTCGCGCTCGGGGCGCTGTCGCCGGTCGGCCCGTCGTCGGTGGACGTGTCGTCCTCGGCGTCGTCACCGTCGGTCACACCGCCCTCGCTGTCACCCGAGGGGCCGTCGCTCCCGCCCGACGGCTCGCTGTCGTCGGAGCTGTCACCGTCGCCGGAACCGCCGTCGGTCGACGTGCCGCCGGAGGCACCTCCGGTCGCGGTCGTCGCGCTCCCGCCGGTGGACCCGCCGCTTCCGGCGGACGGGCCGTCGGTACTGCTCGGTGAGGCCGTGCTTCCGGCGGTCAAGCTGTCGCCGGAACTCCCGTCAGTCGAGGTGTCAGCACCGGAACCGTCACCGGCACTTCCGCCGCTCGACGTGTCACCGGCGCTTCCGCCGCTCGACGTGTCACCGGCACTTCCGCCGCTCGACGTGTCACCGGCGCTTCCCCCACTCGACGTGTCACCGGCGCTTCCGCCGCTGTCGGTCGAGTCGCCCGACCCGGCCGTCGGGCCGGTGATAACGAACTGCGAGAAGCCCGGCGTCTCGACGCGGTAGTGGTAGTGACCCGCCGTCGTGCGGACCAGTTCGGTGTCGATACGGTTCCACTGGCCCTCGGTCGTGTTGTACCGGTGTAACGCGACCGCCGCGGGGTCGGTGCCCTCGTCTAGGGCGTCCCGGTCGACCCGGAAGACGATGGCGGTGTCGTCGAAATCCGAGTTCGGGATCGAGTGGGTGAGTTCGATATGCTGGAGTGCGATTTCGCCGTCGGCCACGCTGAACTCGGGCGCTCGGGCGATGGGGTCGGCCGACTGCGTGAGGTTCATCAGGAAGTCGCCGCCGGGAATCGCCGTCATCTCCAGGCGGTCGACGGTGACGGCGTGGTCTCGGGTCGACACCTGGGAGACGTTGACGGCGAACCAGCCGCCCGGGACGGCGTTGTTCACGTCGACGTTGACCGTGTTCTCGGCCGTCGCGTCCGTGTCGACGCCCTGGACGACGACGTACGAGCGCGTGTTCGAGAGCCAGACCGATATCTGCGAGCGGTTCGCCGCGTTGCTGAATATCTGGAGCTGTGCGCTCCGGTTACCGTCCGTAATCGGGGTGAACGCGACTTCGATGTCGCGGGACTCGCCGGGCGCCAGGGTAAAGGGCGCCCCGCCGCGGGCGACGGCGAACTCGTCGGGGTCCTCCCCGACGATGGGGAGGTCGGTCACCGTCAGGTTCGTCCGCGACTGGACGAGGTTCCGGACGGTGACGTTCATGTAGACCGTCTGTCCGGCCGAGACGGCGTCGAACTGGAGGCGGTCCACGTCGATGCCAATCGTCGGTCTGACGGCCGAGCCCGAAAGCGTCAGGAGCGTCGTCGCGGCGTCGGCGGCCAGCGCCGCGTCGAACTCGCCGTGGACGGTCGGTTCGAACGTCAGCAAGAGCTGACGTGACTCTCCGGGAGCGACGACGAGCGAGTCGTTGGCGACGGCGAACTGGTCCGCATCCGTCCCGGTGATGCTGAGGTTCGAGAGTTCCCCGGCGTCGGTACCGGTGTTGGTCACGTCGACGGTCACGGTGGCCCGGTCGCCCGCGCCGACGGGCGAGAACTGGACGGCCGACTCCGAGAGCGTCAGCGACGGGCCGTCGGTCGGCGTGTCGCTGTCGTCTTCGGGGTCGGTGCCGGCGTCGGATTCGTCGTCGTTGCTGGCGCCGTCGCCGTCCGTGTCGTTCGACCCGTCGTCGTTCTCGGCGTCCCGTTCGTCGGGAACGCCGTCGTCGTCGCTATCGGTTTCGTCGGACTCCACGGCGTCGATGTCGCCGTCGCCGTCGGTATCGGTCGGGTCAGTGGTGTCCGCACCGACTTCCTCGCCGTCACTTTCTCCGTCACCGTCCGTGTCCGCGTCGGTCGGGTCGGTCCCGAGGTCGGCCTCCTGCTCGTCCGTCAGCCCGTCGCCGTCGTCGTCATCGTCGAGCGCATCCGGGGTGCCGTCCCCGTCCGTGTCGGTCGGCGTGTCGCCGTCGTCTTCGGGGTCAGTTCCGGCCGCGGTCTCGTCCTCGTTGCTGACACCGTCGCCGTCGCTGTCGTTCGACCCGTCGTCATCGTCGGCGTCGCGCTCGTCGACCACGCCGTCGTCGTCACTGTCCTCGTCGTCCGGTTCGAGCGCGTCGATGTCGCCATCTCCGTCCGTATCGACCGGCGCGTCGGTGTCGTCGCCGACCTCCTCACCGTCGGATTCGCCGTCGTCGTCCGTATCGCCGTTCGTCGGGTGGGTGCCGAGGTCGTCCTCTTGCTCGTCTGTCAGCCCGTCGCCGTCGGCGTCGGTCTCCGGCGCACCGTCGCCGTCCTCGACACCGTCTTCGTCCTCGGGCTGGAGCGGTGCGTCGTCGTCCGCGTCGGGAACGCCGTCGCCGTCGTCGTCATCGTCGAGTTCGTCCGGGGTGCCGTCCCCGTCCGTATCGGTCGGCGTCTCGCCGTCGTCCTCGGGGTCGGTGCCGACGTCGCTCTCGTCCTCGTTGCTGATGCCGTCGCCGTCGCTGTCGTTCGACGGGTCGTCATCGTCGGCGTCGCGCTCGTCGGGGACGCCATCGCCGTCGGCGTCCTCCTCGTCGGACTCCACGGCGTCGATGTCGCCGTCACCGTCCGTGTCGGTCGGCTCGTCGGTGTCGTCGCCGACCTCCTCGCCGTCTGTCTCGCCGTCCCCATCGGTGTCGTCGTCGGTCGGGTCGGTGCCGATGTCGGCCTCCTGCTCGTCCGTCAGCCCGTCGCCGTCGCTGTCCGTGGGGCCGTCCTCTTCCCCGGAGTCCTCACCATCGTCCTCTTCCCCGGAGTCCTCACCATCGTCCTCTTCCCCGGAGTCCTCACCATCGTCATCTTCCCCGGAGTCCTCACCATCGTCATCTTCCCCGGAGTCCTCACCATCGTCATCTTCCCCGGAGTCCTCACCATCGTCATCTTCCCCGGAGTCCTCACCATCGTCCTCTTCCCCGGAGTCCTCACCATCGTCCTCTTCCCCGGAGTCCTCATCGGCGGGGGTATCGTCGGGGTCCTCCGGGTCGGTCCCGGCGTCGGATTCGTCGTCGTTGCTGACGCCATCCCCGTCCGTGTCGTTCGAACCGTCGTCGTTCTCGGCGTCGCGCTCGTCGACCACGCCGTCGCCGTCAGCGTCGTCCTCGTCGGACTCCACGGCGTCGACATCGCCGTCCCCGTCGGTGTCAGTCGGCGCGTCGACATCGTCGCCGACCTCCTCGCCGTCGGATTCGCCATCCCCGTCCGTGTCCGCGTCCGTCGGGTCCGTGCCAGCGTCCACTTCCGCGCCGTCAGTGAGCCCGTCACCGTCGCTGTCCTCGTCTGTCGGGTCGGTCCCTAGCTCGTCCTCGCGGTCATCGGAGACGCCGTCGCCGTCGTCGTCGGGGTCGTTGCCGTCGAAGGTTCCGTCCCCGTCGGTGTCGGTCGGCGTGTCGCCGCCGTCTTCCGGGTCGGTTCCCGCGGCGGTCTCCTCCTGGTTGCTGACACCATCGCCGTCCGTGTCGTTCGAACCGTCGTCGTTCTCGGCGTCCCGTTCGTCGGGAACGCCGTCGTCGTCGCTATCGGTCTCGTCGGACTCCACGGCGTCGATGTCGCCGTCGCCGTCGGTATCGGTCGGGTCAGTGGCCTCATCACCGACTTCCTCTCCGTCGGACTCACCGTCGTCGTCCGTGTCGTCGTCGCTCGGGTCGGTACCGAGGGCGTCCTCCTGCTCGTCAGTCAGTCCGTCGTCGTCGCTGTCCGTGAAATCGTCCTCGTCTTGACCATCGTCTGACTCCTCACCATCGTCTGACTCCTCACCATCGTCTGACTCCTCACCATCGTCTGACTCCTCACCATCGTCTGACTCCTCACCATCGTCTGACTCCTCACCATCGTCTTCGGGAGTGTCGTCCGGGTCGTCTGGGTCCGTACCGGCGTCGGTCTCGTCGTCGTTGCTGACGCCGTCCCCGTCGCTATCGTTCGCGCCGTCGTCGTCGCTGTCACCGACCTGGATGGCCGCGTCGAAGTCCCAGTCCCCGCCGTCCTGTTTGGGCTTGCACGAGCGCCCCTGTGAAACGTCGATACGCAGCGTGTCGCCGTCGCTGACCACGACGGTGAACGTGTCCCCGACCCGCTGATTGGCCCCCGAGTCCTGTACGGTGCCGCCCTCGATGTCACAGACGAAGATGCCGTCGTTGTTGCCCGGATTGCCCGTGACTTCGAGGTCGATTTCCGCACCGGCAGTTATCGCGTCGTCGCCCTGCTGTTCGAGAGCCAGTCCTCCCTGTGCTGCTCCGGCGGTCATCGGCACCCACGCGAACGTAGCGACGACGACCAGTATCGACAGCGCGACCGCTCGTGCCGAGCGAGAGAGGGTTACAGCCTCACTTCGTTGCATAACGCCTCCCCACCACGGCAACTAGCCCGAATCTGCCCCAGAGATAGGTACCCCATTAATATAGACCACGTACCAACAAAACATAAATTCGTGCCACCGTTATCTCCCTGTGAGAGAGCCTCGTATTGCGTAATTCGATTTGTCAGCGAAGCGGGTGACCCGGGAGTTCGACCCGTGTCGAGCGCCGGTCGCTCAGGCCGACTCGACACTGCCGGCCCGACGGAGGACCCAGACGGCGGCGGCGCCAGCGAGGCGGTTCAGGGAGGCGAGCACCGCGATGGAGCGGACGAGCGTGTCGTAGAGGCCGCCGAAACGGGTCACGTCGAGGACGGTCAGCACGTCCTCGCCCAGCACGAGCGAAACCTACGTCGCCAAACACCGCGCTGGCGAACGCCCCGGACATCGAGGAGGCCCGGGTGCTCGAACTGAACACCACGGTCGACGGCATCGAGACGATGCTGTTCGACGTCATCCACCGGGGCGACCGGCTGTCGGGGTTCGTGGTCCGAACGCCAATTGTCTACCGCGACGCGGCCGAGGTCATCCAGTAACGGCCGACTGCCGTTCGAAGAGATACGAACGGCGTATGTCTGCGCCGAAATCGGGCGAGGCGACGGATACGGACCCAACAACGGCCGCCCGGACGGGACGGCGAGGCCCCGGTCGTCGCCCCCGTGAGACGGTGGCGCTCTGACCGACGAGCGGTGAGGCTACTCGCCGCCCGCGACGGTCTCGGAACCGACGCCATAGCCGCGGGCTGCCAGGGCGCGCTCGAACGGCGCGGCCTCGAACAGTTGGTGGCTGTGAGCTACGCCCGCGGGGTGGTCGGCGGCGAGTAGCCGCTCCGTGACCGCGGCCGCGACCACGGCCGTCGCCCGCCCCTGGTCGTGGCCCCGGATCCACCGGCGGACGGTGCGGGCCTCTCCCTCTCGCCGTCCCGTGACGGCCGCCAGCGCGACGAACGGGTCGCCGCCGACGGGGAGCCGGTCCGCGGTCGAAGCGAGGGTCTCGACCAGTCGCCGACGGTCGACCGCCCCCAGGAGCGCGTCGACCGTGCCGGTCCGCGCCGCGAGCGCCGAGAGCGCCGTGGCGAGTCGGGAGTCGTAACAGAGCCAGGTCCCCACCGACGGGATATCCATCGTTCGCGCGAGGACGTGCTGGTCGGCGAGGTCGTACCGGTAGCACCGTCGCCGTCCGTGGCCGGGCAGCGAGACGCACCACGGCTCCGAGAACGCCGCCACGGGCCGCTGTCGGCCCGCATCGCGGACCGGGAACGACCCCCGGAGCCGGTCGAGGACCCAGTCGTAGGTGTCCGCACCCACCTGTTCGCCGGTCCCGAGCAAGACGGCGAGTCGCACCGAGTCGACGCGGTCGAGTTGGGCCGCGCCGGCCGCGGCGAGCAGGTTCGTCATCCCCGGCGCGAGCCCGACGCTCAGGGCCGCCGTCGAACCGCGGTCGCTCGCCGTCCCGTCGAGTTCCTCGACGGCCCGCAGAAACGCGTCCGACGGGGAGATATCGACGTAGTCGACCCCCCGGTCCAGACAGGCGCGGGCGAAGACGGTGTCGGGTGCGGTGACACAGACGACGGCGCAGTCGACGCCGTCGAGGGCCGCGTTGTACGTCGATTCGTCGGCTACGTCGACCACGCCGGGTGCGACGCCGTCGACGCCGTCGGCGAACGCCATCGCCCGCCTGCGCGTGCGTCCGGCGGCGACGACGCGACGGTCGGTACGGGCCGCCAGTCGACGGCAGACGGTGCGGCCGACGACCCCGTAACCGCCGACGACCAGCACGGCCCCGCTCATCGGCCGGCCCGACCCACCGCGGAGTCAGTCCTCACGGACAGCCGACGATAGTGATTCATATCGCCTGCAATGAGACAGGAATATGTCGTTCTTCCGTTTCTGAAGCGGCGGCGAACGGACCGCTACCGACGCCATCGGAGTCACTCCTCCTCGCCGAGCAGCCCGACGTCGTCGAACCACCGCGTCACCGTGGTCTCCCAGACGACGTTCATCCCGACGGCGACGACGCCCGTCCCCGAAAAGTCGACCGGGTACTCGTAGCGTTTCCACCCCGCGTGGTCGCCGGTCTGCTCGCTCCGGTCGAACACCGCCTCGCGGAGCCCGCCCTCCGGCATCGGCCCGGCGTAGACGGCGAGTTCGGCCAGCGCGTTGAACGTCTGTTCCGGGCTGTAACAGTGGACGGCGAGGCGGGCCGCGTCGGCGAAGTCGACGACCTGGACGACCCAGACCGCCCCGTCGTCGGCGCTCCCGTCGACGGTCATCTCGACGCTCGACGCGCCCGTGTTGGCCCGAGCCGTCGTCGTCGACACCGAGGCGTCGACGGGCTGGCCGGGATTGCCGGGGTCCTCGGGCAGGTCCCGGCCGACCTGCCAGGCGTCCAGCCCGTTCTCGAAGGAGGTGTTCGCGAGCGTCGTAGCGGGGCCGGCGGGCGTGTCCGTCGGGTCGCTGGCGGGCGTCTCGCTCGACTGTGGGGTCCCGGCGGGGATGTCCGTCGACGCGTCGCTGGCGCCACAGCCGGCCAGCGTCGCGCTGGCGGCAGCACCCAGGGCGGCGAGGTAGGTTCGTCTGTGCACGTCGGGTACGAGACCGGGAGCGGAGAAGGAAGTTGTCTACGCTCAAACGGTGTTTTGAGCCTACTCGACGGTCGCGAGCCCGGCGTTGGGAGGCAGGCGCGGCGGAATCCGAGCCGTCCCGGGACGCTTTTACTCGCCCGGCGACTACGGAGGGGCACGCGTGGCCATCACGGACAAGATATACGTCAAGAACCACCGTCAGCTCGCCTCCCAGCTAGAGACGAGCTTCCCCAAGGGCGCGTTCAAGGGGGCGACGCTGGACATCCTCTTTCAGGGCGAGGGTCTCGCCAAGCTGGACGACGCCTCCCGGGACCGAGTGCTGGAGTTCGCCGAGGACTTCATGGACTGTGACTGCCAGGCCGCCCCCCACTGTGGCTGTCCCGAGCGGAAGTTCATCGGCTATCTGCTGGAACTGCGCGAGCAGGGGCTCGGTCCCGACGCCATCGTCGACGTGATGACCGACGACTACATGCTGTACGCCTACCCCGGCGACATCCTCTCCTTTCTGGACGACAGCGTCCGTACCCTGGAGGCCATCGAGACGCTCGCGGGCGTCGACGGCGAGCGCGAGGTCGAACGCGAAGCCGGCGAGCGACGGAACCACCTCGTCAGATAGGACAGCGCCGCAGACGGAGACCTCAGAACTCGTCGTCGAAACTGCCGATGCGGTAGGAGGCGTCCTCCTCCTCGCCCTCGTCTAGGTCTTCGAGGTGGATGACCTCGTCCTGGTCCATCTCGTCGAGTTGCGTCCGGAGCTTGGTCACGTAGCGCTTGTGTTCCTCCAGTTGCTCGCGGAGGTGTTCGGCCTCCAGTTCGAGCCGCTCGTGCTCGCGGACGAAGCTCTTCGGTACCTCGACTTTCGGCGGGAAGCTCTCGGTGCTGGTCTCCTCGGCGTTTGCGGCCTCCAGTTCGTGGTCCGGCGCGACCGTCACCTGCCCGTCGTGGGCGACGAGCGTGTCGACGTAGTCACGAAAGACCGCAGAGAGGGAGATGTCGCGCTCCTCCGCGATTTCGCGGAGCGTCTCGAACTTGTCCTCGCTGACCCGGAACGAGATAGTCTTGTTTTTGTTCCCCATAGTTACCTCGTAATGGTTACTCCTCGTATTTAACCGTTTGTCAGACGCCCGCACGCCGCGGCGGGGGCCAAACGGTTTACGAGCGGGCCAAGACCGTCCGGTATGGACCCCACCGCACACCACTTCGCCGTCACCGTGAGCGACCTCGACCGCGCCGTCGCCTTCTACCGCGACACGCTCGGACTCGACGAACTGAGCCGGTTCTCCGTGGGCGGCGAGGCGTTCGCCACCGGCGTCGGTGTCGAGGGCGCGAGCGCCGAGTTCGTCCACTTAGACGCCGGCGACGCCCGCGTCGAACTCGTCGAGTACGCGCCGGAGGGCGACGCGACAGCCGAGACCGGGCTCAATCAGCCCGGCGCGACACACCTGGGGCTGGCAGTCGACGACCTCGATTCGGCGTACGCCGGCCTGCCCGAGGAGTGCGAGACCATCGCCGAACCCCAGACGACCGAGAGCGGGACCCGAATCTGCTTTCTACGGGACCCCGACGGGACGCTGGTGGAACTGCTGGAGACGTGAGCCGGACCTTACGCCGGGAGGTCTTCGAGGCTATCGACCTTGTGCTCGACGTCCTCGGGCACGACGTACATCAGGCGCTCGAAGGGGACGAACCCGACCGACTCGGCCGTCACCGCCTCGTCCGTTCGCTGTAGCGTGAGTCCGTGCTCGTCGGTCTCGAACGCGTCCGCCTCGATGACCGTGCCGTCGATAGTGACTGCCTGCAGTTTCATTGGCGACGCTAGAAGAGCGAGTGGAGACGCAAAACCGAACGGCTTGCGAACGCGTGGCAGCGATATACCCGACGGCCGTTCGACCGGCGAAGCGGGTCTCGCGGCCGCCGCGACGGGGCGTCAGTCCGCGCTCGCTTCCGCCGTCTCCTCCATGCTCTCCAGGGCACCGACCACGGACTGGCGGTACGGTTCGACGTCGTCGCCGTACTCCTCGTGGGCCATCGCGACGTACTCGTCGACGTCCGGACTCTCGGGGTCGGCGTCGGTGAACCGACGGATGCGCTCCAGCGTCCGCTCGGCCGCCTCGACGACCCAGCGGTCGCGGGTGGCCTCGTCGACCTCCGAGATGGACTCCGGTCGGATGGAGACGTTTACGTCACCGTCGTCGGTCTCGTAGGTCCGCGGTTTGCCCACGACGGCGACGTACGCCGGCGGCTCCAGTTCGCGCAGCATCGAGGCCGCGTCGGGCTGGTACTGCCCGGCGTACATGAAGAACGTGTCGCCGTTCGGGTCGACGACCCGTCCCTGCCAGTACTCGCTGTCCTCGCCGACGTCTTCGGTCTCGGTCAGCGTGCCGACGAGGAACACGCGGTTCGCGCGCTCGCCGGTCGGCAACAGCGAGTAGACCGGGGCTCGCTCGTCGTCGGACTCCTTGAACGTATAACTCGCATCGTTGAACTCGCGGGCGAAGACGCGTCGGGCGACTTCGCGGGTGGGGGTAGTAGCCATCTATATCGACCTCGCTTTGATGAGTAGTTCGTCCGCGTCCACGGTCCCGGTCAGTCGCTCCTGGTCGTCGGCCAGGACGTAGCGACCGAAGGTCGGGCCCGTCACCCTGTAGTACCGGCCGAGGATGTCGGCGCGCATCTCGTCGGCCACGACGGTCGTGTCCAGCGCGTCCATGGCCATCTCCTTCGCTTCTTCGAGGGTGATGCCGGTGAGCTTCTCGGTCGCTTCCTCGTCGAAGATGACCTCGGTGACCTCCTCGCCGTCGTCGAGCACGCCCTTGATTCGGAGGTCGAACTCCCCTTCGACCTCGCCGTGCTCGCTGCAGCGACCGTTCTGGAGGACGCGGGTACAGTCCTCCTCGGGGCAGCGCTTGATGAGGCCCGAGCCCGACTGGATGTCGACCAGCGCGCCCGCGACCTCGACGCTGTCCGACCCGACCTCGATCTCCTCGTCCAGTTCCTCGATGGTCGTGGTCCGGTTGAGTTTCACCGAGAACCGGCCCTGGTACTCGTCGGTGACGACGTTCCGTAGCTCGTAGGACTTGCCCTCCTCCAGTTCGGGGAGGTCGGATTTGGACCACTTGGTGAACTTGATGGTCCCCGTCTCGTCGCCCAGCAGCCCGACCTGGGCCACGGCGTCGGCGCGGGGGTCCCACAGTTCGACGACCGTCCCGCGGATGTCGACCCACTCCTCGGGGGCGTCGACGTCCGAGACGGTCACCTGCTCGTTGCCGCTACCGCCGGTGCCGCCGAGCTGGTCGCGGTCCATCCCGGCCTCGTCCAAGTACGTGTTGACGACGCTGCGACGGGCCTCGCTCGCGGGCACCTTGTACTCGTTGACCAGCGTGTCCAGCCGCTCTTCGACGTCGTCGACGTCGATGTCGAGCTGGTCGCTGAACTGGTCGTGAATCTCTTCGGCGTGGGTACGCAAATCTGTTGCTGACATTGGCTTTCACTGTCTCCGCTTTGTTTTTCGGTGGGAGACAACCGACAGTTGGTCGCCTTCGGTTATAAACTCTCGTTTAGCGTGGTGAAAGTGAAAACAACGGGCGGCTATCTGGCCGCGGTGGCGGCCGACGGTGCGCCCGTCGGGAAGATTGATTTGGCGCCGGCCGATAGCGTGGGTATGGGCGACGACGACGCCCGGCTGGAACGGTTCATCAGCGGGACCCTCCGGTCGGTCGGGAACCAGCTCTCCGAGGCCAAACGCGCCTACAGCGACGGGAAACGGGCCGCGATGGCCGGCCTGCCACGGGACGGGGACGGCCGCGCGAAACTCGTCTGTCGCCGCCACGCCGACCGCCGCGCGGTGTCGCTGGACGAGGCGGGCCGGCCCGAGTGTTTCGACCCGAACCACCCCGACTGTCAGGGCTGCGTCGAGGACATCGAGGACGGCACCGTCGAGACGTGGTGACAGCGGGCGGACAAAACCGTCATTACGCCCGGCGCCGTTGGGCGGGCTATGGGTGTCCTCCGGCAGTTCTGGCTCACCGTCGTGCCGCTGCTCGTGGGCTTCTCCGCGGTCGGCCTGCTCGTCCTGGCCGCGCTCTTTCCCGAGCAGTTGTTCGCCGTCGACAGCGCCGGCTACATCGCGACGGCCGCCGTCGCGCTCGTCTGTCTCGGACTGCTGGTGTGGCAACTCGCGACCGGCAGCGGGTCGGCGCGAGACAGGTTCCAGCCGCCCGAATAGCGAGGTCGCGAACGGAGTGAGCGACCTCGACGGAACGGCGACCGAAGGGAGCCGTGGAGTGAGCGAGGAATCGACCGGAGAGCGTTCCCGATAGCTCCGCGGTTCACCCCGTTCACCGCGTCGCTTCGAGTCATCGCCGTTCGGCGACGTCTCGCTATGCTCGCGGCTACGCCGCTTGCATTGTCCGATGAACCTCACTCCGTTCGGTTCCGGCCTAACTCCGCATCGACCCGCCGTCGACCGGCAGCGCCGTCCCGGTGACGTACGACGACCGGGCCGAAGAGAGATACGCGACCACGTCACCCAGTTCCTCGGGCTGGCCGACCCGCTCCAGCGGCGCGTCGGACCACGCCGCGATACCCGCCTCGTAGGAATCGTACTCGCCGCGCTCGACGGCGGCCTCGACGAGTTCCTCGATGCGGGGCGTCTCGTGGGCGCCCGGAAGGACGGCGTTCACCCGAACCTCGGGAGCGAACTCGCGAGCCTGGGTCTTCATCAGGCCGACGACCGCCCGGCGGACAGAGTTCGAGAGGACGAGGTCGTCGATGACCTCCCGCACGGAGCGGGAGGTGATGTTGACGATAGTGCCGGCGTCGGAGGCCGTGAGGTAGGGGTAGGCGTGGCGGGTCGTCCAGACGACGCTCATCACCAGCATGTCGTAGGCGGTGTACCACTCGCGCTCGGTCGTCTCCACGAAGGGGCCGGGCGCTGGGCCGCCCGCGCTCGTGACGACGTGGTCCAGCCCGCCGAAGCTCTCGACGGTCTCCTCGACGAACGCCTCGACCTCGTCGGGGTCGGTGATGTCGGCCTCGACGGCCAGCACGTCGCCGTCGCCGAGGGCGTCGAGCGCCTCGCGCGTTTCGGCTACGTGGTCCGGTGTCGTCCCGCAGACCGCCACGTCGCTCCCTTCGCGAGCGAACCGCTCGGCGCTCGCCCGTCCCAGACCGCTGGTCGCGGCCGTACACAGTACCGCGTCGCCGGCAAGTTCGAGGTCCATACCCGACTCGACGGCCGAGTCACGCAAAAAGTCCGGTGCCTACGAGCCCCAGAAGTTGTCGCGGCTGCCCAGCCGCTCGTCTTCCTCGTCGTCCTCGCCCTGATAGCCGCCCTCGTCGTCCGTCTCGCTCTCCTCGTCGTCCGCCTCGAGTTCCAGCCGTTCGAGTTCGTCCGCTCGCGCGTGGTTCGACCGGACCTTGGTTATCTGGACTTTCGACCGGGCCGGCGGCAGGACGCCGTCGACCATGACGATGAACCCGTCGTCGGTCCGGCCGACGCCGGCCCCGCTCTCGTGGATGTCGTCGACCTCGACGACGACCTCCTGGCCCGGCTTGACGGGCTGGCTCTTCAGGTCCGAGATGGGTTGGTTGTAGTGGTTACACCACTCGGCACCCCCCCGGTCCCCGTAGTGTGTACAGCCCATCCCCTCGATGCGTTCGGTGAAACTGGGGCAGTCGTCGGCGAGCGGACAGTCGGGCATGTCTCGGGGTACAGGGGCCGCCGGCAAAACGCTTGCGACCTGCCAGACCGGCGCTATTGCCGGCCAATCTGTCAGCGTTCCTGATGGAAAAATCGGACGGCGACGAACCACCAGCCGGTGTCGGTATCAAGCCTGAATATTGCCGGTATAAGTATAAGTAGTGGAATACTCTCGGTGAGCCCATGACCGACTACGCGGGGATGTTCGGACAGGGAGGGTTAAACGACCAGGTCGACGTCGACGCGCTCGTCCGGGATATCGGGCTGGACCGAAGCGAGATAGACTGGCGGAAAGACTACGTTAACTTCGACGCCGAAGACAGGCGACGCCTCGAAGGCCTCCGGCCCCTGTTCGAGGACAACGCCGATTCCATCGCCGACGCGTTCTACGAGAACCTCACGCAGTACGACCAGACGGTCGAGGTCATCAGCCGGTCGCCCAAGGCCGTCGACGCGCTGAAAGACACCCAGCGGGCGTACTTCGTCACGCTCGCCGACGGGGAGTACGACGAGGCGTACTTCAAGAACCGGGCCCGCATCGGCAAGCTCCACGACATCCTCGAGATGCCGATGAAGCAGTACATCGGCCAGTACGGGGTCTACTACGACCTCATCCTCCCCCTGCTGACCGAGCGGGCGAGCGAGCGCATCGCGGAGCGGTTCGCATCGACGCTGGGGGAGACGGCGACGGACGGCGGGATTACCGCCGGAGACGCCGTAGACGACGTACTCGACACCGTCCAGGGGGTGGTCGACGAGGAGATAGCCGACCTGCGCGAGGACATCACGTCCGTGCTGCGCATCATCAACCTCGACATGCAGGTCGTCGCCGACACCTACATCCACTCCTACAGCCAGAAACTCGAAGCGGAAATCGAACGCCGCGAACGGCTCGCCACGGAGGTCGAGGAGGACCTCGAGACGCCGATGGCCGAGCTACAGGCGTCCTCGGACGACGTGGCCCACTCCTCCCAGCAGATTTCCGACCTGACCGGCGAGCAGTCGGAACGGGTCCAGTCCATCGCCAGCGAAGTGTCGAACATGAGCGCCACCGTCGAGGAGGTCGCCGCCAGCGCTAGCCAGGTCGAGGGCAACAGCCAGCGCGCCCGCGACCTCGCCGAGGACGGACAGACGGCCGCCGACGACGCCGTGGACGTGATGGACGACGTGGGCGACGCCGTCGACGACGTCTCCGACGACGTCGACGAACTCCAGGACCGCGTCGGCGAGATAGACGCCGTCGTCGAGGTCATCAACGACATCGCCGAACAGACCAACATCCTCGCGCTGAACGCCTCCATCGAGGCCGCCCGCGCCGGCGAGGCCGGCAGCGGCTTCGCCGTCGTCGCCGACGAAGTGAAGTCGCTGGCCGGCGACTCACAGGAGCGCGCCCAGGAGATAGAGACCCTCGTCTCCGCCATCGAGGCCGACACCGAGGACACCGTCGAGAGCCTAGACCAGACGACCGAGCAGATCGAGGCCGGTATCGAGCGCGTCTCCGAGGCCATGGAACTGCTCGACGACATCGCCGACGCCGTCCAGGAGACCGCCCAGGGCATCCGCGAGGTCTCCGACGCCACGGACGAACAGGCCGCAAGCACCGAGGAAGTCGCGAGCATGCTCGACGAACTCGTCGTCCAGGCCGACACCGTCGCCGCCGAAGCCGAGCAAATCGCCGCCGCCAACGAGGAGCAGGCCGCGACCATCGACGAGGTGTCTCGGACTGTGAGTCGGTTGACGGAGTGAGGGTGCAGTCGAATCTCGTCGGCGAAAGTTTTTGATTGTAAGGACTGACAACGGCAACAGAGACCCATGTCCAACGCTACCAAGCGAATTCCGGTCACGGAGGAACGCTGGAAAGAGCTGAGCGAGTTGAAAGAAGCCGGCGAGACGTACGACGACCTGCTGGGGGAGTTGATTCAGGAACACCAGTGGCGACAGCTAGCCGAACGGGCGAACGCGGTCAGGGAGGCAGACAGCGACGAACTGACATCGCTCGATGAGCTATGAGGTGGTCCTCGCGGAGGAAGCCCGCGAGTACGTCGCCGCGTTAGACGAGAAGAGCACCCGAATCGTCAAAGACAATCTCCGGAAACTGGCCGACGACCCCTACCCCAGACCGGATGCTGGCTCCGGTGACCGGGAGAAGTTGGTCGTCGACGGCGAGGAACTGTATCGGCACCATATCGGCCGAACGTACACCGCGTTTTACAACGTTCTGGACTTTCTCCGTGGGTGGGCGGGGAGGTAGAGTGGCAGCTCGCTTAGGAGAGTTGGGTGATCCGTTCGCGGTCCATGTCCCAGGACCACGGGCTCATGTCGTCAGGGTCGTAGACTCGATCAGGAATCTTCTCGATATCGACGAGTGGCGAGGGAAATACTGGGTCGCTCAGTTCGCGGGTTTCGGGGTCGATTGTCTCGAACCAGTTGCTGACATCCTGCTCTGCTTTCCAGAGTACGCTGAGCACAGGACTCGCACGACGTTAGCCGAATCCCCACCGTTGTTGGATGTCCGCGCGAACGCAGTGAGCGCGGTTCACTGACTGCGAGGCGAAGCCGAGCAGTCAGCCTTTTTGTACTAAATTTTTGCGAGCGGGGGTTCCCGCAGCGACCGCAGGGAGCGAGGAAACCCCCCGAAGTAAAAATTTAGGCGGGCACGGTGGGATTCGAACCCACGACCGTCGGATTAGAAGTCCGACGCTCTATCCGGGCTGAGCTACGTGCCCACACAGGGGCCAAAAGGCGGCAGCGTCAAAAACTGTCCGAATCCGACGGCTACGGCGGGCAGTGAGAGGCCGGTGACCTCCGGTTGGTGGCGAGGCCGGGCGCAGACGGTATCGAGTCTCCTGATTGTAGCCGGTTGGTCAAACAGCGCGGGGTGGGGGGTGTTGGCCGTTCGGGGTGCCGTTTGCAGCTGTTGCTAGCGCGGCGGTCTGGCTGTCCGGACCGGCGAGTCCGCAACTGGCCGGCCCCGGTCGCTCAGTCCTCGGGCGAGTCGACGTTCCGAAACTCGAAGCGGGCACCGCCGTCCGCACTCGCCGTCACAGTAACCGACCAGTCGTGGGCGTCGGCGATGGTGCGGACGATGGACATCCCGAGGCCGGTGCCCTCGTCGGTAGTGGTGTAGCCGTGGTCGAGGACGGTGTCACGGTCGGCCTCGGGGATGCCGACGCCGTCGTCGGCGACGAAGAAGCCGTCCTCGAGCGGGCCGACGGTGACGGTGAGGCCGCCGCCGTCGCCCATCGCGGCCCCGTCCGCGTCGGGCAACCCGTGTTCCACGGCGTTGCGAAAGAGGTTCTCGAAGACGTGCAGCAGGTAGTCGGTGTCGGCGACGATGATGTCGTTCTCGGGGACCCGGAGGGTGGCGCCGGCGGTGTCGACGTGGGCCCAGGCGGTGTGGGCGGCGCGGGCGACGTTGACCCGCTCCGGGTCGAGGCTGTCGCGGTCGACGGCGGTCAGTTCGCGGAGGTCCGCGACCATCTCGCTCATCCGGCGGATGGCGCGGTCGATATCGTCCAGTCGGGAGAGGTCCCCGGTCTCGCGGGCGAGTTCGACGTAGCCCGAGGCGACCTGGATGGGGTTGCGCAGGTCGTGGGAGACGTACTGGCCGAACTGGTCTAAGCGTTCGTTCTGGCGTTCGAGCTGGGCGGTACGGACCTGGAGCTGGCCGCGCTGGCGGCGCTCGGCGGTGATGTCGCGGCCGACGACGACGACGCCGGCGAACTCGCCGATGGAGTTGGTCATCGTCGAGACGCCGATGTCGTAGAAGCGCTGCTCGCCGTCGATACGGCAGGTGAGGATGGTGTCGTCGTCGGCGGGGTCGCCGGCGACGGACTGCTCGTAGCAGGAAAGCAGCGTCGGATGGGCGTCGAACGCCTCGGAGACGGGTTCTGCGGGGGCGTCGGCGTCGGGGGGTCGACCCAGCAGTCGGTTGCCCGACGGGTTCGTGTAGCGGATGGTCCCCTCGCTGTCGACGATGTAGACGGCGTCGTCCATGCTCTCGATGACGACCTGATGGGCCAGCGGCTGGATGTCGAAGAGGAAGTCGTTGACGTACGACCAGCCGATCGGGAGCGCGGCGATGGTCGCCCCGTAGGTGATGAGCTGGACGTTGGGCCAGGGGTTCAGGACCGGGACCAGCGCCGTCTGTTCCGAGAGAAAGAGCAGGGAGAGGACGAACTCGATAGTGCCGACGACGGTCATCACGAGCAGCTGGGGGCGGTAGCTGGCGAAGGTCCGCTTCCAGGTGTCGACGATGACGAAGTGGGCGGTGGCGACGACGCCGAAGATGTAGGCGCAGTTGAGCCAGAACAGCGGGCCCAAGGAGAGTTCGAGCAGGAGGAGCGGCCCCCTGGGGTCGAGCGAGAGCGCCGACCAGTACAGCTCGCCGGGGTTCAGGAGGACCAGTGCAACGAAGCCGAGACCGACGGCGACGATGGGGGCGAGCAGCCGTCGTTCGAGCAGGTCACGCCGGTCGGTGTAGCGGGCGGCGAACACCCAGAATCCGATGGCGAACAGCGGGCTCATCGCGTGGCGGGCGACGAACCACGACTGCTTGCCGGCCACCGTGGGCAGGAGAAGCTGGCCGACGTACAGCGTCGACCACAGGGCCAGCGTGACCATCAACACCGTGTAGCTCCGCGCGCCTCGAGTGGCTCGCTGTTGCCACGTCACCGCCGCGATGAGCAACGCGAGCGCTGTCGAGAGCATCCCGAGGACCACGAAGGGATGGGTGAGCGCGCCCATAGACCATTATTGCTCAAGTGTCATGAATTAGTTACGGATTACCGTACATCGAGAGCGCCGACAGCACATCCGGGAGCCAGTCGGTCACGTCGCTGGCCGGGACGAAGCGTATCCTTGACTCAGCCGTCGAGGTCGACGTCCTCGTCGGTAGCGTCGGCGGTCGTGATGGCGATGGCGTCGGTCGTCTCGACGGCGTCGAGCCCCTCTATGGTACAGACGTCGGCGACCCGCTCGTGGGGAACGGAGACGACGAGGTCGTCGAACTGGAGGCGGCGCTCGACGGTCCCGCCGACGGCCTCGGCGGCGCCCGCGACGGCGTCGGGGTCCGCGTCGTCGGCCGTCGTCAGCGCGAGCGCGACCGACGCGCCCTCGATGGGGTCCTCGCGGATGCTCCTGACCGCACGGGAGACGTACATCACTCCGAGGAGGGCCCGCCGGGGCCTTGATTGTGGCGCTCGGCGCTCTCCAGCCGTGACTCGGCGATGGCGAAGGCGAGCGTGCTCGCCAGCCCCAGCAGCGTGCCGCCGGTGAGGACGACGGCGAGATACTCCAGCGTGCGGCTGCCGAGGAAGAAAGCGGAGAGGCCGTGGAGCACGCCGCCGATGGCCAGCACGTAGAAGGGTGCGTTCAGATAGCGCCACTCGAACTCGCCGTTGAGGTACTCGTCGGTGACCCGGCCCAGGCTGGAGGTGATGCCGGCGGCGGCGAACCACTGGACGGCACCGTTGACCAGCGCCGCCAGCACCTCGACGGCCGAGAGGGGTTTGGGCTGGGCCTCGTAGACGGCGACGCCGCTGACGCCGCCGATAGCGAGCAGGGCGGCGGCGACGACGTAGGTGATGATGGTGATGCGCCCGCCGTAAAAGCCAGAGGTGGCCCGGGAGACGGCCTCGTCGAGGATGCGCTCGACACCCAGGCCACGCGCGAGGACGTACAGCCCCAGGAGGCCGGAGATGACGCCCAGCGCCGACCCCGGATAGCCCAGCGACTCGACGGCGATGGTCATCGGGTAGATGAGCAACAGGATACCCAGCGGGACGAGTATCGTCCCCCGCGTCTCGGGGTCGTTTAACACCTGCTTGATGGTGTAGTACATCGATTCTAAGTCCTGTGCCTGCCGGACGACGACGCGGCGGACCCCGTCGATGCGGATGCGCGAGCGGATGACCGGGACGACGGACTCGTCCTGTGCGCCGTCGGTGACGACCAGCGCCCGGACGTCCTCGCTCGCCGTCAGGGAGGCAAGCACCGTGTCGACCTCCTCGCCGACGGCGCGGTTGGCGGCCACGTCGCCGGCGTCGACGCCGGTGACTGCGGCCACTTCGACGGGTTCGTCGGTTATCTCGTCGGCGATGTGGACCCCCTCGAAGAGGACGTTCACGTCCGAGTCCTCGGGGTCGGCGCTGGCCAGCGCGACGGCTGCGTCGACGACGTTGTCGCGGCCGACCACGGGCGTCTCGATGTCGGTCTTGCGCCCGAGGTCGTCGTCCAGGTCCACGCACAGCACCAGCAGCATTGGTCGGTGGTATGCCAGCGTCGTTTAACTGTCTTCGGGCGCGTCACTCACTCCCACGCTCGCGAGTACGGCGTTCGACGACCAGCAAGGCGGCCAGCCCGAGGATGATGAGCGTGTACGAACCGGCCGCCAGTATCGCCGCCCGTTCGTCCGGATACTCCCCGGTCCGGAAGATAATCGCCTTGCGGACCATGGCGATGACGCCGGTGTAGATGACCAGTTGGACGATGCGTCGCGTGTCGCTCTCCCTGGTGTAGGCGACGACGGTGTGGTACACCTCGACGATGATAAAGAGGAGGAGGGCGGTGTCGATGAAGCCGACGACGACGAGGGGCTTCGTAATCGAGCCGTCGAGAGCGCTCCGAAGTATCTGCAACCCGAGGTCGAAGACGCCGATAGCAAAGAGGACCACGAGGACGAGCGCGGCGATGACCTCGACGTACCGCATCAGGTCGCCGCTGAGCACCAGGATTCGCTCGTCGGCCGAGTCCGGCGAGGGGAGCGACCCGCCGACCGAGTCCGACTCCTCGTCGTCCATAGCTGGACTTACGGCCCTACTGTCATTAATCCGATACCTATCTGACGTGGCCCGGGTCGGCCGGCCGGGCGGCCGCGGCGTCCCCGTCCCGGCCCAGCCGGGCGACCAGCGCGATGACCGGGAGCAGGAGGAGGCTCCCGGCGACAAACGGCGCCCAGAAGCCGACGGCGGCGTAGAGCCCGCCCATCACCGGCGGGCCGACGGTGCGGGCGAGGCTGCCCGCGCCCTGCGTGACGCCGAAGGCGCTCCCCTGGAGGTCCGCGCTGGCCCGCTGGGAGACCAGCGCGGTCAGCGTCACCGAGAGGACGCCGTTGCCGACCGGCAACAGCGTGAGTATCGCCAGCAGTCCGAGGGCGTCCCCGGTGAGGAAGGGCGCGACGCCGGTGAGGTCCGGGAACGCACCGCCGAGCGCGCTGGAGAACGGGAGCGCCCCGACGGCGGCCGCGAGCAGCGCCGCCCCGCCCAGCGAGAGCGCCACCGAGCCGTACCGGGCGGTCAGGCGACCGATGAGCACGCCCTGGGTGAGGACGGCGAGCAGTCCGATGTAGGTCAGCAAGAGTGCGCTCTGGGTCGCCGTGTAGCCGTAGACGTCGGCGACGTAGGGGATGAACATGACCGTGACGCCGGAGAAGGCAAACGAGACGAGAAAGAAGGCGGCCAGCAGCTCCCGGAGGTCGGGCGTGACGACGGCGGCCCGGAGCTGGCCGACGGGCGACGGCCGCTCGGAGCGGTCGGTGTCGGGACCCGGCGTGCGCGACTCGGGCAGGAAGGCGAGCGCGACGACGACGCCACAGAGACTGAACAACGCGGCCGCGAAGCTCGGCAGCGAGAACCGGGTGATAGGAACCCCGGCGGGTGCGACCGCGTCGACGCCGGCGATGGTCGCGTCGAAGCTCAACACGGCGCCGATGCCCGGGCCGAAGATGAACCCGAGGCCGAAGGCGGCGCCGATGTAGCCAAGCGCCGCGGCCCGGCGCTCCGGCGGGGTTACGTCGGCGACGTAGGCCTGGGCCGTCGAGAGGTTCCCACCCATCGCGCCGGCCAGCAGTCGGGCGACGAAGAGCAGCCACAGCGCGTCGGCCAGTCCGAAGAGCGTCCAGGCGAGGACCGACCCCGACAGCGAGAGCACCAGCACCGGGCGGCGGCCGACCCGGTCCGACAGCGACCCCAGCAGCGGGGCGAAGACGAACTGGGTCAGGGAGTACGACGCCGCCAGCAGGCCGATGACGAACTCGGTCCCGCCGGGAAACGAGCGGGTGTAGTAGGGCAGGATGGGGATGATGATGCCAAAGCCCAGCAGGTCCAGAAAGACCACGGCCAGCACGATTGCGAGCCCGCGTCTGCGGGCGGCTCCGTCCATGGAGTGGGGTGAGAGTGCCGGCGTGATAAGGGGGCCGGACGGGAACAACCGAACGAAGGCTGGTGGCGTGTCGACCCATGCGCTCCCACACCACACCGACGCAGATGCGCACGCTTTTTCCCGCTGGGAGCGGTTCTAGCCGCATACGATGATCTCCGAGGGCTGCGAGCAGTGCGCCAAAGGCGGCAAGATGGTACTCTTTGTCTACGGCTACTGCGACCAGCGGGACTGTTTTTACTGCCCCCTCGGCGAGAACCGAAAGAACGTCACCCAGATGTACGCCAACGAGCGCCCCGTCGAGGACGACAGCGACGTCATCGAGGAGGCAAAGCGCATGAGCGCGCTGGGGACCTCCATCACGGGCGGCGAACCCCAGGAGGTGCTCGACCGGACCTGCCACTATCTGGAGCTACTGAAAGACGAGTTCGGCGAGGACCACCACACCCATCTCTACACCGGGATTCCCGGCGGGCGCGAGAACATGCGACGACTCTCGGAGGCGGGGCTGGACGAGATTCGCTTCCACCCGCCCCTGGAGCTGTGGGGCGACTTACACGGCACGGAGTGGGAGGACATCCTCTACATCGCCCGCGAGGAGGGGCTCACCCCCGCCTTCGAGATTCCGGGTATCCGCGCCGAGGAGGAGTTCCTCGAATTCTTAGACGAGGGCGCCGCGGACTTCTGTAACATCAACGAGTTCGAGATGTCCGACGGCAACTACCGCCGGATGCAAAAGGAGGGCTTCGAACTCAAAGAGGACCACATGAGCGCCGTCGAGGGCTCTCACGACATCCTCGACCGGATGGGCGACCACGAGAAGGTGTACTTCTGTACCAGCGTCTTCAAGGACGCCGCCCAGCACCGCTCCCGACTCAAACGGATGGCCCGCAACATCCGTCGGGAGTTCGACGACGTGACCGAGGATGGCACGCTCGTCTACGGGAAGGCGTGGGTCTCGGAAGCGCGACTCGAGGAACTCGGCGTCCCCGAGGAGTTCTACGCCGTCAAGACCGACCACGTCGAACTCGCCTGGTGGCTCCTGGAGGAGATGGTCGAGGAGGGCGACGTGCCCAAAGGCGAAATCGTCGAGCAGTACCCGACCTACGACGGGACCGTCGTCGAACGGACGCCGCTGTCTGGCGGCAGCGGTGGCAGTCGAGCGACGGCGGACGACTGACTCTACGGCGGGCGACCGCGGACGATAGCTGTCTCGCCCCGGCCCTTGATGTGTGCGCCCGTCGTTGTCTCTCCTGACCCTCCATGCGATTCGCAATCGACAGCGGGAAACTGCTGTACGCGCTCGGCGTGGCCTTCGCCGCGGCCGCGCTGCTGTACTTCTCGCGTGACGTGGTGTTCGGGCTCTCGATTACCGTCAAGGCCGCGCTGCTGTTCCTGGCGTTCGTCGCGCTCTTTCTCGCCGGGCTCACGACCCGGCGCGACGTGCTTGACGTGGTCGCGTTCGCGCTGGCGGGCGTCACGTACGTCGTCTTCGTGGGCTACGTCGTCCTCCGGTACGGCCCCAGCGAGACGGGCACGTTCCTCCTGCTCTCGGTGTCAGCGGCGCTGTTCGTCGCCCTGGGCTATCTCCTGCGCGAGGGGGCGGTTACGGTCCCGCGGCGGCAGGCCACCACCATCGTCGCGGGCCTGCTGCTCGTCGGCGTCGCGCTCGTCGGACTCGACGCCGTCGGCGGCGGCGTCACCTACGACGTAGCGACCGAGTCGTCGGTCACCGTCGACCCGCCGGGCGACGGCCCGACGCCGTACAGCCGGGACGAGCGACGGGTCGGGACGGTCACCGCGAGCAACGGCTTCGTCTTCACCCGCGCGCTCGACCTGCCGGACGTCCGCGGTTGTCTGGTCGGGCCCGGCACCGAGCGTGCGGACGTCTATCTCTCCTACGACTATCCGGGCTACGACCGGCCCGACACCATCGGCGGCGGCGCGACCCGCGAGTTCCCCGTCGTGGCCGACTTCGCGGTCGACCGCAACCGGACCGAGCCGGTGACCTACGCCGTCGAACGCGGCGGCGACTGCGGCGCCGACCGGTCGGCGCCGACGCTACTGGTCGCCGTGGGCGACGAGCGCCGAGCCGATTAGAGCCGCGAGAGACACTGCTGGCAGTAGGCGACGCCGTCGCGGTTGCCCGCGCCACACGCCGGACAGGAGACGGCGGGCGAACTGACCGAGACGGCGCTCCCTGACTGCTCCGTCGCCCGCTGGCGCACCCGCTCGACGAGCGCGTCGTCCTGCATCGCCTGTAGCCCGTGCCACAGCGCGAGAAACAGGAGCGTGGGCGCGACGATGACGAACAGTCCGGCGGCCACACGGGCCGCGAGTTCGAGCTGGCCGAGGGCCATAGCCTGTCAACGGACCGGAGCGTGGAGAATCCTTCGCCTGTACTGGCCGGGACGAGCGGCCGGTGGGGCCACAGGCGAGCGTCTCAGTAGTTGTACAGCGACACCACGAACGGGAGCTTGCCGTACATCCACACCGCAATCGGGATGCCGACGATAGAGAGGGTCAGCGTGTAGGCGACGCCGGTCCAGACGCCGCTGGCCCACCAGCCGACGAAGACGAACCACAGCGCCCGCACGGGAATCGAGTACTGCGACCTGCCCTCGCCGGGCTCGACGTACGGCTCGCGTTTCTTCAGCGAGAGGACGAACGGGACCCGGTTTATCATCTTGATGCCCAGCGGGATGCCGATGATGGTGACGTTCAACAGCCAGGCTATCGAGAGCCACAGGCCGGTGAGCCACCAGCCCACGAAGAGGAACCAGACGGTGCGGACGAGGAGGGACGGTTGGTCGCTCATACTGAAATTTAGGATACAGGTCAGCATAAGCAATACGCCGGATATCACACGACGGAACTATTCAGTGACGCCGACTCAGCACTGTTCTTTGATATCTTCGGCGTACGGGTGGCCGGACCACATATCTAAAACAGCGTCCATCTTTTCGTCGACTGTCTCGCAATCGTCGCGCCAGAGCGCGTTCAGTCCCTCCTGATAGGTCGTGCTGAGCGTACTCTGTTTATTCTCGACACCGAGTTCGCCCATGAACCCCGTGGCGATTTCGATGGGGAGGGCAAAGGCTATCTCTTCGAGATCGACGTCGGCCGGCCTGAACGTCGCGATGCCGACAACTTCCCCGTCACTGTTGTACATCGGGCCGCCGCTGTTGCCGGGGTTGATGCCAGCGTCGGTCTGGATAGTCTCCACACCCGAGTTCAGTGTCCGCCGAGCACTGACGACGCCAGAGGTCAGGGAAGGTTCGAGCGTGGTGTCCCGTTCCTCGAACATCTCTTGGAGGCCGATGTCGGGGTAGCCGATGACGAACACCTCTGCACCGGTCCCGAGGTCGGTGGAACTACCGAGCCGAACGGTCGGAAGCGGCTGCTGCTCGTCGACTTTGAGGACTGCGATGTCCCGGCCCCACGACGGTTCACCACCGACGTCGTCGTAGACCGAGCCGGTCGTCTCGACGGTCGCTGCCCAGCTCTCGGCACTGAACTCCTCGTCCGGCGTCGCAGTGCCGCTGAGGACACCGATATCCGTCGACACCGACCTGACGGTGGATTTCTCGGCGTAGTAATCAAAGAGCTTCTCCAGCAGGATATCGACAACCACCTGTAGTTCGTTCTCGCTGAGGTTGGACTCCTGAAACGCTTCTCGCAACTCCTGTTCATTGTTGTTTGCGAGCTGGAAGTAAAGTTGGTCTTCGGGGTCGTTGTGGACACCGACTACGTGGGCGTTCGTTACGACGTAGCCATCTGGATCGACAATGAACCCCGTTCCAGCCGACCCTGTGGTAAGGTCCCTCGACTTCGTCTGACCGTTATCGAGTTCGTACATCACTTGCTGCCTGGCGGCCTCAGCGACAGTACGGTTGTCCTGCCGGTCGCTCGTCTGCTCGTATGTCGAGAGGTACTCGTTTTCGGTAGTGTAGATGTCTAGCGTAGGTGGACTCTGGCCGCTATTGAATCGATAAAAGTACTCGTAAGCAGTACCGTCGTCGTACTCAAGACGGAGATACTGTCGGGGTGGGACTGTATAGTATGTGCCGCTGTACACCGTACCGGATTGACTGGTCGAGAAGGTCAGGTCGTCATATAATTCGAGCGCTTGGCTGTCTCGCTCCCATCGTCCGAGCAGTGACGTATCGACGAGATTGTAGGTATCGCCTTCGGGCCACTCTATCGTCCCCGAAACTGTTCGGCGGATGTGCGGAATAGCAGCCTTATCTCGGAGGACGGTCTGGCGCTCGATGTTTGGCGGGTCCATCGGCGCGGTCGGTGTCGGAGTCGATGCTGCAGTTTCCGTCGGCGTCGCTCCCGCTGTAGTCGTCTGGTCGTCGTCCGAACCGCCGCTACAGCCGCTCAATCCGACAGTCAATGCACCCGAAAGCACCCCAAGCGCTTTCCGGCGGGAGATGTCAGCGTTAGTCCGGTCCATGTTTCGCACCTTTTTATCATTATTCTGTAAATAATTGTCGGAGTGAGAAAGCTTGAATCGAGGTTCAATTCGGCCTTCTTGCCCGGCAGATATAGAATCTGTTCGCTTTCCCCCTTTGTTTACATAAACCGAGAGTGTAATATACGTTATTAGTTGAATATACTGGTGGTTCGGTCGACCGGGTCTGCCATCGCGGGTTACTCGGGTTCGAAGGTCCGTCACTACGGTCCGATAACCCTCGCTACTGCTCGCGGGTCACTCCGTTCCCCGCTCGCTCGTTCGGAGATGCCACCCGTCGGTCGGCATCTCCTACTCCTCAAAGACGAACGTCCCGTCCTCCTGGACGCGCTCACCGTCCACCTCGATGAAACTGTCCTCCGACATATCCACAATCATGTCCACGTGGACCGCGGACTCGTTCTGTTCGTTCTCCTCGCCGACGGTGTCCTCGTAGGCGCGGCCGACGGCCATGTGGACCGTGTCGCCCATCTTCTCGTCGAACAGCATGTTGTACGTGAACCGGTCGATGTCGCGGTTCATGCCGATACCGAGTTCGCCCAGACGGCTCGCGCCCTCGTCGGTCGAGAGCACCTCCGAGAGCAGGTCTTCGTTCTTGCCGGCGCTGTGGGCGACGACCTCGCCGCCCTCGAAGCGCAGGGAGACGTCGGTAATCTCCCGGCCCTGGTGGTAGAGGGGCTTGTCAAACAGGACTTCGCCCTCGACGCTGTCGGCCACTGGCGCAGTGAAGACCTCGCCGCCGGGGAGGTTCTTCTCGCCGTAGTCGTTGAGCGTCGGGTTGCCGGCGACGGACATGGTCACGTCCGTGGTGTCGCCCGAGACGATGCGGACTTGCTGGGCCGGGTCGAGGATGTCGACCATCTGGGACTGGTGTTCGCGAACGGCGTCCCAGTCCTTGTTGACGGCGTCCCAGACGAAGTCCTCGTAGGCCTCGGTGGACATCCCCGCCAGCTGGGCGTTGGCGGCGGCGGGGAACTGCGTGAGACACCACGGCTTCGAGAGGCGCTCGGAAAGGAGGGGTTGCATCGCCTGCTGGTAGGCGGCCGTGGTCTCGGGGTCGACGTCGCTGGTCTCGGTGACGTTGGCCGACCCTCGGACGGCGATGTACTTGTCCATCGCCTCGTAGAGGGCCGCCGTGTGGTCCGGGGTCTCGAACTCCTCGCGGTTGCGCAGGAAGGCCCGTCGATAGCGCTCGCCCAGGCGGTCCTGCACCACGAGGGGGTTCGCGCCGCGGTCGGCGGCGAGTTCGTGGAGCGCGACGACGAGGTCCTCGGCGACGGGGTGGGCGTCGATGACGAGGTCGTCGCCCTCGGAGAGGTCGATGGAGTGGTCGACGACGACGGCTGCGTGTTCGCGGATGCGCGGGTCCATATCTATGCGTCCGGCGTCGCGGCCAAACCCTTTTCGCCGGCGGCAGTCATCCGGCCCCGACGGCGGCGGGCCTACTTATCTCGACCGCCCTGCATGCCCTCTTTGAAGCCGAGGATGGACCGGCGGACCATCAGGTACATGAAGAAGAAGAAGCCGAGCACGAGCGCGAGAAGCACCCACGTGAGCAGACCGACTTCGAGCATAGCCGGCGCTTGTCGGCCACCGGACATAGAGGTTTCGGGGCGCTGGGGCTCGACTGGAAACGCCCCGCGGCCACGGCCTCACCGCGGCCGCGTGACCGTCTCGAAGGTGTCGCCGTCGGGCGAGCGCAGGCGGACTCTGAGCGCCCCGTCGTCGACGTCGAGTTCGGCGTGGGCCGGGCGATACCGGCGCGGGTCGGCGTAGCTGCCCGGATTCACGAGGAGTCGGCCGTCCAACTCGCGGATTTCGGGGCGGTGGGAGTGGCCGACGACGACGATGTCGGCGCCCTCCTGGCGGGCGAGCATCCCGAGTGCGGTGTCTGAGTGGCGGTGGCCGTGGACGACCAGGAGTCGGTAGCCGCCCCACTCGACGGTCGCCTCGGCGGGCAGACGCTCGCGCAGGGCCCGCCGCTCGTTGTTGCCGGTGACGGCGGTGAGTTCGGCGGCCTCGGCCGCGATTGCGTCGTAGACCGCCTCAGTCGTGAAGTCGCCGGCGTGGACCACGTGGTCGGCGGCCCGGACTGCGTCCAGCGTCCGGCCGGTCAGTCGGTGGGAGTCGGTACCGTGCGTATCCGAGATGACGGTGAGCATACGCCCACTGGTGGTTCCAGATATAAATCCAGAACCACTTTCAGCCACCCTCGTGAGTGGACGGTAATGGCAGGCAGCAAATCAGTCGTCATCGCCGCGCTCATCGCGAACGCAGCCATCGCCGTCCTGAAGTTCTTCGGCTTCCTCCTGACGGGGAGCGCCGCGATGCTATCCGAGACATACCACTCCATCTCCGACACCGGCAACCAGGTGTTCCTCCTCATCGGCATCCGCTACTCCGGTCGGGAAGCGGACCGTCAACACCCCTTCGGCTACGGGAAGTCACAGTTCTTCTACAGCTTCCTCGTCTCCGTGTTCCTCTTTGGCATCGCCGGCTGGGAGAGCGCGAAACACGGGTACAACGAGCTGACGAGCCACGGCGGCCACGGCGGTGTGGAAGCGGGCCAGGCCGTCGAGTTCCTCTTTATCAGCTTCACACCGCCGGCGTGGCTCGACCCGCTGATGGTCAACTACGTCGTCCTCCTGGGCGCCTTCGCCTTCGAGAGCTACGCGCTCGTGAAAGCGCGCGCGGAGATGCGACGCCAGATGCAGCGCAACGACTGGGGGAGTTACAGAGAGGCGTTCCGCAAGACCAGCGACGTCACCACGCTGACCGCGCTGACCGAGGACACCATCGCGCTCGCCGGCATCGTCATCGCGCTCACCGGGCTCGCGCTCTCGCAGGTGACCGACAACCCGTTCTACGACCAGCTGTCGGCGCTGTTCATCGGTATCATGCTGATGGTGTTCGCGCTGGCGCTGGCCTGGGAGAACAAGCGGCTCCTGCTGGGCGAGAGCCTCCCGGCCGACGAGGGGCAACGGCTCCGTGACACCGTGCTGGCCAGCGAGTACGTCGAGTCCATCGTCGACTTCCGGACGGTGTACTTCGGCCCCAACGAGGTCATCGTCTCCGCGGATGTCGTCTTCGCCGACAACCTCGACACGGAGGAACTCGACGACGCCATCACGGCCATCGAGGCCGACCTGCAGGCGGCCAACAGCGACGTGCGGACGGTGTACATCGAGCCCGAGGCGGCCGAGTAGGCTGCGCCGGAGCCGAGGGTTTCGAATCCACAGTTCGAGCGCCCGCTCGCCTTGGCTTCTGAGGGGTAAGAGACGTGAACCAGAGGGGCGTATCTTCCGGTATGGACGACAGTTCGACAGCCGCGGTCGGTCGTATCGTCCGCCTCGCACTCCTGGCGCTTCTCGTCGCGCTCGCGGCGACGGGTCCGGCCGCCGCACACACCGGTGACGGCGGCGCCCACCACCACGACGGCTGGATGGGGGGCCACGGCGGGATGGGGTGGGGCATGGGCTGGGGCCTCTGGTTCCTCTGGCCCGCGCTCCTGTTGCTCGTCGCCGGCGGCGCTGCGTACTACCTGCTCAGTGGCGCCGACACGGGCGGCGGTGGCGGCGACGACGCCCTGGAGACGCTCCGGGAACGGTACGCCCGCGGTGACATCGACGAGGAGGAGTTCGAGCGCCGGCGGGACCGCCTGCGGACGGAGCGGTCCTGAGCGCGGGGCGTGAGCGTCAGCCGTACAGTTCGAGGTCCTCGGCCCACCACGGAATCGGCACGCGGTCCGTGTCCGTGGTGACGGTCATTCTGAAGTCGACGACGGTCCCGTCGGGCCGGCGCTCCCAGTGGTCGACTTCCCTGACGACGCCCTCGCTGTCGACGTAGAGCCGCGACTGCACCGCGATAGAGGGGTCCGACCCCTCGGCCCGGCCCGTGGCGTTGACGGCGACGACCGCCAGGGTTCGACCGCCCCGGCGCACCGTATCGACCCGCCGGTAGCCGTCCGCGAGCAGGACCTGCCCCAGACGGGCCGCCCCGGACTGGGTGGGGACGTACGGGACCGTTGCGTTGCTCTGCTCGCTGGTGTAGGCCCGGTCCGGGTCGTCGCTGGCCGCCCGGTAGAGGCGGCCGTCGGCCAGGATAGCGTCGTCGACGACCGGACCGAACGTCCGCCGGACGCGGACGACGTTGCGCTCCCGGTCGACCCACACGTCCCGCGTGTTCTGTGGCCCCTCGCGCACGACCGTGCGGTGGAAGCTCCGGTCGGCCATCGCCGCGTCGTGGCGCGCGATGAGTCGGTCGACGTCGACGCTCCCGTTCGTCCGTACCACCGCGACGGCCGCGGCGTCCGGCGTCTCGACGGGCACCGGCGTCACCGACGGCGTGTCGGCGCTCGGCCCGAATCCCAGCCCGCTACAGCCCGCCAGCGCGACGAGCGTGACGACGACGAGCGGGCGGAACATACCCGGAGGACGGGCCACGGCGATAAGTGCCTGCCGGGGATAGGCGCCCGAACGACCAGGATGGGGGCCGTAGCTGATTGAGCAACCACCACGGGCGGGGGCTTTCTGGCAGTGCAAGGTGTCCGCGACACTGCTATACAGGTATGTGACCGTTACTAGGGCCGAACCCTTTTGCCCGAGAGCGGCCAACCCACCCCCAGTGACGACCGACGACGGCTACCTGCGATTCTTCCCGTTCGAGGAGCCCTACGACCACCAGCGGGAGGCGATGGCCACTATCTACGAGGCCCTTTCGGCGGGCGACGACGTCCTCTTCGAGGGGGCCTGCGGGACGGGCAAGACGCTGGCGTCGCTGGTGCCGGCGCTGGAACACGCCCGCGAGACGGGCAAGACCGTCGTCATCACGACCAACGTCCACCAGCAGATGCGCCAGTTCGTCGAGGACGCCCGCGCCATCACCGAGCAGGAACGGCTGCGCGCGGTCGTCTTCCGCGGGAAGGGGTCGATGTGTCACATCGACGTGGACTACGAGGAGTGTCAGGCGCTGCGCGATACGACCCGGGAACTCGTCGACGTGGAGACCGACATCGCCCAGCTCGAAGGCCGCGAAGGGGAGCTCCTGCAGGCGGGCCAGGAGGGCGACAGCGAGGCCATGGAGGCCAGAAACGCCGTCGTCGAAGAGCTGCGGGACCTACAGGACGAGCGGGCCGAACTGGAGAGCGAGCGCTCGACGTGTGACCACTACTACCGCAATCTCACCGTCGACACCACCGACTTCTACGCCTGGCTCTACGACGACGTGCGCACGCCCGACGACGTCTACGAGTACGCCGGCGAGCGGGGGATGTGTGGCTACGAACTGCTCAAAGAGGGGATGGAGGGGGTCGACCTCGTCGTCTGTAACTACCACCACCTGCTGGACCCGACCATCCGCGAGCAGTTCTTCCGCTGGCTGGGCCGGGACCCCGAGGACATCATCGCCGTCTTCGACGAGGCCCACAACGTCGAGTCGGCGGCCCGGGACCACGCCCGCCGCACGCTGACCGAGAACACGCTCGACCAGGCCATCGAGGAGCTGTCGGGCGTCGAGGACGCGCGGGCCGAGAACGCCGGGAACGTCCTCACGACCTTCCGGTCGGCGTTAGTCGAGACCTACGAGGACTCCTTTGGCTTCGGTGATAGGGAAGCGGTCGACGAGCACTGGGACGATATCACCATCGCCAACGACGACCGGAAGGACGAGTTGACCCTCGCGTTCTTCCAGGCCTACAGCGGGCCGGGCTTTCACGAGGAAATCGACCACGCGCTGGACCTGGGCCGCGAACTCGACGAGCGCTACGAGGAGCAGTTCAAGGAGGGGAAACTCGACACCCGCAAGGAGTGCCAGACGCTGCAGGCCGCCGGCTTCCTCGCCGACTGGTTCGCCGAGTCCGACGCCGCCGGCCAGTATCCCGTCGCGAGCGTCCGCCGGGACGAGTCCACGAACGAGGTGTACGGCCGCGCCGAACTGTACACCTGCATCCCCGAGCGGGTGACCCGCGAACTGTTCGACGATTTGCACGCCGCCGTGTTGATGAGCGCCACCGTCCGCCCGTTCGACGTGACCGAGGACGTCGTCGGCCTGGACGACCCGGTGACGATGGCCTACGGCGACCAGTTCCCCGAGGAGCGCCGGCGGACCTACGCCGTCTCCGGGCCGGCGCTGTTTGCCAGCCAGCGCGACGACCCCGAGACCCAGCGGACCATCGCCCGCACGCTGGAGGACATCATCCGCTTCACGCCGGGCAACACCCTCGTGTTCTGTCCGTCCTACAGCGAGGCAGAGCGCTACCACCAGATGGTCGCGGTCAGCGGAACGCGATACCTGGACGAACCGGGCAAACAGGCCCGGGACCTCCGGGAGGCCTTTACCGACGACGACGGCGCCGTCCTCTTTACGTCGCTGTGGGGCACGCTGGGCGAGGGGGTGAGCTACGACGGCGACGACGCACGAACGGTCGTCGTGCTCGGGGTGCCCTACCCCCATCTGGACGACCGGATGGAGGCGGTGCAGGACGCCTACCAGTCGGCGTTCGGGGAGAGCGAGGGCGACCAGCGGGAGCCCTCGAACGACGACGAGGCCGGCTGGCGCTACGCCGTCGAGATTCCCACCGTCCGCAAGACCAGACAGGCCGTCGGCCGGGTCGTCCGCTCGCCCGACGATTTCGGCGCGCGCATCCTGCTCGATAAGCGCTACACCCAGGCCGCCGAGATGGAGATGCACGACTACGCGGTGCGGGGGCGGTTCCCGCCCGAGGAACGCTCGGAGATGGTCGACATCGGCCCCGAGAAGCTGAAGTTCGCGCTGTTGAACTTCTATCAGGACATGGACGCGTACGACGGGCCGCCACCCAAGCCGTGAGTCTCGGTGCGAACCGGGTTCAGAGCTCCGCGGGCATCTCCGCGCCGCAGTCCGGACAGCGCAGTACCGGCCCGTCGTCGCCGGCGGCCAGCGCCAGCACGTCGCTGTCACACTCGGGACAGGGGTGTGCGAGTCGCCCCTCGGTGGTCTCTTTCGGTCCACCGAGCGCCAGCGCGACCACGTCCTCGTCGCTCTCGTTGCGCCCCTGCTGGAAGTCGCCGGGGGCGAAGCGAATCACCTCCCCGGGCCCGACGTCGACCGTCTCGCTCTCGCCGGCCGGGTCCGAGCGGAACTCGAACGTCGCCGTGCCGGAGACGACGTAGAACAACTCCTCCTGGTCGAGGTGCGTGTGGAGGCCGGGCGAGAACGCCTCGCCGGGTTCGAGCGCGTACCGGTTTATCGCCACGTCCGAGGTGCCCAGCGGCTCGGTGAGCCCGCGTCGGTCGACGTCACTACCCATCGCCTGCGGTTCGATGTCCGAAACGGAGACTTTCTCCATGCGGGGGCGGCTACGGCGCACGACGGTAAAAACGTGATACCGAACGGCGCTGGCGCGTCGACGGCGTCGGCTACACCAGCGGCCCGAAATCGGTTGGTTTGAAACCCCCGCGGCGCAATCACCGGGCAATGCTAGTCGCCTTCGACTTCGACGGCACCCTATCGGACTCGGAGATGACGGTCCTGCTGGGCGAGCGAAACGGCACCGCCCAGGACATGGCCGACATCACCGAGCGGGCGATGAACGACGAGATAGCGTACGCCCAGAGCCTGCGCCAGCGGTGTGCCCTGCTGGAAGACCTGCCCGAGGCCGACGCCCAGGCGGCCTTCGACGCGGTGAAACTGCGCCCCGGTGCGGCCGACGTCATCGCGGCGCTGCGCGAGGCGGGCCACTACGTCGCCATCCTCACCGGCGGGTTCGAACGCGGCGTCGAAGCAGCACTGGAAACGGAGGGGGTCGAGGTCGACGCTATCGTCGCCAACCGCCTGCCCGTCGTCGACGGGAAACTCACCGGCAACGTCCGGGGGCCGCTCATCGAGGGGACGAAAGACGACGCCCTGGAGGTGGCGACGGCCATCGTCGGCGAGGGTCGCGACGACACCATCGCCGTCGGCGACGGCGCGAACGACCTCCCGATGCTGGAAGTGGCGGGACTGGCTATCGGCTTCGAGCCCAAGCCAGCCGTCGAGCCCGCGTGTGACGTGACCGTCTCGACGATGGCGGAGTTACAGGAGCTGCTGGTCGAGCGAAACGTGCTGTAGCGCCGTCAGCGGGGTTCTATCGGCCCGCAGCCACAGGCGGAGTTGCGTCTCTCGCTCGAACGTGAGCCGACAGACGGAGGACTCGCCGCGGCCCGGCAACACGTTCGTGAGTCGTTCGAGTATGACCGACAGCACCGTGAGCGTGCCAGCGTTGTGGCCTGGCGGGCTTGTTTCTCCTTTTTGTCACAGAATATGCGTTATTGTGGTACTCACAGCCAGTATATTCGGAAAAGCGGATTAGATACCCCGGGATAGGGCCGCGGTTCGGATATTTGGTCAGTCGTGACGGCGCACCGGACGCGGCCGTCGACTACGACGACTGCGAGATGGCCTGGTCGAGGTCCGCGACGATGTCGTCGACGGCCTCCGTCCCGACGGAGAGGCGGACCATATCGTCACTGACCCCGGCGGCGGCCTGCTCCTCGTCGGTGAGTTGCTGGTGGGTCGTGCTGGCCGGGTGGATGATGAGCGTCTTCGCGTCGCCGACGTTGGCGAGCAGGCTGGCGATTTCGGTCGACTCGACGGTGCTGCGGGCGGCGTCGTAGCCCGCTTCTAGCCCGAAGGTAATCATGCCGCCGTAGCCGCCGTCGAGGTATTCGCTGGCGGCCTCGTGGGTCTCGTGGTCGGAGAGACCGGGGTAGGTGACCCACGATACCTCGGGGTGGTCGGCGAGGAACTCCGCGACGGCCATCGCGTTGTCGCAGTGGCGGTCCATCCTGGTGGGAAGGGTCTCTAAGCCCTGCATCGTCTGCCAGGCGTCGAAGGGGGACTGCTGGCAGCCCAGGTCACGCAGGCCGCGGGCGATGGCGGCGTAGGTGAACGCGGCGTCGCCAAAGCGCTCCTGGAAGTTGACGCCGTGGTAGGCGGGGTTGTCGCCGCCGATTTCGGGGTACTTCTCGGCGTACTCGTCCCAGGGGAACGAACCGCCGTCGACGAGGACGCCGCCGACGGTCGTCCCGTGGCCGTGAATCCACTTCGTCGTGGAGTTCCAGACGAGGTCGGCGCCGTGTTCGAGTGGGTTGCAGAGATACGGCGTCGCGAAGGTGTTGTCGACGAAGAAGGGGGCGCCGTGGTCGTGGGCGATGTCGGCCAGCCGCTGGAGGTCCGGCGTCACCAGCGAGGGGTTGCCGATGGTCTCGCAGTGGACGTAGGCGGTGTCGTCGTCGATGGCCTCGGCGTAGGCGTCGTAGTCGAGCGTGTCGACGAAGCGCGTCTCGACGCCGTTTCTGGGCGCGGTGTGGCTGTAGTAGGTGTAGGTCCCGCCGTAGAGCGACGAGGCGGTGACGACGTTGTCGCCGACGTCGGCGAGCAGGAAAGTAGCGAGGTTCAGGGCGGCCATCCCCGACGCGGTGGCGACGGCGCCGACCCCGCCTTCGAGTGCGGCCAGTCGCTCCTGGAGCATGGAGACGGTGGGGTTCATCAGCCGGGAGTAGATGTGGCCCGGCTTCTCCAGGGCGAACTGGCCGGCGGCGTCCTCGGCGTCCTCGAAGACGTAGGAGGTGGTCTGATAGATCGGCGGGGCCCGGGCTCGGGCTTCGCTGTCCGGCGCTTCCTGGCCGACGTGCAGGGCGTCTGTCTCGAATCCGCGGTCGTCGTCGCTCATACAGGGGAATACTGAACGGCGACCCCCTTAACTGTCCCCTGAACGGCGACATCGGCTGGTGCTCCGGGGTGGCGGCGAATTTTGGGTCGGTCGGTGACAGTCACCGCCGCCGGGCGATATCGACGACCCAGCTCGGCCCGTCGGTCCCGTCGGTGCAGGTCCAGCCACCGTCGAGAGCGACGCCGTCGGCCGCCGCCCGCAGGACGAGCCGCGTGAGTTCGGCCTCGAAGGCCGCGTCGGGGTCGGTGTCGACCACGGCGTCGCGAACGACCACCTCGCCGTCGGCACTGACGGTGACATCGTATCCATCGTGCGTGAACGTGACGCGACCGTCGCCGCGGTCGAGGGAGTCGACGAGCCCCTCCAGGGCCTCCAGGTCGATGCTACCGTATAGCGGGGCGAGTTCGGTCGGCGCTTCGGCCCGGTGGGCGGCGACGGCGTCGACGACCGTGAGGGAGAGCCGCGAACCGGCCTCCCAGTCGTGATGCAAGCGCGTCGAATCGGTATCTCGGGGGTGTCTCTCGTCGGTCATAGGAGTCTGGGGAAGGTGAGTGGCTACCGGAACCGGGAGGTTCGATTACGGCGGATACTGTCATCCAGTTGCTAGGAGTCAGCAGCAGAACAAGTGTGCTACTCTCGATACCGAGAGACCGTATCACGGGTCCCGTATCGAACTCGGAGTCTGCGCCGAGTGGCGACTCGGGCCGTCAGCGCTCCGGGTCGTCAGGGCTCTGGCCCATCTCCTCCGCGTCGTACAGCAGTTCCGCGACGGCCACCTCGACGCCGCGTCGCAGCCGCTGTGACATCGAGTTGTCGCTGATACCGACGAGGTCGGCCAGTTCGGTCTGCGTGATGCCCCGTGGGACGCCCCAGTACCCGTGCTCGTACGCGGTCACCAGCGCGTCCCGCTGCTCCGGGGTCAGCGGCCCCGATTCGGCCGGCATCGTCGGGTTGTACAGCCGCAACAGCTCTATGGGCACGTCGTGGGCCCGACACGCGCGCCGGAACGTCGCCAGCAGTTCCCGGTCGGGAAACTGGAGCCGAAACTCCCAGGAACTGGCCGTTCCCTCGGCGCCTAAGACGTGAATCTTCAGTTCGACGAGCGTGCCGACCAGCGCGTCGATGTCGGGGCTCCAGTTGACCGAGTACAGCGCCCGGTCGGGCAGGCGGGTCAACTCGATGACCTCCTCGACCAGCGGGTCCTCCCCCAGCGTCTGCCGGATGTCGTCCACGTACTCCGACTCGACCCAGAACAGCGGGATAATCTCCTCCTCGGTCGGGACGAGCCGTTCGAGTTCGATCTCGATGTCGGGGTACGCCTGCAGGAGTCGCCCGAGCGGGAACGCGTCGGCCGGCACGCGGATGTCGGTGATGGTCGGAGCCATGAACTGATGGCGCCGTGGACAGTCGGCCACGGGCGGGTCGCCCGTGGCCGACCGCCCGCCGACGGTGTCTGCAGTTCGCCGTCGACACGTATCACTCGACGGCAGGAGCGGTCATGGGACTTATGTGCCGGTCACAGGCGGCTGACCGAGACGGCCTCGACCCCTGGAGCGCCGTGTGGAAGCGACGTTTCCGGGTGTGACGGAACGCGGGCGTGGCGAGGCCGAGAGACGTGTTCAGAAAGAGCCGGCGCCACGGTGAACTCAGGGCGGACTAGTCGAGCCGTACGGCGGTCCCGTAGGCGATGACCTCCGAGGCCCCGTTGGCGACGGCGGAGGTCTCCATCCGGACGTTGACGACGGCGTCGGCGCCCATCTCGACGGCGTCGGCCTCCATCCGACTGATGGCTTCGTCGCGGGCCTCCGTGAGCAGCGTCGAGTAGGCCTTCAGTTCCCCGCCGGCGAGGTTCCGGAGCCCCTGTGTGAAGTCGCGGCCGACGTTGCGGGCCCTGACGGTGTTGCCGCGGGCGATACCGAGGACCTCGACGATGTCGCGTCCCGGCACGGTATCGGTCGTCACGCTGGCGACGAGCGAGGACTGTACGTCTTGGGTGTGATTCTGTACGGACATACCAGTATAATGGCTCGAAGACGGCTTAAACCAGTCGTGAGCCGTGCTCGCACTGTCTGGCGCTCGGCAGTCCTGGTCGGGTGATAACCGGAACGGGCTACCCCTCGCCGGGGCCGTGAGCGCGCTCCGTCGCGCGAAGACGGGGGAGGGCAGGCTGTCAGCAGTATTTTGAAAGGTCAACCAGCAGTACGTATCCGGCGAGCGAAGCGAGCCGGTTCGACCGCGGCGAGGCGACCACCGCGTGCCGGAGGCACGCGACGGGAGTCGACGCCGCGATTTGTCCCCACGTTTTTGCCCGAGCGAGCGCCGCGGCGCGGCGCGAGCGACGGTGCAAAAAGTGTGGTTACGTGAATTTGCGGACCGTCATATCCAGCGTATCGAGGTCGAGGATGGGCGCGTACCCCGAGTCGGGGTCGATGTTGACGGACTTCTGGAACTCCGTCTGGGCCTGCCAACAGCCCGAATTGAGCGCCAGCACGTTGTGGTACTTCCCCCAGCCGAGTTTGTGGACGTGGCCCGTGTGGAACACGTCGGGCACCTCTTCCATCACGAGGTAGTCGCGGTCCTCGGGGGCCAGTCGGGTGTGGCCGCCGTACTGTGGGGCGACGTGGCGCTTCTTCAGGAGCTGGTACATCGCCTTGTGCGGTTCTTCGTAGCTGGCTTCCTCGTCGGGGAGTTCGGCGATGACCTCGTCCAGCGAGACGCCGTGGTACATCAGGACGGTGACGCCCTCGACGGTCACGAGCGAGGGGTTCGAGTGGACGCTGGCGTCGTGGGCCGACATGATGTCGCGCAGTTCCTCGTCGAAGCCGGGCTGTGGTTCCGCGAGGCGGACGGCGTCGTGGTTGCCCGGAATCATCCGAATCTCCATGTCGCCGGGGACCTCCTTGAGGTACTCGCTGAAGGCCTCGTACTGCTCGTAGATGTCGATGATGTCCAGCTCTTTGTCCTGCTCGGGGTAGATGCCGACGCCCTCGACCATGTCGCCGGCGACGAGGAGATACTCGACGTGTTCGGCTTCGGCGGAATGGAGCCAGTCGGTAAAGCGGTGCCAGGCGTCTTCCATGAACTCCTGGCTGCCGACGTGGACGTCCGAGATGAGCGCCGCCTGGACGTGTCTGTCTGCGGTGGAGGGCTTGTGCGTCCGCGGAACGTCGGGGAAGTGCAGCGAGTCGACGAAGAGGATGCCGGCGTCGTCGGCCAGCGTCCCGTCGACGGCGATGACCTCGTCGAGCAGCAACTGCTGGACGAGGTCGGCGATGGGCCGGTCTTTCATCACGAGACAGGGGAAGGTTCCGTTCGTGTCTTCGAGTTCGACCAGCCAGTGGCCGCTGGCGGTCGAGCGGATGTCCGAGACCATCCCGATGAGGGCGGCCTCGCTCCCCCCGCCCATGTTCTCGATGGCGTCGGTCGGCCGGTGGTTCACCCGGCCACGGAGCTTGCTCGCGAGCTTCTCGTACCGGTCCCGGAACACCTGGACGAAGTCGTTGTACTCCCCGGTCCCCGTCGAGTCGCCGGTCATGTCGTTTGCGACCTCGATGGCGCGCGCTGACAGGTCAACGTCGCGAGACCCCTTCGTTTCGAGTGGAACGGCACCCCCGCCGTCCGGCGGGTCCGGCGCCTCTGTTCCAGTCGAAACAGGGGGGTCTCCGGTGTCGGTCGTCTCGGCGCCCGTCCCGGCCTCCGCCTCGGGCGTCGCCCTCGCTTCGGCCCGCGATTCCGACCGGTCGAGCACCGCGTCGACGTGGTCGACGGTGAGCTTCAGCGCGTCGTCGGGCATCGTTTCGAGTGCGCGTTCGAGCGCGGTCTCCGACTCCGGCGCGCCGGCCAGCCGGGTCACCGCTGCCGGTTCCGCGTTGTAGCCGCGACTGGCCAGTTCGCTGACGATGCGGGCCGGCGTCGAGAGCGGCACACTATCTCTCTGCGCGTGGGTCCGCAAAAGGCTAGCGGACAACCCCGGAACCGATTACCACAACGGAACGTTGATTGCTCGCCTCCCGGTACTCGTAGTCAGTATGTCCGGTGACGACGGGCCGTCTTCGAGCGACGACGAACCGCCAGCGTTCGTCCAGTACGGGATGGATATCGTCGGCAGCGCCGGCGCCGTCATCCTCGTCGGACTCCTGCTCTTTACCGTCAGCGGCGTCTGGCCGCCGCTGGTGGCCATCGAGAGCCCGAGTATGGACCCCCACATCGAGAAAGGCGACCTCGTGTTCGTCATGGAGGAAGAGCGCTTCGCGGGACCGAACGACGAGGGCGGCGTCGTCACGGCGGCCGCGGCCGACGGCTACGTCAAGTTCCAGCAGCCCGGCGACGTCATCGTCTACGAGCCCGACGGGGACGCCAGTCGAACGCCCATCATCCACCGGGCGATGTTCTACGTCGAGGACGGCGAGAACTGGTACAGCCGGGCCGACCCGGACCACGTCGGCAGCGCCGAGAACTGCACGGAACTGTCGAACTGCCCCGCCGACCACCGGGGGTTCATCACGATGGGTGATAACAACAACCAGTACGACCAGGTCGGCGCCACGCCAATCAGCGAACCGGTCGAGCCCCAGTGGGTCATCGGTACCGCCGAGTACCGCGTCCCGCTGCTGGGCGAGATTCGGCTGGGATGGAATCGGGCCGGGACGCCCGGAGCGGTCGTTGCCGGATAGTTTTTGACACCGTACCGAGCGAGCTTACATATCCGGTAGGTGTTGTGTCATCTCTGAAAATCTCGAAATTATACCACATTTATAAGAAGTATATTATTGCTAGTCAGGGTATGGTTTCACGTCGAACGGTGTTACGTTCTCTTGGCGTATCTACTGTCGGAGTGCAAGGTTTTGGCGAGTTCTCGGTTGCCACTGCTAGTGCCCGCTCGGTAGCGGCGAGTCCAGATAGTATCCGGGAACACCGGCATTTTCGGTTTGATGCCGAGCGGTCCCGACTCCTGCAGCGGTACGAGTATCGGCTCCCCGACTCGGTAAGCGCGCTGATAGTCAGGAGTGGCTGGTTTGACCTTGACGAAGTCACTGTCATAGAAACGGACGAGTTTGTAGAGGACAGTTTCGAGCTGTATTCAACGGAAGTGACAGGGTATCGCTGGACGCAGGACGGGACTCCCTCGTTCGAACTCTCGATGGACTACGGCGAGGAACTGCTTCCCAACGGTTTAGGGGGATACTCCTCAGAGACCAGTGTATTTGGAAGTCAGATTAATCCATACCCGTACTGGGTGACAGAAGACGGAGCGGACGGGAGCGACGTAGAAAGGAGTGTACTGTTCGAGCAGGACGGGTATGCCGGCACAGACTGGCTCTTTATCGGCCCACATCAAATCGCACAGCGTGATGTCGGGAAGATGACACACACGGTTGTTGTTCCCGACGATATCGAAGGTACGATTGATACTGAGAGCCTGCTCGACGTCTTCGAGGCTGGCGGTCGATATCTCGAGCCCAGGCTCACGACAAACAACGGTGTGACTGCGTTCATCATGAACAACTGGCGAACAGGTTCGGACTCGTCTGCGCAAGTTGTCGGACGAGATATCAGATTCACGAAGTCGGCTACGTCTGTCGACGGTATTTCCAACGTGCCGACACACGAGTACATCCACACGATATACGGAATCTTCGGCACAGAGGAGATGTTCTGGCTCAGAGAGGCTGCTGCCGAGTACTACGGATACCTGCTGGCACTACACCTGAATCACGGGACGTTCGACAGGTTCGTAGAGACCGTCCGGACCGACAGGTATCGAGATATAGTACTGGCCGAAACTGGCCCCGACAACAACAGGGCATCGACCTATTACAAAGGAGCCCATGTGCTCGCCGCCCTCGATGGGCAAATTCGGGCTCGCTCCTCGGGTGAGAACAGCCTCGACGACGTGATTCCAACAGCGGAGTACGACCTCAGCACCTACGATGGGTTCGTCAACGCTGTCACAGAAGCCGCTGGTGACGAGTCACTGAGTGACTGGATAGACAGGTACACGCAGACCACGGCACTACCGACGATTCCAGTCGAGCCCGAGCAATACACACTCGGCACTGCTAGCCCGGATACATTTGTCGTGGCGAGGTCGGATAGTGAAACACGCAGCCAGGGTCAATCTACCGCTCAGGGAGAGTCCCCACCGGCTGATTCACAGGACGCTCTTGACGAAATCACGGGTGGGGTGGACGCTGAATCCGGTGTGTTACTCGGTTCGGCCGGGATGTCACTGTTGGCCGTGATTGCGAAACTCTACGAGGATCATCGATCATCCTGAGAGAGACAGAGTCACGTGCTGCACTCACCCGCTGCATCCAGCACGCCACGTCCGGACCGTTGGGCTAGTTCGACAGCGAATCAGTTGTCGAAGCGGGCCTGGACGAACGGCTGGACGTCGTCGATGTCGCCGAGTCGCGAGTCACTGAGGAGGACGGCCTCGGTCTCCTCGGTCGGCACCGACAGCGAAATCTCCTTGGTCCGGCCGTAGCGGCCCTTCGAGACGACGACGGCGTTGACGATGCCCAGCATGTCGAGTTCGGAGATGAGGTCGGTGACCCGTCGCTGGGTCAACACGTCGGCGTCTATCTCCGCACAGAGATTCTTGTAGATGTTGAACACCTCGCCGGTGTTGATGTTGTGGACGCCGTTTTTCTCCAGCAGGATGATGGCAAAGAGGACTATCTTCGACTGCGTGGGCAGGGTGCGGACCACCTCGACCACGCGGTCGAGTTCTATCTTCTCCTGGGCCTGCCGGACGTGGTCCTCCTCTACGTCGTCCGTCTGGTCGCGCTCGGCGAGTTCGCCCGCCGTTCGCAGGAGGTCGAGCGCCCGGCGAGCGTCCCCGTGTTCCTGTGCGGCGAAGGCCGCACACAGCGGGATGACGTCGTCGGTGAGGGCGTTGCCCTTGAACGCCACGTCCGCGCGGGCCTGGAGGATGTCCCGCAGTTGGTTCGCGTCGTAGGGCGGGAAGACGATCTCCTCCTCGCCCAGGCTCGACTTGACGCGGGGGTCCAGGAAGTCGGTGAACTTCAGGTCGTTCGAGATGCCCATGATGGAGACCCGCGAGTTCTCCAGTTCGGAGTTCATCCGGGAGAGGTTGTACAGGGTGTCGTCACCGGACTTCTCGACGAGTTTGTCTATCTCGTCGAGCATGATGACGACGACCCGTTCGTGGTAGTCGACGGCGTCGAAGAAGGAGCTGTAGACGCGGTCGGTCGGCCACCCGGTCATGGGGACCTCCTCGAACTCGTCCTTTTCGGCTTCGAGGTCGTCGATGGCGTCCTCGACGGCCCCGAGAGAGTCGTAGTCGCTGTCGGCGAGTTCGCTCGGGTCTTCGCGTGCGCTCGACTGTAGCTGTTCCAGTTCGTCGATGCGCTCGTCGATGACGTCGACGTTCTTGTCGATGAACTTGTTCGCGAGCTGGGCGAGGACGCGGTACTGGGTGTCGGTCACCTCGCAGTTGATGTACTCGACCTCGCAGGGCACCTCGTACTTCTGGGAGGTGGTCTCCAGTTCCTCGCTGACGAACTTCGCGCTCGCCGTCTTGCCGGTCCCGGTCTTCCCGTAGATGAGGATATTCGACGGCGTGTCCCCGCGCAGGGCGGTGACGAGGATGGTCGCCATGTTGTTTATCTGCTCCTCGCGGTGGGGGAGCTTGTGGGGCGTGTAGGAGGGTCGCAGGACCTCCTTGTTCTCGAAGATGGGCTCGCCCTCCAGCAAATCGTCGAACAGACCCCGGGAGGCCTCGTCGGAGTCGTCGTCCGTGCTCGTCTCGAGGTTGTCGAGAACCACGTCGTCGAGGTCCGGCGCCGGGTCCGCCGTCGAACCCAGCGCTGTCGAGTCACCGGCGTCCTCGTCCGGGTCGATAGCCGCCTCCGGGTCGTCGTTTGCGTCAGTCATTCTGGGGAGAGGAACCCCACCATTTCAGGTGGAGTCTGGCTTGCGGACCGCTAGTTCGGGCGTGAGGAGCGTGTTTCGGCCACCCTCCGGGAGTTTCCCCACGCACAGGAGCGTCCAGTTGAACCACATGAACCCGTGGCTGATTGCATATTAAATATTTCGGTCCAACGGGCGTCAGCGCTGGACGGGAAGCGAGGGTCGTTCGACGGGAGAAGTGGGTGTACCGGCACCGAGCGGCCGGAACGGAGGCCGTCACGGGACCGGTGTGTTTCGGTTCGATGTAGCCAGGTGGCGGGTTGCACGGGAAGTCGGGGCGGGTCGGAGCGGGCGGCGAGCAACTGGGGCCGAGCCGGGAGTGTCGGTACGGGTCGATAGCGGTACTCCCAGCGAGAGTATGCGATAGTGTACCACGATATCGACTAGACCCCCCCCACCCCTTCGTTTCAGGTGGAACGGCCAAGAAGGGTGGGTGGGGGTCAGCGGAAACTGAAGTGTCCGTCTAGACTAGGAAAGATTTATACTACTATCTATACAACCAAATCCGCACTAGAGAAAAAGGAAATCTCAGCTCTCTTCTGCAGTCCTAGATAGTCTCTAGAGGGATTCTCCGCTGTGGAATCCCTAGTTCGGCTCGCGTCCGCCCCGACCTCCAGCCCCCTCGACGACCCCTCTCACCGGGGTCCCTCCCCGTCCCGCCTCCCGTTCCACCTGAAACGAAGGGGTGGGGGGCTTCCCCATCTCCGCCAGCGACATCCTCCTGTAGGCCACTCGACACCTCTCGCGCTATCCTCGCGCCCGCGGGGACTGTTTCCAGTCCGACCGTCGTTTCCAGTCCGACCGTCCCCCGCTCGACTGACTCTTCCGTTCGAACTGCTCGCCGTCCGAGCTGGCTCCCGGGACCGGCTCGCTGACAACTGACTCGCGGTGGTCCCCGCTGACTCGTCGGTCCCGTTCGATTACGATGTCGTCGAGTGTCTCGTTCTCGGTGTCTGTGTCCGTTGCTCGCCGGCTCGTTCGTCATCGTCGCGCTGTACCGGACTGTCCTCGACGCGCTGTAGCGCGGCTGCGGCTTCGTTTACGTACCAATTCACCCTCCGTTTCGCCTGGAGCGACGCCCCGCTGCCCGTTCGACCGGTCCGCCGACACCCAGCAACAATCGTGTCAAAAACGTTTTGTTTGTCTGACGTAGTCTTAAGTGAATTCCCGCATCTGTTGGTGGTAGAAGCCGCCATACCGGCACGTCCGGGCGGCGGGAGGATAGGATGGGACTGCTCACAAATCTCAAAGACAGCATTTCGAGGGCGGCGGCGTCGCTGTTCTCGGAGGAAGACCCGAAGCGTATCGGCATCTACGGCCCGCCCAACGCGGGCAAGACGACGCTCGCGAACCGCATCGCACGCGACTGGACCGGCGACGCCGTCGGCCCGGAGAGCCACGTGCCCCACGAGACCCGACGCGCTCGCCGGAAGGAGAACGTCGAAATCGAGCGCGACGGCAAGAAGGTGACCATCGACATCGTCGACACGCCGGGCGTGACGACGAAAGTCGACTACACCGAGTTCCTCGAACACGACATGGAGAAAGACGACGCGGTGCGTCGCTCCCGCGAGGCGACGGAGGGGGTCGCAGAGGCGATGCACTGGCTCCGCGAGGACGTCGACGGCGTCATCTACGTGCTCGACTCCGCGACGGACCCCTTTACCCAGGTCAACACGATGCTCATCGGTATCATCGAGAGCCAGGACCTCCCGGTCCTGATTCTGGCGAACAAGATAGACCTGGAGGACTCGTCGGTCCAGCGCATCCGCAACGCCTACCCACAGCACGAGACCATCCCGCTGTCCGCCCTCGAGGGGGACAACATGGACGAGGTCTACGACAAGATAGCGGAGTACTTCGGGTGATACAATGGCAGAAGTGAAAGACCCAGCCGACGGCGTGCAGATAGACCTCATCAGCGGGGAGCGCATGGACGGGCTCGCGTCCATGGAGAAGGTGCGACTCATCCTCGACGGCGTCCGCGACGGCAACATCGTCATCCTCGAAGAGGGTCTCTCGCCGGACGAGGAGTCGAAGCTCATCGAGGTCACGATGACCGAGATAAGCCCCGACGAGTTCAACGGCATCGAAATCGAGACCTACCCCAAGTCCGAGGCCGCCGACGCGAGCTTGCTCGACCGAATCATGGGCAAGGAGTCGACGAAGAAGCTCACCGTCATCGGCCCGGCCAACCAGATAGAGACGCTCCACAAGGACAAGAACCTCATCAGCGCGCTCGTCTCACGGAAATAATGCCACACCAGTGTACGAACTGCGGCCGCGGGTTCGAGGACGGCTCCCAGGAGATGCTGTCGGGCTGTCCGAACTGCGGCGGCAACAAGTTCCAGTTCCGGCCGGAGGGGGCCGACGACTCGGCCCCCACGGACGCGGAACCACCGGAGCCGCCCGAACCGCCGGGCGGAAACAGCACCGTCGCGAAGACGGTCGGCAAGACGGCCGCGACGGTCCGAGACATCGTCGGGAGCGACGAGCCATCGGTCGGCGCCGAACCGGCCGACTCGTCCGACCCCATCAGCGCGGGCCCCACCGACACCGAGGACGCCGCGCAGGCGAGCGCCCGCGGCGAGGTCGTCTCGCCGGACGAACTCCCGGACCACGACGCCGAGAGCGGCCGCCAGGCCGAGTCTGTCGCGGGCGACGCGGTCGCCGGTGACGCCGACGAGGACCGCGACCGGCCGGACCTCAAGGAACTGCGCGAGGAGCTGAACAACCAGTTCGAGTCGGTCAAGGTCGTCGCTCCGGGCCAGTACGAGCTGAACCTGATGGAGCTGTACGACCGCGAGGAGTACATCGTCGCCCTGCAGGAGGACGGCCGCTACTCCATCCAGGTGCCCGAGCCCATCAAAGAGTAGCTCGACCGCGACTGCTGTGTTCCGGTCTGTGACCGGCTCCACCCGAAAACGGGGGGATCTCTCAGGCTATCTTCTCGTACTGCTCTTCTAACTTCTCGGCGGCCTCGGCCATCAGCTCCTGCTCGTAGTCGTCCAGTTCCCACTCGACTATCTCCTCGACCCCGTTCGAGCCAAGGCGGACCGGGACGCCGAAGGCGGTGTCCTCGTGGCCGAACTCGCCCTGTAGCTTCACCGACGCGGGGAAGACGGCGCCGGTGTCCCGGAGGATGGCCTCGACCATGTGGGCGACGCCGCGGGCCGGTCCCCACTGGGTCGCGCCCTTGCGCTCGATGACGTCCATCGCGGATTCCTGGAGGTCGCCCAGAATCTCCTCGCGCTCGTCGGCGGTGAAGGTGGGGTCGCGGCCGTCGACGCGGACCTTCGAGAACACGGGGACCTGCGCGTCGCCGTGTTCGCCCAGAATCGTCGCCTCGACGTTGGTCGTCGGCGCGTCGAAGCGCTCGGCCAGCACGTACCGAAAGCGCGCGGAGTCAAGCCGGCCGCCAAAGCCGATGACCTGCTCGCGCGGACGGGACCCCGCCTCGTAGAGGTGGCGGTTGAGCAGGTCGACGGGGTTCGACGTCGTCAGGGAGACGTAGTCGTCGTTGTGCTCGTCCAGCGACGACTGGATGTCCGCCATGATGGGAGCGTTGTCGCCCGCGAGGTCGATGCGGGTCTGGCCCGGCTGGCGGGGGATGCCTGCGGTGATGACGACGACGTCGGAGCCGGCGGTGTCGGCGTAGTCGCCCTGTCGGACCCTCGTGTTGGAGTCGTAGGCGACGCCGTGGTTCGTGTCCGCGGCCTGTCCGATGGTGTCTTCTTCCTTGTCGGGGATGTCGACGAAGACGAGTTCGTCGGCGATGTCCCGAAGGGCGATGCTGTAGCCTGCGGCGGCCCCGACGGTTCCGGCCGCACCGACAATGCTTACCTTTGTCATGACGGGTACGAATCGTCACCGCGGGGAGGTAAACGCTTCTTTTTCTCGCGTGGTGACTCTCCCCCGACGTACCAGTCGGGGGCGCGCTCGGCCGGGACCGCCCCCGCGCTTGCCCGCTGGCCCGTAACGCCTAATCCGCCGCCCCGTCTGTCCACGTACATGAGCGACTTCGACAAGGAAGCCGAGCGCGAGAAGCTCCGCGAGAAGTACGGCGAGGAGGAGGAAAAGCGCAAAGCGACCGAACAGATGAGCGAACTGCTGTTGAAAGGCGCGACGATGACCAACGCCCACTGCACGGACTGTGGCGACCCTATCTTCCGATACGACGGCCAGGAGTTCTGTCCCACCTGCCAGAAGCCGGTCGCCCGCGACGACCCCTCGGAGGGCGAGGACCACATCGAGGTGGCCGACCCGAGCGACGAGGCGAAAGTCCAGTTCGGCGACGGGCAGGACGGCGCCGACGAGGGGGGCACCGAACACGCTGCGGACGCGAGCGCGGCCGCGGCGGACGACCAGCAGCCGACCGCCGGTCAGCAGCCCACCAGCGACCAGTCGGCGAGCGCGGCCACGGCGGACATCCCCTCGGCCGACCCCGACCGGACACGGGCGTCGGGCGACGCCGGCGTGCGGGAAGCCGATGCGCACTCGGGCGACGCCGGCGTGCGGGAAGCCGACGCGCACTCGGGCGACGCCGGCGTGCGGGAAGCCGACGCGCACTCGGGCGACGCCGGAGTGCGGGAGGCCGACGCGCACTCGGGCGACGCCGGGGGGCGGGAAGCCGACGCGCACTCGGGCGACACGGCGACGGACCCGACGACCGACCGCGCGCCAGCGCCGGCCCCGACGAGTGGCCGCGGAACCGGCGACCCGGTGACGGCGGAGCTGTCCGCGGCCGAGTCCCTGCTGGCCGAGACGGTCAACCGGTTCGCACAGCGGGCCGCCGACACCGACGACCCGCGCACGGCTCGCGAACACCTCAAGGCGGCCCGCGAGGCGGCCGAGGCGCTCGACGCCGTCCGGTTCTAGCCGTCGACCGGCGCGTCGCCGGTCGGCGCGGCGTCGGTGGCGTGACAGTCGAGAAAGCCCAGCAGCGACTCGACGACGGGCACGTCGAGCGCCGCTTCGGTCTCGGTCGCGACGACGGCGAGTTCGGCCTCGTCGGACCGACAGAGCGCGACCGCCGGTAGCGAAGACAGCGACGCTTCGAGCGGTTCGAAGGCCCCGAACGCGCCGCGCCCACAGACCGCGCCGCTGTCGGCGTCGCCGTAGTCCTCGGCCGGGTCGGCGAGCATCGGGAACGGCAGCCCGTACTGCCGGTCCCAGACCCTCGCTCGCTCGCGGATGTCCGGCAACACCGGCACGACTGTCGTCTCCCGCCGCCGGAACGCCTCGTGGCGCGCACACAGCCGCCGGACCAGTTCCCTGGACCGCGAGCAGTAGTGACTGCCCAGCAACACCGCGAGCAGGGACTCGCCGTCGGCGACGATGTCGGCGGCCTGTACCGTCTCGCTCCCCTGACCCACGTTCGGGAGCTCGAAGTCGAGTCGCTGACGCTCGTGTCCGGTCACGTGTCGACCCCTGGGCGGGACTGTGGCACACTCACAGATGAAACTTCCCCCCGGTTTACCGGCGTTTCCAGTCGCTGTCCTGAGATTTCAGGGTTCGTACGCGCTCCCGACGACCGCCCGGATTCGGTCGGCGGTCACGTCGCCGATGCCGTCGACCTCACGCAACTCGTCGTGGGTGGCGGTCATCACGGCCTCGACGCTGCCAAAGTGGTCGAGCAGGCTGCGGGCGGTCACCGGCCCGACCTCCGCGACGGAGGCGACGACGTACTCCTGTTGCTCGGCGACCGTCTTGGACTGTTTCTCCCCGTGGACGCTGACCTCGCGGTCGCCGTCGTCCTGTTCGCGGGTGGCGATGGTCTCCAGCAGGTCGGCCGTCTCGCCCTCGTCGTCGGTCCGGAGGACGCTCGCGCCGAAATCGACCGCCAACGAGGCCAGCGCGCCGTTGATGGATTTGGCGTGGACGTTGCGCTCGCCGTAGAGGTCGCCGCCCTCGACGACGACTACCGGCCGCGCGTAGTTGCGGGCGGCGTCGCCGACCTGCTCGAACATCGACCGGTCCCCGCCGGTCAGCGTATCGAGGAAGTCCGAGACGGTCTTGCGCTCGACGACGACGCGGTCCGAGAGGACGTAGTCGCCCACGGCGAGCGTCTCCAGGCGGGTCTCGACGCCCGCCCGCGTCGAGAGGTCACGGGCGATGGTCGAATCGAGTTCGCGCTGGTCCGCGACGATTTCGACGGCCTCGTCGCCGCCGGCCTTCGCGACGACGGCGTCGTCTGTCTCGCCGTCGGTCGGGTCGTCGCTCCCCTCCGAATCGCCCTCGTCGGCCGCCGGGCCCGCGGCGCCACCGCTCGCCGTCTCCGAGGCCGCCTGCTGGTCGGTCTCGCTCGCCATGTCCTGCCCGGCGAAGGCGTCGAGCCCGGCCTGGCCGCCGTCGCTGACACCGCCGTTGGTGGCTGGGGCTTCGGGTTCGCCGGCGCCCGTCGTCGCCCCCTCGCCGTCACTCTCGCCGCTCTCCGCGCCCTCGTAGTCGTCCAGCCCGGTCTGGTCCAGTTCCGCGGAGAGTTCGCCAGCCACGCTCTTGAGCGAGTTCAGCTCGTTTTGCATCCGCTTCTGGTCGTTGCGGGCCTTCCAGAAGTAGGCCTCGTCGCGGGTGTCGTTCGCGAGCAGGACGACGACGCGCCCCTCGGCCTGGCGGCCGGTCCGGCCCTTGCGCTGGATGGCCCGAATCGCCGTTGGCACCGGCTCGTAAAAGAGGACGAGGTCGACCTCGGGGACGTCCAGCCCCTCCTCGGCGACCGACGTCGACACCAGCACCTCGAACTCGCCGCCGCGGAACCGTTCCAGGGTCTCCTGCTGTTCGGTCTGTGTCATCCCCTCGCTGCCGTCGGTGTCTGACTGGCCGACGAACTTCTGGGTCGTAAAGTGGTTCGAGAGGAAGTCGACGAGGGTCTCGGCCGTGTCACGGGACTCGGTGAAGACGATGACGCGCTCGCCGCCGTCGATGCCGAGCGTCTCGGCCAGCAACATCCGGGTGCGCCGGAACTTCGGGTGCAAATCGTCGTACGTGTCGGCTTTCCGCATCGCCTCGCGTATCTTGGGCTCGCTGACCAGTCGCTGGTCGGCCTTCGAGGCACCGGAGGAGCGGGCGGCCTCCTTCAGGCGCTCGAAGTACCGCCGCAGGGACTCGACGCTCTGGGTCTCGACGTAGGTCACCGCCGTGCGGAGCTTGCGAATCTCGGCGAGCAGGCTCATCCCCTGGTAGCCCTCGCTCTGGTCGTTGTTCATCAGCTTGCGCAGTTCGGCTTGCATCCCCTGAATCTCGCGCTCGGAGAGGTCCGGCGAGGTCTTGTTCGTCACGCCGAGCTCTTTCAACTGCGCCAGCCGGTCGGAGACGACCTCGTTGATGGCGTCCCGGATTTCGATGACCACCTCCGGGAGGTCGATGCGCTTCCAGTCGACGTCCGTGTCGTGGGTGTACTCGGCCACGTCGGCGTCGTCCTCGGTCATGACCGCCACCTCGGAGAGCCCGAGGTTCTCACACACTCCCAGGATGGCCTCCTCGTCGTCGCCGGGGGAGGCGCTCATCGCCGTCACCAGCGGGTCGGCGGCGTCGGCGTGGTAGCGGTCCGCGATGTAGTTGTAGGCGTAGTCGCCGGTCGCGCGGTGGCACTCGTCGAAGGTGCAGTGGGTGACCCGCGACAGGTCGATGCGGTTGCCCACGAGGTCGTTCTCGACGACCTGCGGGGTCGCGATGACTATCGTCGCGTCCTCGAACAGTTCGGCGCGGTCGTCGGGCCGCACTTCGCCGGTGAAGACGACGATTTCGTCGTCGGGAATCCGCAGGGCCTCGCGGTAGAACTCCGCGTGTTGCTGGACCAGGGGCTTGGTCGGCGCGAGCAGCAGCGATTTCCCGCCCACCTCGTGCAGGCGCCGGGCGGTCACCAGCAGGGAGACGGTCGTCTTGCCCAGCCCGGTCGGGAGACAGACGAGCGCGTGGTCCCCGCTCGCGGTGTCGGCGAGTTCGACCTGATACCGACGGTTCTCCAGGAACCCGTCGGTGACCAGCGGGTGGTCGAGGAACTCGCCGTCGGCGGTGGTCGCCATTGGCGTGGCGTTGACTCCGGCCGGGGTTAAGGGTTCAGGTAGCGCGGTGGAAGTAAAACCGCCGATGTCGACGGATACTCGTCGGCCATTCGCCCGGTCGGAAAGAGTTTTGCCCGCATGCGACTAGTACTTCGCATGGTTTCGGTAACCCCGGTCGAGGCCGCGCTCGTCGCGTTCTTCTTCGTCTCGGGGCTCGCCCTCGCCGGACTAGCGCTGTATCTCCGGGCCTCTCAGCTGCCCAACCGTGGTATCCGCTCGTTTCTCTCCCTGCTCGTGTTGATGGCGGTGTGGTCGTTCAGCGCCGTCGCGAAGCTGACACTGCCCCCGTTCGTCGAGCGGTTTCTGGTCGCGCTGGAACTGCCGATGGGCGTCGTCTTCGCGTTCCTCTTCCTGGTGTTTGCCTCCCAGTACACGGGGCGGCGCTGGCACCGCCAGCAGGCCTTTACCGCCTACGTCGTCGTCTCGCTGCTGGCGCTTTCTATCGGACTGCTGACGAACCCGGTCCACGGGCTGTTCTGGGAGCGCATCACGCTCTCGACGGCCGTCTTCTCCCACTACGTCCACGAGGGGCTCGGCCCGCTGTACTTCTTCTACGTCGGGCTGGCGTACTGTCACTTCGCGGCGGGCGTCTACGCGCTGGTGAACCTCCACCTGCGGAGCCGCTACAACACCACGCCGATGATGCTCGTCACCACCGGGGCGTCTGTCCCGCTGCTCGTCAACCTCGTCTCGGTGTTCGACCGGGCGCCGATACCGGGGCTCGACTACACTCCCGTCGGGCTGGCCGTCTTCGGCGCCGCGACCACCGTCTCGATGCAACTGGACCTGTTCGACATCATCCCCGTGGCCCGCGACACCGCGGTCGAACAGAGCAGCGAGGGGATGGTCATCCTCGACTCGAAGCGGCGCGTCCGGGACTACAATCCGACGGCCGCGGCCCTGCTCCCGGCGCTGTCGAGCCACCGCGGCGCCCACGTCGACACCGTCGTCGACGACGTCGCCGATCTCTTCGACACCAGTACGCAGACGACCATCGCGGCCGCCGACGGCGAGGAGACGACCTATCTCTCCGTGCAGCTCTCGCCGATAACCGACGGCCCACACCACCTGGGCTGGACGATGGTCCTCTCGGACGTCACCGAGCAACAGCGACGCGAGCGCCACCTGCAACTCGTCTCGCGGGTCCTCCGGCACAACATGGCCAACCGCATCAACACCATCATGGGCCACGTCGAACTGCTGGACAGACGCGCCGACGACCGGGACCAGCCCCACCTCGACGCCATCGACGCCAGCGCGACCTCCATCATCGAGACGAGCGGGAAGCTCCGGACCATCCAGGACATCGTCACCGGCGGGCGACCCGCCCGGCCGACCGACGTCTCCCGAACAGTCGCGGCCGTCGCGGACAGATACGCCGACCGCTATCCCGAGGCCTCGGTGACGACCGACTGTCCCGACGGCGTCTTCGCCCAGTGCCCGACGGGGTTCCAGGCGGCGCTCTCGAACCTCGTCGAGAACGGCATCGAGCACAACCCCGACCCCTCGCCGTCGGTCAGCGTCACCGTCACCGTCAGCGGGACGCTGGTCCACGTCTCCGTCGCCGACGACGGCGCCGGTATCCCGGAGACCGAACGCCGCATCCTCGAAGACGGTGAGACCCCGCTCCGGCACAGCGCCGGCGTCGGGCTCTGGCTCGTCTACTGCTTCGTCGAGCAGGCGGGCCACGAACTCTCCTTCGAGCGCTCCGACGCGGGCGGCAGCGTGGTCGCGTTCGCCCTCGACCGGGCTCGCTCGTCGTTCGAGACCGACCCCAACGCATAGGCCCGGGTATCACGGTACTGGGACGCGTAGCCGGACCTGTCATGGAAACGCACAGGGACTACCGTACCGGCCAGGACTGGGACCAACTCGCGGCGCTCGTCCGGTGGACACAGGAGTTTAGTCTGGTACAGGGGGTCGTCGCGGCGGCCAAGACCACCTTCGCGATGGCGCTGCTGGGCGTCGAGACGGCGCTACCGGCGGTCGTCGTCGGTCTGGTCTCCTTTGCCGTCTACACCGCCAACGACCTCGCTGACCTCGAAGAGGACGCCATCAACAACCCCGAGCACTCGTCGTTCGTCGCCGACCACCCGGTGGTCGTCGCCGCCCTCGCCGTCGGCACGTTCGCGCTCGGCGCCGCCCTCGCGTGGTGGGGCGGGGGTACGGTCGCGGCCGCCGTCGCCTGCGTCCCGCTCGCGGCCTCGCTGCTGTACAGCCTCCCCGTCACGCCCGGCGGCCGGCGGCTGAAGGACGTCCTCGGCGCCAACACGACGCTCGTCGCGCTCGCGTGGGCCGTGACCGTCACCGGCGTCCCCCTGGCCGTCGCCGGGGCACCGGTCGGCCCGGTCGCCGTCGCTGTCTGCCTGTTCGTCTACCTGCGCACGTTCATCTCCGTCGAGGTGTTCAACGTGCGGGACGTCACCGGCGACGCCGCCACCGGCGTCGACACTATCCCGGTGGTGCTGGGCGTCCCCCGGACCAGACAGCTGCTGGCGCTGTTCGAGGGCTGCTCGCTGGCGCTGGTCGTCGCGCTGATGACCGTTCCGTCCGTCGCGCTGGTCGCGCTCTCTGCCCTGCCCGTCCTGGGGTACTCGCTCGGGCTGACGTGGTTCCTGGGTGAGACCGGCCGGATGAAGGCGTTCTGTCTGGCAAAGGACGGCGAGTACCTCCTGCTCGGGCTGGCGGCGCTGGTCGTCTAGGCGGCGACGAGGCCGACCCACATCGCGACCGCGCCCAGCACCGGAATCGAGAGGTTGTCGTCGACGACGTAGCCGGCAACGGTGGGTTTCACGCCGTCGGCGAAGGTGGCGGCGACCCCGCCAAGCACCGCCGCCGCCGTCGGGACGAACGGCGCCGCCAGCAGCGTACACACCCCGAACATCGCTAGCAGCACCCACACCTGTTTGACGCTGCTGGCCTCCGCCGAGCCGAGCAGCCCGCTGATAGGGTCTCCGATGGCGAGCATCAGCATCGCCGCGAGCGCGACCGGAATCGGCAGCCCGACGCTGACGGCGCCGGCCACCACGGCCATCCCGACGATGTACAGCGCGTACCCGGCGGGGTTGTCCTGCTCGTACTCGCGGGTGAGCCGGTCGTAGATGGCCCAGTCCAGTCCCACGGAGAGCCGCAGGAACTCCAGGACGACGACGACGACCAGCGCGACGGCGAGAAACGCCTGCACGAGCCCCCAGGTCACGAGGTCGCCACCGAGCAGATAGGAAAGTGGCACCGCTGCGCCCGTGACGTGGACCAGCCGTCTGGCGACCTCGTCGGTCATGCTACAGGTCGTCGAACGCGACCTCGCCGTCGACGAGTCGTCCGAGCGTCTCGGCCAGCCCGTCGATGGGCACCCGCTTCTGTGCCGTCGAGTCGCGCTCGCGCAGCGTCACGGTGTCCGCCTGCAGGTCCGCCGGGTCGGCGTCGCCCTCCGGCTCACCCAACGATTCGTAGTCCACAGTCACGCAGTAGGGCGTACCGATTTCGTCCTGTCGGCGGTACCGGCGCCCGATGGCGCCCGAGTCGTCGTAGGTGACCGCGTGGCCCGCCTGCCGGAGCGCCGCGGCCAGTTCGCGGGCGTACTCGCCCAGGCCGTCGCGGTCCATCAGCGGGAAGACGCCCACCGTCGTCGGGGCCTGCTCGGGCGGGAGCGCGAGGTACGTCCGGGCCTCGCCGTCGACCTCGTCCTCGCGGTAGGCGTGTGCGAGCACGGTGTAGATGAGCCGGCCGACGCCGAAGGAGGGCTCGACGACGTGGGGCGTGACGTGCTCGCCGTTCTCGGTTATCTCCTCGACGCTGAACCCTGTCTTTTCGACTGGAACGGTGGCGGTCTCACCGTCGACCTCCACACTGACTTCGTCGCTCTCGAAGGCGTCGGGGTCCGTCTCGGCCAGCCGTTCGAGCGCCTCGGCCACGGCCTGTGCGTCGCCGCCGAACTCCGGCCCGAGATAGCTCATCTCGGGGTCGACAGTGGGGCGTTCGACGGTGACGGGCTCGTCGTACTGCTTGAAGACCGTGTAGTCCTGGCCCGAGTGTTCGGCGTGTTTCTTGAGGTCGTAGTCGCCCCGGTAGGCGAAGCCGGTTATCTCTATCCAGTCGCCGTCTATCTCGGCCTCGGCGTCCCAGCAGTCGGAGGCGTAGTGGGCGAGTTCGCCGGGGAGGTGCTGTCGGAAGCGGAACCGGTCCATGTCGACGCCGATGCGCTCGTACCAGTCCCTGGCGATACCCAGGTAGTAGGCGACCCAGTCGCTGGTGACGACGCCGGTCTCGACGGCCTCGCCGACGGTCAGGTGTTCGACACCGCCGTCGTCGGCCTGCTGGGACTCGCCCGAGTAGAGTGGCAGCGTCACGTCGGCGACCCGCTCCAGGGGCGGTTCGTCTTCCTCGGGGTCGACGAAGTGTTCGAGTTCGGCCTGTGTGAACTCGCGCACGCGCACGAGGGATTTCCGCGGCGAGATTTCGTTGCGGTACGCCTTGCCTATCTGGGCGACGCCGAAGGGCAACTGGTTGCGGGCGTACTCGGCGAGCTGTGGGAACTCGACGAAGATGCCCTGTGCGGTCTCGGGGCGCAGGTAGCCCGGCGAGGAGGTGCCGGGGCCGATGTTCGTCTCGAACATCAGGTTGAAGTTGTCGACGGGTTCGTCGGCCAGCGAGGCCGAACAGGACGGACACTCGATGTCGTGTTCGGCGATGATGTCCATCACCTCCTCGTTCGGCAGCGATTCGGCCTCCTCGATATCGGTGTTGTCCTCGACGAGGTGGTCGGCGCGGTGGGTCGCGCCACACTCGGCGCACTCGATTATCATGTCGTCGAAGCCGTCCAGATGGCCCGACGCCTCGAAGACTGGCTCGGGCATCACGTCCGGCGCGGATATCTCCTGGTGACCGGCCTGGACGACGAAGCGGTCCCGCCAGGCGTCCTCGATGTTGTCCTTCAGGGCCGCGCCCTGCGGGCCGTAGGTCCAGAAGCCGGCGGCGCCGCCGTAGGCGCCCGCCGCGGGGAAGTAAAAGCCCCGACGTTTGGCCAGTTCGGTCAGGCGCTCGCCCTCGTTCATAGCCCCTCCAGGAGGTCGACGTCACGCACGATACCGGCCAGCTCGTCGCCCGAAACGAGCGGAATCTGCTCGATGTCGTGCTCTATCATCAGCTGGGCGGCCTCCGTCGCCGTGCGGCGCTTGCTGACGGTGACGACGTCGCTCGTCATGAACTCGCTGACCGGCTCGGCCGGAATCTCGACGTTGCGCGTGGGCATGTAGCGCCCGCCGACGGCCTTGATACCCTCCCAGGCCCAGTCGTCGTCCTCGTTGGCGATGGACTCGCCGGTGTCGTCCTCGCCCTCGACGACGCGGGCGACCTCGATGATGTCGACCACGGTGAGCATCCCCGTCATGTCGCCGTCGTCGTCCAGCACGACGCCGTAGGGCACCTCCGCGTGGGAGAGCTCCCGCTCGGCGACCGTCAGGGGCGTCCCGACGTAGAGGCAGTTGATGTCGCTGCGGGCCAGGTCACCGACCTCGCTGTCGCCGTCGGCGTCCCCGTTGGCGATGGCGTGGACGACGTCCGTCACCGTGATGATACCCTCCAGTCGCCCGTCGACGACCGGGATTCGCCGCTCCCCTTCGGCGACCATCAGTTCGGCCGCCGCTTCGATGGTGGCGTCGCCGGTGATGGTCGGGACCTCCTCGACCAGCAGCGCGAGCTGGTCCTCGTCGGGCTGGTCGATGAGCGCGTCCCGAGAGACGAGTCCGCGGAACTGTTCGCCGTCGTCGGTCTCCTTGATGACGGGAACCGAGGAGAAAGCCCGCTCCTGGAGGTACTCCAGCACGTCGTCACGGGTGCCCGGAATTTCGACCGTGACGACCGCCGAGCGTGGCGTCATAGCGTCTGCGACGTTCATACTGGCACAAGGTCCGCCCCGCACCTACTAAGTAGTTAACATCGGCCGCGTGTCACCGACCCACCGTCCCCCAGACGCCGACGGCGTACACTCGGACGCCCGGTGGCAGCGACACGGCCCCGCCGCCCGCTTCTTGCCGCTCGCTCTGGACGACCGCGTGACCTGTCGGGCCGACCGAGGGGACGCCGACAGCAGACTCCAGATACCACTACTAAGAACGGAACATCGGACGCTGAGGCCCGATAACGGGCCGGTACAATCGAGGTCGCTTCCCATTTCAGCGACTGATTTTCTCCCGCTACGATTCAAGACCCTGATAATAACGATATATTACACACGGATTCCGCAGTTTTTATATATGGGTGTTACATATTCTCATGCATGGAGCCGGATACGGTTGCCAAAGCGACGGTTGCTGCGGACGCCGAGGTCATGGCGTCCGTCGAAGAAGGCCCTACGGACACCTTCATCATCGCGGATGTCTCGACCGACGACGCGTACATGACACTCCCGCTCGTAGACGCCGCGTCGCTCCCCGAGTGGCGATAGCTCGCCCGTCTTCTGTCGTTTCCCCGCCGACACCGGTGGTACCGCCGATTGCAGAAAACAAGCGTTATGCCGTCCCGGTAAGTTCGGTCCGGTATGAAGGTACTCGTCACGGACCCCATCGCCGACCCCGGCCTCGACAGGTTGCGCGAGGCGGGCCACGAGGTTGTCACAGCCTACGACGTCGAAGGTGCGGCACTGCTCGATGCGGTGTCTGACGCCAACGCGCTCATCGTCCGCTCGGGCACCGAGGTCACCGACGAGGTGTTCTCGGCGGCGCCCGACCTCATCATCGTCGGCCGCGCCGGCATCGGCGTCGACAACATCGACATCGACGCCGCCACGGAACACGGCGTCATCGTCGCCAACGCCCCGGACGGCAACGTCCGCGCCGCCGCGGAACACAGCGTCGCGATGGCCTTCGCCACCGCCCGCTCCATCCCGCAGGCCCACGACCGCCTCAAGGACGGCGAGTGGGCCAAAGGCGAGTTCCTCGGCACCGAGGTCAACAACAAGACGCTGGGCGTCGTCGGCTTCGGCCGCGTCGGCCAGCAGGTCGCCAAGCGACTCGGCAACCTGGGGATGGACATCGTCACCTTCGACCCCTACATCAGCGAGGAGCGCGCAAAGCAGTTCGGCGCGGACCTCGCCGACACGCTCGAGGAGTGTCTCGACGCCGCCGACTTCGTCACCATCCACACGCCCCTGACCCCCGAGACGGAGAACATGATCGGTGAAGAGGAGCTGGCCCAGCTCGAAGGCGGCTACGTCGTCAACTGCGCCCGCGGCGGCATCATCGACGAGCCCGCGCTGGCCGAGGCCGTCGAGGACGGCGTCCTCAACGGCGCCGCGCTGGACGTCTTCGGCGAGGAGCCCCTGCCCGAGGACTCGCCGCTGCTCGACGTGGACGACATCATCGTCACGCCCCACCTCGGGGCGTCGACGGAGGCCGCCCAGGAGAACGTCGCCACCTCCACGGCCGACCAGATTATCGCCGCGGCCAACGGCCAGCCCGTCGCCAACGCCCTGAACGCCCCCTCGCTCGACCGCGCGACCTTCGAACAGGTCGAGCCCTACCTCGAACTGGCCTCGACGGCCGGTCGCATCGCCGTCCAGCTGTTCGACGGCCACATGAGCTCCGTCGAAGTGACCTACGCCGGCGACATCGCCGGGGAGGACGTCGAGTACGTCACCGCGAGCGCCCTGGAGGGCGTCTTCGCCCCCTCGGATATCCAGGTCAACGCCGTCAACGCCCCCCAGATAGCCGAGGAGCGTGGCATCGACGTCACCGAGTCGAAAACGTCTACGGCCGAGGACTACCAGAGCCTCATCACCGTCACCGTCTCCGACGGCACCGACTCCGTCTCGGTCTGTGGGACCCAGTTCGGCGGCGAGGAGTCCCGCATCGTCCGCATCGACAGCCACCGCATCGAGGCGGTCCCCCACGGCCACATGCTCGTCGTCCGCAACAAGGACGAACCCGGCACCATCGGCTTCATCGGCACGGCGCTGGGCGACGACAACATCAACATCGCGGGGATGTTCAACGGCCGCGAAGTGGTCGGCGGGGAGGCGCTGTCCATCTACAACTTAGACGAGAAGCCAAGCGCCGACCTCATCGGGCGTCTCGACGACGACGACCGCATCATCGAGACGACCTACGTCGCGTTAGGCGGCGAATAACGGCCCCAGGAACCCGTTCTAGTTCATCGGTCGGCCAGCACCCGCTCGTAGCGGTCGACGACGGCCTGCCGGCGCTCGCGCTCGGCTTCGAGTTGCTGTTCGAGCGTGGCGATTCGCTGCTCCAGTATCGCCACCTGTAGCTCCTGAACCGTCGTCGCTCCGGCCCCTCGGCGTCGGGGGTCGGGGTGGGTCGGTGACCGGGGCGTCGCCACGTGCTCCGGATGGGTTGTCATCGGATATCAGATTAGATTCGAGTGACAAAAGCACCCATCGGACGGTCGTCGTACGCCCGTCTTGCGGTCGTCAGCGGCTTGAACTGGAAAGGCCGGTGCGGTCAGAGACTGACGGCGTCGGCATCCGACAGCGTCTCGGGGACGACGAGGCGAGCCTCCGTCGTGCCGCCGGACTGGGTGATGATTTGCAACGACGCCGTATCGCCCTCGGTCAGGGCGCCGTCGGTGACCGCGCCCGCGCTCGTGTCGACGACGAGTTTCGCCCGGTCGGCCGGGTCGTCAAGCGTCGGTGCCTCGCCCTGCAGTGACGTCTCACCGGCGTCCTGAATCGACTGGACGCCGAACCGGAACGCCGACTCGGCCGCGCCGAACGTCAGGTCCGTGGACCCGCTGGAGTGGACGAACTGAATCAGCGTCCTCGACAGGTCTATGTCGTCCGCACCCGGGGCCCGCTTCACGACGAGTTCCACACTGCCTATCGTTCCGTCGCTGATGTCGGTCCCGACGGCGCTGACGACCTGGAGTCGGTTTGTCACCCGGTCCCCCGCCGCCGTCTCGGACTCGCTGGCCTCGTCGAGATAGTTCCGCAGGTCGAACTCGTAGAAGTACCACTCCCCGTCGTCACGGACCAGCAACGCGGAGCCACTCGCGGCGTCGGACTCCGGTATCTGGATGGTGAAGCCGACAACGGCGTACGCCTCGGCACCGATGTCCGCTACCACCGCCTCGATGGCCTCGCGTGCGGCCTGGATGTCGGCGTCGGTCGGTTCGGTGGACGCGTCCTCGGCCACCGACGACAGGGTTGTGGCCGCTATCTCGGTGACAGTCCACTCCGCCGGGTTGGGCTCCGCCCCCCGCGGTGATTCGGGGTGGGCCAGCGACTCGGTCGTCTCCGCGTCCCCACTGAGATACGCTTCCAGATACTGTCCCAGCGTCGCCTCGGCCGTCGCGGCGGCGCTCGCGCCCGCCGACCCGCTGTCGGTCACTGTCGGCGTTCCGCCGGCCGCCGTGTCGGTCTCCGCCTCGTCCGTCTCGGTCCCGTCCGACTCGCTCTCGGCACAGCCCGCGAGTCCGACCGTCCCGACAGTGCCCAGCGCGACCACGTACCGCCGCCGTGTCGTCTCTCCCGACATACACGACCGTCGTTATCCTGAGATATAAAGCTCGCCTCGCCGTCGGGGGCCGACACTCACATGAAGTCCGCGATGCCCGACTGCTTGTTGTGGTCGTTCTGGAACACGGACTCTATCTTCGTCTCCAGAATCTGGAGTCGCTGTTTGGTGTAGTCGCGGGCCCCGAACTCCTCGGCCACCCGGATGGCCGTGTCGATGTACTTGTTCACGGAGCCCTGGTGGACGGTGAGGTTCACCCGGCCGCCACACTCCCGGCAGTCGCCGGTCAGGGGCATCCGCCGGTACTTCTCGCCACAGTCCAGACAGCGGACTTCCTGGCGGGAGAACGCTCGAAGATTCCCGATGAGGTCGGGCAGGAAGTGGTACTCGATGATGCGCTCGGCCACGTCCGACTCGACGACGGCCCGCAGTTTCCGCGAGAGATGTAACTGGGCGTCCATCTTCTCCTCCATCGACCCGAGCGTCTTGTACGCCGAGAGGTCCGGCCCGGCGGCGATGTTGGTGGTGTCGTGGGTGTGCCGGAAGTCGGTGTACTCGCGGTCCGTGCCCAGCGTCTCCTCCGCTATCGTCATGATGTCCTCGATCTCCGCGGGGTCCGTGAGTTCGCGGGTCGCCTCGTAGAACTCGCGGGGGTAGCGGTCCATGATGTCCATGTTGTGGGCCTCGTCGTCGATTTCGCTCGGGTCGATGCGCGAGGACATCACGAGCGGGGCGTCCATCCGACCGCCGCGTTTGTCGGGGAGGTAGGACTTGCTGAAGTTGAGCAGGCCGTCCATCAGGAGCATCACGCAGTCTTCGTCGCCGTCACATTGCTTTTGTGACAAATCGTTCGCAACTAAAGAGTGCGTTTCCGAGACAGTGAGGCAGTACGTGTACTCAGTGTCGGATTCGACGTACTCGATGTCGGCTACACTGTCGACGAGAGATTCTCCGTTCCCACCGTCAAACACTCGGCGGCCGTGTACAGTTTTCTGTTCGATATGCCCCTCTAACCGCTGCTGTTTCCGCGGTAAGTGTATGTCTATGACGTTACCGAACCGTACTGCGTCGACCGACGTGATACGAAGGACGTAGGAAACAGCCGACATCGTCTCGTCGTCTTCGTCGTAATGTTCGGGGAACTTCTTCGACAGTGGCACTGGTTCTGTCTGTTCGACTCTCGCCGTGATTCCGAGTCTGGTAAACAGCGCCAAGAGATCCTCTTTCAGTTCGCGACTGACTGTCGTGGCTGCAATTTCGAGTACGTTCTTATCGACCGTCCCGTCGCCGCTGATGTACCCGCCAAGGAACGCACTAATCAGTTCGTCAGACGCGTCGAAAATACACGCCGGAACACGTTTTTCGTCTGCGTGGACTCCGCAATCGAGAACAGTGTCGAAGAATGCTCGCACGAGACGGCCCGAAACCGTGACTTTGTAGTCGTTCTCGTGGTACGGTTCGACACCGAACTCGGAAGTCAACGTGTCAACGAAGAACTCTCTTGCCTCTTTTTCGACCCCGGAGAACGTCGTCTGGTGAATCGTTCCTTTCGGGGTTCCCTGTTTGCGGGCGAACCCCTCTGCGGCGTAGTACCCGAGTAGGGTCGCTACGGACTGGTTCAGTTCGACGCAGCGGTCGATTTCCGTCGTATCGCGCTTCATTCCCAGCGTAACGTCGTCGGGGACACGTTCGACAACCGCCTCGGCGGTTCCAAGCACGTCTATCAGTACTGACGCAGGGATACTTTCACGGTACAGATAGTTGCTCAGTCCTTTTTTGCTCAAACCAAGGTACTCTGCCGTGCTCTGTAACGGATAGAAACGTCCGTCCCACTCCGATTCGAGTGTCTCCCGGAACAGTGAGTAGAGAAATTCTTTATCAAGCCCCTTCACCATCAGCGAACTGTTATCCACAACGTCGGTCCTCATAAACTCGGCCAATAGGTCGAATTGCTGATTGCTTCCGGCCGGCGAAAGCGAATCGACGTTCGCTGGTTTGATCAGTTGATCTGACTCGGTGAGTTCACTCGCCCGTTTCGAGTTGATATCTCCTCCATCAAAGACGTGGATTTCGTGGTCGGGCGTAACGGTCAGTTCTCGACCGCTGCGCGTCTCGATGCGGACCATGTGGTCCGGAGCGACGTGACGAGACACGGCTTCGACCGGCTGCCTGACGACGTTCCCATCGTCATCGACCGATGGAACGAACACGTCGCCAGAGAGCTCCTGTACTTGGGTACCGAAGTCGTCTATCTCCGCCGTTTCGGGGTCCAGATAGCGTTCGACGAAGTCGTCGATGCGTTCGTAGCGACTTTGTGTCTCCTCGTCCTCGTACCAGACCTTCGTCTCCGGATGGAAGCAGTTCCGCCGTTTCGCGGCGTGGAAGTACGGATGCGCGTAGCCCACGGCAGCGCTCGTAAAGCCGATAACTCTGCCGACTGTCGCCGCGCTGGTGTGTGGCGCCATCCCGAAGACGAGTTCGCCCACGAGGTCGTCGCGGTCGTCGAACTCGTAGTACCGGTCGAGCCCGTAGTACTGCGCCAGCAGGTCGTCGACGAACGCCGCCGTCTGCAGCATGTGTTCGGCCGCGCCGTCGGAGAGGACGATGTCCTGGACCTTGAGCTCGAACAGCTGGTCCGGGTGCGTGAGCGGGTCGCCGTGGATGTCGGTCTCGTAGCCCAGCGCGCGCAGGCGGTCGGGGTCGACGTCGAGTTCCGCCGGGCGCAGCGCCGTCACCGGCAGGTCGGTCATGTCGTAGCGGACGGTGCCGTCCTTGAACGCCGAGACGTCGTGTTTCGCCCGGAGGACGCCCTTCTCCATGGGTTCGGGGAGCTTGGCCTCGCTGGTGAGCCCCTTGACGGCTTTCAGGGTATCGAAGGCCGTCTCGCGCTCCTCGGCGTTGGAAAGCGCGTCGCGGTATATCTCCCGCAAATCGAGCTCCGTGTACTGGGTCGGGGAGGCCAGCGTCTCACAGCGGGCACACTCCGCGCGGCCGGACTCGTCGGGTTCGACCTCCATCTCGCAGTCCGGGCAGACGTAGATGGTCTCGGCCAGCGTCTCGCAGTCGGGACAGCGGGCCTCGTGGCCCTCGGTGCCACACGCCGGACAGCGCCGTCTCGCCACTTCGACCTCGACGCGGCCCGGCGTCTCGCTCATCGAGTCGGCGTGTTTCGTCGCGTCCGCGACGCTGCGCTGTGCGCCGCCGGCCTCCCCGATGGGAAAGAGCGTGTGGACGGCGGGCGAGAGGTCCCGGCGTTCGGACTTCTCGGGCCGTCCCATCCGGTTGCCGATGCGGGTCGGGGCGCGCTCCCGGACCGCGAAGGGGGATATCTCGTTGACTGCCTCGATGGCGTTACGGCCCGCCTCGTCGCCGAGTTCGTCGTCGACGTAGCCGATGGCGTCGGCCGCCTCCTGTTCGCCGTAGGTCAGTGCGTGCTCGGAGATATCGTCGAGGGTCCACTCGCGCTCCAGCGACCGCGAGAATCCGAGCGTCCGGACCAGCGGCACCCAGTCCGAGACGACCAGTCGGTCGTCGTCCTGCGTGTGTTCGACGAGCAGGCGTTCCAGCGCCCGACGGACGGGGTCGGTGTTCTCGAGGACGAGGTCGCCGTCGGCGGCCGCAGTCGCGGCGTCGCCCTCGTCCAGCACCGCTCCATCGGTCGTCGCCACCTCCGCCGACTCGACGGCGTCGGCCAGCGCCCCGAACTGCTCGACGGTCACGTCGTGCCAGAGGTAGGTGTATTTCGGGTGCAACGGCGCGTCGTAGTCGGCGGCCCAGGCAAGCGCCTCGGCGGCGCTGGGGTTCGCGAGGTCGACGTTCGGGTCGTCCCGCATCGCCTGGACGTCCGCGCCGGCGGCCTCGAAGTCCTGCTCCCACCACTCGACGGTGTAGGAGGCCGGGGCCAGCGGGTGGTTGTTCTCGACGAACTCGCCGTAGTTGACGAGGTACTCCCCGAGGTCCAGAATCTTCTCGACGCCGTTGCCGACCTCGCGGGCCTCTGTGACGTCGTCGATGCGGCGGACGTCGCCGTTCGCGAGCCGCACCGTCGGCCCTTCGATACTGTCGACCGGGACGACGCCGGCCGCTTTCCCGGGCCGCTCGGTCTTTATCTGTGTGCCCGTCGCGAGGAAGTCGTCGACGAGATGCATCGTCGCCGGGTGGACGCCCGCCGTCGCGAAGCCGTGGTTCCTGGCCCGGCCGTAGCGCAGGCGGAAGCCGCCGGATTTCGAGGGGTGTGAGAAGACCGGGCGGCCGGCGATGAGGTCCCGGAGGTACTTCTTGGCGGGTTCGACGCGGGGCGGGCCGGCGGGTTCGTCGCCGCCGTCGTCCTCGCTCGCGGCGTCGTCCTCGCTCGCGGCGTCGCCGCTCGCGTCTCCCGAGGCCTCCCCCTGGTCGGCCTCGCTGTCCTCGCCGATGGTCCCGTCGATGAGGTCCTGCAGCCACGGCCAGTCGACCTCGTCCAGATTTCGCGTGTAGCGCTGAATCTTCGGGGCCTTGAGCGCGATACCCTCCGCGAGGACGAGACACATCCCGCCGCGGGCGGAGTTGGAGTCGACTCGCTCCAGATCGCGGTAGCCCGAGACCTCCTCGTCGCCGGTGGCCTCCCCGTCCAGCATGATGGGCATGTGCTTCGCGATGAACTTCGTCTCCTTCTCCTTGGGCGAGTACTGCAGGCCGGTGTCCTTGTCGTAGAGGTCTATCTCCTCGGCGTAGCGGCCGATCTCCTCCTCGCGGGCGTTGTACTGCTCGATGCCAAGCAGCGCGCGGGCGTAGTCGGCCACCAGCACCGACAGCGCCTGTGCGGTCCCGCCCGCCGAGCGAATCGGGCCGGCGTAGTAGACGTTGATGAACTCCGTCCCGTCGTCGTTTTCGAGCAACTCGACGCGGTCGATGCCCTCGATGGGCGCGGCGACCACGCCCTCGGTCAGCAGGGCAACGGCGGTCCGGACCGCGCCCTCTACCTTCCCCTCGCGGGTGTCGTAGTCGCCGACGGTGCCCTCGACGAAGTCGTCGACGAGTTCCAGCGCCGCCTCTTCGCGGGACATCTCGCCCTCCAGTTCGCGCACCCGCTCGGCGACGCCGTCGATGCCGAGGATGTTCTCGACGCGGTCGGCCATGTCGCGTGCGGTCGGAATCTCCACCTCGGGTTTCGGGTCGCCGCCGCGCTCGCGGGCGCGCTCGGCGACGGTCATGGCCGTCTCCAGCTCGGATTCGAGCGTCTCGAAGTAACGCTGGTCGGCCTCGCGCATCTATAGCTCCCAGAGGTCGAGGTCGGTCGGTTCGTCGTGTTCGCGTTCGAGGTGCGTATCGAACGCCCGCACGTACACCTCGCCCGCCCAGACCGTCGCGCTGTTGAGGTGGCCCGCGATGGCCTCCCCGTCGGGACGGGAGAGGACGGCGTGGGTGTGGGCGAACCGCTCTCCCTCCAGCCACGAGACGTTCCCGACGCAGGCGGCGACCTCCAGGGGCTCGGAGAACACCATCGAGTCGTACTCCTGTCGGTCCTGGTCGTAGAACCACACCTCGGCGTCCTGTACCGCGCCCAGGCCGTAGAAGAAGGCCGCGTCGACGCCTTCCTCGTCGGCCAGCTTTTCGATTTCGCCGCGCCAGTCCGCACCGTGGTCCAGCCGGCAGACGTACTCCTGTGCCGTCTCGACGGACCGATAATCCATACAGGATTCCGAGGGTGGGCGACGGCAAAAACGTTGCTACGTGCCCCGAGGTTTATCTCCGATGCCGGGACCAGCCCCGCCGTGACCTGAGAGTCGCCCCGGAGCGAGACACGGTAGTGCGGCACGCCGCTTCGGGCCCCCGGAGTGTCGCCTGCTCGCCATACCCCGGGGCGCTCACGCCGGCAGCGAGACGCGACTCGCCGGCTGGCCGCGGTCGGCGTCGAAGAAGACGAGTTCCTCGGCGGCCCACTCGACGGGCTCGATATCCCGCTCGACCAGCCGCCGGGCCGCCGCGGGGTCGCCGCCCCGCGCTATCGTGACGTGGGGGACGTAGCCGTCGCCTTCCATCCCATCGACGGCGTCGAACGCCTCACAGAGGCGCTCGTGGAGCGCCCGCAGTGCCGGGCTCTCGACGGCGAGATAGACGACTGGCGACGGCCCCGTCACGGCCGTCTCGAACCAGTCGACGCCGGTGACGCGGACCTCGAAGGGGGCGGTCCCACGGACGGCCTCGCGCGCCCGCGCCTCCAGCCGAGCGTAGGCCGCGTGGTCGCCCCCGCCGAGTCGCTTGACGACGAGCGTGTGCTCGCCGCGCGGTCGGGGCCGTGCTCGAGGCAGGTCGCGTGCCAGTCGACCGGCCAGCGACGTGACCGACGAGGGCAGCGCGACGTTCAGGCTGTACACACCACCAGCAGGCGCCCCGCCGATAAAAGCGGGCGTGTTCAGAGTCGGTCGGTGAGATACAGCAGGATGAGGACGATGAGCGCCAGTCCGAGCAGCGGCTGGAGCGGCCCGAGCACGAACGCGAAGAGCCCGAGCACCCCTTCGAGGACCTCCAGGGCGACCCAGACGACGAGGAGCACCAGCAGTATCTTCAACAGCGTGTCGACGTCGAGTTCGGCGCGTGCCATGGGCGGCGGTACCCGAGCGACGCTAAAACGCCTTGTGGCCCGCCCGCGGCAACAAGTGATATAGTGGGCGGCGGGAAACGAGCCCACGAATGCGACGAGTGAGCGCGGTTCTGGCGGTCGTCGTCCTGGCGGCGCTGACGCCGACGGCCGCCGCCGGCGCCTTTGGCGGCCTCTCCCAGCAGTCCGTCGACGCCGACGTGGTCGTGATGACCGCGGACGTGACGGCGACCGGTGACGCCGCCTGGGCCATCGACTACCGGGTCCGATTAGCCGACGACGACGAGACGCGGGCGTTCGAGGAGCTACGAGCCGACATCCGGGGGAACGAATCGGTCTACGCCGACCGCTTTCGCGACCGCATGAACCGGGCCGCCCGCGCCGGCGAGAACGCGACCGGCCGGGAGATGGCCATCGACAACGTCTCCGTCGAGACCTCCCGGGAGAGCGTCGGCCAGTCCTACGGCGTCGTCACCTACGAGTTCCGGTGGACGAACTTCGCGGCGGTCAACGACACCCACATCCGGGCCGGCGACGCAGTCGCCGGGCTCTATCTCGACCGGAACACGTCGCTGACGATGCGCTGGCCCGCGAGCCACCGCCGCGTGGCCGTCCGGCCGTCGCCCGACGAGGCGAGCGACCGGTCGGTCACCTGGCGCGGGCGCCAGTCGTTCGCCGACGACGAACCCCGTGTCGTCGCCAAGGCGTACCCGCCCCTCGGGGACAGCGCCGTCCAGACGTCGCTGCTGCCGGCGCTCGTCGCCCTCCTCGCGGTGCTCGCCGGCGGCTACGGCGTCTACCGGTACGTCCGCGCCGACGACGGCGGGCGCGACGACGCCGAGGCGGCCACCGTATCGGACGGCGACGACGCCCCGAGCGACGACAGTGAGAGTACGGACACCGCCGCCGAGACACCGCCCGCGGAGCTACTGAGCAACGAGGAGCAGGTGCGCAAACTGCTCCGGGAGAACGGCGGGCGCATCAAGCAACAGCGGGTCGCGAGCGAACTGGACTGGACGGCCGCGAAGACCAGCCAGGTCGTCGGCGGCCTCCGGGAGGACGGCGACGTGGAGACGTTCCGCATCGGTCGGGAGAACGTCGTGACGTTCCCGGACACGGACCTGACCGACGGGGGCGACGCGGACGACGACGCTGACGACACTCGCTGACGCCGCCGTCGGCTCTCGTCCCGAAACGGCCGCAGTCGGGTGATTTAATCCGGCTTAATCGGCGACAATCCGGTTTGAGGCTGTCGCAGTTATATGCGGATGCGGGGGTAAAGCCCGAGTGAGATGCAACGGACGACTTCCGCCGTAGTCGCGCTGTGCCTCGTGGTGAGCGCGCTCGCGGCAGTGCCATTCGTCATGGCCCAGGAGACCGGTACCGAACAGGCGACCGAGAACGCGACCCACGATGCGGGCGTCGCGCCCGGCGCGCAACTCTCCGGCATCGTCGCCGTGGGCGAGGCCGAACTCGACGGTGACATCGAGGAGCGCGCCTACGGCATCCGCGTCGCCCGGGCCAACAGCTCGGACGCGAGAGCCGCCGTCGTGGCCGACCAGCTCGACCGGACGGACGAGCGGATTGCGACGCTCGAACAGCGCCGCCAGGCACTCGACCGGGCCCGCGAGAACGGGACGCTGAGCGAGGGCGAGTACCGCGCCCGCGTCGCCGCGCTCCACGCGGAGAGCCGGACCGCCCAGCGCATGGTCAACCGGACCAACGAGACGGCGAGCGAACTGCCCGCCGAGACGCTGGCGGCCAACGGGGTCGACGTCACCGCCATCCGGACGCTTTCGAACCGCGCGGCGAACCTCACCGGTCCGGAGACGGCCGCAATCGCCCGCTCTATCGCCGGGGAGGGGGTCGGACAGCCGGCCCGCCCCGACGCGGCGAACAACGCGACCAGCGGCGCGGACCGGGGCGACGCGGCGGGTAACCGGACCAGCGGGGGACCGGACGGTGGTGACAGCGACACCGGCGAGACGGCCCCCGACGGGCAGGGCCCCGCCGAAAGTTCCGCCGGAACCAGTGAAACTACCACGCCGGCCGTCCAAGGCTAGTTGATGACCGGCCGCCACACACTGCTGACGAGTGTCGTTCTGGGCGCGCTGCTGGTCGGTGCGGCCGTCGGACCGGCGGGGGCGACACAGACCGACGCGCCGCCCGAGCCGTCGCTGACCGTTACCCTCGCCCCCGACGGCGACGCGGAGGTGACCCTCGTCTCGACGTACGACCTCGACGACGAGAGCGAGCAGGCGGCCTTCGACGACCTCCGGAGCAACGAGACGGTCCGGGACGCCTACGCGGCGCGCCAGACGGCCCGCTGGCGGTCCCTCGCAAACAACACGTCCGCGCGGACCGACCGCGAGATGTCGGTTGACAACGCCTCACTGTCGCTCTCCCGGACGAACGCGACCGGCGTCGTGACCTACTCGCTCACGTGGGCGGGGCTGGCGGCGGCCGACGACGGGCTGCTCACCTTCGACGAGCCCTTTGCCAGCAGCGGGTCGCTCGACCGACAGCTCGCCGTCGTCTTCCCCGAGAACTACCAGGTCACGAGCGTCTCGCCCGGGCCGACGAACAGCAGTCGCGGGCGGCTCGTCTACGCGGCCGGCGCGGAGCTGGACGGCCTCGGCATCACCGCGCGGTCGACGGCGGCGCCGACGGGCACCCCGGCGCCGAGCCCGACGGCGACCCCGGTCGGGACCACGGGCGGGAGCGGTCCCGGCGTCGGGGCCGTCGGGGCCATCGCCGCGCTGGCGGCGGCCGGGCTGCTGGTCGGCCGTCGCGGGTGAGAACGGGACACACGCTCTCCGTAACTCGGAAGCTATTAGTACGCGAACTGCAGTAGTCGCTGGTACATGACGCGGACTGTCGACACTGGGGCGCTCGCCGCCGCCAGTGGCGGGTCCGCCTCCTTCTCGACGCGGCGCCGACGACGGCGGGCCCTCCGTTAGGCCCACTACTACCTCTCCTCTCGACGGTTCGATTCGTTCCCAAGCGCCGCCGGTCGGCTGTCCGGCGTGTCAACCCAAACCGACAGTCACACCACGGAACCCAACGAGCACACATCCATGACAGACGGAAACGGCACCGTCGCGCTCGCCTTCTCGGGCGGGCTCGACACGACGGTCTGCGTATCGCTGCTGAAAGAGGAGTACGGCTACGACGAGGTCGTCGGCGTCACCGTCGACGTCGGCCAGCCCGACTACGAGTTCGAGGAGGCCGAGGAGACGGCCGAGGCGCTGGGCGTCGAGCAGTACGTCGTCGACGCCAGAGAGGAGTTCGCCGACCTCTGTCTCAAAGCCGTCAAGGCCAACGCCGACTACCAGGGGTACCCCCTCGGGACGGCGCTGGCTCGCCCGGTCATCGCGAAGGCAATCCTCGACGTGGCCGAGCAGGAGGGCTGTGACGGCATCGCTCACGGCTGTACCGGCAAGGGCAACGACCAACTGCGCTTCGAGGCCATCTGGCGCGACTCGGACCTGGAGGTCATCGCCCCGGTGCGCGAACTCGGCCTGACCCGCGAGTGGGAGAACGAGTACGCCGCGGAGAAGGGCCTGCCCGTCGAGGGCGGCGACGGCGGCCGCTACTCCATCGACACGAACCTCTGGAGCCGCTCCATCGAGGGCTCCGAACTCGAAGACCCCAGCACGATTCCGGCCGACGACATCTACAAGTGGACCGAGAACCCCTCCGGCAAGGAGGCCGAACTCGTCGAGGTCACGTTCGAGGACGGCGAGCCGGTCGCCCTCGACGGCGACGAACTGGGTTCGGTCGAACTCGTCGAACAACTCAACGACCAGGCGGGCGCCCACGGCGTCGGCCGCACGGACATGATGGAAGACCGGATGCTCGGCCTGAAGGTGCGCGAGAACTACGAGCACCCGGCCGCGACGGTGCTCCTGACGGCCCACGAGGCCCTGGAAGGGCTCGTCCTCACCCAGGAGGAGCGCGCGTTCAAGGCCCAGGTCGACCAGCAGTGGTCCCAGAAGGCCTACGAAGGACTCGTCGACGCGCCGCTCGTGAGCGCGCTGGAGGCGTTTATCGACGACACGAACGAGCGCGTCACCGGCACCGTGACGGTGAAGATGGAGGGCGGCCACTGCCGCCCGGTCTCCCGGGAGTCCGACTACGCCGTCTACAGCGAGTCGGCGGCCTCCTTCGACGAGGAGACCATCACCGGCGGCATCACCCAGCAGGACGCCACCGGCGTCGCGAAGTACCACGGCTTCCAGTCCCGCCTCGCGAACGACATCCTCGAAGACGCAAAGGAGGACTGAAGCGATGAGCGGGGACGAGGCACCGACAGGCGAGCCCGAGACGGACCAGACGGCCGTCCGCCGCGACCGCTTCAGCGGCGGCCCCGCCCGGTCGTTTCTCTCCTCGCTCGCCGACGACGAGCGCATCTTCGCCGCCGACCTCGCCGTCGACCGCGCCCACGTGGTGATGCTCGCAGAGCAGGACATCGTCGACGCCGACACCGCCGGCGAGATTCTGGCCGCCCTCGACGACGTCGAGGACGCGGGCCACGGGGCGCTGCCAGAGGGCGAGGACGTCCACGAGGCCATCGAGAGCGCGGTCATCGACCACGTCGGTCCCGACGGCGGGAAGATGCACACCGCCCGCTCGCGCAACGACGAGGTGGCCGCCTGCATCCGCTACCGCCTGCGTTCGGACGTGCTCGAACTCGTCGAACGGCTCGTGGGCGCCCGCGAGCAGTTGCTGGATGTCGCTCGTGCGGAGAGCGAGACGGTGATGCCCGGCTACACGCATCTCCAGCCCGCCCAGCCGACGACGGTCGCCCACTGGGTCCTGTCCTACGAGCAGGCCCTGCAACGGGATACGGCGCGGCTGCTCGATGCCTACGAACGCATCAACCAGAACCCGCTCGGGGCGGCGGCCTTCGCCGGGACCCCGTTCGACGTGGACCGCGAGCGTACGGCGGAACTGCTCGGGTTCGATTCGGTGGCCGAGAACTCGATGGACGCTTCGGCGTCCCGGGATTTCCTCGTCGAGACGACGAGCGCGGTGGCCGCGCTGGCGACGACGCTGTCGCAACTGGCCGAGGACGTGGTCGTCATGGCCAGCAAGGGCCACGTGGCACTCGACGACGACTACGCCTCGACGAGTTCCATCATGCCACAGAAGAAAAACCCCGACACGCTGGAACTCGTCCGCGGGCGGGCCGGCGACGCGACCGCCGGACTGAACGGACTCCTGACCAACCTCAAGGGCCAACCGCGCGCGTACAACCGCGACCTGCAGCGGGCCGGGCGCCACGCCTGGGACGCCATCGACAGCGCCACCGAGAGCGTCGCAGTCGCGGCCGGCGCGGTGGCGACCGCCGACTGGCCCGCCGAGACCCTGGAGGCGGCGGCGACCGAGGGCTTCGCCACCGCGACGGGCGTCGCGGACCTGCTGGCGATGGCCGGCGTGCCGTTTCGCACCGCCCACGAGGTGGTGGCCGAAGTGGCGGCCGACCTCGACGCCGACCAGGACGCCCCCGATTACGAGGTGCTCTCGGCCGTCGCCGAGGACGTGATGGGCGACCCCCTCGGCGAGTACGTCGACCGCGAGGCCGTCGAACGCGCGCTGGACCCGGCCGAGAGCGTCGCGATGCGGGACTCCCGCGGCGGTCCGGCCCCGGCCGCGGTCGCCGACGGACTCGACGCCGCCGAGGACGTGTTGGCGAGCCACAGTGAACGGCTCGACGCCGCGGAGACGCGCGTCTCCGGCGCAGACGGCCGTCTACAGACGGAGGTCGAGGCGTATGTCTGAACGACGACCCCCCTGTGGGGAACTTATACCAGAAATCTGATACAGAAATCGGGCACGTGCGGATGATAGGTTTCTCACGCCGTTAGAGTGCCGTGTGGGTGTGTAATTTTATCTGATAGGTCCGATGGATTTAAGTAGATACGTCCGCGAGAGACAGGTACAATGGCAGACTGCATCGAGTGCGGGGCGGAGGTCTCCCTGCACGACGACCTCGAAGTCGGAGAGATAGTCGACTGTTCCACCTGTGGCGCTGAACTCGAAGTCATCGACACGGACCCAGTCGAGCTCGACAGCGCCCCCGAGCTCGAAGAGGACTGGGGTGAGTGAGGTGGTGGCGGTGGCGCGAGGCGCCGCCGTGACCGATACGGAGCCAACAGCATGAACATCGGACTCCTCTACTCGCGTATCCGCAAGGACGAGAAGCTCCTGCTCTCGGAACTGCGCGAACGCGACCACGACATCACGAAGATAGACGTTCGCAAACAGCAGTTCAACATCAGCGACGCTCCCGACGCCTTCGAGGACCTCGACCTCGTCGTCGACCGCTGTCTCTCGACCTCCCGCAGCGTGTACGCGACGAAGTTCGCGCGGGCCTACGACGTGCCCGTCGTCAACGGGCCCGACGTGGCGGAGGTCTGTGCGGACAAAGTGAAAAACAGCCTCGCGTTAGTCGAGGCGGGCGTCCCGACGCCGGACACCGACGTGGCCTTCACCAAGGACGCGGCGCTGGAGTCCATCGAGGACTTCGGCTACCCCTGCGTCCTGAAGCCCGTCGTCGGCTCGTGGGGCCGACTGATGGCGAAAATCGACTCCCGCGACGCCGCCGAGGCCATCTTAGAGCACAAGGCGACGCTGGGCCACTACGAACACAAGATATTCTACGTCCAGGAGTTCGTCGACAAGCCCGGCCGGGACATCCGCGTGCTGGCCGTCGACGGCGAGCCGGTCGCCGCGATGGTCCGCTCGTCGGACCACTGGCTCACGAACGCCGCCAAGGGCGCGGAGACGGACACCTTCGAACTGGACGACCGCGCGCTCGAACTGGTCGAGAAGGCCTCCGACGCCGTCGGCGGCGGCCTGCTCGGCATCGACCTGATGGAAACTGGGGCCGACGAAGAGACGGGCGAGTTCGAGGACTACACGGTCCACGAAGTCAACCACACCGTCGAGTTCAAGGCGCTCAACGAGGTCAGCGACGTGGACGTACCGGGCGAGGTCGTCGACTGGCTCGAATCGAAGGTCGAAAGCGAGAGCGACGCGGAGGTCGCCCAATGACGTACTCCGCATCTGTCGTCGGCGGCAGCGGCTTCACCGGCGGCGAACTGCTCCGCCTCATCGACGGCCACCCCGAGTTCGAACTCGCACAGGCCACCAGCCGCTCGAAGGAGAACAAGACGGTCGGCAACACGCACCCCAATCTGCGCCACTCGGACCTGCGCTTTTCCGACCCGGCGGACCTCGAAAGCGTCGACGTGCTGTTCGCCGCGACGCCCCACGGCGTCTCGATGGAGCAGATAGACCAGTTTCAGGACGCCGCCGACACGGTCGTCGACCTCTCGGCGGACTTCCGCCTCGACTCCGAGGAGCAGTACGACGAGTGGTACGACGGCCACACCCGACCGGAACTGCTCGACGACAGCGAGTACGCGCTGCCGGAACTCAATCGTGCGAACCTCGAAGGCGCAAAGCTCATCGCGTCGGGCGGCTGTAACGCCACGGCGACGATTCTCGGCCTCCTTCCGCTGTTCGAACACGGTGTCCTCTCCGGCGACGAGCAGATAGTCGTCGACGTGAAGGTCGGTTCGAGCGAGGGCGGCGCCGGCGGCGGCGAAGCGTCGTCCCATCCCGAGCGCTCGGGCGTCGTTCGCCCGTACGCCCCGACGGGCCACCGTCACGAGGCCGAGATTCAGCAGTTCCTCGGCGTGAACGTCTCCTTTACCGTCCACGCGGTGGACATGGTCCGGGGCGCCAGCGCGACCTGCCACGTCTTCCCCGACGGTCCCGTCTCGAAGGGCGACCTCTGGGGCGCGTATCGGGGCCAGTACGAGGACGAACCGTTCGTCGAACTCGTCGCCGGCGGTGGCGGCGTCTACCGCTACCCCGAGCCCAAAGCGGTGGCGGGCACGAACCGCGCCGAGGTCGGCTTCGAACTCGACCCCGCGAACAAGCGCCTGGTCGTGTTCTCGGCCATCGACAACATGATGAAAGGCTCCGCGGGACAGGCCGTCCACGCGGCGAACGTCGCACTCGGCATCGAGGAGACGGCGGGCCTGGAGTTCCAGGGGCTCCACCCCGTCGGCGCACCCTGACTTTCGATTTTCATGACAACTGTAATCAAGGTAGGCGGCGCCCGCGCGGTCGACCCCGCGGGCGCCCTCGCGGACGTCGCATCGTTAGTCGCAGCTGGTGAACAGGTCGTCGTGGTTCACGGCGGCTCCACGAAGGTCGACGAGACGCTCGAACGACTCGGCGTCGAGCCCGAGTACGTCGAGACGCCAAGCGGCGTCGTCGGCCGGTTCACCGACGAGACGACGATGGAGGTGTTCGAGATGGCCTTCGGCCACCTCAACACCCAACTCGTCGCCGGGCTCCAGAGCCAGGGCGTCGACGCCGTCGGGCTCAACGGCGTCGACGGCAAACTACTCTATGGCCCCCGCAAGTCCGCGGTCCGCGTCGTCGAGGACGGCAAGCGGAAGATTCGCCGGGGTGACCACTCCGGGACCATCAAGCAGGTCAACGGCGACCTGCTCCGGTCGCTGCTCGCCGACGGCTACACGCCCGTCGCGGCACCGCCCATGGCCGGAACGGACGACGACGAAATCATCCCCGTCAACACGGACGCCGACCGCTCGGCCGCGGCCATCGCGGCCGAACTCGGCGCCTCGCTCGTCCTGCTGACCGACGTAGAGGGCGTCTACGCGGACCCCGACGACCCCGAAACGCTCATCGAATCGGTCGAGTCGAGCGACGATTGGGCTGCCCTGGAGGACGCCGCCGAGGGGTTCATGGGCCGGAAGATAATGGCCGCCGAGGAGGCCCTTACGGGTGGCGCCCCCGAGGTCGTCGTCGCCGACGCCAACGCCGACGAGCCGATTCTGTCGGCGCTCGACGGTGACGGGACACATATCAAGGCCGGGGCTGTAACGGAGGAACAATGAGTGCCATGACACGTGTCGCCGGCGGAGGTGCGTCGCTGTGAGCGGCTTCGTCTTCAACGAAAAGCCGATTCAAATCGAACGCGGCGACGGGGCCTACGTCTACGATACCGGCGGGACGGAGTATCTGGACATGGGCGCCTCCTACGCCTGTGTCCCGCTGGGCCACGGCCACGAGGCGGTGCAGTCGGCCGTCGCCGAGCAACTGGAGCAGATAACGTACGTCCAGGCCTCCTACCCCAACGCCGAGCGGACGGCGCTGTACGAACTGCTCGCCGACACCGCGCCCGACCCCATCACGAAGACCTGGCTCTGTAACTCGGGCACCGAGGCCAACGAGGCGGCGCTCAAGTTCGCCCGCTCGGCGACGGGCAACTCGAAAATCGTCGCCACCATGCAGGGCTTTCACGGCCGCACCATGGGCTCGCTCGCGACCACGTGGAAGAACAAGTACAAGCAGCCCTACGAGCCCCTCATCGGCGACGTGGACTTTGTCCCCTACGACGACGCCGAGGCCCTCTCCGAGGCCGTCGACGAGGACACCGCGGCGTTCATCGTCGAACCGGTCCAGGGCGAGGGCGGCATCAACCCCGCCTCGGACGGCTACCTCGAAGCGGCCCGCGAGATAACCGAGGACGTCGGCGCGGCACTCGTCTTCGACGAGGTGCAGACAGGCATGGGCCGGACCGGCGCGCTCTGGAACTCCCAGCGGGCCGATGTCGCCCCGGACATGATAACGTCGGCCAAGGGGCTCGGGAACGGCCTGCCCATCGGCGCGACGCTGTGTCGGGACTGGATCGCCGACGACTACGGCTCGCACGCCTCGACGTTCTCCGGCGGGCCGGTCATCTCCGCGGCCGCCGGTGCGACCGTCTCGACCGTCGTCGAGGACGACGTACCTGCAAACGCCGCCGCGATGGGCGAGTACCTCCGGACGGAACTGGAGGCGGCCATCGGCGACGAGGTCCGGGAGGTTCGCGGCGAGGGCCTGATGATAGGCGTCGAGGTCGGCCGGGGTGCGAACAAGGCGCTCAAGCAACTCGCCCTGAACCACGGCGTCCTGGCGCTGCCGGCCGGCCGGACCGTCGTTCGCCTGCTCCCGCCCCTGACCATCGACGAGGGCCACGCCGACGAGGTGGTCGCGGCCATGGCCGAGGTGGTGGGATGAGCGAGGCCGTCGCCAGCGAGGCCGACGGCGAGGCCCGCGACCTGCTTGAGGCCGTCGTCCGCATCCCCTCGGTCTCTCACGACGAGCGCGAAGCGGCCGAACGCCTCGCCGACTTTTTCGAGGCCCACGACCGCGAGGTGTGGATAGACGACGTGGGCAACGTCCGCGCGCCGGCCGACGACGGCGTCCTGCTCACCTCCCACATCGACACCGTCCCCGGCGATATTCCCGTACGGGTCGAGGAGACCGACGACGGCGACGTGCTGTGGGGCCGGGGCAGCGTCGACGCGAAGGGGCCGCTCTGTGCGATGGCAGTCGCCGCCGTCCGCACCGGCGCTTCCTTCGTCGGCGTCGTCCGCGAGGAGGTCGACTCGACGGGCGGGCGCTTCCTCGTCGAAGACAGGGACAGCGCACCCGACGCCGTCGTCAACGGCGAGCCCTCCGGCTGGGAGGGCATCACGCTGGGCTACCGGGGCCTGCTCGGGGGCACCTACGTCGCCACGAGCGAGTCGGGCCACTCCTCCCGGCCGGACAACAACGCCATCCAGGACGCGATGGACTGGTGGTCGGCCGTCGAAGACGAGTTCGCCAAGGACGAGTGGCACCCCGTCTTCGAGCGGGTCACCTGCAAGCCCGTCGATTTCCGCGGCGGTATCTCCGACGACGGCCTCTCCGTCGAGGCGACGATGCAGGTCCAGTTGCGGGTCCCGCCCGAGTACAGCACCGACGAGATACGCGAGATGGCCGACGGCCACCTGGGCAACGGCACCGTCAACTGGGACGACAAGGTCGAACCCGTGATGCAGAGCCCCCGCACCAGCGTCGCGCGGGCGTTCCGCGCGGCCATCCGGAGCCACGGCGGCGACCCCACGCTGCTGCGCAAGACCGGGACCAGCGACATGAACGTCTACGCGCGGGCCTGGAACTGCCCGATGGTAACTTATGGGCCGGGCGACTCTGATTTAGACCACGCGCCGAACGAACACATCCACCTCGCGGAGTACGACCGCGCGGTGGCCGTCCTGACGGACGTCACCGAACGCCTGCTGTAACCATGCACCTACTCGACGTCGACGACCTCACGACCGACGAACTGACCGCCGTGCTGGACCGCGCCGCCGAAATCAAGGCCCAGCCCGAAGCCGAAAGCGACCTGCTCGACCAGCAGACCCTCGGGATGATATTCGAGAAACCCTCGACCCGAACTCGGGTCTCGTTCGAGACGGGCATGACGCAACTGGGCGGCCACGCCATCTTTCTGGGCCCCGACGACATCCACCTGGGCCACGGCGAACCGGTCAAGGACACCGCCCGCGCGCTGGCCCGCTACGTCGACTTCGTCATGGCCCGCGTCTACGACCACGAGGACGTAGAGGGGCTGGCCGAGTACAGCGACGTCCCCGTCATCAACGCCCTGACCGACGACGCCCACCCCTGTCAGACGCTGGCAGACCTGCTGACGGTCCGAGAGAAGTTCGACGGCTTCGACGACGCCTCGGTCGCCTGGGTCGGCGACGGCAACAACGTCTGCCAGTCGTTCGTGCTGGGCGCGGCGATGGTCGGCCTCGACCTCACGGTCGCTACGCCCGAGGGCTACGAGGTCGACGACGACGTGCTGGCCCGCGCCGACGACCTCGGCCGTGCCCCCGAGACGACCCACGACCCCGAGGCCGCCGTCGCCGGCGCCGACGTGGTCTATACGGACGTCTTCGTCAGCATGGGCGAGGAGGACGAGCGCGAGGCGAAACTCGCCGAGTTCGACGGCTTCCAGGTCACGACCGACCTGCTGGGCGACCGCACGCTGATGCACTGCCTGCCCGCCCACCGCGGCGAGGAGGTCACCGACGACGCCATCGAGTCCGAGAACGCGGTGGTGTGGGACCAGGCCGAGAACCGCCTGCACGCCCAGAAGGGGCTGCTGGCGTGGTTGGCGGCACAAGCCTGAGGACGGGAGTAGTTGCGGGAGCCACTCGCCACCGCTGGTGAGGGCTAGCCCGTCCACTCCGGCATCCGTGTTATCAACTGACCGCCGATACTGCTGCTCGGTATCCACTGACAGCTGTTTGCCGACTGTTTCGGCAATATTATTTCAGACACTCGTGGCGATAACGTATGGACAGTCGTCTGTCGACACGTAGAGAATACGTCGTCACGGTTGGTATGACGGGACTCGGTGCGGTAGCTGGGTGTTCCGGTCAGGAGAGCGCGGACGATACCGGAGCGACCGAGTCTAGTACGGCGACCAACGGTGACGATACCACGACCACCGCGACAGGTAGCTGGCCACAGTTGCAGTACGACGCGGCCAACACGGGCTTTGCCCCGGACGCGACCGGTCCGACGGGGGCGGTTACCGAACGGTGGAGCTACGACACGGAGGGGCTGTCGTCATCCCCGGTGGTGGCCGGTGGGACCGTCTACGCCGGCGGGTTCGACGGCTACGTACACGCGGTAGCCACCGACGATGGGACCGAACGCTGGACCCACGAAGTGGGAGACCAGGCGGCGTCGATGCCGGCGGTGGCCGATGGACTCGTCTACGTCTGGGGGGAGGTTCTCACTGGGGGCCGGGTCGTCAGCACGCTGTACGCGCTGGACGCGGCCGACGGTACCGAACAGTGGCGTATCGAAACGGCCTCGATGTCGTCGCCCACGCTGGCTGATGGGACCCTTTACATCCAGGGTGGACGCAACATATCCGCGCTGGACGCGGCCGACGGCACCGAACAGTGGTCCTACGAGACTGGGGGTGGCTCCTCGACGCCAGCGGTGGCCGACGGGACCGTCTACGCCGGCGGGTACGACGGAAACGTGTACGCCGTGGACGCGGCCGATGGCACCGAGCGCTGGGTCTTCGAGACGGACGGCGAGGTGCGGCCGTCACCGGCGGTGGCTGATGGCACCGTCTACGTCGGGAGCGGGTACGAGACGATGCACGCCGTGGACGCGGCCGATGGCTCCGAACGCTGGGCCTACGAGACGGCCGGGGCGTCGTCGTCGGTCGTCGCGGAGGACACGATATACATCGGGAGTTGGGACGAGAACGTGTACGCCGTGGACGCGGCCGATGGCTCCGAACGGTGGGCCTACGAGACAGACGGCCGTGTCGCGGCGCCAGCGGCGGTAGTCGACCGTACCGTGTACGTCGGCAGTAGAGACAACAACCTGTACGCGCTGGACGCGGTCGACGGTACCGAACGATGGTCCTACGAGACAGGTGAACTCGTGGACTCGGGGGCGGCAGTGGTCGACGGTACGGTGTACGTCTGTGTCGACGAGACGATGTATGCCCTAGCCGAGCAGTAGGCGGTTCCCGCCGAGCGCCGTCGCTCTAGTTAGAAGTGCGAGAACTTGTCCCGCCGGTAGACGTCGAGTTCGTTGACCGTGGTCGGGGGCTCCTGGGAGAGCGCGAAGGCGACGGCGTCGGCCACTTCCTCCGGTTCGGTCACCTCGCCGGGGTCGAACCGCTCCGCGAACGCCTCGCCGTCCTCGCTGCCGAACTCGGTGCGCACCTCCGTGGGGTTGACGACGGTGACGCCGATACCGTCCCCGCCGACCTGTGCGGCGAGGCTCATCGCGAACCCGCGGACCCACCACTTCGTCGCCGCGTACACCGGGTTGAACGGGCGGGGGTACTTGCCGGCGAAGCTCCCGATGAAGACGGCGTTTCCGGCCGTCTCCCGCAGCGCGGGCAGCGCCTCGCGGGCGGTGTAGAACGCGCCCTCGGTGTTGACCCGCTGCATCGTCAGGAACTCCTCGTCGGTCATCGCCTCGACGTCGCTCCCGCGGGCGAGTCCGGCGTTGACGACGACGCCGGTGAGCGGTCCGAGCGCCTCGACGGTGGACTCGACGGCGGCCGCGACTTCCGCCGACTCGCGCACGTCCGCCGGAACGACGTGGGTCTCGACGCCGTGGTCGGCCGCGACCGCGTCGGCCAGCTCCCGAAGCCTCGCTTCGCTCCGGGCCAGCAGCGCTACGTCGGCCCCGTCGGCGGCGACCCGCCGGACCGTCGCCGCGCCGATACCCGAACTCGCGCCCGTGACGAGTACAGTCTCGTTCGTCATGGTGCTATCCCCGACCGAGACGCGTATCAAAGTTCGGCCGGTGCCACGTTCCACCCGAAACGGTGCCCTGCTCCCTGTTTTCGTCAGCGGTCCCCCCGGAACCGCCCGAACACCTGTCCACACCCCCTGTTTCCACTCGAAACCACACCCTTCTCGCTACCGGTGAGAACACTTCTCACAGTAGTTCGGCGTCGCTCGACCCGAAACGCTACCCTTTCTGCTCCGTCTGTGAACGTCCGCCACACGACCGACAGGCTAAGTTCCTGGCTCCGGTACCGACAGACGATGGAGCCACTCGTCGTCGACGCCGGAGCGGCCGACATCGAGGCGTTACTGGACGCGCTCGAGGCCGGGCGGCGCGTCGTCGTCCGCACGGAGTTCCTGGGGTCGGCCCACGAGGTGACGCTGCGCTACGACGGGACCTGGTACTGCGACACGCCGACCCGCTTGCACAGGCACGACTCCCGCGAGGAGATGCGGCGCTGTCTCGAACGGCAGGGGTACGGCGCCGAAACCGGGTGAGCTTCGGGTAACGACCCCGTTTATGCGCCCGGCGTGTCTAGCCGTCCCACATGCGACTCGACCCCTCGCCGGAGCGGTTTCGCGACCCGATGGCCACCGACGACCCCGACTTCGCGGAGGTGCTGGCGTGTGTCTTCGGCGTCCAGGGCCACGAGGTCCGGACCTACCGGACGCTGCTCGACGCGCCGGGCAGCACCGTCGAAGAGCTCGCGACCGCGTTAGAGCGGGACCGCTCGAACGTCAACCGCTCGCTGTCGACGCTGCGGGAGAAGGGCCTCGCCCGGCGCGAACGCCGCCTGCTCGACGGCGGCGGCCACGTCTACCAGTACACCGCCACGCCGCTCTCGGAGGCCCGCGAACTGATGCACGAGGCCCTCGACGGCTGGGCGGCCGCGGTCCACGACAGCATCGACGCCTTCGAAGGTAACACGGCGGGCGGCGAGTCGGCCTGACCGGCGGCGGTCGGACCGACCGATGGGGTGTGGACCGACGCTCCTTTTCGCAAGCGCGTCGTACGATACCACATGCCATACACGCTCGGTTTCACGGGCGACGTGATGCTCGGGCGCAGCGTCTCCGAGCGCCAGCGGACTCGCGCCGCCGACGCCGTCTGGGACGGTGCGCTGTCGCGCCTGCGCGCGCTCGACGCGCTCTGTATCAATCTGGAGTGTGCGCTGTCGACGCGCGGACGGCCCTGGCGACGCACCCATCGCCCCTTCCACTTCCGCGCGGACCCCGAGTGGGCGGTGCCGGCGCTCACGGCGGCCGGCGTCGACTGGGCTACACTGGCGAACAACCACCTGCTCGACTTCGAGGAACCCGCGCTGTGCGACACGCTCGGCGCGCTCTCGGCGGTCGATATCGCCCACAGCGGCGCGGGCCGGGACGAACGGGCGGCGTGGGCGCCCGTGACGGTGCCTGTCGGCGACCTCACGGTGGCGTTCGTCTCCGCGACGGACAACACGCCCGAGTACGCCGCCGGTCCGGACAGCCCCGGCGTCGCCCGGACCGAACTCGACGACCCCACCGAGCGAGGCAAACTGGCACGCGCCGTCGACGACACCCTCGCCACCGACCCGGACCTGCTGGTCGCCTCGCTCCACTGGGGCCCCAACATGACGACCGAGGTGTTCGACAGCCACCGCGAGGTGGGCCACTGGCTGCTGGAGCGGGGCGTCGACGTCGTCCACGGCCACAGCGCCCACGTGTTCAAGGCCGTCGAGGTGGCCGAGGAGGGCCTGCTCATGTACGACTGTGGCGACTTCCTCGACGACTACGCCGTCGACGACGTGCTTCGCAACGACCGCTCGTTCCTGTTCGAGTTGACCGTCTCCGAGGACGGGACGCCCCAGGAACTGCGACTGGTCCCGGTCGAAATCCGGAACTGTGCCGTCCATCTGGCCGACGGCGAGGTGGCAAAGTGGTGTCGCGAGGCGATGCGCCAGCGGAGTCGGGATTTTGGGACCGAGTTTGCTCGCGAGGGGGCGTCGCTGGTTGTGGGGTGCTAGGACTCTCTGTGGATATCGCCCCAGACACTACGTAGAGCCAGAAAGCCCCGACCGGCTGAACTCGGGAGGCTCGCTGCGCCCTTCACTCGCTTCGCTCGTTCCAGTGCTTGCATCGCCTGCCTTCGTTCGGCCGGCCGCCCCTTTCAGTCCACCCGTAGCCGGTTGGTCAACCGCATGGGCGGGACTGAAAGGGGCCGCTTGCTCCGGGAAGGCGGACGACGTCCTCGCAAGAGCGAAGCTCTTGCTGGATGATGAAAATCGCCGCTGGCGATTTTCAGATCATAAGGACCGCAGCCGAAGGCGAGGACCGCAACGAGTCCCCCGACCGGAGCAAGCGGGGGCTTTCTGGCTGTTTACGGTGCCGCCAGCCTGGATTGCTGGCGGGGCTTTCTGGCTGTCTGCATTCGAGTTCGCGTCTCCCTACACGATTGCACCTGCCTCTCCTAGCCCGTAACCGTCCGACTTTTGCCCTGTGGGGCCATCACACCGATAATGGCCGACCTGGAACTCACCGACGACGTGCCCTCGGCGGCCGCCGATGGCGTCTGGCTGGTCTGCATCGAGTGCGGGGAGACGTTCGCTCCGTTCGAGGAGATTCGCTACACCTGCGACCACTGCGACGGACTGTTGGAGGTGCGCTACGCCGACCTGCCCAAGTTCGAGGCGTTCGAGGGCGAGGGGTCGGGCGTCTGGCGCTACCACGCCGCTCTGCCCTTCGACGTGGGCGTCACCCTGCCAGAGGGCAACACCCCGCTGCACGAGGTCCCGCGCATCGAGGAGTCGGCCGGGGTCGAGAACCTCCGCGTGAAACACGAGGGCATGAACCCCACGGGTTCGTTCAAGGACCGCGGGATGACCGTCGGCGTCCGCGTGGCCCAGGAGGTCGGCGTCGACCGCCTCGCGTGTGCCTCGACGGGGAACACGTCGGCGGCGCTGGCGGCCTACGGCGCCCGCGCCGGGCTTGAGACGCTCGTGCTGTTGCCAGCGGGGAAGGTCGCCGCCGGGAAGATAGCCCAGGCCGCGCTCCACCAGGCCCGCATCCTCGAAGTCGACGGCAACTTCGACCAGTGTCTCGACCGCGTGCAGGACCTCGCGGGGCGGGGCGAGGCCTACCTGCTGAACTCGCTGAACCCCTTCCGTCTGGAGGGCCAGAAGACCATCGGCCTGGAAATCATGGAGGAACACTACGCCGACCACGGCGAGTACCCCGACCGCATCGTCCTGCCCGTCGGCAACGCCGGCAACACCGCGGCGCTGTACAAGTGCTTTCGCGAACTCGTCGCGGCGGGCGCCATCACCGAGGACCAGGTGCCGAAACTCACCGGCGCACAGGCCGAGGGGGCCGCGCCGATGGTCGAGGCCATCGAGGAGGGGTACGACGAGACCCGCCGCTGGGACGAGGTCGAGACCCGCGCGACCGCAATCCGTATCGGGAACCCGGTCAACGCGCCCAAAGCCCTCCCGGGTATCCGCGAGACCGGTGGCACGGCCGTCGCCGTCAGTGACGAGGAGATTACCGAGGCCCAGCGCGAACTCGCCGGCGAGGGCGTCGGCGTCGAACCGGCCTCCGCGGCTTCCATCGCGGGCCTGCACAAACTGCGCGAGCGCGGCGACATCGACGCGGACGAATCGGTCGTCTGCCTGACCACGGGCCACCTGCTCAAGGACCCCGACGCGGCCGCCGAGGCCGGTGCCGAGCCCGAACCGGTGTCCAACGACACCGACGCCATTCTGGCGCATCTCGAAGACGGCTCGTCGTCGGCCACCGGGACAGTTGGACAGACGGTGTCGAACGCTGCCAAATCGCCGCTCGGGATTCTCGCCGGCGGGCTCGGTATCGCGTATCTCCTCCGGAAACTCCGCTCGAAGGAGTAATCCGAGACCGTACTGGGGTCTCCGGCGGGGGACTGACTGCCGACCGCAACGGCCAAACGATGCCACGCCGAACGGCGAGCTATGTCGGCTTCCCAGACGGTGTCTCGGCGCTCGCTCCGCCGCTGGCTCATGGCGACGACGTTCCTGCTCGGCCTCGCCGTCGTCGCTATCGCGGCTGTCGGCTACCGCGTCTCGCCCTTTGCTAACCCGCTCGTCTTCTCCGTCACCGGCGTCGGCGGCGGCGTCGTCGCGGCCGTCGCCGGACTCCGACTGCTCGGGAGCCTCCTGACGCTGTTCGGCAACGACGCGCCAGGGGAGTGACCGCGCCGCGGTGTGACAGCCGCTCTCAGGAAATTCTTATCCACAGCCCGGCCGAAATCAAGACGTTATGCTGGCCCAGTCCCGTCCGGTTCGAACCGCGCCGACGACCGACGCCACGCCGCGGAGGGCCCGATGACGGGCGTCTACGAGCGGGCACTCGGCGACGACGCTGCCGACCTCCACCCGAAGGTCCGGGAGCGCTACAGTCTCGGACCGGAGGACGGCGTCACCGTCGGCCGCGGCCGGATGGACATCTCCAGGGGCGTTCACACGTTGCCCGCGCTGTACGCGATGACGAGTCGGGACATGCTGTTTCCCGAAGCCGGCCACGACGTGCGCTTCGCGGTGACGACGGTGGGGTACGAACTCGACGGGCACGAGGCGATGACCACCCGCAGAATCTTCAACTTCGACGGCACCCGGCGGCGATTCGATAGCGTGACCGTGTGGGACGAGCGCAACGAGCGGCTACTGGACTACCTGGGCAGGGGCGGGCTCGTCGCCACGGAACTGCACCCCCGCGTCGAGGACGGCGCGCTCGTGGTCGAGGCCGGTCGCCAGTGGCTCCACCGCAAGGGCCGCTACGTGGCCCTCCCCGACGCGATGGCCGCCGGCGTCGAGGTTCGGGACCGCTACGACGAGACCGGCGAGCGCTACCACGTCCTCGCCACCGTCGAGAACCCGCTGGCGGGGCACATCCTCAGCTACCGCGGGACGTTCACCCAGGCCGACGAGGCCCGCGAGGACTACGACGTCGAGACCCTCAAACCGATGGCTGGGCTCCCGAAACTCCCGCCGGCATGAGCGCCGCCCGGCGGACCGCTGGCACCGAGGAGGCCGTTCCCGCCGTTGGCGGCGTCGCCGTCCCCGACGCGAGCGCCCTCCTCGGCACCGTCGTCTGGCTCGCCGCGCTGTTTGCGGGCACACTGGGTACCGTCCCGCGGGCGCTCGCGCTGGCACCCCTGGTACTGGTCCCGCTCGGCGTCGGCATGGCCGGCCGGGCGGCCTTTCCGGGCCTCGCCGGCGGCTGTCTCCGTGCGGCGGTCTGGCTACAGCCCGTCGGCGCCCTGCTGGTTACGGCGTCGCTCGCGCTCGACGTTCCGGCCCCGACGGCCGCCGCGCTGGCCGCGCCGTGGCTGCTCGTCACCGGCCTCCTCGGGCTGGCTGCACTCTCTCGCACGCTCGACCGCGGCGGTGTCGCGTTGCCCGAGACGGCTATCGACGCCGGACTGGCCTACGTCTCCGTCGGCGCCGTCGCCCTCCTGCTGTACCACCTCGACATCACCTTCTGGTTCGGCCGGACCATCATCCTGCTGACCGGCGTCCACTTCCACTACGCCGGCTTCGTGCTCCCGGTCATCACGGGCCTCACAGGCCGCAGCGGCCACCTCGACTCCCGGCTGTGGCGCTCGCTCGTCGGCGTCATCCTTGCCGGGCCAGCTATCATCGCGGTGGGCATCTCCTTCTCCCCGCTGGTCGAGGTGGTGGCGGTCGGCGGCTTCACCGTCGCCGTCGCGCTGTTTGGCTGGTACGTCCTGCTGCGTATCGCCCCGACTCGGCCCCGCGAGCAGGCCGTCCTGCTTGGCGCCTCGGCCGTGGCGCTCCCGGTGTCGATGGCGCTGGCGCTGGGCTACGGCGTCGCCACCTTCTCCGGGGTCGACCTCGGGCTGGACATCGCCACGATGGTCGCCCTGCACGGGTCGCTGAACGCCTTCGGCTTCGCGCTGTGTGGGCTCGCCGGGTGGCGCGTGGCGGTTCCGTAGCGAGGACGCGACCCGAAGGCGCTTCGTCTGGACACGCGACGGCTCCCGGTGGTCGCCGTCGTCGGGCGACACGCCGCCCGACTGCCCGCGGAACCGACGGTTCCGCTCCGTTCCACTTCGCGGCCTCCCTACGGTCGGCCGCGCTACTGCTTCACGGCACACTCCGTTCGCCGTTCCGCTACGATGAATCTCCCTGCGGTCGATTCCTCGCTACTGCTCTGCCGCACCCGGCTCCAGCCGATACCGGACCGTCGACTCCCCGGCGAACTGCGGGCCCGAGCCCGACTCGCGAAAGCCCGCCGCCTCGACGGCGGCCTCGACCTCGGACTGGTCGGCCGTGACGAGCAACTCGACGGCCATGTGTTCCCCGCTGGCGAAGGTTATCGGCTCCTCGAGCAGGCGCTCGCAGACCGCCGTCGAGCCGGCAAGCTGTGTCACGTGGACCGTCCCCTGTTTGGCGTCGTAGCTGACGAAGCCGACGACGTCTTCCTCCTCGACCGCCACCCGAACCGTCCGGTCGTGGACGAGGTTGCGCATCACGTCCGGCGGGCTGTCGGCGAGGTCGGCGAGACGCCCGGCGTCGGCCTCGACGGCGTCACGTATCTCCATGCCAGACAGTGTGTGCCCCACGCAAATAAACGGTGTGTCGGGGGCTCCCACGACCGAGGGGGGCAGGGAGATGGACACAGTTATCCCGAGCGACGGCAAACCCGCGTGCATGACTCACGGACACAACCCACGGGTGGTCGGATGCGCGTAATCGCGAAGTTCGGCGGCACCAGTCTGGGGTCCGGCGACCGTATCAACCGGGCCGCCGACTCCATCGCGACCGCGGTCCAGCAGGGCCACGAGGTCGGCGTCGTCGCCTCGGCGATGGGCAACACGACCGACGAACTGCTGGAGGGCATCGAGTACGACGCCGCCGACCAGGACCGCGCCGAAATCGTCTCGATGGGCGAACGCATCTCCGTTCGGATGCTGAAAGGCGCCCTCGCCGCCCGCGGTATCGAGGCCGTCTTCCTCGAACCCGGCAGCGAGGAGTGGCCCATCATCACCGACGAGTACGGCGAGGTCGACGTCGAGGAGACCAAGAAACGGGCCCACGCGCTGGCCGGTCAGATGCAAGACGTCGTCCCGGTCATCACCGGATTCCTCGCCCAGGACCACGAGGGCAACGTGACCACGCTGGGACGGGGCGGCTCCGACACCACCGCCGTCATGCTGGGCAACTACATGGACGCCGACGAGGTCGTCATCGTCACCGACGTCGAGGGCGTCATGACCGGCGACCCCCGCGTCGTCGAGGGCGCCCGCAACGTCGGCGAGATTTCCGTCGACGAACTCCGCTCGCTATCCTTCCGCGGCGCCGAAGTCGTCGCCCCCTCCGCGCTCTCGTATAAGACCGCCAACCTCGGCGTGCGCGTCGCCCACTACCAGCACGGCGACCTGCTGACCGGCGGCACCTCCATCGAGGGCCAGTTCCAGAACCTCATCGACCTCCACGAGGGCCCCGTCGCCTGTGTCACGGTCGCCGGCCGCGCCATCCGCAACAGCCCCGGCATCCTCGCCGACCTCGCCTCCGCCATCGGCGACGCCGGTATCAACATCGACGCCAACTCCTCCGGGATGGACTCGCTGACCTTCTACGTCGGCGAGGACGACGCCGACGAGGTCGAGGCACTGTTACACGACCGCATCGTCGACGACGACACCCTCTCTTCGGTCACCGTCGAGGACGGCATCGGCGTCATCCGCGTCACCGGCGGCGACCCCAGCGAACACGCCCTGCCCTACCGCGTCATCGAACCGCTCGCCGACGCCCACGTCCAGATTTACGACGTCGTCACCTCGGCCACGTCGGTCTCCGTGTTCGTCCCCTGGGAGGACCGCGAGCAGGCCCTGAAGCTCGTGCAGGACGTCTTCTAAGACCGCATCTCGCAACTTCTTCGTGTCCCCAGTCGCGCAGGACCCCGTCCTGCTGAACGACGTGAAGCGGGCCCGGAAGACGCGACGTGTCCGCCGGTGGGATACATCGTGGCCGCGTGGCCGGCTGGATAGCTCAGGGCCGGTCGTGGGGTTTTGTACCGCTAGCTGCTAGACCGTGCGTGAGCGACCCGCGCTTCGTCTACGACGACGACTGTGGCTTCTGTACGTGGTGGGCCGAGTTCTTCGCGACCCGCGCCGACCTGACCGTCGTCGGCTTCTCGGAACTGGACGCGGCCCTCCGGGAGCGACTGCCCGAGGACTACGAGACGTGTTCCCACCTCGTGACCGATGGGGGCGTCCACTCCTGTGGCGCGTCGATAGAGCGGGCCCTGCTCCGGACCGACCTGGGCGTCGTCGCCCGCCCGATAGTCGAGCGGCTCCGACGGCTCGGCCGTTACAGCGACGTTCGCGAGTGGGGGTATCGTCGGGGGGCGAACAACCGTGACGTCTGGGGACGACTGCTCTCGGAGTCGCCACCTGCCACGGGAACAGACACGTCGGAGTCAGGAGATAGCTGAGACGACGACGGTCGGTAGACGGCCTACCGGCCCTGTGTCAGCCGGAACCCTATCTCCCGCGGGAGCCCGGCCGCTTCGACGGCGTCGATGACCGCCGTCGTGTCGTAGCCGACGCGGTGTTCCGCGACCGACCGCTCGTCGAGGTCGACGACGGCGTAGGCCGCCCGGTAGTTACCGTCGCGTGGCTGGCCGACGCTCCCGGGGTTGCAGACGATACCCTCGTCGTACACCTCGTGGTGCTGGTGGTGGGTGTGGCCCATAAGCAGCAGCTCCTCGCCGTCGAGCAGTTCCGGGCCGAACTCGGCGGGATAGGTGTAGTGGTCGGGGTCCTCGGGGTGGCCGTGGACGACTCTCACGCGGTCGTCGTACAGCAGGAGTTCGTCGGACAGCCCGGCCAGCCAGTCCAGTCGCTCGTCCGTGAGCTGGCCGCGGGCGTGTTCGACGCCGGCCTGTGCCATCCCGTTGAACGCGAATGGCGTCTCGCCGGCCACCGCGCGGTCGTGGTTGCCCATCACGGTCGGGATGGAGACGGTCGGCCAGGGACCGTCGGGGAGGGCCGCCGGCTCGCCCCGCATCGCGTCGACGCAGTCGGCGTGCCACGGGTTGTAGCCGACGACGTCGCCCGCACAGACGAGGTGGTCGACCTCGGGCATGTCGGCGAGTACCTCCCGGAGGGCGACCCGGTTGCCGTGGATATCCGAGATGACGCCAACCTTCATATGTGCTTACTTGCGCGTCGGGGGTCTTGAGTGTCCGCCCTCTCCGGGCTCGCACTGGCGACAGCCACGGCGACCTACGCCCCGTTGTACACCGAGCAGTCGAACTCGCCCGCCTCGCCGCTGACTCCGGCCGAACAGACGGCGTGCTCGAACTCGTGGTCGTACACCTCGCGGGCCGCGTCGTCGGCCGTCTCGGCTGCGAGGTCGAACGCCGTCGGGCTGTCTTCTTCGTAGGTGGCCACGAGCGTCGGCTCGGTGACCTCCTCGACGATGAGCGCGTCCCGACGGACGGTGCCGACGACCGCGCCCGGCCCGTCGGCTCGCGTCGTCGGGTCCGCCGCGTCGACGCCGACGATACCCGCGATGCGGGGCGTGTCGTAGTCGTCCTTCTCGAAGTCGAGCGCGAGCAGCGGCTCGGCGATGGCGTCGCGAGCGGGGTAGCCCAGTTCGAGCTTCTCCGCGATGGGGTCGACGTGCGAGCCGTTGCCGACCACCGCGCCCCGGTCGGTGAGCCGGACCCCGTTGTAGGAGATGTAGGGGTTGTCCGTCTCGGGGGCCTCGGGCGTCGGCTCGACGGTGACGGTGCCGTCTCGCCGTACTGCCTGGCGGTTCGGGAACGAGCGCGAGGAGACACGGTAGGCGCCGACCGCGGGGCCGACGACGACGAAACGTCCGACGTACATACAGGCTCGTCCTCGGGACGTGGCAAAGCCGTGTCGATGTGGGGCCGCCCCGAACGTTGAAATGCGGTGGCGGGACCAGACCTCGCCGTGGCGAGCGAGGGCGACTGCGTCCGGGCGCTCCGCGAGGCCGCCGACCGACTCGGCGAGTCGCCCGCGAAGGCCGACTACGAGGCGCTGGGGCTGCGGCCTGCGTCGGCCACCATACAGCGGGTGATGGGCGGCTGGAACGAAGCGAAGGAAGCAGCGGGACTGGAGACGAATCCGTCGACGGGGAGCCGCGTCGAACCGAAACCCGACGACGTCGAACTTCCCGAGGGTCTGGAGTGGAACGAGTTGAGCCAGGACCAGCGCTGGCACTACAAAAATCGGGCGTGGAATACGGAGCGAAGCCTGCAACGGCGAGCCGAAATCCGTGCGTGGGCAAACGATATCAAAGCGACTGCCGGGTGTGCGCGATGTTCGGAGGACGACCCGGCGTGTCTCGACTTCCATCACATCGACGAGGACGAGAAAGCGGAGCAGATTACGACGATGATATCGTACGGATACGGCCGGGACAAGATACTCGACGAGATGGCAAAATGCGAGGTGCTCTGTGCGAACTGCCACCGGAAAGAACACTTCGAGCCGCCTGACGTGTAACTGTGTCACATGTCTGCAATACGACTGTACAATCCGCAACACTGATATGCGGCACACTGCTATCCGGTAATACAGCGCTGTAACGCTGACTGGCGCTAACATGTCAGTCCTATAGGGTAGTGGCCAATCCTATCGGCTTCTGGGGCCGATGACGCTGGTTCGAATCCAGCTAGGACTATTCTCTTTCGACGAACCAACTACGGAGCCACGGCACTGGCGCCCAGCCACCCCTTACTTGACCCTCGCCCACCCAGTACGCCCATGGCACCCGACCACGTCCTCGTCCCGCTCGACGGCTCGCCGCTGGCCGACGACGCCCTCGCACACGCCCTGGAGACGTTCGACTGCCGGGTCACGGTGTTGAACGTCGTCGCGCCGCTGGACGCGGCGATGAGCGAGGGCGGCGTCCTGGAGCCGGGCGAGGACCGCCGGGAGGCGGCGGTGGCGCGGGCCGATAGGCTCGTAGAGCGGGCTCGACAACAGGCGTCCGAGGCGGGGCGGACCGTCGAGACGGCCGTCGAGACGGGCGACCCGGCCGACACTATCCTCGCGTACGTCGACGGCCACGACATCGACCACGTCGTGATGGGGGGCCACGGCGGCTCACGGAGCGAACTGGCCCGGCGGCTGCTGGGGACCGTGGCGACTGCGGTGGTGGGCGAGGCGCCGGTGACGGTGACGGTCGTCCGAAGCGGTAGCTAGGCCAGGACCAGCGCCAGTGCCCGGTAGAGCGCGAAGCCGACGACCACGGACGTGACGAGCGTGATTATCCAGAAGCCGACGGTGACACCGATTTTCCGGCGGGAGACGCCCGCCGACCCGCCGGCCAGTCCGCCGCCGATGACCCCGGAGATGATGATGTTGTTGAAGGAGATAGGGATACCCAGCGCGATTGCGGTCTGGGCGATGATGAAGCCCGGGACCAGCGCGGCGATAGAGCGACGGACGCCGAGTTGGGCGTACTCGCGCGCCGTCGCCTGCAACAGCCTGGGCGCGCCCATCCAGGCGCCCCCGAGGATGCCGACGGCGCCGATGCCAAGCAGGAGGATGCTGGGCAGCCCCAGTTCGGCCGTATAGAGGTTTTCGAGCGGGCCGGTCGCCAGGCCGACCTGGCTGCCGCCACTGGAGAAGGCGACGACGCTGCCAAGCGCCACGAGGAAGGTTCTGATGCCCGTCTCGACCGACGCCTGTGTCTTCCGGCGGATGTAGACGAAGCTGAGGGCGGCGACGGCGAGCGTCGCGACGGCGACCACGCCCGGCAGTGGGACGAGCATGGCGGCGAAACCGGCCAGCGAGTTCTGGGTCGCCCCCGGCGGGGACGGGATGACGCTCAACTGGACGTTCGCCACGATGGCGCCGACGACCGCCGCCAGCAGCGGCACCCCGACGGTCTCGGGGATGTCGTCCCGGCGCAGGATGGTCGCCGTGAGGTAGGCCAGCCCGCCCGAGACCGGCGGCACCAGCGCCCAGAACGTCACGATGCGCTGGTACGTGCCGAAGACGGGGTCCCCGCCCAGCGAGAGCCCGACGCCCACCATCGCGCCGGTCGTCGCGAAGGCCGCCGGGACGGGATAGCCGCTGTAGATGCCGAAGGCCATGAACAGCGTCGCCGTGAGCAGCCCGGCCGTGGCCGCAAGCGACGTAATCGCGACGCCCTCGGTGAGACCCGCCCCGACGGTCTCGGAGATGGCCCCGCCCTGGGTCAGCGCGCCCAGCGCGGCGAGGATGCCGATGAGGAAGGCGGCCCGCATCGTCGAGATGGCGTTGGCGCCGATGGCCGGGGCGAAGGGCGGCGAGTTGCTGTTCGCGCCCAGCGTCCAGGCCGTGACCAGCCCGGTCAGCGTGGCGACGGCGACCAGCGCCCAGAAGAGAACGTCCGCCACTGGGTATCAGACCCCCCGGCGTGCTGGCGCTGTCATTGCCTGTGATTGACGCGCCGGCCCGATAAGCGTTCGCGCCTAGCTACAGTCGATGTGGTCGTTTCGACTCTCGGTACCGGGTACGAAACTCTGTGTAACAACACCGCGAATAGCCAGAAAGCCCCCGGGCGATGGGCTACTGCGACCCGCTGTGCGCTTCGCTCGTTCCGGTGCTTGCTTCGTCTCGAACGCCCAGCGCCCGGCCCGTCCACCCAGCCTGATTGGCCAACCGGCTACAGCGGGGCTTTCCGGCCGTCCAGGCGGTCAGTCACCCGTCCGGATAGGACCCGACAAACGGCGACCGGAAATCCGCGTCTAGTACCCCAGCGACTCCCGAACGAGTACCAGCGTCGTCCGGCCCTCCTCGGCTTCCTGCCGGTAGATGAGCTGTTTGCCTATCATGCTCCCCTGGCCGTAAGCCTCCTGTGCGCGGGCGTCTTCGAGCGGGTAGGCGACGTCCTCCAGTCGGTCCAGCGCGGCGTCGAGGTCGTCGACGATTTTGTTCGTCCCGGCGACCAGCAGCAGGTTCGCGGCGGCGAAGGGGTAGGCGCCGATTCGGCTGCCGGAGGCGTCGGCGGCGACGAGTTCGCCGGTGGCGGCGATGGCGTTGACCCCCCCGACGAAGTAGTCGCTGGCCTGTGCCTCGCGGCGGGCGCGCTGGCGCTTTGCGTCGTCGTCGATACCGTACACCTCGGCGTGGCGGTTCTCCCACTCGTGGTCGCCCTCCAGCAGGTGGTCCATGAAGCCGACCTCTTCGAGTGTCGTGGAGTGGCCGTCCATCACGCCGGCGCCGGCCGGGATGCGGGCTTTGAGTTCGTCTAACGCGGCGTCGGCGTCGTCGACGACGACCACGTCGAAGCCGCTCGCTTCGAGGTTCTCGACAGCGGCGTCGAGTTCGTCGTCCGTGGGGTGGCTGTCGAGCGACTCGTCGTAATCGACCGTCTCGGCGTATCCGTCCTTGTTCGAGGCCATGTCGGGACGGTCGAAGTCGTCGGTGAAAAGCGCTCGCGGACACCGCCGTCACCAGGTAACCCGGACGAAACTGCCGACAACGCGAACCGTTATATGAACATATGCTCATATGTCTATCCGATGGGAACGAACGAACCGCCCGACGCCCGGGGCTGCTGTGACCCGCTGGCTCACGGGGTGGACGACGACCGACTCGCCACAGACGTAGGACTGCTCTCCGGCGCCGCGAACGACACCCGGTACGAACTGCTGTTGTTGCTCTCGGCCGCCGAGGGCGCGGTCTGTGCCTGCGAACTCCCCGACGCCGTCGGCCTGAGCCAGAGCGCCGTGAGCCACGCGCTCTCGACGCTGTTCGACGCCGGCCTCGTCACGCGCGAGAAGGACGGCCGCTGGCGCTACTACGACCTGACGCCCGCCGCCGAGACGCTGCTGGAAACGATGGCGGCCCTGCACACCGATGACTGACACCACTACTCCGGCCGACGGCACCGACGACGACCAGCGACGCATCGTCCGCGAGCGCTACGCAGGTATCGCCGGCGACAGCGGGGGCTGCTGTGGCCCCGAGAGCGACGGCGACGACGGGAGCTGCTGTGACAGCGTGGCCACCGACGCGACTCGCGATGTCGACGCGACGGCCCGCCAGTTGGGCTACGACGACGACGCGCTCGACGCGGTCGACGGCGACGCGAACCTCGGCCTGGGCTGTGGCAACCCGGGGGCCATCGCCGCCCTCGACCCCGGCGAGACGGTGCTTGACCTCGGGTCGGGCGCCGGCTTCGACTGCTTTCTGGCGGCCGACGCCGTCGGCCCCGACGGCCGGGTCGTCGGCGTCGACATGACGCCCGAGATGGTCGAGAAAGCGCGGGCGAACGCGCGGGCGAACGACGCCAGCGACGTCGAGTTCCGCCTGGGGGAAATCGAACACCTGCCCGTCGCCGACGCGAGTGTCGACGTGGTCATCTCGAACTGCGTCGTCAACCTCTCGCCGGACAAGCCGCAGGTGTTCCGCGAGGCCTTCCGTGCGCTGCGCCCCGGCGGGCGCCTCGCTATCGCCGACGTGGTCCAGACCGCCCCGTTCCCGCCCGAGGTGACCCGCGACCCCGACTCGCTGTCGGCGTGTGTCGCCGGCGCGGCGACCGTCGACGCGCTCGAAACCGCGCTCGCCGCGGCCGGCTTCGAGGCAATCGACATTGCGCCGAAAGACGACAGCGACGCGTTCATCCGCGAGTGGGCCGACGAGTACGACCCGAGCGACTACCTCGTCTCCGCGACCATCGAGGCCCGGAAACCGGCCTGAGTCGACTGGGCGGTCGCCGGCCCGGGCCGAACACTCATGTGTCACGGCGACCCACTCCCACTATCGAATGTCGCGCCGCTACGACCACGCACGGGTCGCGGAGTACTGGCAGCACGTCTGGGAGCGCGAAGGGGTGTACGAGACGCCCGACGACGTAGCGAATCCGACGTACGTCCTGGGGATGTTCCCGTACACGTCGGGCTCGCTGCACATGGGGCACATCCGCAACTACGCCATCACGGACGCACACGCCCGCTACCGGCGGATGGCTGGCGACGACGTGCTCCATCCGATGGGGTGGGACGCCTTCGGCCTCCCCGCCGAGAACGCCGCCTACGAGCGCGACACGGACCCGGAGTCGTGGACCCGCGCCTGCATCGAGCGGATGCGCGACGACCTCGAAGAGATGGGCTTTGGATACGACTGGGCCCGCGAGATAACGACCTGCGACCCCGAGTACTACCGGTGGAACCAGTGGCTGTTCACCCGGTTTCTGGACAACGACCTCGTGGAGTACGACTCCGCGACGGTCAACTGGTGTCCCGACTGCGAGACCGTCCTCGCGGACGCGCAGGTCGAGACCGACGACTACGAGGGCGCCCACGCCCACGCGGCCGGCGGCGTCTGCTGGCGGTGCGGGACGCCCGTCGAGCGGCGCGACCTCGACCAGTGGTTCTTCACCATCACCGACTACGCCGACGAACTGTACGACGGGCTGGACGAGTTGGAGGGGTGGCCCGAGGGGGTCAGGGACAGCCAGCGAAACTGGATCGGCCGACAGGCGGGCGCCCGCGTCGCCTTCGACGTGGGCGAGCACGGCGCGGTGTCGGCCTTTACGACGCGACTCGACACCGTCTACGGCGCGACCTACCTCGCGCTGGCGCCGGGCCACGACCTCGTGTCCGACCTGGCCGAGACCGACGCGGACGTGGCGGCCTATCTGGAGGCGGTCGCGAGCACCGACGACGCCGGTCTCTCCGGCGTCGAGACGGCCGTGACCGCGACCCACCCCTTCACCGGCGAGGAGATACCGGTCTACGTCGCCGCCTACGTCTTAGACGACGTGGGCACCGGCGCGGTGATGGGCGTCCCCGGCCACAACGACCGGGACCACGCCTTCGCCGACGAGCACGACCTCCCCGTCGAGCAGGTCGTCGAACCCGTCGACGGCAGCCCGACGAACCTGCCCGACGACCCCTACACCGAGGACGGCATGCTGACCGACAGCGGCGAGTACGACGGGCTGGCGAGCACCGCCGCCCGCGACCGCCTGCTCGACCACGAGGCCGTCGAGGAAGCGACGACCTACCGGCTCCGGGACTGGCTCATCCCCCGCCAGCGCTACTGGGGGACGCCGATTCCAATCGTCCACTGCCCCGAGTGTGGGCCGGTTCCGGTCCCCGACGCGGACCTCCCCGTCGAACTGCCCGAGTACGTCCAGACGACCGGGAACCCGCTGGACGCCGCCGAGGAGTGGAAACACGTCGACTGCCCCGACTGCGGGGCCGACGCGGAACGGGAGACGGACACGATGGACACCTTCGTCGACTCCTCGTGGTACTTCCTGCGGTTCCTGAGTCCCCACTTCGAGGATGCCCCCTTCGAGCAGGAGACCGCCGACGAGTGGCTCCCGGTCGACGTCTACGTCGGCGGCGAGGAACACGCCGTCTTGCACTTGCTCTATCTCCGTTTCTTCACGCGGGCGCTCGCCGACCTGGGGCTGCTGGACCGGCGCGAGCCCGTCGAGCGACTCATCAACCAGGGGACGGTGCTGCACAGCGGCAAGAAGATGTCCAAATCGGCGGGCAACGCCGTTGCCCCCCACGAGTACGGCGCCGAGACGACCCGCCTGTTCGTCCTCTCGGCGGCCCACCCCGCCCAGGACTTCGAGTGGACGGTCAAGGACGTCTCGACGGCCTACGACTTCCAGCAGGACTGCTACGAACTGGTCAGCGAGTTCGCCGACCAGCGGTCGCGCCGGCGCCGCTCGCAGGCGGCCCGCGCCGTCCGCACCGAGAGCGAGCCCCACGACGCCTACCTCGAACGCGAAATCGACCGCACCATCGCCGCCGTCACCGAGGAGTACGACCGCTTCCGATTCCACCGCGTCGTGGGTGAACTCCAGCGGTTCGTCCGTCTCCTCCGGCGGTACGCGGAGTACGAACCGCCCTACCTGTTCGCCTACAGCCGCGGGCTGCGAGTCCTGACGACACTGCTCGCGCCCATCGCGCCCTACCTGGCCGAGGAGCTGTGGCACCTGCTGGAGGAAGACGGCCTGGTCGCCGAGGCCGACTGGCCCGAGTCGCTGCGGGACGTGGCCGACCACCGCATCGAGCGCGGGCTCGTCCGGACGACGCTGGCCGACGTGCGCGACATCACCGACGTGGTCGACATCGCCGACCCCGAGGCCATCGAGGTCGTCGTCGCCGCCGACTGGAAGTACGAGGCCTACCGTCTCGCGCAGGCGGCCGACCCCGACGACGCAATCGTCGGCGAGATTATGGGGACCGAGTCGATACAGCGACGGGGCGACGCCGCCGCCGAGTACGCCGCCGACCTCGCCGACAGGAGCACGGGACTTGCACCCATCGTCGACGGCGACCGCGAACTCGAAGTGTTACAGCAGGCCGCCTGGCTCTTCGAGGACGAGTTCGGCGCCGACGTGACCGTTCGGCGGGCGACCGAAGACGACGACCTGGCGGACAAAGCGAGGCCGAACAAGCCCGCCATCCACATCTCGTAGCGGGCGCGACGGACTGGCCCCACTGGTCGCCGGGCCGCTTCGAGGCACACGCCACGTTCGCCGCTGCGAGCGGCCCGACCTGTCCGGGGGCTCGCTACTCGATAGGGTAGCGGAGAATCGCTCCGACGCCGCCCTCGTCTTCGAGGCGGTCGTACCCGTCGGCGTCCGCGGGCACGACGACCAGGTCGCCGCCCTGTTCGACCGCCCGCTGCTCCAGCGGACGGAGCCGCTCTGCCGGTACCGACTCGGTGGCGAGGACGGTCTCGACGGCCTCGTATTCGAGCGCTTCCTCGGTGTCCTCCCGGCCGACGACCGCCGCCTCGCCGGCGTCGAGTTCGGCAAAGAGGTCCCCCAGGTGCTCCTCGATTGCCGCCCGCTCGGCCGCTTCGAGGCGGTCCTGTACCTTCGCCGCGAGCTGTTCGAGCCCGTCCGCGGAGGCCTCGCCCACGGAGACGGCGTCGCCCAGCACGCGCTGCTGTAACCGGTGGTCGAGATACCCCTGTTCGAGGAACTCCGTCGCGGTGACGCTGGAGCCACCGACAAAGAGTCCCTCGACGGGGTCGATATCGGGCTCGCCCGGCGTGGCGTCCTCGCGCGCGTCGTCGTCGGGGTCCTCGTCCAGGAAGGCGACTCCGGCCCGCCGGGCCACGTCCTCGAAGAACTCCCGCTGTCCCTGTTCGCGGTCGCCGAGTTCGCCGCTCGTCGGGGTGTCCGCCGCGGTGTCGCTCTGCAGTGTCGCCACTGTCTCGGCCCCCTCGCCGGCGGTCGTCCCGAGGGCCGCTTTCCCGTGTTCGACGACCAGCAGGCCGTAGCGCCCGGTGTCGGGCGAGACGGCGAGCGGGTCGGTGTCGAACTCGCTGTCGCGCTCGAAGGCGAACTCCGGGACGGGTTCCGCGAGGTCGTCGAAGGTGTAGACGACCTCGTCGCCGCCGACGACGCCCGCGTAGACCGCGAGTCCGTTCGCCGGCGTCTCGTCGTAGTCGTTGAGGACTCGCCGCACCGTCTCGAGCGCCGCCCGCGTCCCCTCGGTGGTCTCGTCGCGCTCGAGCTGCTCGGCGTCGGTGTGGGCTTCCTCGATTCGCTCGCGGGCCGCTTCGAGCGATAGCTCGGGCGGGACGGCGACCGAGAGGAGTCGCTGCTCGTCGGCCTCGACGTTCGATACCGTCTCCAGCAGGTCGCGGCGGGTCTCTGATGTCGACATCTCGAAGTGGTCGAAGGCTTTCGGCGTCGCGTGAGAGGGGCTTGTGCTTGCACACGCGTGGTCGCCCCGACCAGCCGTCGAGGGGCACCGGAACACTGTCCGCGCGGGACGTGGGCTGCTGGCGGACACAACCCCCAAATAGGCGGCCCGCGAGAGTCCCGGTATGACCGACCGCACGGCGGCCGTCACCCGCGAGACGGCCGAGACGGACATCGAGGTCACCCTCGACGTCGACGGCGACGGCGACTCGACCGTCGACACCGGTATCGGCTTCTTCGACCACATGCTCGACTCGTTCTCGACCCACGGCCTGTTCGACCTCACCGTCACCTGCGACGGGGACCTCGAAATCGACGACCACCACACCGTCGAGGACGTGGCTATCACGCTGGGTGAGGCCTTCACCGAGGCGCTCGGGGACAAGCGCGGCATCGTCCGCTTCGCCGACCGCAAGGTCCCGCTGGACGAGGCCGTCGCCAGCGTCGTCGTCGACATCTCCGGGCGCCCCTACTACGCGTTCTCCGGCGAGTTCTCCCAGGCCGAGGTCGGCGGGATGACCAGCGACATGGCGGCCCACTTCGGCCGCTCGCTGGCGACGAACGCGGGGCTGACCCTGCACTGCGGCGTCGAGGGCGAGAACGCCCACCACGAGATAGAGGCGCTGTTCAAGGGGCTCGCGCGGGCGCTGGACGACGCGACGCGTCTCGACGAGCGCCGCGGCGACGTGGCCAGCACCAAAGGCGAACTCTGACCGTCCGGCCCCGATTCACTCCGGCGGCACCGGTCCGGGCGTCTCGGTGCCCGCTTCCGTCCCCGGACTGTCCGAACCGCTACACCCCGCGATTGCCGCGGCGGCACCGACACCGAGCGACGCCAGTAGCCGCCGTCGCGCCGGTCTCGGCAGACGGGAGCCTCTTAAGCGAGCCTGCCGTTGATGTGTCCATGTTCGACGAGATTATGGAGAAGTTCGAGGACTCCCCGGGCCAGCAGGCCGTCATCCGACTGCTGCTCGAACGGGGGTTCTCGGTCAACGAGGAGGGGCGGGTGGTCTCGGGCGGCATCGAGATTCCCAACACCGGCATCGCCCGCGAGGTCGGCGTCGACCGTCGGGTCGTCAACGCCACGACCGACGCCATCCTCGCCGACGACGAACTGCGGCGCATCTTCCGCAACATCTCCGCCGTCCCGAGCCTGCTCGACCTCGCTCCCGTCCTCGACCTCTCCGCGGTCACCGTCTCCGTGCGGGCGGCCGACGAGTCCGGCATCGTCTCGCAGGTGACGGGGGCCATCGCCGACCGGGACATCTCCATCCGACAGGTGCTCTCCGAGGACCCGGAGTTCACCGACGACCCCGTGCTCTACGTCATCACCGACGAGGCGCTGCCGGGCGACCTCATCAACGAACTCCGGGAGATGGCCTTCGTCCGCACCATCGAACTGGCCTGATGTCCCACCCCGTCACCATCACCGTCGAGACGCCCGACGGCGAGACGCGGGAACTCACGGCCCCAGCGGGAAGTGTCCTCCGCGACGCCCTCCTCGATGCGGACCTGTCCCCGCACGGCCGCTACGCGCGCCGTCTCAACTGCGGCGGTAACGGGCTCTGTGCGACCTGCGGCGTCCGACTGGCCGACCCGCCCGAACCGGACCACTGGCACGACGACCTGGCCGACCGCTTTGGCTATCCGCGACTGTCCTGTCAGCTCCGGGTCCGGGAGGAGATGCGGGTCCGACTGCTGGACAAGCGGCTGTGGGGGCGTCGCGAGTCGGACACTCTCTGAGGCGGACGCAGTCTCTCGGCGAACGCGACGAGCGGCGATACCGCCACTCAGAAGTCGTCGGGTGAGAGCCGGGTCGGGCCGCTCGCGCCGTCCTCGGTCGGCTCGCCCCCGCTCGCGCCGTCGGTGTGCTCGGGCCCCGACGCGGACTCTCGGCCGCGGTGGGTGAGCGCCCGGGTCGACGCAGTCGGCGTCTCGCCGACCTGCGCGTCGGCGATGTCCTCGGCGTCGTCGAGGTCGGCCGACTCGTCGCTCCTGAGCCGGAACGTGTCGACGAGTTCGTGGAGGTCGTCGCCCACCTCGCTCAAGTGCTGGGCGCGGTGGGCGACCTGGTCCATCGAGTGGGTCTGTTCGTCGATACCGGCGGCTATCTCCTCGACGGTGGCGCTGACCTGCTCGGCCACCGCGGCGGTGTCGTCGGCGACGCCGCTGACCCGCTCGGCGTCGTGGGCCTGCGATTCGACCGCGTCGGCTATCTCGCCGATGCCGCGGTTCGTCCCGTCGATGTTGTCGCGGATGCGCTCCATGGTGTCGGCGCTCCCGTCGACGGCGTCGGCCCCGGTGCCCACGCGGCCGTTGGCGTCCTGGATGCTCTCGACCAGCCGCTCGGTCATCCCCTGGGCCTCGTCGATGATGTCGACGATGTCGTCGGCCGACTCCCGTGACTGCTCGGCGAGGTTCTTGACCTCGTTGGCGACGACGGCGAAGCCCTCGCCGCCGGTCTCCGCGCGGGCGGCCTCGATGTTGGCGTTCAGCGCGAGGATGTTGGTCTGGTCGGCGATGTCGCTTATCATCTCGACGATGTCGCCCACCGCCTGCATGTGTTGCTCCAGGTGGTCCATCTCCGCGGCGACGCCGTCGGCGGCGGTCGTGGCCTCGCGAATCTCCCCGAGGGCGTCGCGGACGTCCGCGACCCCCTCGTCGGTCAGCTCGGCGGCCTCCGACGACCGGGCGCTCATCTCCTGGGTGGAGGCGGTTATCTCCTCGATGGACGCCGAGAGGTCGTCGACGGTCGCCTCCGTGGTGGCGGTGTCCTCGGCCAGCGACGCCGCCCCGCGGGCCATCTCGTCGGCCGAGGCGTCTATCTCCTGGATGGAGGCGGTGACCTCCTCGCTGGCCGCGCTGAGCCCGTCGCTGGAGACGGCTATCTCCTCGGCCTGTGCGGTGAGCGTCTCGACGACGTGCGTGAAGTTGCCGACGACCTCGCGCAGGTCGGCGTTCATCGCGGTGAACTCCGCGTGGACGGTCTCCAACTCCTCGAACTCCGCCGCCGGCGGGTCGATGGCCGGGTCGATGGTCAGGTCGCCGGCGGCGAGTTTCGACAGCTTCGCCCGGAGGTCGACCAGCACCTCCCGCTGGTAGGTCTCCAGGGCTTCGGTCCGCTCGCGGCGCTCGATGCGGTCGCCGATGTCGCGGTCTATCTCGACGCTCCCGAGACACGTGCCGTCGTCGTCGAACACCGGCGTCACGGTCCGGCTGACGGGTATCTCACGGCCGCCGACGACGAACACCTCCTCGCGGTCGACGACCTCGGCGCCCTGCTGGATGGCCGTCTCCGCGACGGCGCTGACCTCGCTCCCGTCGTCGAGCAGCGACTCGGGGCGCTCGCCGACCGCCGCCGCCGCGTCGGTCCCGAACAGGTCACGGGCGTGGTCGTTCAACTGCGTCACGCGCCCCTCGGCGTCCGTGACCAGCGCCGGAAATCCCAGGCCGGGTAGCACCGGAACCGCCGCATCGGTCCGGTGCGCCTCGCGGTTCTCGTCGGCTTCGTTCACGTTGTCGCCCCCGCGTCCGTCGCTCTCGGCCGCGTTCTCACTCTGTCCAGCACCCACCGTGAGACTGTTCGCGATACCTGATAAGAGTCTCATAGCGGGATATCTCCGGTTGGGTGATATAAACTAGCACCCCCCGATTCTCCGCCGTGAGAACGACAAGGGCTATTCGGCCGCCGCCACTACGGGCGGGCGTGTCGGAGAGTTACCGGACCGTCGCCGAGCGCGCGTCGGCGAGTTTCGAGGTGCAGGGGTCGCAGTTCATCGGCCACGTCGCGCCCGTCGAGACCGTCGACGCGGCCGAGGCCTTCTGTGCGGAGAGACGCGCCGAGTACGCCGACGCGACCCACAACGTCCCCGCCTATCGGGTGCGGGCCTCGCCCGACCGGGAGTACGCCAGCGACGACGGCGAACCCAGCGGGAGCGCGGGCAAGCCGGCGCTGAACGTCCTCCAGCAACGGGACATCGAGAACGTCGCCGCCGTGGTCACTCGCTACTACGGCGGGACGAACCTCGGCGTCGGCGGACTGGCCCGGTCGTACTCGCGGGCCGTCAAGGAGGGCGTCGACGCCGCCGGGGTCGTCGAGTCGGTTCCCCACGAGCGGTTCTCGATAACCGTCGCATACGACGACTCGGGCAGCGTCCGGAGCCTGCTCGAGTCCGCCGACGTGGACTTTACTGCCGACTACGAGGCCGAGGTGACCTTCGCGGTCAGGGTGCCGACGGCCGAGGGCGGCGAGTTGCGGGACCGCGTCCGCAGCGCGACCAGCGGCCGGGCCGACATCGAGGGCCACCGCTGACCGTCGCCGTCCACACCGCCAACCGCACGTATCATGCTCCGGGCGAACACGTATTTCAGATGGAACGAAATAACGCCGCAGTATAGCGGTTTCCAGCAGAAGAGAGGGGGTTCGCGGGCGGACGAGTCGCCGAAGTGTCCGTCATAGACGGACCCACGTAAAATCCGTTTCGACTCGCGCCGTCGCCCGGGCGCTCGCTGTCGCCGTCGGTCGTGCCGGTTCGGCCCGCCGTCTCAACTCGTCCGGAACGCCCGGTCCCCGGCGTCGCCCAGCCCCGGCACGATGAAGCCCTCCTCGTTGAGTTCGTCGTCGATGGCGACGGTCAGCAGGTCGACCTCGGGGAACGACTCCGAGACCCGGACGATACCGGGCGGGGCCGCCACCGCCGAGAGGACGACGAGGTCGTCGGGGTCGGCGCCCTGCTCGGTGATATGCGAGAGCACGGCCGACATGGTCGACCCCGTCGCCAGCATCGGGTCGGCGACGATGACGGTGTCGTCGGGCGCGATGTCGGGGAGTTTCACGTAGTCGACGGAGATGGGGAACTCGCCGTCGTCGTCCATCCCCGCGGACTCGTCGCGACTCGCGGAGATGACGCCCTGGCGGGCCCGCGGGAACGCCTTCAACAGCCCCTCGACGAACGGTGTCGCCGCCCGGAGGACGTTGACGATGACCACGTCGTCCAGCCCGGTTACCCGCTCGCCCATCGTCGTGGTCAGGGGCGTCTCTATCTCGACGTACTCGGTCTCCATGCGCCCGTCGATTATCTCGTAGCCACAGATTCGCCCGAGTTTGACCAACCCCTTGCGGAACGCGACCTGTTCGGTGTCCCGCTCGCGGAGCCGCGAGAGCTCGTCTTTCGCGAGCGCGTGTGTGACCAGCCAGGCGTCACCGCGCTGTTCGAGTACCATAGGGTGGCAGTCGGCGGGCGGAGAGTAAACGCTGACGGGGACCCGTCACGCGGGTTCCGGGCTCCCGGCCGCGTCGGTGACGCCCTCGGACTGACGCCGGTTCTCGACCAGCAGGGCGGCAAAGAGCGCCAGCCCGAGCGCCCGCAGCCCCACGTCGAGCACCAGCGTCATCTCGCCGCCGCCGAGGCCGACGAGTCCGAGGACGTCGTAGGTCCCCGAGACGGCCAGACCGGGCGCCATCAGCAGCAGCGAACTCACGGCGAAGGCGGCCCGCCGGCTCCGGTCGACCGGCGCCGAGACGTAGCCGATGACGGTGGCCGCGAGCGCCACGACGCCGACGAACACCCCGACGACCGGAATCGCCACGTCGAAGACGACAAAGCCCGGGTCGGCGAAGTCGGCCAACTGGACGACGCGGTACTGCTCGCCCGGCGGGAGCGTGGCGGCGTTCGCCTTCGGGCGCAACAGGACGATACCCGGCGCGAGGACGAACGCGAAGGGGACGATGGCCTTGTTCAGCGACAGCGAGAACGCCTCGATGCCGGTCTGGAAGGCGTCCGATTTCGCCACCCCCGCCGCGGCGTAGGCCGCGACCGCCACCGGCGGTGTGATGTCGGCGATGACGCCGAAATAGAGGATAAAGAGGTGGGCCGCAAGCTCCGGGACGCCGAAGGCGATAAGCGCCGGCGCCAGCAGGGAGACGAGGATGATGTAGGTCACCGTCGTCGGCATCCCCATCCCGAGGATGATGGAGGCGACGGCGGTCACGAGCAAGAGCAAGACGAGCGAGCCGCCGGCCACGGCGCGGATGAGCGCGACGAGATTCGGCCCCAGCCCGGAGACGCTGATGACGCCGGGGATGATGCCCGCGGCCGCGACGGCGACGACGACCGGGACGGCGGTGCGAGCGCCACTCTCCATCGACTTCCCGAGGAACGTGCTCAGCCGGTAGAGCCCGTTGCCGGTCAGGGAGGGGCTGTCGACGGCCCTCGCGGTGCGCAGGGCCGCCTCGTCGACCGCGTCGTCGAAGTCGAGGACGTGCGCGTCGATGTAGGGGTGGGTGGCGAGCGTGAGCACGCCGGCCGCGATGGCGATACCGCCCAGCGAGCCGACCGTGGCAGCGAACGCCGCTTGCGGCGACTGGCCCCCCGGCCCCCCGCCCAGCAGCGCCCCGAGGATGCCCGCGCCGGCGAGGTACTGCGCGAGGAACGTGCCCGCGAACAGCGCCGCGAGCAGCCCCAGCAACCGCCCCCGCGTCTCGTCGCTGTAGGCCGCCACGAGCGTGATGAGCGCGCCGATGGCGATGAGCGTGAACCACGCCGAGCGGGCGACCGAGAGCCGTTCGACGAGCAGGTAGTACAACAGCAGGGCGATGGGGACCAGGTAGAACCAGCCGGTCCGGACGTGTTGGCGGAGGTCCACCAGTTCCGAGGGGTCGAGCCCACCGATGCGCTCTTTGGTCGCCTCGAAGTGGACCATCACCCAGACGCCGAAGAAGAAGACGATGGCGGGAATCGAGGCGGCGATGATGACGTTCGCAAAGGGCGTCGCCGTGTACTGGACGATGAGGAAGGCTGCGGCGCCCATCACCGGCGGGAGTATCTGCCCGCCGGAGGAGGCCGACGCCTCGACGCCGCCCGCGAACTCCGGGCGATAGCCCGACCGCTTCATCAGCGGGATGGTGAACGCGCCCGTCGTGACGGTGTTGGCGATAGACGACCCCGAGATGGTCCCCATGAACCCGCTGGCGAGGATGCTCGCCTTCGCGGGGCCGCCTCTCCGGGTCCCCGTCGCCCCGTACGCGAGGTCGATGAACCACTGGCCCGCCCCGGACATCTCCAGGAACGCGCCAAAGAGGATGAAGATGTAGATGAACTGCACCGAGACGGTGACCGGGATGCCGAAGACGCCGTTCTCGGTGTTGTACCAGAGGTTCTGGACGATGGAGTTCCACCCCAGTCGCGGGATGGAGAGGACGCCGACGTAGGCGGTCCCGCCCGGGATGAGGTAGCCGTAGCGGGCGTAGACCACGAAAGCCGCGACGATGAGCATCAGCGGTAGGCCGATGGCCCGTCGCGTCGCTTCGAGGACGAGCAACACGCCGAGGACGCCCAGGAGGAACGCGTAGGACACGTCGGCGAGCGGGCCGAGCAGCCCCGAGACGGGGGAGAGCAGCGGGACCATCTCCGGGAGCGTCCGGCCCGCCTCCAGGCCGAGCGCGCGCATCCGCTGTATCTCCGGGAAGTCGGTGATGAAGTACGACGCCGCGAGCACGGTGATAGCTGTGGCGACGGCGTCGAACGGCGTCACCCGGTCCATGTCGCGGTCGAGCGCGAGCCAGGCCAGCCCGCCGCCGAGGGCGTCGACGCCGCGGCTCACCGGGTGGTCCGGGCCGAAGCGGTCGCGCGTCCGGGTCCCGAGCCCGGCGAGGCGACGGGCCACCACGCCGTCGCCGGTCGACGTGGGGTACAGCAGGAAGGCGAGTACCAGGCCGAACGCGACGTGGACGGCGTTTATCTGGAGCAACTGGAGCGCCGCGAGCTGGACGCGGCCGATACCGGGCAGCGTCAGCGAGAGGACGAACCCTTTCGCGGCGAGCCACATCTGGAACAGCGAGAAGGAGATGCCGATGGCGGCGACGGCCACCGCGGCCGCGCCCTGCAGCGACCGCCGCCGCTCTATCTCCTGGAGCATCTCCTCGACGTCTTCGTCGGTCGATTCCTCCGGCGGGTCGTCGACGCTGTCTGTGTCGGTCATAGTGAGTCAACGGCGGCTGCGACGGCCGACCGGCGGTCGACGTAGACGTCGACCGACCGTTCGTCGGTCAGTTCGACGAGGTCGTAGCTTCGATTCCCCACGCGGAGCCGATGGCCGGCCACGTCGCCGGGCGCGACGGTGAGGCGCCGGTACTCCCCCGGCGGGTCGTAGACGAACTGGCCGCCCTCGCGGCTGACGTTCGCGCGACTCGGCAGCCCCCAGCCGTACGACTCGAAGGCCATCCGGGTGGCGACGAGGCGGTTCCCGTCGACGGTGTAGACGTCTCTGACCGGCGTCTTCTCGACGCTGTGGGTGTACGCGAGCGTGACCGTGGTCCCGTTCTCGACGGGCGTCCGGAGATACGTCTCGCCGGTCTCGGTGTCCGCGACGACGAGGGTGCGCCCGGTCGGCACTGCCGGTGCGACCGCGAGTACGACCAGTGCGACGGCGGCGACGGCGGCGGCGCGGTGGCGGGCCATGCGGGGCCCGCGTTCAGTTCCCCGTTCCGGTGCCGGTCCCGCCGCCGGCGCCGAAGTACGCCGCAGCGCCGGGGTGGAGTTCGATGGACATCCCGTCCTGGGCGCTGTCTTTCGTGATGAAGTCGGTCTTGATGGTGAGTTCGCCCGTGTTGTCGAAGATGGCCGCGGTCACCTCCTGGACCGTCGCGTCGTCCATCCCCGCCCGCGTGGCTATCATGGCCTGGACGGCCACCGTCTCGATGGCCTGGTCGACGCCGGTGTAGGTGCCCGCCGGGATGGTGTCGTCGGCGAACCACGACGCCGCGTCCTTCACGGCCTGGCGGTTCTGGCCCTCGATGGGGACCAGAACGACGTCGTTCGTGTTCGCGAGGTCCTCGATGGCGCCGACGGGCCAGCCGCCGACGACGAAGGCCGCGTCGATGTCGCCGTTGCGAAGCTGGTCGGCCGCCTGCGAGAAGGAGGCGTTCTGCTCGGTGAAGTCGCTGATACCCACCGCGTCCAGTATCTGGAGGGCGTTGACCTGCGTCCCCGACCCCAGGTCGCCCGTGTTGATGGTCGCGCCCGAGAGGTCGGACAGTTGCGTAATGTCGGTGCTACTTAGCGTGACGACCGTGATGGTCTCGGGGTACAGCGTCGCGACGCCCATCAGGCTCTCGACGGGGCTCCCCTCGAAGGCGTCGATGCCGGTGCCGTTCTTCGCGAAGGAAGCGATGTCGTTCTGGATGAGCGCGAAGTCGGCGTCCCCGCTCGCGAGGTTGCCCACGTTCTCGACGCTCGCGCCGGTGGACTGGACGTTCAGCGTGTAGTCGGTCTGTCCCTCGACGATGGTCTTGAACTCGTTCGAGAGCGGGAAGTAGGTCCCGCCGGTCCCCCCGGCGTGCCAGGAGAGCCGGGTCCCGCTTCCGCCGCTGTCTGAACCACCGTTTCCGCCACAACCTGCCAGCGCGGCGACGCCCGCGAGGCCGGTAAGCCGAAGTAACCGCCGCCGCGTCGTTCTGCGTGACATACACTCACAACCGACCAACGGGCGCAAAGTTACGAGCAGCTTTCCGGCGTTTGTGCGGCAGTAACACGCGCCTTCTGAGCGGCCGGTCGGGTCCGCGGTACCGACGCGGCCGCGAGCCGAACGCGGTCGGTCGCTCAGGCCGGCTGTTCGACGCCGAGTTCCTCCAGCAGCGTCCGGGCGGCCTCGGCCGAGGAGGGCGGGCCGCGCGCGGTCACGAGGTCGCCGTCGACGGTGACGCTCGTGTCCGAATCGAGTTCGGCGTCCCAGTCGCCGCCGGCGGCGATGACCTCGGCCTGGACCCAGTAGGGGAGTTTGCGGCCGTCGGGCATCCGGTCGTGCTCGTCGACGATGCCCTCCTCCCACTCGTTCGGGAAGCCGGTGACCGAGCGGCCCTCGACCAGGAAGCCGCCGTCGTTGCTCCGCGTGAACGCCAGAATCCCGACGGCGTGACAGACGACCAGCGCCTTCCCGGACTCGCCCTCGACGGCGTCACGGAGCAGTCGGCGGGCGTCGCTGTCCTGGTTGATGTCCCACTCGGTGCCGTGGCCGCCGGGGAAGACGACGGCGTCGTAGTCGGCCGCGTCGACGGCCGCCACTGGCGTCGGGTCGTTCAGGCGCTCGTCGTTCTCGTGGACCGACCGCACTTCGGCGGCCGTCTCCTCGCCGACCTCGTCGGGGTCGACGGAGCGCTCGTCCAGTACCGGCGGGTCCCCGCTCGGCGTCGCGACCTCGATGTCGAGGCCCGCGTCCGTGAGTGTCGTGAGCGGCTCGATGCATTCCTCGCCCCAGTAGCCTTCCTCGCTGACGACGAACAGTGCTGATGGCATCACCGGCGGATAGGTGGCCGAGACTGATAAGGGGAACAGACGCGGGCGGCCGACCCGTGTGTCATCCACGTGCACGCCACACGGCTTGCGGCGGGCGGAAACGCTTAACCAGTCCCAGTGTCAACTACCGAGCACACGGCAGCAACCGTCCGTGCACCTTCTACAATGGCAGATATCGAAGAGAGCGTCTCAGGATTCAAGACACACGGCGGCTGGGTCGACGTCGTCGAACACGGCGAGCGCATCACCCAGGCGCTTCAGGACCTCCTCGGCGACGAGGACGTCGAGGCCGACATCGACGACGAGGACCTCGAGGAGTTCGACGACTGGCGACCCAAGAGCCACGAACGGCTCGACGAGGACGTCAACGAGAAGACGGCCGAGCAGGCCAGCATCGACGAGGGGAAAGGGGAACAGGCCGGCAAGGACCCGGACGAGGACCTCCAGAAGGCCGGCGAGAAACTCACGGAGTCCTACGAGAACCTCGACGAACCGGACGAGGCCTTCGACAAGTGGGGCGAGTCCGTCGACTACGTCGCCCGCGCGGCCGACTCGGCCGGCCGAAAGGCGCTGCGGAAGGTCGAGGACACCGTCTACCGCAACGTGATGACACAGATTGCCCCCTACTACTTCGACAACCCGCTCGTCAGCGCGAACCTCCGGCGGGTCGGCGACAACGACCATCCCGAGTACGTCTTCGAGGTCAACGTCAACGACGACGACCTGAAGATGCGCGTCTCGAATCGGCTGGCCGACTACGACCAGGACGTGGACCGCTGGCACGTCGACACCGAGAAAGTGACCGAAGCGGTCGAGGCCGCCGAGGGCGTCGACGCCGTCGAACCGGGCGAGGAACGCGACCCCAAGACGAACTGAGCGCCCTCAACGACCCAGCCGCCGCAGCGCCGCGCCCTTCCACAGCAGTACGCCCGAGAGCGCAAGCAGCGGAAACAGGACGGCCTGCACCGCCAGGACGGCCGCCGGTTCGGTCCGCAGCGGCGAGTAGACGAACGCGCCCGCCGCCACCGCCAGCAGGAGGTGTATCGCGCGGTGGGTCGACCGCCGCCACAGGCGGCTCACGACCCGTCACCGCCGGTCGTTCCCACGCCCGGCCGGCCCGTCACGACGGGTCGCCGCCCAGCAGGAACTGCGCCATCACGCGGGCGGTCCCCCGCCGGATGGTCTCGCTGGCGGTCGATTTGTCGATATCCAGCGCCTCGGCCACCGCGGCGAGCGTGGTCCCCCGCGGGACCTCGAAGTAGCCCATGTGCAGCGCGGTGGTCACGCACTCGCGCTGGCGTTCGGTCAGCAAGGCCTCGCCCTCGGCCGCGTGGACGACCGACAGCAGTTCGTACGCCTGGTCGCTCGCGTCGAGCGCGTCCCCGACGGCCTCGAACTGGCTGCGGGTCGCGGTGAGGTCGAACTCCATGACGCCGTTCTCGACGACGATGGGGAACTCCGGCGGGAGCGAGGACGCCCAGAGGAACTCGTAGAGTCCCTGCTCGACGGCCTCGTACTGGGCGATGGCCCGTCCCTCGCCGGCCCACAGGGGCTCGTACTCGGAGATGTCCGGGTGATCCCTGATGGCCTCGGCGACGGGCTCGGGGTCGTCGGCCCGGACCTCGCCCAGTTCCAGCGCCCGGTCGCCCATCGGGACGCCCGTGAGCAGTCGTAGCGTCGCGTCCGGGAACCGCGTCGAGACTGTCGTGACCCACATCCCCTCCCGGAGCGCTAGCCGGAAGCGCGCGCGTATCACGGCCCTCGCTCCCGTTGTCGTCGGATTCGTCGAGCGGCCATCGCTGCCGTCCGTTCGTCCCCACCACGGATAAACGTCGGGCCGCCCGCCGCCGGCCCGGACATCGGTCATACTGCCTCCCGGTACCACGCCGCGGCCGCCAGCAGCGAGCCCAGACAGACCGACGCGACGAGCGCCAGCAGGACCGCGAAGGCGAGGTAGCCAACCGCCGGGTCGGCGTAGGGCAGTATCACGTCGCCCGGCGGCTCGACGGCCCACGGGCTGACGTGGAAGTACGCGAGCATCGCGGCGCTGCACGCGAAAAAGCCCGCCCAGTAGCGGTTGCCAGCCCGCCCCGACAGCGTCAGAGCGAGTCCGACGGCGATGAGCGGGTAGACGACGAGGCTGTACGTGAAGGGGGTGACCTGACTCGTTATCGGCCAGCCGACGTGGTTGCCCCTGACGACGTGGTCGACGTGGTGGGCGACGCCGAGCAGCGTCGACACCGCCATCACCAGGTACACCACGCGCGAGACGGCGGTTCGGTTCGTCAGGGCCGTCGGATCGTCCGTTCCGTGCATGTTCGAGTTGCGCCTCGACAGCGAGTTGGCGATTTGACCAACATGTTGGGCTCGGTCCCGGAACCACGTGGCACTCGCTCACATACCCCTCGACTTCGGGTGGAGATTCCCGACGTGTCGAACGGTAGGCTCATTGGGGGCAAGGGCAAACGCCGCTGTAGATGGTAGCGACGAGTCTGCTGGTGACGCTCACCGTGGCGGCAGCGGCGAGTCTGTTTATGGCGTGGGCAATCGGAGCCGGTTCGTCGGGGTCGACACCGTTCGCCCCGGCGGTCGGCGCCAACGCCATCTCGGTGATGCGGGCCGGCTTCTTCGTCGGCCTGCTGGGCCTTGCCGGCGCGGTGTTGCAGGGCGCGAACGTCACCGAGACGGTCGGCGGCGGCCTCGTCCTCTTTCCCGACGGCGGCGGCCTCTCCGCGATAGCGGCCATCGTCGCCCTGGTGACCGCCGCCGTCCTCGTCGCTATCGGCATCTTCACCGGCTACCCCATCGCGACGGCCTTCACCGTCACCGGGGCCGTCGTCGGCGTCGGGCTGGCGATAGGCGGCCAGCCCGCCACCGCGAAGTACGTCGAAATCGTCTCGCTGTGGGTCGCGGTCCCCTTCGTCGGCGGCGGCATCGCCTACGCGACGGCGTACCTGCTGCGCCACGAGTCGGTCGCCGAACCCGTCCTCGTCCCGGTGCTGGGTGGGCTGGTCGCGGCCCTGCTCGCGAACGTCCGCTTCGTCCTGCTCGCGCCCGGGTCCGCACAGGCCTCCGTCGCCGAGGCGGTCGCGACGGCGGCGGGGACGCCCGCGCTCCCGACGATAGTCGGCGTCACCCTGCTGGCGGCCCTGCTCGGCGGAGGACTACTCGCCTACGATATGCGTGCCGACCCCGCGGCGGGCCAGCGGCACTTCCTGCTCGTGCTGGGCGGGCTGGTCGCGTTCTCCGCGGGCGGCAGCCAGGTCGGCCTGGCGCTTGGCCCGCTGCTCCCCTTGCTGGACTCGGGCCCCGCCGCGGTGATTCCGCTCACCGGCATCCTGCTCTTTGGCGGCCTCGGGCTGCTCGTGGGCTCGTGGACCGGCGCCCCCCGGATGATAAAGGCGCTCTCGCAGGACTACTCCTCGCTGGGCCCGCGACGCTCCATCGCCGCGCTCATCCCGAGTTTCCTCATCGCGCAGTCGGCCGTCTTCTTCGGCATCCCCGTCTCGTTCAACGAGATTATCGTCTCTGCCATCGTCGGGTCGGGGGCCGCGGCCGGCGGCGGCGAAGTGAGCCGCAGCAAGATGGGCAAGACGGTGCTGGCGTGGCTCGGGTCGCTCGTGCTCGCCTTCGCGCTCTCCTATGGCGTGTTCTTCGCCATCGATTCGCTCGTCTGAGCTGTGTCCGCCCGGTTTGCTGGGCGCTGTTGTGGCCTTCGGAAATTGGCACGCGGTGGCCGCCACATACAGGGCGCGAGTCGGTCGCGGTTGAGTGGCCGTTAGGACCCGATTGGAGGGGCAGTATCGGTTCTGGCGTGACCGGTATCTCACACGCATACCCCCCGAACTCTGTCTTTGTCCGGCGATGGTCGGCCGACGTTGCCGGCTGCCGTCCGGTGGGAACGTATTTATCGACACGACGTGTCCGTTGCTATGCGATGTACCAGATACTTCTGCCGGTAGACGACGATACCGATCGGGCGGCCGCTCAGGCCCAGTACGTCCTGGGGCTTCCCGGTGAGACGGACGAGGTCACGGTGACGGTCGCTCACGCCTACGCCGACGGGCCAAGCAGCGACGGCAGTGACAGTTTCAACGAGGAGAGCCCGGGCGTCATGGAAGCGGTGGACGTCCTCTCTGCCGCCGGCGTCACGGTCGAGCAGTCCGAGCTGTACGTTCCAGTCGCGGAATCGATTGTGGAGATGGTGAACGATATCGGGGCGGACAAAGTCGTGGTGTCTGGACGGGACCGCTCACCCACCGGAAAGGCCCTCTTCGGGAGTGTCACCCAGTCGGTGGCGCTCAACTCGCCAGTCCCGGTGACCATCGTCGGGGCCGAATGAGCCACCGATGGGTCAGCAACTCGACAGCGAAAGCCCCGAGTTCGTGACTCCCGATTGGCTGTGTGAGACGCGGCAAACGAGGAAGGCGGTGTCGTCGCCTCGTGTGTGCTGACCTCGTCCTCTCTGTTCAGCAAGACTGATGAGACCCATCAGTGAGCGGGGCTCTCTGGCTGTAGAACGTCCAGACGACAGCGGTCGTTAGGGGGGTCTGGCGGCCACTGACGGTCGAGAACGGACCGTCTCACTCTGGCTGGACTTCTTCGGCCTCGGCGTCCTCGTCGGTCGGGAGCTTGACGATGCGGGCCTTCATGATGCGGGTGTTCTCGACCTGCTCGATGCGGATTTCGACACCCTCGTAGGTGATGGTCTCGCCCTCCTCGACGAGGCGGCCCGCACGATTGAAGATGAAGCCGGCGATGGTCTCGAACTCCTCGCCCTCCGGGAGTTCGAGGTCCAGGGCCTCGTTGACCTCCTCGATGTTGACCTCGCCTTTGACGGTGACGGTGTCGTCGCCGATGTACTCGATGGGCTCCTCTTCCTCGCCCTCCAGAATCTCGCCGACGATCTCCTCGGTGAGGTCCTCCATCGTCACCAGCCCCTCCGTCGTCCCGAACTCGTCGATGACGATGACCATGTGGAGCCGTTCGGCCCGCATCTCGGTCAACAGGTCGTCGACGTTCTTCGACTCGGGGACGTGTAAGGTCGGTTCGATGAGCTCTTCTAAGACGATGTCGTCGGCGAACTTCTCGCCGTAGTCGAGGTCCCGGACGAGGTCGCGGATGTGGACGACGCCGATGACGTTGTCGAGGCTGCTCTCGTACACCGGGAGCCGGGCGTGACCGCTCTGGATGGCGGTCTCCAGCGCCTCCCGAATCGAGGCGTCCTTCGCGACGGCGGTCATGTCGAGCCGGGGGGTCATGACCTCCTTGGCGATGGTGTCGTTGAACCGGAGCGTGCGCTGGAGCATCTCGCGTTCCTCCTCGTCTAAGACGCCCTCGCGCTCGCCGGTCTCGATGATGTCCTGAATCTCCTCGCGGGTGACGTAGGAGGTCTCGATGGCCGACCGGCCGCCGGTTATCTTGTTGACGATGCGGGTCAGGTAGTCAAAGAGGAGAATGAGCGGGAGCAGTACCTTCTCGGCGGCCTTGAGCGGCTTGGCGATGGTGAGCGCCCACGACTCGGTGTTCTCGACGGCGTAGCTCTTGGGGGCGCTCTCGCCAAAGAGCAGGACGATGGCGGTGATACCGAAGGTCGCCGCGAGGACGGCCTGGCCCCGCGAGAGGTAGAAGCCGAGCAGCCCCGTCGCGATGGAGGACATCGCGATGTTGACGAGGTTGTTGCCGACGAGGATGGTCACGAGCAGGCGGTGGGGGTCGGCCTTCAGCTCCTTGAGCGTTCGAGAGCCGGGGACGCCGTCCTCGACTAAGGCTTCGGTCCGGTGGGCCGGCAGGGAGAACATCGCTATCTCCGAGGAGGAGAAAAACGCCGAGAGGAGGATGAGCAAGACGATGGTGGCGATGCCGCCGACGAGGACGGCGCTCTCGGGGACGGCGACGCCGACGACTTCGAAGGTCTGGAGCACCGCCGTAGACGACGCGACGGCGTTGGGTGGGGCCATCAACGGTCGGAGTTGTCATCGCCGGGGATTAAGCCTTGCCATGGTCGGAGCCCGAAGCCCTTAGGGGCGTCTCGCCCGTACTCGCGGCCGTATGAGCGACATCACGCTGTACCGGCTGCAGGCCTGCCCGTTCTGCGAGCGGGTCGTCCGCACGCTGGACGACCTCGGACTGGACTACCGCTCGCGGTTCGTCGAACCGATGCACTCGGAACGCGACGTGGTCAAACGGCTCACCGGCAAGCGCACCGTCCCGGCCATCGTCGACGAGGCGACGGGCGTGACGATGAGCGAGAGCGCCAACATCGTCGCGTATCTGGAGCGGACCTACGGACAAGCGGCGGCCGAAACCGGGGAGGCCGCCTGATGGCCGAACTCGACTTCGACGTGGTCGAACTGGGGCCGGCCGACCACCCCGAGGAAGGCGAGACGGCCCCCGACTTCACCCGGCCGCTCGTCAACGACGAGTACTGGGCGGACGCCTCGCTCGCCGAGGTGTGTGCCGACAGCGACGACCCCGTGCTCCTCCTCTTTCACGCGATGGACGGCGCCTTCCCGGCGACGTACCTCTGGAACGAGGTCCGCGACCGGGGGTGGCACGAGGACGCGACCCTCGTCGGCGTCTCCATCTCGACGCCGTACGCCCACAAGGACCTGCTCCACGAGCGCGACATCGAGGGCCAGGCCCGGCTGTTTTCGGACCCGAAAAACGGCGTCGCCGAGGCCTACGGCATCGACATGGACGCGAGCGGGATGGACGGGCTCACCGAGCCCCGCCCCGCCATCTTCCTGCTGGACGACGAGCGCACCGTCGAGTACGCCTGGGTCGGCGAGGAGTGGCCCGCATTCCCCGACTACGACGCCGTCGAAGCGCAGCTGTGAGCGACGAGAGGCACGGGGGAGGCCCCGACGGAGCGGCGGTCGATAGCGACGCCATCGCCGCGGCCGCCGCGGCTATCGGTGACGGCGACCTGGTCGTCTACCCGACCGAGACGGTGTACGGGCTGGCCGCCGACGCGGCCGACCCCGACGCCGTCGAGCGCGTGTTCGAGGCGAAGGGCCGCTCGCGGGACAAACCGGTGTCGATGGCGGTGCCGGACGTGGAGACCGCGCTGGCGTACACCCGTCCCACGGAGCGCGAGGAGCGGTTCATGCGCGACTTTCTTCCGGGACCGGTGACGCTGGTCGTGGAGCGCCGGGAACAGGTGCCCGACGCCCTGACCGGCGGGCGGCCGAAGGTCGGCATCCGCATCCCGGACCACCCCGTCGCGCTCGAACTGCTGGCGGACGCCGGGCCGGTGACGGCGACGAGCGCGAACGTCTCGGGGAACCCCAGCGCCACGACCGTCGCCGAACTGGACGAAATCACAGACCGGGTCGCCGTCGTGCTCGACGCCGGCGAGACCGACGGCGGGACCGGTTCGACGGTGGTCGACGCGGAAGCGGACACCGTCCACCGCCGCGGGGCCAGCGCCGACGCCGTCGAGCGGTGGCTCGACAGCGAGTAGCGCCTCAGGCCTCGACGGGGACGGCCTCGTCCGACTCTATCCAGGCCCCGGCGTCCCGGTCGCCGTAGACGAGGGTCCGCTCGCCGTCCCCGCGGTCGTACCGGGTCGCGTGGTAGCCACCGAACGGTTCCCACTGCCACCCGCGGGCCGGGTCGGGGACCGTCGAGTCCGCGAGCGCGGCCGCGATAGCCGCCGGCGAGGTGGCGGCCGAAAGCGGGACGACCGCTACCGCGCCCGCGGCGGTCAGGGTGACGCTGTAGCCCGCGTACGGGAAGACGATGTCGCGGCCGTCCTGGTCGTATTCGAGGTACTCGGCCAGACACTCCAGGTCGACCGCGTCGTGCAGCGGCGGGAGGTCGAGGGGGTCGGCGCCGGCCCTGTCGGCGACGGCGGTGACGATGTCGACCGCGAGCGACGCGCTGTCGGGCGTCCAGTTCTCCGTCCGGTTCGTGGCGTGTCTCATATCGGAAGGGAAGACCCGAGCGGGCGTAGGGCTTCCCACCACGAGTATCGCCGCGCCAGTAGCGTGATACTAACAGTGTCGCTGTGACACTCGTTCGCTTGCCGCCCCGTCTCACAGCAGCGACCGCAGCGACCGCGTGGTGACGCCACACTGCTCGCGGTAGTCACAGGGCCGGCACTTGGCGTCGTTTTCGGTCCGGGCCGGCGGCGCGTCGACGGACTCGGCGACCCGCAGCGCCCGGCGGTACCGGCCCGTCCGCCGCGGGCCGATGTCGACCCCGCGGACGACGCCGTGGGCGGGGTACTCCGCGAAGGCCCGCTCGACGGCCCGTTCGCGCTCCCAGGACAGCGCCTTCGCCGCCGCGACCAGTCGCACGGACTGGGGTGCCCAGACCCCCTCGTCGGGCGGGCGTCCGGCAAACACCAGCGACGGGACGGTGCCGGCGTCGGTCCGGACGAGTTTGTGGGCGACACCGCGGGCGTCCTTGCCGGCCAGATACACGTCAGTCTCGGCGGGGGCCGCCAGGGCGTCCCAGTCGTCGAGGCGGTCGCGGGCCGCCCGCAACCGCGCGCGGACGGTCCCGGGGTCGGGTTCGACGGGCGCCGCAAGCAGCGCCGCGTCGTCGGCGAGCAGGCGCTCGTACTCGCGGGCGAGTCGGCGTATCCGCTCGATTTCCTCGGGGACGTCGGGCGGGCCGTCCCGACGGCGGTAGTAGAGCTTTCGCGGGCAGTAGGCCGCGGTTTCCAGCTCGCGGAAGGTGTGGTCGGCCATGCGCCCGGGTGGGGCCGTGCTAGGTGAAAAACGTTCGCCGGGTAGGGGCCGCCGACCGCGCTCACATCGACACGTCGGCGTCCGAATCCAGCGAGTCGATGTCCTCGGTGGCCTCGTCCAGTCCGGTCTCACGGACGGCGGCCGTCATTCGGGTCGACAGTCCCGCGTCGGCCAGCGCGTCCTCGAACTCGCTGGTAAAGCGGTGGCTCACCCGCCGCGTTGCGGCCCGGGCCTCGACCACCCGGCGGTAGCGGGCCGCGGTCCCGGCGTCGATATCGAACGCCGCGGCGAGGTCGGCGTCCGTCGCCTCGTCGCCGACGACGCGTTTCCGGAACGCGGCTACGTCGAAGGCGGCGTCGTCGTCGGACTCCCGCAGGAGGTGCAGGTCGAGTCGGGCCTCGACGACGGCCGACTCCTCGACGCCGAGTTCGTCGGCGATGGCCGCGTCGTCGCGGCCGGCGTAGAACGCCCGGACCAGCGTCACCAGGGCCGAATCGTCCAGCGCCGTCCGGAAGTCGTAGCGCTCGCGCATCCGCGCGACGGTCTCACCGAGCCGTCCGTCGACCGCCGCCTCGTCGGTGTCGGTCAGCGACCCGCGGCCGGCCGCCTGTGACTCCGTCACCGACGCGTCGCCGGAGACGTCCATGAAGATGTCCCTGAGCCGTTCTGTCTTCTCGTCCATCCGACCGGTATATTACCACGCCGGCGTATATAGCTGTTCGGTACCCCGGCGCCGCGCTTCCCACCGCGGAAATGTCAGGTAGATTATTGCAATAGATACTTATCGAACATGCAAAACACTAGTACGGATTTGGAGCCTCTCAACTGCGGAAATTTTTCTCCCTCAGCTACTTCATATTTCATTTCTCACATATCTGGTACTTAATGGAAGGGCAAAGGTAATCTACCCTGTCACTAATGCTGTACTCATGTTCGACAGAACGTACACGAGACGGACGCTGTTACGACGGAGTCTAGCGACGGCGGGCGCGGGGGCGCTGGTGGGTGCTGCCGGCTGTTCGAGTATCCCGAACCCGCTCGGCGGCGGGGCGTCGTACGCCGACTGGTTGCCGGTCCCGGACGATATCGGCGACAGCGACCACTACAACTTCACCTACCTCAACCTGGACGACTTCGAGTCCAACGAGGACGAAATCGACGAAGAGAGCTTCGACCCCGCGAGCTACGAGGACTTCTGGGACCCCCTGGATATCGACTGGGAGGACGTGTCGGGGCTGACGATTCTGGGCTTCGGTGGCATGTTCGGCTTCGGTGGGTTAGTCATCGAGGCGGAGTTCAACCGGGACGACGTCATCTCGGACCTGGAAGACGAGGACTTCGACGAGGACGGCGACCACGAGGGCTACACCCTCATGCTCGACGAGAGCGAGTCACAGGTGTACGCCATCGGCGACGGTGCCGCCGTGTTGACCCCGGCGAGAGACACCGACGGCGAGTCCTCTAGCGGCGAGACCGGCACCGCCGAGGCGGTTATCGACGCGAAGACCGGCAACGCCGACCGCTACGCCGACGACAGCGAGGCCATGAGCACGCTCGTCGACGAACTCGGGGGCGGGACGCTCGTCAGCGGCCGCACGATGGAGGAACCGGAGGACGCGAGCCCGGAGAACGGCACCTTCGACGCCATGGTCGCGCAGGGCCAGCAGGCCAAAATCAACGGGGAGACCACCGACGTGAAGTACGTCGTCGTCTACGAGAGCAGCGACGACGTGGACACCGGTGATCTGGAGGACTGGGTCGACGAGAACGACGGCAGCGACGAGCAGTTCGACGACGTCGACGACATCTCGTACAACCAGAACGGTCGCACGGGCGTCATCTCCGGAACCATCAACACCGACGACCTCTAGACACGTCTTCGCGGACGCCTCGCCGCATCACAAGCGTCAACTAGCTCGCAGCTTTCCTCCCGTCTATGTCCGGTAGCGAACTGACCCGGCGGGCGCTGCTCCGACGGAGCGGTGTCGCCGTCGCCGCGGGGGTCGCCAGTGCCGGTTGTTCGACGCTGTCCGGGTCCGGCGGCGACACCGACGTGTACACGCGGTGGCTACCGGCGCCGTCGGCCCGGAACGTGAGCCACTACTGGTTCGACTACTACGACCTGTCGGCGCTGGCGGCCCAGCGGGAGTCTCTCGGGGGCGAGCCGACCGTCTTCGAGCGGACGTGGGCGCCCGTCGGGCTGGACTGGGACGACGCCACGGCCGTCGTCGCCGTCGACGGCGTCGACGTCGTCACCGCCGAGTTCGACCGGGACGGGGCCGCCGCCGACCTCCGCGAGGCGGACTACGAGCGGGCGGGCGAGTACAAGGGGTACGTCCGCTACCGCGACGCCGACACGGGGAGGGTGTTCGCCGTCACCGACGGCACGCTGCTCGTCTCGTCGGCTGAGCGGTACGCTCCGGCGTCCGTCGCCCCCAGCGAGCGCCTCGAGACGGTGGTCGACGCGGTGACCGGTGACATAGAGCGGTACGCCGAGGTCGACGAGGACATGCGGGCGCTCGTCGAGGAACTGGGGACGGCCACGATAGTCAGCGGGACGACGCGGGGCGGCCCCGACGCGGCCACGACGGGTAGCGGCCGGTTCGAGAACCTGGTCGCCCGGGGCACGAGCAGCGCCGTCGACGGCGACACCGTCGAGGAGACGTGGGTCTATCTCTACGACCGTCCCGAAGACGTGGACCTGGCGGCGCTCGAAGCCTACGTCGAGGCGAACGACGACCCCGCCGACGGGGCCGACGCCCCCTTCGCGACGGTCGAGGACATCTCCTACGCCAGGGAGGGGCGTACGGGAATCGTCACCGGGACCCGCGACGCCGAGGCGTACTACGCCTAGAGCAGTTCGAGGACGCCCATCGTCGCGCCGGCGAGCAACAGTTCGAACGAGAGGGTCCCGAGCGCCGAGAGCGCGACGAAGCGGCGGGTCGTCATCCCTGCCACCCCCGCGGGTACGGTCAACATCCCGCGGGTAAAGAGGAGGGTGTTGCTCACGGGGACGGCCAGCACGCCGTAGCTGTCGAACGCGTCACCGAAGCGGTCCAGGCGACCCTCGTCGACGCGGAACCAGGGACGCGCCAGCAACCACTCTCGGCCGCCCCGCTTCGCCAGGAGGAACAGCACCGTCTGGCCGGCGGTGGCCCCGACGACGGCGACCAGCAGGATGGCGGCGACCGTCGGGACGTGGTACCCCTCGGCCCGCCCGGCCAGGACGGTCACCGCCGCCGGGACGAGCGCCTCGCTGGGCGCGAAGTAGAGCAACATCGCGCCTTCGAGGACGAACGCGAACAGGAGCGCCGCCAGCCCGTACCGCCGCAGGAGCGACTCGGCGGCGCCCGGGTCGAGGACGTACAGCGCGATACCGGCCAGACCCAGCACGGCAAAGAGGCCGGCGACGACCACCAGTCCGTAGTCCTCGGCGACCGCTCTGACCGGACTGCGCGCCGGGGCCTCCGGGGTCTCGGGTGCCATCGCCCGAAACATATCCCGAAAGCGACATATTACTTGCGTTCGGCGAGCGGTGGGTTCATGGCCCTCAGGGTCACACACCCGCACATGGACATGACACGTCGCCCACGCCGGCTCCGGACCGACGGCGTGCGGCCGCTGGTGCGGGAGACGGCGGTATCGGCGTCGGACCTCATCGCCCCGGTGTTCGTCGACGCGACGACCGACGAGCGAGTCCCCATCGAGACGATGCCGGGCCACGAACGCGTGCCCGTCGACCAGGCCGTCGCCCGCGTCGAGGAAGTGCTCTCGACGGGCGTCGAGGCTATCATGGTCTTCGGTATCCCCGAGTCGAAAGACGAGCAGGGGTCGCGGGCCTGGGCCGAAGACGGCGTCGTTCAGGAGGCGGTCCGCCGTATCACCGAGGCCACCGACGCCTACGTCATCACGGACGTCTGCCTCTGTGAGTACACCAGCCACGGCCACTGCGGCCTGCTGGAGGCGGGCGCCAGAGCGGACCCGGACCTGACGGTGCGCAACGACGAGACGCTGGACCTGCTCGGAAAGATATCGGTCAGTCACGCACGCGCGGGCGCGGACATGGTCGCCCCGTCGGGGATGATAGACGGGATGGTCGGCGCCATCCGCGAGGCGCTGGACGACGACGGGCACACCGAGGTGCCGATTATGAGCTACGCGGCGAAGTTCGAGTCGGCCTTCTACGGCCCCTTCCGCGACGCCGCGGACGGCGCGCCCGCCTTCGGCGACCGCCGACACTACCAGATGGACCCCGCCAACGCTCGCGAGGCCCGTCGAGAAGTCGAACTCGACGTCTCCCAGGGTGCGGACGTGCTGATGGTCAAACCCGCCCTGCCGTATCTGGACGTCGTCGCCCAGGTCCGCGAGGATTACGACCACCCGGTCGCGGCCTACAACGTCTCGGGCGAGTACGCGATGCTCCACGCCGCCGCCGACAAGGGGTGGCTCCAGCTCGAGGAGGTCGCCCACGAGTCGCTGCTCTCTATCAAGCGTGCGGGGGCCGACCTCATCCTCACCTACTTCGCCGAGGACATCGCCGACCGGCTCTGACGGTTGCCGTTCGTAAATTTTCACCCCGGGATCGGGTTCCGAACCGCAACTCTTCGCGGCGAAGTTCGGTAGTGCGCTCGTCGATTGTTGTATCTGACCGCGGAGAAGGCCGTTCTGCCGCCGCTCGCGAACCGACACCGGGTCCGACCGCCGAGTTCGCCGGCGCGCGCAAGCGCTCGGGCCCAAAACGGGCTCGAAACCGCGAAATCGGGGTTTACGAACGTCCAAAATACGAGCGGACAGACGCGCCGTTTCTTGACGGAGAACAACCTTATATCCATAATATCCTATGGTAATCTGAACGTTCGTCTACTGCAAACCCTCGAACCTTCGATTTCGTAAACCAAATCCTTATGTAGTGTTGTTGCCAGAGATTTCTCCGTGAACGACTTGACGAAGTTGGCGCTCGCGCCGATAAAGTTGGACGTTCAAACGCAATAATCAGACAGAAATCATGGTACTCGAACCACTACAAGCAAGCGACCTCGAAACGTTAGTCACGGGGGTAAACCTCCTGTGGGTCCTAGTCGTAACGTTCCTGATCTTCTTCATGCACGCCGGCTTCGCGATGCTGGAAGCGGGGCAGGTGCGCTCGAAGAACGTCGCGAACCAGCTTACGAAGAACCTGCTCACCTGGTCGGTCGGGGTGACGGTGTTCTTCGTCATCGGTGCCGGGTTCTCGTCGCTGGTCGGCGGGAGCGGCTTCGTCCCGGCGTTCCAGACCTCTGACCCCAACAGCTGGGTCAGCTGGCTGTTCGGCGCCGTCTTCGCGATGACGGCGGCGACCATCGTCTCCGGGGCCGTCGCCGGCCGCGCGAAACTCCGCGCGTACATCACGTACACGTTCCTGCTGGCCGCGGTCATCTACCCGTTCGTGACGGGCATCACCTGGGCCGGCGCGTACATCAGCTTCGGCGGCGAGGCGTTCCACGACTTCGCCGGCGGCATGATCGTCCACGGCATGGGCGGCATCGCCGGGCTGACCGCCGCCTACGTCCTCGGGCCGCGCATGGGCCGGTACAACGACGACGGCAGCGCGAACGTCATCCCCGGCCACTCGCTGACCTTCGCCGTGCTCGGGACGCTCATCCTCGCCTTCGGCTGGTACGGCTTCAACGTCGGGACCGCCGCGTCGGTGTTTGCCCTCAGCGAGTCCGGCGAACTCACGCTCGGCGCGTTCTCCTACGTCGGTCGCGTCGCGATGACGACGACCATCGCCATGGCCTGCGGTGCTATCGGCGCCGCCGCCGTCGCCTGGGCCAAGACCGGCAAGGTCGACACGCTCTACGTCGCGAACGGGCTGCTGGCCGGGCTGGTCGGCATCACCGCGATTCCGGACACCACCACCTGGTGGGGCGCGTTCCTCGTCGGCGGCCTCGCCGGCGCCCAGCTGCCCATCGTCTTTGGCTTCGTCGAGAAGCGCCTGAAGATAGACGACGTCTGTGCCGTCTTCCCCGTCCACGGGAGCGCCGGCGTGCTCGGGACCCTCATGTTCCCGTTCGTCGCCACGCCCGGCACGGTCGGCTCTGTCGCGAACGCCTTTATCGCACAGCTCATCGGCGTGGTCGCCATCGCCGGCTGGACGATTGTCGCGACCGGTGCGGTCTGGGCCGTGCTCAAGGCCGTCGGCCAGGCCCGCGTCACGCCCGAACACGAACAGGAAGGCCTCGACGTCAGCGAACACGGCGTCGAGACCTACCCCGAGTTCGGCTCCGGCGACAGCGTCGTCGCCGACGGTGGTATCATGAACGAAGAGGTACGTACTGACGGAGGTTCCAAAGATGACTGACGACACCGACATCAAGATGGTCGTTGCGATGGTCCGTCCCGACAAGCTCGGCGACGTGAAACAGGCGCTCGCGGAGGTCGGCGCGCCCTCGCTGACAGTGACGAACGTCTCCGGCCGGGGCTCCCAGCCCGCGAAGAAGGGCCAGTGGCGCGGCGAGGAGTACGTCGTCGACCTCCACCAGAAGGTCAAAGTCGAGACCGTCGTCGCGGACATCCCCGCCGACGACGTGGTCGAAGCTATCGCCGAGGGCGCCCACACGGGCGAGAAGGGCGACGGCAAGATATTCGTCATCCCGGTCGAGGACGCCTACCAGGTCCGGACGGGCAAGACCGGACCCGAGGCCGTCTGAGCGGCGGGCGATGGTCGACGATATCGACAGACAGGTGGTAAACGCCCTACTGCGCGACGGTCGGGCGAGCGCCCGCGACGTCGCCGCCGAGACCGGCGTCGCCGCGACGACGGTGTCGCGGCGGATGGACCAGCTGGTCGACGCCGGCGTCATCGAGGAGTACACCGCTCGCGTCGACTACGGGGCACTGGGGTACGACGTGACCGCCGTCTTCCAGCTGTCGGTCGATGGCAGCGGACTCGAGACGGTGACGGCGCGGCTCCGCGACCTCGACAACATGGTCGCGGTGTACGAGGTGACCGGTAGCCACGACATCGTCGCCGTCGGGAAGTTCCGCGACACGGAGGAGATGAACGCACACATCAAGGAGCTACTGACCGACCCCGATATCCGCACTGCCGCCACCTCCGTCGTGCTGAACACGGTCCGCGAGCACGAGCAGTTCACGGTCGAAGAGACCGACGAGTAACCACACGCTGCCGCGGTTGCACTGCCCCGGCAGGCGAGACACTGCCACGGCTGTGCTGCCCCGGCAGGCGAGACACTGCCACGGCTGTGCTGCCGTGGCGGGCGAGGCACGACGCGGCTGTGCTGCCGTGGCGGGCGAGGCACGACGCGGCTGTCCTGCCGCGTCGGCCGTGTTCTCCGTTTTCAAGCACTGATAGTGGCGACGGTGCCGTTAAGCCGGTCGCCTCGCTCGATGGGGTATGGGCCTGCAAGTCGACGTGCGAAAGCTCGACCTCTTCAACCAGATGGCGAAGGAGGGGTCGGGAACCGTCGCGGACCACCTCGGCCAGCTCACGGGGCTTCCCGCCTCGGTACACACCTCACAGATAAACTTTCTCGACGTCGCGGACGTCGCGACACACATCGGCGACGACCGGCAGGTCGGCATCTACGTCGAACTGACCGAACCGCCCTACGGCTACGTCCTGTTCATGCTCGACCCGGCCGACAGCAAGCGCCTGGCGAGTGCGATGATGGGCGGGATGGGCGACCCGAGCGAGGGCGAGGGCTTCTCGGACATGGAGCGCTCCGCGATGGGGGAGATAGGCAACATCATGACCTCCGCCTTTATCGACGGCTGGGCCAACGTCCTCGATACGACCATCGACATGGGGACGCCCAACTTCGTGCTGGGCCCGGCCGGCGGCATCATCGAGAAGATGGGCGGCTGGCCCGACTCGGAACTCGTCTTCGTCATCGACTCCCAGATTACCGTCGAGGACGGCGACTTCGGGATGACCGTCTACACCTTCCCCGAACTCGAAGACCTCGTGGCTCTCATCCAGGGTATCGACCTCGATACGGACGTGGCCGCCGACACGCAGGCCGACGACTTGGTGTAGGGCCAGGCTCTCGGCGCTGTGAGCCACGCGCTCGTCTCGTCGGCCCCGCTCGATATTCGCTAGCCGTGGCGCTCGAACGCGAGACAACGACCCGACAGCGGGGCTGGACACGAGCGGGGTCACTGTCGCGGTTCCGCTGTCGGACCGATGGCCGCGCTGACGAGCCTCGGGCCCGTCTACTCGATGAGTTCGGGCGCGGCGTCGTAAGCCACCGCCTGGTCGGCCGCCGATTCCGTGTCGGGGTGTTCGGGGTCGGCCATGGTCAGTCGTCCGCCGAGAGCGGTTCGCCGTTGGGGTCGGTCGGCGCTGGGCTCTCGCCGTCGTCGAAGGGGTACCACGACTGCTTGGCGTCGGTGAGACAGGGGTCCTCGTACCCCGTGACCTCCTCGGGTTCGGCGAGTTCGACGAGGGTCTCGTGGCCGGTGGCGGCGACCCAGTCGCTGAAGGTCTGTCCCGCCGAGCGCAGCGCCGCGTAGGCCTCGACGATGTTGCGAATCATCCCGGGCACCTCGTCGGCGGGAACGCGCTGGCGGACCCACTCGGTGAACTCGGCCTCCTCGCCCATGCCGCCGCCGACGCCGACGTCGAGGGCCTCGACCATCTCGCCGTCCTTGCGGGCGCGCATCCCCTGTAAGCCGATGTCGCCGGTCATGGCCTGGCCGCAGTCGGCGGTACAGCCCGAGTAGTGCAGCTTGATGCGGTCGACGTCGCTCGGTAGCTCGACGTTGTCGCCCAGCCAGCGCAGCATGCGGGCCATCCGGGCTTTCGTCTCGGTGAGCGCCAGCGAGCAAAACTCCGTCCCGGTACAGGCCATCGCGCCCTGCGTGAACGGGTTCGGTTCCGGCGAGTACTTACCCAGGAACGGCTCGTTCAGCAGGTTCGCCAGGTTGCCGTCGGGCACGTCCATGATGAGCGGGTTCTGTCGGCGGGTCAGGCGCACCTCGCCGGAGCCGTAGGCGTCGGCCAGGTCCGCCAGTTTAATCGCGTCCTCGGCGGGGAGTCGGCCGACCGGCACCGAGAGGCCGACGTAGTTCCTGTCGTCTTTCTGGTCGTAGACGCCGACGTGGTCGTGGGCACCGAACTCCGTGCTCTTGCCGGCGTTGTACGTGTACTCGCCGCGGAAGTCCGTCCCGGCGGTCTCGAACTCGAAGTCCAGGCGCTCGTCTAACTCCTCGCGAATCTGGTCGGTGCCCAGTTCGTCGACGAAGAAGCGCGCGCGGTTCTTCGCGCGGTTGGTCCGGTTGCCGTTCTCGTGGTAGTACTCCACGAACGCACGGACCGTCTCGACGGCGTGTTCCGGCCGGATGAAGAGGTCCAGCGGGCGGGCGTTGCGCGGTTCGCGGCCGCCCAGGCCGCCACCGACGCGGACGTTGAACCCTTCGACCTCCTCCCCGCCGATGAACTTGCGGGCCGGTTCCAGCCCGATGTCGTTGATGGCGTCCTGGGCACACCCCTGCTTGCAGCCCGAGACGGAGATGTTGAACTTCCGGGGCATGTTGCTGAGGTCGTCGTCCCCGCGGATGGTCGCCTGAATCTCGTCTAAGATGGGCCGGGACTCGATGTACTCCTCGGCCTTGCCGGCGACCGGACAGCCGGAGATGTTGCGCATGGTGTCCCCGCCCGCGGAGCGCGAGGAGACGCCGACGGCCTCCAGTTTCTCCCATATCTCCGGGACGTCCTCCAGCTTGAGCCAGTGCATCTGAATCGACTGTCGGGTGGTGAAGTCGACCCAGCCGTTGCCGAACTCGGGGTTCTCCACGGGTCCCTTGGCGTAGTCGCGCGCCACCTCGCCGATGGCGCGCAACTGGCCGGGCTCTAAGACGCCGCCGCAGTTGGTCAGTCGCATCATGAAATAGGACTCCTGGCCGCCGCGGTGGTGGAAGACACCCCAGAACTTGAACCGGGAGAACCACTCGTCGTGTTCCGCTTCGGGGATGGCCTCCCACCCCTTCTCTGCGAACTCCTCTAGCTTCTCGCGGACCTCGTCGCCGTACAGTCCCGACTTGATGTCCTCTTTCTTATTCCCCATCGTGGACACCTCCTGCGATTGAGATTCGTTTAATTATATCCCGCTTCGTAGCTTGTATCTCGTACATCTCTCGTGTCCTATACCTGTTCTATGGCGTGTTAAGGGTAATCGTTAACAAATGCGTGTATTTTCTCGGAGCTGCCGACAATCGCCAAATCCGCCGTCGCGGACGGACCGGGTCGAGCCGGTATTGTCCATCTTCCAAATAACGCCCACCGGGACTGCCGTTCGTCAACCCCGGTCGCGCTCGGTCGGCTGCGTGGCCGACGACGCGCTGTCCGTACACGAACGCGAGAGCACTCGGCCGGGCGACGACGAGCCTGTCAGTCGTCGCTCGTCGAAGCCGGTGCGTCGCTGCCCGACCCGCCGACGAAGCCGCTGGTGTTGGCGACCGACGCGATTTCGGGCTGGAACACCCACGCGGCCAGCAGTACGAACGGAATCATCGACGCGGCGACGACGGAGTAGCCGATGTGGAGACTCGACAGCCACGGCGCGGAGTAGACGAGCGGGTAGACGATACCGCCGACGGTGCCGACACCGCCGACGACGCCGGCGACGGCGCCGGAACTGTTGGGGAACATCGCCGGCACCTGCGCGAAGATAGCGCCCTCGGCGAACGCACACGCGGTCCCGACGAGGAAGCCGACGGCGACGGCGTTCAGCAGGACCCCCGAGAGGCCCGCGAGCGTCATCCCGAACATCGTGACGACGATGAAACACAGTGAGACGAACGTCCACTGTTCGCGGTAGCGCCCGTGGAAGACGGGGAGGATGTTCTGCTCCTTGCGCGCGAGCAGGTCGCTGACGTAGCCCCCGATGGGCCGGAGCAGTCCGGCCGCGACGGAGAAGGTCGCGGCGAACGTGCTCGCGAGCACGAGGTTGTCCTGGTTGAACGCCTCGCGGTAGTAGGTCGCGAGCCAGCCGTTCATCGACAGTTCGAGGCCGAAAGACATGATGTAGGCGACGGCGAGGACGACGGTCCCGTAGCGGGTCGCCGTGTGGAGCCAGTCCGTGAAACTCGCGTTGTCAGCGGTCGCCTGGCGCTTCGCCTCGCTCTTTGCGGCCTCGCCGAGCGTGTAGTAGGCGACGGCGAGGAAGATGGAGACGACGCCGGTGTAGAAGAAGGCGGCGCGCCAGTTCGTCGAGAACAGCGGGCCGCTCCAGCCGGTGCCGAAGACCCGCGGCAGGATGAGCGCGCCGCCGGCCGCCCCGGCGTTGCCGACCCCGGCGTAGATGCCCTCGGCCAGCCCGAGGTTCTCCTCCTCGAACCACTCGGCGACGTGCTGGATGCCGATGACGAACGTGATACCCGCAGTCGCGACGATGAGCCGCGTCACGAAGAACACCGTGTAGTCCTGTGCGAACGCGCTCGCCATGGAGAACACCCCCACGTAGGCGAGCACGATGGCGAATATCGTCGGCGCGCCGTACTTATCCGAGAGCCACCCGGTCAGCATCCGGCCGAAGGGCGCCATCCAGATGGCGGAACTGGCCAGGATGCCGATTTCGGCGGTCGTCAGCCCGAACTCCTCGGCCATCGGCCCGGTGAAGGGTGCGAAGGAGAACCATATCAGAAAGGAGAAGTTGAACCCGATAGTCGCGAGCAGCAGCGTCCGGTACTTCGTCATCCGAATCAGTCCCATCGTGACACCTCCGCGTCGGCGGACACACGCCCGACTCTGGAACAGTCTGGTTGTACTTCACGAACTTTATTCCCAATTCGAATTACGTTTGAACACATTATCTCCGAATATCACAATGGAGGGGGAAATAATAACCCTGGCCGTTTACAAAAGCCGAATTTCCCGCAGGTGTTCGGACGACCGGACAATCCCGCCTTCGCCGCGCCACCGCTGACGCCGTTTTTTCTCAACATCAAAAAGTCGGTCAGTCAACGCTCGAATCGTCAATCGGCCCGCCGACAGTACTAGTTCCTCTAGCACCTGCAAACACCCCCTACGGATTGAAACGGCCACCGACAGCACTACTGAAAAAGGGAACTTGGCTGTTGTGATTTGTGGCGTATTTTCGCCCATCGAAAATGTTATCCGGGGAATCGAACGAAATCATCTAGTATATGGGGTCAATTACTGAACAAACATGCGACAGCTCGGTTCGCCACACCACGCGGCCGGGCCCCACTCGTCTACCAGGGGCCGTGGCGGGTCACCGGACGGCGGTTCTCCGGGCGGTGGTGCGGTAGATGGCCCACTGGAAAGCGACGACCTGCATGCGGTGTGCGGTCGGCTGCGGGCAACACCAGCGCGGCGTCGACGAGGGGTACGGCGTGGACAAGGTCCGGGGGAACTACGACCACCCGACCTCGGAGGGGCTCGCCTGCGAGCGCGGCATCCGCGAGACGGAGAACCCCAGCGGCGAGTGGCTCACGGAACCGCTGGTCCGTCGGGGCGACACGCTCCGACCGGCGACCTGGGAGACCGCGCTGGGCGTCGTCGCCGCGGAGTTCATCGGGACGATAGCCCAGGACCCGGACAACATCGCCGTGCTGGGGAGCGGCCAGCAGACCAACGAGGCGGCCTACGCGCTGGGGAAACTCGCCCGCGGCGGCATCGGGACGACGTACTTCGACGCCAACACGACGCTGTGTATGGCGTCGGCCGTCACGGCGTACTACGACGCCTTCGGCAGCGATGCGCCGCCCTGCACCTACGACGACATCCCGGTCGCACAGAGTCACGTCGTCTGGGGCGCCAACCCCGCGGCGGCCCACCCGGTGCTGTACCGCTGGATTCTCGACAGCGCCGCGGACGACGACAGCCGCCTCGTCGTCGTCGACCCCGTCGAGAGCGAGACGGCCGCCGACGCCGACCACCACGTCCAACTGGAACCCGGGACCGACCTCCAGCTCGCACGTGCGGTACTCGCGCGGCTGGTGGCGACCGACCGCGTCGACCGCGACTTTATCGACGCCCACACCGACGGCTACGACGCGCTGGTCGAATCGCTGCCGGCCGCCGCCGACGCCGCCAGCACCGCCGGCGTCTCCGCCGAGACGGTCGAGGCGCTGGCGACGACCTTCGAGGACCGGACGCTGCTGTACTGGGGGATGGGCGTCAACCAGAGCACCCACGGCACCGGCGCCGCCCGGATGCTCATCAACCTGTGTCTGGCGACGGGGAACCTGGGACCGGGGACCGGCCCGTTCTCGCTGACCGGGCAGGCCAACTCGATGGGCGCCCGGGTCTGTGCCTCGAAGGGGACCTGGCCCGGCCACCGCGACTTTACCGACCAGGACCACCGCAGCGCCGTCGCGGAGGCCTGGGGCGTCCCGCTGAACCGCCTTCCCGACGACGCAGGTCCGGGGCCCGTCGGCATCGTCGACGAGATAAACCGCGGCCACATCGACGCCGTCTGGACCGTCGCGACCAACCCCGTCGCCGGGATGCCCGACGCCACGAACGTCAAGCGGGCCCTCGACGACGTCTTCCTCGTCGCCCAGGACGCCTTCCGCTCGGAGACCGTCGAGCACGCCGACGTGGTCCTGCCCGCGGCGACCTGGGGCGAATCGGAGGGGACCGTGATGAACATGGAACGGCGCGTCTCCCGCGTGACGGCGGTCAGCGACGTGGTCGACACCGTCCGCCAGGACCTCGACATCATCGCCGCCGTCGGCCACCGCATCGACGACGACCTGTTCGACGCACCGCCCCTGGAGCCGGAGGCGGTCTTCGACGAACTCCGGGGGCTGACGGCGGGGACGCCGACGGACCTCACGGGCATCAGCTACGACCGACTCGACCGGGAACTGGCCGTCCGCTGGCCGGCGCCCGACGAGGAGACGGAGGGCGGCTATCGCTACTGCGACGCCGACGGCGAGTCGTGGTCGTTCCCGACCGAGACCGGCCGGGCGCAGTTCTCGACGGCGACCTACCGCGGGCTGCCCGAACCCACCGACGCCACGTATCCGCTCGTGTTGACGACCGGCCGGCGACCGGAGGCGTACAACACCGGGGTGCGGACCCGCGACGAGACGACCGACGTCCCGATAGCCCGCATCAACCCCGAGACTGCCGGCCAGTACATCGAACTGCTGGACCGCGGGCGGACCGTCGTCGAGTCGCGCCGGGCGCGCGTCGCGGTCAACCTCACGCCCGATGCCGGCGTCCCGACCGGCGCGCTCTGGATGGACGTCCACCACCCCGCGGTCAACGAGTTGACGCTCCCCGCCATCGACCCCGACTCCAACGAACCGAACTACAAGCAGTGTGCGGTCAGACTGGCGTCGCCCGACACGTCCACCACCGTGACCCGCGCCGGCATCGCGCGGCCCGGGACGCTCGACGACGACTGACGACCGCTCGGCCGCGGCGGCCGTCTCGCCCTCCGGGACGCCCGCCAGTCAGTCCGCCGTCGCCGGCGGCAGCGCCGCCTCGGGCGCGGCGAGGCGCACCGCACACTGTTTGAAGTGCGGTTCGTCGGACTGGGGGTCACACTCCGAGAGCGTCAGCCGGTTCGTCGCCGGATGGTGGATTGGGAGCCAGACCATCCCGCGCGGGACGCCCGCGTCCTCGTCGACGCGGACCGTCGCCGACCCGCGCCGCGAGGCGACGGCGAGGCGGTCCTCGACCACGAGGTCGGCGTGGGCCGCGACCGTCTCGGGGTTGACGCGGGCCACGAGGTCCCCGGCGACGCCGCCCCGCGACCGGACGCCGGTGTTGTAGCCGTCGGCCTCGCGGGCGGTGGTCAGCACGAGGGGGTACTCGTCGTCGGTCGGCTCCGGGAGGCTGTGCTGTCGGCCCGTCGAGAACTGGGCGTTGCCCGTCGCCGTCGGGAACGACCACGACTCGTCGGCCGACTCGCCGCGCTCGTAGTACCGGTAGCCGCCGGCGCTGTCTTCCTCGGGCGCCGGCCAGCGGACGGCGTGGCCCTCCTCCAGTCGGTCGTAGCTAATTCCCGAACAGTCCGCGATGGTCCCCTCGGTGAGGCAGGCGAACTCGTCGAAGACGTCGCTTGGCTCGGGCGACGTCGTCTCGAACAGGCCGGGGAACAGCCGCGAGCCGATTGTCGCGACGATGTCGATGTCGGCGCGGACGCCGCTCGGTATCTCCGTGGCCGCCCGGACCCGCGAGATGGTCCGCTCCATGTTCGTCGTCGTCCCCTCGCTCTCGCCCCAGGTCGCCGCGGGCAGGACCACGTCGGCGAGTTCGGTCGTCTCGGTGTGAAAGGCGTCCTGGGCGACGAGGAAGGCGTCGTCGAGCCGCTCGCGGGCGTTGTCGGCGTCGGGCATCCCGGCGACGGGGTTGGTGGCGACGGTCCAGACGGCGTCGGGGCCGTTTGCCAGCATCTCGACCGGCCCCGGACCGGCGTCGTCGGGCAGTCGGTCGACCGGCACGCCCCACGTCTCGGCCACCAGTCGGCGGTGGTCCGGGTCGCCGAAGGCCCGCTGGCCGGGCCAGGACCCCTTCGAGGAGCAGATGCGCGTCCCCATGGAGTTTGCCTGTCCCGTCAACGAGAACGGGCCGCCGCCGGGCCGCAGATTCCCGGTCGCGAGCGTCAGGTCGACGAGCGCCCGCGCCGTCTCGGTCCCCTGGACGTGCTGGTTGATGCCCATCCCCCAGTACAGCAGCGCGCGCCGGTCCAGCGCCGCGGCCAGCAGTTCCACCTCGTCGGCCCCGACGCCGGCGTCGGCGGCCGCGCGTTCGGCGCTGGGCAGCGTCCCCAGCAGGTCCTCGAAGCCGTCGGTCGCCGTCTCGACGAAGTCACCGTCGATGCGGTCGGTCTCGACCAGGCGCGCCAGGACGGCCCGGGCCAGCGCGAGGTCCTTGCCGGGGTCGGGGGCGACGTGATGGTCGCTGTTCTCGGCGGTCTCCGACCGCACGGGGTCGACGGTGATGAGTTCGGTCTCCTCGGCCGCAGCGCCTATCCAGCGGAACATAACGGGGTGGGCGACCGCTGGGTTGGCCCCCCAGACTACGTGACTCTCGGCGTCGTCGATATCGTCGTAGGTACAGGGCGGCGCGTCGCTGCCGAAGGCCTGGTAGTACGCCGTCACCGCCGACGCCATACACAGCGTCGTGTTGGCGTCGTAGTTGCGGGTGCCAAAGCCCCCGCGGGCGACCTTCCCGAGCGCGTAGGCCGCCTCGTTGGTCTGCTGGCCGCTCCCCAGCACGGCGACGCTGTCGGGGTCGTTCGCGTGGGTCTCGCGCAGCCCCTGCGTGGCCCGCGCCAGCGCCACGTCCCACGTCGTCGTCCGCAACTCGCCGTCCTCCCGGACCAGCGGGCGCGTGAGCCAGCTGCCGTCGGGGTCGCGGCTCTCCTGAATCCCGCGGGCGCAGGCGAGCCCCTGGTTGACCGGGTGGGCCGCGTCCCCGCGAACCATGTCGACACCGTATCCGATGTCCGCGCCCCGTTGCATGTGCCCACAGCCGACGGCACAGCGCATGCACGTCGTGGGAACCCAGTCGCTCACTGTCTACCACGCGCCAGCGCGGCGCCGGGGCGGACGCGACCGAACGTTTGGTTGCGACGTTCGACTAGCATATGTCTATCTAACCGATTGGATGGGCACTACAAAACCCTGACTCTTGATGGAACTCTCGCTATATCGCGTTCTGTACCCGGTTCGTAAACTTCTGGTCTCGCACTGTGCCGGCAGACGCCGGCTGGTTTAACATTTCCAGTTCCCCGCCCGGGTCGGCCCGAAACGTCAGTACGCCGCCGTCGCCGCCCGTCAGTAACTTTCTTTCGTCCCGCCGCCGAAACCAGGCTATGAACCACGAGCAGTCACGCGAACTCTACGACCGGGCCCTGTCCGTGATGCCCGGCGGCGTCAACTCCTCGGTGCGGGCCGTCCGTCCCTATCCGTTCTTCGTCCAGAAGGGCGACGGCGGCCACGTCGTCGACGCCGACGGCAACCGTTACATCGACTACGTGATGGGCTACGGGCCGCTGTTGCTGGGCCACGACATGCCCGAGTCGGTCCAGTCCGCCGTCCAGCAGCGCGCCGCCGAGGGGCCGATGTACGGCGCCCCGACCGAGGTCGAGGTCGAACTCGCGGAGTTCGTCGCCCGGCACGTCCCCAGCGTCGAGATGACCCGCTTCGTCAACTCCGGCACCGAGGCGACAGTCTCGGCGGTGCGGCTGGCCCGCGGGTACACCGGCCGCGACAAAATCGTCGTGATGCAGAGCGGCTACCACGGCGCCCAGGAGTCCACGCTCGTCGAAGGGGAAGGCGACCACACCAGTCCCTCCAGTCCGGGTATCCCCGAGAGCTTCGCCGAACACACCCTGACGATTCCGTTCAACGACCGCGAGGCCGCCCACGACGTGTTCGCCGAACACGGCGACGACATCGCCGCCGTCCTCACGGAGCCGATTCTGGGGAACTACGGCATCGTCCACCCCGTCGAGGGGTTCCACGAGACACTCGAACAGCTGTGTGACGACCACGGCTCCCTGCTCGTCTTCGACGAGGTCATCACGGGCTTTCGCGTCGGCGGCCTCCAGTGTGCCCAGGGGAAGTTCGATATCGACCCCGACATCACCACGTTCGGCAAAATCGTCGGCGGCGGCTTCCCGGTCGGCGCCATCGGCGGCAAGAGCGAGCTAATCGAGCAGTTCACCCCCGCCGGCAGCGTCTTCCAGTCCGGCACGTTCTCCGGCCACCCGGTGACGATGGCGGCCGGCCTGGAGACGCTGCGGTATGCCGCCGAGAACGACGTGTACAGCCACGTCAACGGGCTGGCCGAGCGGCTCCGGTCGGGGCTGCAGGATATCCTCGAAGACCGGGCCCCCGAGTACACTGTCGTCGGGACCGACTCGATGTTCAAAGTCATCTTCACCCGCGAGGCACCCGATTCTTTCGAGGGTCACTGCGAGGCCGGCTGTACCCAGCGGACGGACTGCCCGCGCTACGACCACTGCCCGAAGAACGGCCACGACGTCAAGCGCGCCGAGACCGAGCGCTGGGAGCGGCTGTTCTGGCCCGCGATGAAAGAGCGGGGCGTCTTCCTCACCGCCAACCAGTTCGAGTCCCAGTTCGTCTGTGACGCCCACACAGACGAGGACATCGAGGAGACCCTGGAGGCCTACAAGGCGGCGCTATGAGCGACGACGACATCTCGCTGTCGGAAAAGCGGATGTACGGCCAGACCCGTCCCGAGACCCACGCCTACGTCGCGTCCGGTCTGGGCGTCACCCGCGTCGAGACCGCCGGCGGACAGATAGGCCGGTTCAGCCTCGTCCACCGGTGTTCGGCCCGCGCCGTCGCCGGCGCGAACGGCGAGATAGCGGTCGCCACGGCGGAGTCGGTGCTGGTCTCGACCGACGACGGCTTCGCCGCCACCGGCTTCGGCCCCGCGACGGCCGTTGGCTACGACGCCGACGGGCTGGTGGCCGCCGGCGAGGGACGGGTCGCCCGGTACGACGACGGCGAGTGGTGGGAGATGGGGGCTGTCGACGACGTGCGGGCGCTTTCCGACGACCTGGTGGCGGCCGCCGACGGCGTCTACGGCCTGCCGGGCTGTGCGTATCTGGGGCTGCACGACGCCGCCGACGTGGCGGGCCCCTACGCCGCGACGGCGGACGGCCTCTACAGGCGCGACGCCCAGGAAGGCACCGTCGGTGCCAGGGAGAACTGGCTGCCCGTCCGTTCGGGTGCCCACTACGTCGTCGCCAGCGACGGCCGCCGAGTTCATACAGCAGATGCCGACGGGCTCTACGAACTGGCCGACCACGGCGGCGCCGGCCCCGAGCCGAACTGGCAGCCCTGTGACCTCCCGGTCCGTGAGCGGGTCGTCGACGTGGCCTACGGCGCGGACACCTACGCCATCACCGAGGACGGGACCTTCCTCGTCGACACCGCCGACGACGCGACGGCCGACGGCCGCGGCGGCTGGCGCGCCCGGTCGCTCGGGGTGCCCGAGGTCGTCGGCGTGGCGGTTGCCTGAGGCTGGTTTCGGCTGGTGGCACAGCCGAGGAGTTTCTGCCGGTGACACAGCTGGCGGGCGGGACTGAACGGGGCGACGCTCTCGGGGAAACCCGACGTTCGCAAGAGCGAAGCTCTTGTACAGCCCAGCAGAAATCTTCGATTTCTGAGGACGACGCAAGCACCACGGGTACGAACTGCGTGACGAGGAGCCACGCGAGTCGCGCGACCCGAGCGCGTCGGGGCTTTCTGGCTGTCCGCACTGCTCGAGACGTCCTCAGTGACGCCGCATGTAGTTACTAGCCCACGAATCGAAAAGGGGTTTAGCCCTGCCGATGACCCCTCGCACATGATTATCCCCGGCGCGGAGACACAGGCCTTCGCGGCCGCGCTGTCCGAGGCGGCCGACGAGTCGCTCGCTCGGGTCGAGTACGAACAGTTCGCCGACGGGGAGCACGTCGTCCGCGTGCCCGAGGCCGTCGCGGGCGAACGGGCCGTCGTCGTCGCCTCGACCGTCGACAGCGACGCCCACGTCCAGTTGCTCCAGTTGCAGGACGCGGTTCGCGAGGCCGGCGCCAGCGAGGTCGTCACCGTCCTGCCGTACATGGGCTACGCCCGTCAGGACGAGGCGTTCCGGCCCGGCGAGCCCGTCTCCTCGCGGGCGATGGCGCGGGCCATCTCGACGGGCACCGACCGCGTGGTTACCGTCACGCCACACGAGCCCGCAGTCTGTGACTTCTTCACCGTCCCGGCGACGGCCGTCGACGCCGCACCGGTGCTCGCCGAACCGCTCCCCGACGCCCTCGTCGACCCCCTCTTTCTCTCGCCCGACGAGGGCGCTATCGAACTCGCCGAGACGGTCAGAGACGCCTACGGGACCGGCGAGACCGACCACTTCGTGAAGGACCGCGACTACGACAGCGGCGCGGTGACGGTAACGCCCAGCGACGCCGCGGTGACCGGCCGAGACGTGGTCCTGACCGACGACATCATCGCCACCGGCTCGACGATGAGCGAAGCTATCGCGGTGTTGAACGAACGCGACGCGGGCCGCATCTTCGTCACCTGCGTCCACCCGATGCTGGCGAGCAACGCGCTGACGAAGCTCTCGACCGCGGGTGTCGAAGCCGTCTACGGCACCGACACGCTGGAGCGAGCGGCCACCGCGGTCAGCGCCGCGCCGGTCGTGGCCGAGGAGCTATAAGCGTCGGTCGCTCTGTCGCCGACGGTTCGTCCCTCCGGCGAGTCGCTCGCGGCCGGTGACCACGAGCGACGACGCTCACCCTGGCCGACGCCAACTTTTTCCCCTGTCCATCCCTCCCTGGGCACATGAGCGACGAACTCCCGGCGCAACTCCACCCGGAGGACCTGCCGGACGACCCGGACGTACTGAAGCGACTGGTCTGTGACCTCTACACGACGGTGATGGCCTCCGACGAACTCATCGAGGCCGTGGAGGGCGGCCCCACGGCGGACGGCACCGACCTCGGGTGGCTCACCGAACATCTCGAACCCGGCGGCCCGGTCGGACGCGAACCCCAGGAGTAACCGCAGCGACCGTTCAGCCGTCACCACGTCCCGGCCGCCGGGTCTGCCTGTTCCGTGACGCCTCGTGTTCGCGGATAGCTCGTGACGGCCTGCCGTTCCCCGTGGTCGCGACCGGCCGGTGTGTCTCAGTCCGACGCCTCGGCCGCAGCTACCGACGCTATCGCGATCTCCATCTCGACGCCTTCGACGTCCCACGTCTTGCGGTGGCCGTCGTCGACGCCGTCGAGTTCGTCCGCCCGGACTTCCTCCGTGATGAGCGCCTCGTGTTCCCGAACCAGGGAGTCGACGCGGTTGTCCTCGATAGCGAGGTCCACGACGATTCGGGCTTCGATGTCCAGTTCGAGGTCCTTGCGCATCTCCTGGATTCGGCGGATGACTTCCCGTGCGTAGCCCTCGCTCTCGATGTCCTCGGTGAGCGCGGTGTCCACGTAGACGACGCCGCCGCCGTCGAGTGCCGAGAACTCGGTGCCGGTGACGCCGTCGGGCGTCTCGCGGCGGAACTCGACCATCTCGTCGGTCAGGTCGACGGCCTCGCCGAGCGCGTCGGACACCTCGGCTTCGAGTGCGTCGAGCGAGGGCTCCCCAATTTCGGCCTCGTTCATGGCGTTCATCACGCGGCCGGCGTCGTCGCCGAAGGCGGGGCCGAGTTCGCTCATGTCGGCCGCGGCGGAGTAGTGGAGTTCGCCCCACTGGTCGTCCGCGCCGACGACCTCGACGGCGCGGGCGTTGAGCCGGTCGGCGACGATTTCGGACTGGGAGCGCACCGCGTCGGCCACGGCGTCGCTGTCCGTGTCGACCACGACGCGCGTGACGGGCCAGCGCAGTTTGCGCTCGGCCTGCTGGCGGGCGTTCGACCCCGCTTCCTCGACCTCCCGGACGACCTCGATTTCGTCTTCGAGCCCGGGGTCGTGGAACGCGTCGTCGGCTTCGGGCCAGTCACACATGTGGACCGTCGGGTGGCCAGCCGACCCGGTCAGCGAGCTATAGATCTCCTCGGCGACGAACGGCGTGAAGGGGGCAAAGAGCGCGGCGACCTCCTCCAGCACCCGATAGAGGGTGGCGTAGGCGGCCTGCTTGGAGTCGCTGTCTTCTTCGTCCCACATCCGCTCGCGGACGACCTGGATGTAGAAGCGAGAGACGTCCTCGACGACGAAATCCAGCAGTTCCCCGGCGGCCTTGTCGTTCTCGTAGGCGTCCATGTGCTCGGTCATCGCCGCCTTCACGGTCTGGAGTCGCGAGAGGACCCACTCGTCGGCCAGTTCCAGCGAGTCGGCCATCGACTCGACGGTCGTCTCCTCGGGGCTGAAATCGTCCGCGCGCATGTACGGCAGCGGGAACCGGGCGACGTTCCAGAGGATGTTGAGCCGCCGTTGCATCTCGCCGGTCTCGTCCCAGGAGAAGTTCATGTCGACGCCCTGTGCGGTCTGGGAGAGCAAGAACAGGCGCATCGGGTCGCGGCCGTGCTTCTCGATGACCTCGTGGGGGTCGACGAGGATACCCTTGGACTTGGACATCCCGCGGCCGTCGGGCATGTTGGCGTAGCCGTGCATCAGCACCCGTTTGTAGGGTATCTCGCCGGTGGCGGCCGTGGACATCCCCAGTTGCGACCAGAACCAGCCACGGGTCTGGTCGTGGGCCTCCATGATGAGGTCGGCGGGCCACAGTTCCTCGAACTCGTCCGTCTCCGAGGGGTAGTCGACGGTCCCCCACGTCGCCACGGAGGAGTCGAGCCAGACGTCGAAGACGTCGCCGACGCGGCTGTAGGTGGTGCCGTTCTCCGTAATCGTCAGTTCGTCGACGGTGCCCTTGTGGAGGTCCACGTCCTCGGGGTCGATGTCCTGGTCGACCCGCTCTGCGAGTTCCTCGCGGTCGCCGACGACGACGGCGTCGTCCATCTCGCCGTCCCAGTCTTCCGGCAGCCAGATGGGGATAGGGATGCCCCAGTAGCGCTGCCGGGAGACGTTCCAGTCGGGAGCCTCCTCGACGAAGTCACGGAAGCGGTTGTCGCGGGCCCACTGGGGGTACCACTCCGAGCCTTCGATGTTTTCCAGCAGTTCGTCCTTGATGTCGGTGACCGTGATGAACCACTGGTCGGTGACGATGCGGACGATGTCCGTGTCACAGCGCCAGCACTGCCCCTCGCGCACGGTGTGGCCCTGTTCGCTCGACAGCAGGGCGCCGTTCGCGTCGAGGTCCGCGATGACCTCGTCGTTGGCCTCGCGGACGAACTGGCCCGCGTACTCGCCGGCGGCGTCGGTGTAGGTGCCGTCGCTGCCGACCGGACAGAAGATTTCGAGGTCGAGTTCCTGCCCGCGGGCGAAGTCCTCCTCACCGTGGCCCGGCGCGGAGTGGACCAGTCCCGTGCGGTCGGCCTCGACGTAGTCGGCGGTGTACACCTGGCCGGACCCCTCGCCCTGGGCGTGGTCTGGCACTTCGTCGGCCAGCGGGTGGTCGTACGCCCAGCCGACCATCTCCTCGCCTGTCAGTTCCTCGACGACCTCGTAGTCGTCGTAGCGCCCGGCCTTCAGCACGCGCTCGACGCAGGCCTCGGCGACGTAGAGCCGTTCGGTCTCGCCGTCTCTCGTCGCGTCGACGCCCACGTAGTCGAGGTCACCGTCGACGGCGACGAAGGTGTTTGCGACGATGGTCCAGGGCGTCGTGGTCCAGATGACGAGCGACCCCTCGCGGTCGCTCAGGGAGAACTTGACGTAGATAGAGGGCTTGCCGACGTCGTGGTACTCGACCTCGTTGTTGGCGATGGCGGTCTCACACCGGGGACACTGGTTGATGGAGCGTTTGCCCTGCTCGACCAGGCCGCGCTCGTGGGCCTGCTGGAAGCCCCACCAGGCGGCCTCCATGTATTCGGGCGAGAGCGTCTTGTACGGGTTGTCCCAGTCCATCCAGACGCCGAAGTCCTGGAAGTCGCTTTGCAGTCCCTCCAACTGTTCGTTGGCGAAGGCCTTGCACTCCTCGATGAAGTTCTCCTCGCCGAAGCGCTCGATGTCTTTCTTGTTCTCGAAGTCGAGCCGTTCCTCGACTTTGGTCTCGATGGGCAGGCCGTGCATGTCGTAGCCCGGCCGGTCGGTCACGTCGTACCCCTGCATGCGGAGGTAACGGATGTAGCAGTCTTTCAGCGTCTTGTTCCACGTCGTCCCCATGTGGGCGGCCCCGGAGGTGTAGGGCGGCCCGTCGACGAAGAAGAAGTCCTCCCCGTCGGCCCGATGCTCGACCGTCTGCTCGTAGGCGTCGACGTCGTCCCAGTACTCGAAGACGCCCGACTCCACGCGCTCGGGGTCGTACTGGTCGTCGACCGCGGCGAACCGTTCCATACCGGGCTTATTCGCCGCCGGCATTAAAGGGGAATCGGTTAGGCGGAGTTCGTCTCCGGATACGTATCAGCTCGTCACTTATATCAGAAGGCTAATCGTTGCTGGTGTACTGAACTGCATCCATATCTCTCGGCACGGGTCGGGCGCCAGGGGTGGTCGTGCCGTGCCGTACCGAGCCACGATGCACTCCGACACCGACTCACGGACACACGGACCGGCTCCCGGCGAATGCGTGTTGCTGGGCGACGGCGAGGGAACCGTCGTCTGGAGCGACCCCGCCGTCGCCGACGTACTGGGGCGGAAAGCGACGGCGGTCAGCGGCAGGACCGTCGACGCGCTGCTCGGGCCGGCCGCTCCGGACCCGCCGCCCCGTGGCACGACGCCGATAACCCGGACGCTCGCCGTGCCGACCGACGACGGCGAGGTCCGGGACATCTCGGTAACCGTCGACGCTGTCGAGGCTCCCGGGGCGGCGACCGTCTACCGCTGTCGCCGGACCGTCGACGAGCAACTCGACGTCTACCACGTCCTCTCGCGCGTCGAGGACGCGGTCGTCGCCTTCGACACCGAGTGGCGCTACACCTACGTCAACGAGACGGCCGAACGACTGCTTGACCGGTCCAGCGCGGAGTTACTGGGGGAAGTCGTCTGGGAGCAGTTCCCGAAGACCGTCGGCACGGACATCGAACACGAGTTCCGCCGCGCGTTGGCGACACAGGAGCCGTCGACGTTCGAGAACTACTCCGACTCCCTCGACCGCTGGGTCGAGATACGCGTGTTCCCCTCGCCGACGGGGGCCTCGGTCTACTTCCGGGATATCTCGGCGCGCAAGGCCCGCGAAGCACAACTGCAGCGCGAGCGGGACCTGACCGAACAGCTCCTGCGGGTGAGTCCCATGGGCATCGCCGTCCACACGCCCGACGGTCGGTTCGTCCGCGTCAACGAGCGCGCCGAGGAAATCATCGGTATCGACCGCGAGGAACTCCTCGATACGGTGCTGGACGAACCGATATGGGACGCCCGCGGCCCCGACGGCGAGCCGTTCCCAGACGAGGCGTTCCCGCTCAACGTCGTCCTGCGCACCGGCGAACCGACCTTCGGCACCGAGATGTCCGTCCGCCGTCGGGACGGCGCCCGGTTCTGGATTTCGGTCGGTGCCGCGCCCGTGCTGAACGAGGCGGGCGACATCGAACACGTCGTCGTCTCCTTCGAGGAGATAACCGAGCGCAAACAGCGCGAGGCGGACTTACAACGCGAGCGGGACCTGACCGAACAGCTCCTGCGGGTCAGTCCCATGGGCATCGCCGTCCACACGCCGGACGGGCGGTTCGTCCGCGTCAACCAGCGGGCCGGAGAGATTCTGGGCGTCGAACCCAGTGAGCTGGTCGGTGAGGTACTGGTCGAACCGGAGTGGGAGTCGTACGGCCCGGACGGCGAGCCGTTCCCCGACGAGGCGTTCCCGTTAAACGTCGTGTTGCGCACCGGCGAGCCGACCTTCGGCACCGAGATGACCATCCGGCGTCGTGACGGCACCCAGATATGGCTCTCCGTCAGCGCCGCGCCGCTGCTCGACGCCGACGGTGACATCGAGCGCGTCGTCGTCGGCTTCGAGGAGATAACCGAGCGCAAACGCTACGAACAGCGCCTCCGGAAGAGCGAACGGCAGTTCCGCGCCGTCTTCGAGGGGACGCTGGACGCCCTGCTACTGGCCGACGACGACGGGACGTACGTCGACGTCAACCGGGCCGCCTGTGACCTGTACGGGCTCGACGAGGACGAACTGGTCGGCCGGAACGTCGCCGAGTTCGCCCCGCCGGACTACGACGTGGCGGCCGCCTGGGACGCCTTCCTCGAAACGGGGACGCTCCAGGGCGAGTTCCCGCTCGTCCGACCGGACGGCGAGACCCGCGTCACCGACTTCGTGGCGACGGCGAACGTCACTCCCGGCCTCCACCTCTCCGCGCTGCGCGACATCACCGAACGCAAGGCCGACGAGGTGCAACTGGCGGCCCAGCGCGACGAACTCGCCCGCCTGAACGACATCAACGCGCTCATTCGCGGGGTCCACCGGACCGTCGTCGGTGCGACCGACCGCGAGACCGTCGAGCGGGCGGTCTGTGAGGGACTGGTGGCCTCGGAGAGCTACCCCGTCGCGCTGACCACCCGGTTCACCGGCGAACCGACGGAGGTGGAACACGCCGCCGGCCTCCCGGACGACGCGCTGGCGACGCTGCGTGCCGCGGGCGCGACCCGCCTCGAAACGGCTATCGACCGGACCGCCACGGCGGATACGGTGACCGTCCTCTCGGAGGTCCGCGACGACGCCTCCCATCCGGCGCTGCGGGACCTGGCCGCCGACCGGGGCGTCCGGACGCTGGCGGCCATCCCCATCGAGTCCGACGGCGTCGTCTACGGCGTCCTGACGGTCGGGTCGACCGACGCGGACGCCTTTACCGGCCGGGAGCGCGCCGTCTTCGCCGAACTCGGCCGACTGCTCGGGACGGCCATCGAGTCCCTCCAGACGAAGCGCCTGCTGTACGCGACCGGCTTCCTCGAACTCGAACTCGCGCTGTCGGCCGAGGTCGAACCGGTCGCGGCGCTGAACGACCGGGTCGGCGGCCGCTGGCGCCTCGACGGCGTCGTCCCCGTGGAGGCGGGGCGGTACCTGCTGTACGTCGACGTGGGCGACGCGCCGCTGGACGAACTAGAGCGGGCCGCCGACGGCGTGACCGGCCTCACCGGCCTCCGCCGCGTCGACACCGGGGACACGCCGCTGTTCGAACTGCGCGTCGACCACGACACGCCCGTCAGCGGCCTGCTGGACGCCGGCGGTCGCATCCGCGACGGGACCATCGAACACGGGGACAGCCGGTTCGTCGTCGACGTCACGCTCGACACCGACGTCCGGGGCTATCTCGACCGACTCGAACAGCGCGGTATCGAGGTCGAACTGCTCGCGAAGCGCGAAGTCGAGCGCACCGCTCCGGCGGCCCGGGCCGCCGGGACGACCGACACCGCGCTGACCACGCGCCAGCGGACCGTCCTCGAAGCCGCCTACCTGTCGGGCTACTTCGACTGGCCCCGGCGGCGGACGACCGGCGAGGAACTGGCCGACGCGCTGGACATCGCCACGTCGACGCTCCACCAGCACCTCCGGGTCGCCTCGGCGAAGGTGTTCGAGCAGTACTTCGACGGCACCGAGGCCGGGTCGGTGTGACCGCCGACCCTGACAGGTCAGATACCGCATTCTTCCGGTAGACAATTCATACCGTCGAGTGGCCTCGTCTCTGGTGATGACGATATCACAGAATGCGACGACCGACCGCGACCTGGGGGACGCGTTCGACCTCCTCGGCAGCTACCGCCGACGCCTCGTGCTGGCGCGCGTCAGCGGCGCCGAGGAGGCCGTCCCGGTCGGCTGGCTCGCCAGGGAACTGGCCGCGGCCGAGGGGGACAAACCGCGGGCGGCCGTGACAGCCACCGAGCGCGACCGCAACAAGATTCGGCTCCACCACGCGGACATCCCGCCGCTGGCGGCCGCCGGGTTGATACGGTACGACCCACGGCGCCGGGTGGTCGCGAGCGGCGACCTGCCCCTGGAGGGCGAGGAGTGGCTGGAGATGCCCGTCGTCGAAGCGCTCGAAGCCTGGAACGGTCGCTGACGCAGTTCCGCCGACGGAACCGACGCCGACGGAACCGCCGCTGTTTTCGCGGCTCGCCGGAACGCCGTTAGCCACGCCGGTCGCGCGCGACCGACCGCCCGGAGGAAAACGCAGTTACTTTCACTCTCTCGTGTGTTGCGTCTGTAACAATGGTACACACGAGCGTCATCGGTTGCGGGAACATGGGCAGTGCGCTGGTCACCGGTCTCTCGAAAGCCGGCGGGCACACTATCGTCGCGTGCGACCTTGACCCGGACGCGCTCGCCGCGGTCGCCGACTACGCCGACGAGACGACCGACGACATCTCGCTCGCGGGCGAGGCCGACGTGGTCTTCGTCGCGGTCAAGCCGGACATCGTCGAGGCCGTCCTCTCCGAACTCGACCTCTCGGCCGACCAGACGCTCGTCACCATCGCCGCCGGCGTCCCGACCGACTTCGTCGAGGCCCGGACCGACGCCAGCGTCGTGCGAATCATGCCGAATCTCGCCGCCGAGACGCGGCTCATGGCCGCCGCGGCGACCGGCGACCTCTCCGAGACGGTGCGCGGGCTGCTCGACGACGTCGGCGAGTTCGCCGAAATCGAGGAGTCCCAGATGGACATCGCCACCGCGGTCAACGGCTCCGGGCCGGCCTTCGTCTTCTACTTCATCAAGGCCATGACCGAGGCCGGCGTCGCCGGCGGGCTGGACCACGAGGAAGCGCAGGTGCTCTCGGCCCAGACGTTCAAGGGCGCCGCCGAGACGGTGTTGCAGGACGACCGCTCGGCCGACGAACTCATCGACGCCGTCTGCTCGCCAAACGGGACGACCATCGAGGGCATGGAAGTGCTGTGGGACAGCGGCGCCGACGGGGCGATGAAAGATGCCGTCGCCGCCGCCGAACGCCGGTCGAAGGAGCTGGCGGCCGACTTCGACGATGAGTGAGGTCGTCGACGGCGAGGCGCTCGCGGCCACCCGACGGCTGGCCGCCGGGGCCGACCGGGTCATCGTCAAGGCCGGGACGAACTCCCTGACAGACGCCGACTCGAACTTAGACGACGCCAAGCTCGACAAGCTGGTCGACGACATCGAGGACCTGCTCTCGCGGGGCAAGGAGGTGCTGCTGGTCTCCTCGGGCGCCGTGGGGGCCGGTATCGGCCGCGTCGGCCACGACACCGACACCATCGAGGAGTCCCAGGCGCTCTCGACGGTCGGCCAGAGCCACCTGATGCGTCGCTACACGGAGAGCTTCGAACGCTACGACCGGAAGGTCGCCCAGATTCTCATCACCGAGCACGACCTGGACAACCCCGAGCGGTTCACCAACTTCCGCAACACCGTCGAACGGCTGCTCTCGTGGGGTATCGTCCCCATCATCAACGAGAACGACGCCGTCGCTACCGAGGAGCTACAGATAGGCGACAACGACATGATTTCGGCCTCCATCGCCATCGGCGTCGAGGTCGACCTGCTCGTGACGCTGACCGACGTCGACGGCGTCTACACCGGCAACCCGAAGGAAGACGCCGACGCCGAGCGAATCGAGGTCGTCGGCCGCAACTACAGCGAGGTCGAGGACGTCGTCACGGAGAGTTCGACGGGCGGGTTCGGCGGCATCCAGACGAAAGTGCGGGGCGCCCGCGACGTGGCCGAACACGGCATTCCGGCGGTCATCGCGGGGTCGGCCGAACCGGACGTGCTCCGCAAGGTCGCCGACGCGGAATCGGTGGGCACAATATTCCTGCCTATCAACGGAGCGGTAGATGACTGAGACAGACACACACGAACAGGTGGCACAGGCCAACCGCGCGGCACTGCGGCTCGCGAACGTCGACGCAGAGACGCGCAACGGGGCGCTGGCCGACATCGCCGACGCCATCCGCGAGAACAGCGAGGCCATTCTCGCGGCCAACGAGGAAGACGTCACGGAGGCCGAACGGATGCTCGCCGAGGGCGAGTACACGCAGGCGCTCGTCGACCGTCTCAAACTCGACGAGGGCAAGCTAGAGTCCATCGCCGGGATGGTCGAGTCCGTCGCACAGCAGGACGACCCGCTGGGGGAGACGCTCGCGGCCCGGGAACTCGACGAGGACCTCGAACTGTACAAGCTCTCGGTCCCTATCGGCGTCGTCGGGACCATCTTCGAGTCCCGTCCCGACGCGCTGGTGCAAATCGCCGCGCTGGCGCTCAAATCCGGCAACGCCGTCATCCTCAAGGGCGGCAGCGAGGCCAGCGAATCGAATCGGGTGCTCTACGAGACCATCATGGAGGCCACCGCCGACCTCCCGGACGGCTGGGCCACCCTCATCGAGGCCCACGAGGAGGTCGACCGACTGCTCGAGATGGACGACATGGTCGACCTCGTGATGCCGCGTGGCTCCTCGGACTTTGTCTCCTACATCGAGGCGAACACCCAGATTCCCGTGCTGGGCCACACTGAGGGCGTCTGTCACGTCTACGTCGACGAGGCCGCGGACCTGGCGATGGCCGAGGACATCGCGCTGGACGCGAAGGTCCAGTACCCCGCGGTCTGTAACGCCGTCGAGACGCTGCTCGTGAACGAGTCGGTCGCCGACGAGTTCCTGCCAGGCGTCGTTTCCCGCTACCGCGAGGAGGGCGTCACGCTGCGGGGCGACGCCGAGACCCGCGAAATCGTCGACGTCGACCCCGTCACCGACGGCGACTGGCGGGCCGAATACGGCGACCTCGAACTCGCCATCAAGGTGGTCGACGACGTCTACGACGCCGTTTCCCACGTCAACGAGAACGGCTCGAAACACACCGAGTCAATCGTCACCGAGGACGCCGACACCGCCGAGACGTTCATGACCGGTATCGACGCCGCCAGCGTCTTCCACAACGCCTCGACGCGCTTCGCCGACGGCTACCGCTACGGGCTGGGCGCCGAGGTCGGCATCTCCACGGGCAAGATTCACGCCCGCGGCCCCGTCGGCCTGGAGGGGCTGACGACCTACAAGTACTATCTGGAGGGCGACGGCCAGCTCGTCGCCAGCTACGCCGGCGAGGACGCCCTGCCCTTTACCCACCGGGAGTTCGACGGCGAGTGGAATCCGGGGCACCTGCACGACGAGTAGAGCGACAGCCCTCAGGCCACCGGCTCGAACGACCCCGTGACGCGCCTGGTGACCGACTCGTAGACGTCCGGACACGGCTCGCCCTCACCGGCCGACGTCTGCACAGAGAACACGTAGACGCCGTCAGACCGCTCGACGTGGACGATGTAGGTCACCGACTCGTCTGCGCGGCGTATCGCCACGGGGCGTTCCCGGCCGTCGTAGGTCGTGACCGTCCCGCTCTCGAACCGGTCGTCGAAGGAGTACGCTTCGGTCGCGTCGGCCGGTTCGCCCGTCGGCCCCGTCTCGGAGACGGTCATCGTGTGCAGCGGCGAGACATCCCCCCGGCCGTAGCCAAAGCCCGTCACGTGGCTGTCGTCCTCGTCCTGTTCGCTCGTCACCTCGCCGCCCATCGGGTAGCCGAAGGCCGCCACCATCCCGCGGTCGCCCACGTCGTAGGGCTGTAGCGTGTCGCCGAAGTTGCTCGCGCAGGACCCGGCGAGACTCGTCCCGGCGCTGCCGTCCGCCGTCGCCGGCGGCGTGCCAGTCGTCTCGGTGGGTCCGTCGCCGCTGTCGCCGTCGTCACCGCTCGAACAGCCGGCCAGCGCACTGACCGCCACCAGCCCCAGCAGTTCGCGTCGGGAAAAATCCATGCTTTCCCGAGGCTGGATTATCGCTTAACTCTTCCGAGGGGTAGCAGAGACCCGGCCACACGTCGCACTCGCTCACGGGTCGGTGGCGTATTCGCCGATTTGCGCCATCGGAACGGCGCGCATCGTCTTGGTGTTCAATCCGTGGCGCTGTACGGCCATCGATACCTCCAGCACCGTCTCCTCGTCGTCGGCGTCGAAGACGACCTGCAAGTCGTAGTCCCCGATGAGGACGTTGCTGTCGTGTACCTCGCCACCGGCGTCTTCGATATCGTTCCGGATGTCCCCCCATATCGACGCCAGTTCCTGGAAGGTGTGGAATCGCTGTTCGTTCACGTCGGCGAGCAGCACGTGTGTCGTCATACTGCTGTTAGCGGACAGACATTTTTAGGCGTTCTTACCAGGTCCGTATCGCCGTCGCGGACCGTTCCGGCCGGGCATCCGGCCCGTCGGAAACGTTCATACCCCGCCCGGCCTCACCGGCGGGTCTGTCGGATGGGGAGCCGCCCGCGTTTCCCGACCCCGAGGGCCGCCACGCCCTCGCCGACGACTGCCGGCGCTGTCCCGAACTGGCCGGCGCCCGAGAGCGCATCTCCTGGGGCGTCGGGCCGCTGGACGCCAGCGTCGTCGTGGTCGGCGAAGCCCCGGCCGCCGGCGACCCCGACGCCGACCAGTGGCGGGGCGGGAACCTGACCGGGATGGCCTACACCGCCCGGGCGTCGGGTCGGAAGATTCGGACGCTGCTCGCCGACGCCGGCTTCGGCCACGACGGCTGTTACTTCACGAACGCCGTGAACTGTCACCCGCCGGGGAACCGCGACCCCACCGCGGCGGAACTGGACAACTGTCGGCCGTATCTGGTCGGGGAAGTCGAGACGGTGGCGCCCGATGCCGTGCTGCCGACCGGCACGCACGCCACCGAGACGGTGCTGGCCCTCGACGGCGAGGCGCTCTATGGCGTTCTGGACTGCGTGCTGGACCCTCGCGAAAGCGACGCGCTCGGGGTGCCGGTGGTCCCCGTGCTCCATCCGAGCTACCAGGAGGTGTGGCTCTCGCGGCTGGGGTACCGCTACGAGGAATACGCCGCGGCGATAGTGGTGGCCGTCGACCGGGCCACCGGGGGCTGACTGCCGCCGGAGAAACTTTCATGGCCGCGCCGGACACACCGCCGCGTATGGACGACTGCATCTTCTGTCAAATCGTCGCCGGTGACATCCCGAGCCGAACCGTCTACGAGGACGACGACGTGCTGGCGTTCCTGGACGCGAACCCGCTCGCGCCGGGCCACACGCTCGTCATCCCAAAGGACCACCACGAGTCGCTGAACGACCTGCCCGCGGACCTGGGGAGCGCGGTGTTTGCCGCCATGCACGAACTGACGCCCGAGGTCGAAGCGGCCGTCGACGCGCCCGCCAGCACGGTGGCGTTCAACAACGGCGAGGAAGCCGGTCAGGAGGTCCCCCACGTCCACGCCCACATCGTCCCGCGCTTTGCCGACGACGGCGGCCGTCCCATCCACGCGCTGGTCAGTGACCGACCCGACCTGAGCGACGACGAACTCGACGATATCGCGGCGACAATCAGGGACTGATACGGATTGTCGTAGCCTCTTCCTGGCCGCCTCGGGACGGCGATAACCGGGAAACAGCGACACCAATCCGTACGACTACCGCACGACCAGTCGACCGTCCACGTCGACGACCGTCGACCGGACGTCCTCGAGTTCGCTCTCGGTCAGGTACCCGTCCGCGCCCACGAACGGCTTCGACGTGTCCTCGACGTCGAAGCTCTGGATGCCGACCGCGATGACGACGCTGCTGTCGTTCTCGACGCGGGCCATGTGGAGGTAGGTGGCGTTGGGCGTCTCGCCGCCGCTGACCACGCCTGCGTGGGTCTCGACGGTGACGTCCTGGTCGAGCATCGTCCCCTCGACCGTCGAGAGCGCTTCCGGGCCCCGTTCCCAGTCGACGCTCTCGCCGTCGCCGACGCCGGCGGAGCTGAGAAAGCCCTCGGACTGGTCGCTGGTCAGCAACTCGGCCAGCCCCAGTCGGGCCAGCGGGTTCAGCGACTGGCCGGCTACCTTCGCGGCGGGCGTGCTGAGGACGCCGACGCTGAGCGCGCCGCCACCGAGCGTGCCGGCGTTGAGGTTCTCCAGCGACCCCGTCGAGAGGGCGACGGTCGCCCCTTCGCTGTCGAAACTGCTGTCGGGGAAGGCGAACTCGCCGGGGAACTGCAGCAGCTCCGTCGGCGTGAACGATTCGTCCGGGAAGAAGAAGCTATCCGGAAACGCCTCCGGAAGGGCCCCGGCGGCGACTGGATTCGTGGTCGGCTCCGTCGTGACGAACGTCGAGTCCGGGTAGAACACCGAGTCCGGGTAGAACACCGAGTCCGGATAGAAGACCGAATCCGGCCAGAACACCGAATCCGGCCACGCGGTCTCCTGGTCGGCACCGAAGAACAGCAGCGTCTCCTCGGGTGCGAGTTCGTCGCCCGCCTCGGCGACGCTGAACGGCTCCGGCACCTCGTCGAACGACTCTTCGGGGAAGAACAGCACCGTCGTGTCTTCCGAGAACGTCGAGTCCGGGAAGAAGTACCCGTCCGGGAAGAAGTGCCCGTCCGGGAACAGCTCTCCGAGCGGTGCCGACAGCACCTGCCCCTCGGAGAAGACGCTGTCCGGGAAGAACGACGAGTCCGGGAACAGTTCGTCTCCCCCGAAGTACGCCATGGGGACGCCTCGCTCGCGGTCGGAGAACACGACGAAGCCGGGGACCATGTTGTCGGGGTTCGTCACGCCCAGTTCGTCGACGCCGACGGCCGCGGCCATCCGTTCGGGGTCGGTGACCGAGACGCCAGTGTCGAAGAACACGCTGGCTGGCGCGGCGACGTACTCGGCTTCGACCTCGTCGCCGGCGCTGAAGGGCTCGCTCTCCTCGACTCCGTCGCCGAGCCCGTCGCCGTCCGCGTCGCCGTCGAAGAACGCCACGTCCGCACCGCCGTCGTCGCCGGGCATCACCCACTCGTCGCCGGGGAACCAATTCGTCGACGGGACCCACTCCTCACCGGGGAACCACTCCTCGCCCGGGAACAGGGCGCCGTGTTCGCCGACGATGAACGACTCCTCGCCCTCGAAGGCCGAATGGTGGGCGACCGCCAGCACCTGGTCGGCACTGACCGGGCCGTCGCTCTCCGTCGGCGCGAACAGCACGACGCCGGCCGGGTCGACGGGGCTGTCCCTCTCGAGGAGTGGGAGCGGCCCGCCGACGACGCCGAACGCCGTCGCCGGCGCGGCGCGCTTCTCGGTCACCTCGCCGAAGGCGTCGTCCCCCTCGCCGCCGACGAACCGGAAGAGGAGTGGTCCCTCGCCGCCGACGAAGGAGAGTTCGACGTCCGTCTGTCCGTACACGGAGATGGAGCTCTCGACGGCCGCGTTGACGTCCTGTCCGCCGACCGACCGCGAGTACTCGCGGCGGTCGGTCTTCTCGACGAGCGCCGTGAAATCCAGTTCGTCCTGTGCCGCCTGTGGCAGTACCACGGTGTCGGCGATGAACTCCTGGTTCGTCAGCCCGCCACATCCCGCGAGCATCCCAGCACCCGCAGCGACGCCCGTCATCGCGAGAAACTGTCGTCGATTCCACTTGTTTTCACCGCTACCTGCTGTCATGATGGCTCCTTACTGGGTAGTACTGTACAACCGAACTAAGCATAAGAATTCTTATTGGTAAGATAAATGATTATCCCCGTCGCTGGCACTGACCTTTTTATTTCATCCCGAGTTCCACGTACTGTATGGCTACACCGACGCTCGCGCTGGTCGGCGCCGCCGGCGGCGCCGGGACGACACGAACGACCGTGGAGATGGCGGCGACGCTTGCCCGGGCCGGCCGCTCGGTCGCGGTGCTAGACGCCGCCTTCGGGACGCAGGGACTGGCGACGTACGTCGGCGGGCGGATACCGGACGACGTGACCGCCGTCGCCGTCGGCGAGAGCGCCCTCGAGGCGGCGCTGTACGACGCCGACTACGACGTGGCGGGCCGTGTCGTGTTCTGTCCGGCCCACGCGCCGTTCGAACGCCTCGCCCGCGCGCAGGCACCCGACGCCGCTCGACGGCTCGAAACCGCCGTCGCCGACGCCGCTTCCCGGTTCGACCACGTCCTGCTGGACGTGCCGCCCGTGGCCGCCAACCCGGCCGTCGCCGCGCTCACGACCGCGGACCGGCGCGCGCTCGTCGCGCCCGCGACCCCCCGCGGCGCCGACCTGCTGCCCCGACAGCGCGGCCGACTGCGGGACCTCGACGCCCCCGCCGACGCCGTGGTCGCCACCCGGACCGACGCCGCCGACGCGATACCCGTCGAGGACGCCGACTACGAACTCCCCGCGGCCCACCCGGTCGGGCCGAGCGCGCTCGACCCCGAGTCGCCGCTCGCGCCCGCCGTCGCGGCCGCCACCGAGGGCCTGCTGGGTACCGACCTGGCACTCGAGTTCGATGAGCCGGGGCTGCTCGACCGCCTCTCGTAACCACCGACTAGAGGTCCGGCAGCGGCACCACGACCACGGGCCGGTCGGCCCGCTCCAGTAGCGCCGTCGCCGTCGACCCGACGCCCGACGCCCCCTCGGTCCCGGCGTTGGCGCAGACGAGTAGTACGTCGGGGTCGTGGGCGTCGATAGCCGCCAGCAGTTCGGTCGCGGGGTCGCCCTCACGGAGTTCGGTCTCGGGCATCGCCGCCGCCAGCCGCGACCGGGCGACGTTGGCCGCGTCGGCGGCGTCGCGCTCGTGGCTGTCGGGCTCTCTGACCCCGACCACGACGACGCTGTCCTCGCTCGGGTCGAGTCGCCCCTGCAGGTAGTCGGCCGCCGCCGCGGTCACGTGGACCGACGCGGTGGCGACGAGATAGTCGGTCATGGGCTCTCTGGGTGCTCCGGCGGCTTCGGCGTTTTGCTCGCCGTCGCTACTGGGTCACGCTCCTCGCTGCTCTAGGACTCACTGTCCGCAGTCTCGCTTCGCCGCTCGCGTCCGAGGCCCTCGCTTCGCTACGGCCTCGCTCTCCCCGCGTCGCCTTCGAGGACGCTCCCTGCGGTCGCTTCCTCGCTAGGTTTACATACACCGCCCCTACTACCGGATAGCGTGCGCGTCGAGAACAGTTTCATCGCGGTCGACGGCGTCGGCGAGCAGACAGAGCGCTCTATCTGGGAGCAGGGGGTCACCCACTGGGACGAGTTCGAACCGGGCGTCGTCGGCGGCAAGCGGGGCGACCGCATCGACCAGTTCATCCGGGAGGGCCGCGCGTATCTCGACGCCGCGGACGTGGCCTACTTCGACCGCTGTTTCCCCAGCAGCGAGGGGTGGCGCCTCTACGAGACCTTCCCCGAGCAGGCGTGTTTCTTCGACATCGAGACCACCGGGCTGGACGAGCGCCGCAACCAGGTGACGACCGTCTCCTTGCACCAGGCCGGCGAGACCGAAACACTGGTCGCCGGCGACGACCTCACCGCCGGCAACCTCCGGGCGGCCTTCTCCGACGCCGACCTGCTGGTGACGTTCAACGGCAAGCGCTTCGACGTGCCCTTCCTCGAAGCGAACTTCGATATCGACCTCCAGCGGCCCCACCTCGACCTGATGTACACCTGCAAGAAAATCGGCCTCTCTGGCGGGCTCAAACAGGTCGAGCAGGACATCGGCATCGAGCGGGACCGCCCCGACATCTCCGGCCGGGACGCGGTCCGCCTCTGGCGCGAACACGAGCGCGGCCAGGACGGCTCCCTGGAGACGCTCGTCTCCTACAACCGCGAGGACACCGTCAACCTGCAGACCCTGGCCGACGAGGTGACGACGCGGCTGGACGAGCAGGTGTTCGTGTAGCGCGGTCGCTCGCAGGCTCACGGCCTCGAAGCGCACCCGAGAACGCAGTGACGCGGAGCGTAGCCCCTGCGTGAAGCACGCGCGCGACGGGGCCGATGTGGCTCACTCCACCGCTGACTGTCGCTCCCGAGCGCCCTCGCCGGGCGCCAGCAGGTGTGTGCGTCCGGCGAGAAAGCCCACGAGCAGGCCCGTGAAGTGCGCGACCAGCGCCGCGCCGGGGTTGGCCGTCAGCAGCGTGACGAGCGCCGCCACCAGGACGCCGGCGGCGAGCTGGGACCGCGGGGCGAGTTCGACGCCGCCGACGATGCGCTCGGTGAGCCGGTTCGCCCCGAGCAGGTAGCCATAGAGGCCGAGGATGGCGCCGCTGGCACCCAGCACGGCGACCTGTGCGGGCAGCCACGGGACCAGCGGCCCGACGAGGCCGACCAGCGCCACCTGCGTCACCCCGGCGAGGACGCCGACGCCGGCGAAGAAGGCGTGAAAGCGCGCCGGCGTCGTCAGCCGCTCGACCAGCACGCCGCCCAGCGCGAGCGCGACGGCGTTGGCGACCAGGTGCGAGACGCTCGCGTGGGCGTAGACGCTCGTCACCAGCGTCCACGGTCGGGAAAGCAGGGGGTTCGACAGCGCGAACAGGCCCCGGAGGCCCACCGCGCCGGCGGCCCGCTGGCAGGCAAAGACCGCGAGAACGAGCGCCAGGGTCACGGCCGTCGGGCTCCGTCGGAGGGCGCGCATACCTGAACGTGGCGGCCAGCGTACAAGAAAGCCCGGCCAGTTCGCCGCCATCATAAACGCATACTTGCTCCGGCCGCTGTCCCCGTGTATGTCCGACATCACCGACTCGCTCGCCGTCGCCTTCGGCGAGCACACCGACGCCGACACCGCACAGACCGCCGCCGAGAACGTCGCCGCCTTCGCCCGGCAGTACGACGAGGCCCTGACCGCGGACGACGTCCTGGCCCGCTTCGAGGACGCCCCCGCCGCCGAGTTCACCCGCGCGTTCAACTGGCTCGTCGGGGACCTCGCCGCCGGTACCGAGGACTGCACGGACTCCCGGGAGTTCCGCATCGGCGGTCCCGGCGACCACGCCGCCGACCCCACGATTACGGGCTGACCGGCGGATGGCCGGCGGCACCTACACGCTTGTTCTCTCCCGAGCCAGCGACGGCGCCGTCGAGGTGGGCGCGCTCGGTCCGCTCGACTTCCCGGCCGACTGGTACGCCTACACCGGGAGCGCACTCGGGCCGGGCGGATTCGCCCGCGTCGACCGCCACCGCGCCGTCGCCCGCGGCGAGAACGACGCCCGCCACTGGCACGTCGACTACCTGCTGGGCGACCCGGCGACGAGCGTCGAGCGCGTCGTGACGACCACAGCCGATATCGAGTGTGCCGTGGCGCGGCGACTGGTCGACGCCGTTGGTGGGGCAGTCCCCGACTTCGGCTGTTCGGACTGTGGCTGTGCCTCGCATCTCGTCGGGTGTGCGGAGCGGGCGACACTGGTGACGGCCGTCGAGCGGGCCCACGACGGGGCTGCCGAGAGCGGTGGCTGAGCAGCTAGAGATACAGACGGCCGGAAAGACCCGGACGACGCGGGGGCTAGTATGCGACCGAGGGGCCCATCAGGCGCTCTCGTCGGGCAGGTCCCGGTGAATCTTTCAGGCCCGATACGCCAGAAACACGCCCACTGGCAGCGCGATAACCGAAATGATGCAGAAGAAGGCGACGACTACGTACACGTCTCTGCGAGTTCTATCGCTGTCGATGGAGGGCATTGTGGCAACGCTCGCCCGGTTCAGGTAGTAGCCTGAAGCATCTATCGGTCAGCAGACCACGGCCGTCTATCGCACGGTCCGATACAGCGCGAACAGCAAGACGAGCGCGAGCAGGGCCAGTGGCACGGCGAGCAGTCGCATCGCGCCCGCGACGCCGGTGTCACTGATGACAAAGCCCATCGCGGCGGGGACGATGGCGATACCGGCGGCGCTGGTGACGGCGGCGCTCGCGTTGACCGGCGCGCTGTGTTCGGGCACCGCCTCGGTGGCGTAGGCCAGCAGCGTCGGGTACATCCCCGAGAGCGCCAGGCCGATGGTGAAGAGGCCGACGAGCAGCCCGTACCCCTCCGCGACGAAGAACGTGTAGGCGAACGCGGGGATGGTCAGCCCGGTCAGCCCGACGGCAAGGCGGACGTAGCCGACCCGCTCGGAGAGCCACCCGGAGACGAACCGACCCGGGATGTAGGCCGCCAGCATGACCGACAGCGACGCCGTCGCGAGCGACCCGGGCAGTCGCCCCTGGGCGTACGTCGTCACCCAGGTAAAGAGTCCGCCCTCTAACCCGGTCGAACAGAAGAGCGCGACGGCCATCGTCAGGACCGCCGGCTGGCTCGTGATGCGGCGGAGTTCGGCCCAGTCCAGCGGGTCGTCGCCGCCGTCGACGTCCGGCGTCGGCAGCCAGAGGGCGAGCGCGACCACCGGGACGAACGCGAGCGCGAGCGCGTAGTAGGCAAGTCGCCAGTCCCCCGCGGCGACGGCGGCGGCGACCAGCAGCGGGCCGGCCGTCGCGCCGACGGCCCACATCATGTCGTAGAAGCCGAAGATGCGGCCCCGCTGGGCGGGGTAGAGATGCGAGAGCAGCGGTCGGTCGGTCCCCCGGCCGACGCCGGTAAAGAGCCCCCGACCGAGCAGCGCCGCCAGGAAGAGGGCGAAGGAGGGCGCGACGCCCATCACCAGGATGCCGACGCCGGTGCCGACGATGCCGACCAGCAGGAGCCGTCTCGTGTCGAGGCGGCCGGCGACGGCGCCGACCACCATCACCGCGAGCACGTAGCCGACGGTGCCCGCTGGCGCGACCAGTCCAAGTTGCCACTCTGGCACCTCGAAGGTCCGCCGGAGCGCGGGGATGACCGCCCCGCGCATCTGCAGTCCGGCGCCCTCCAGCATGATGTACGCGAAGATAGCGACCGTCCACCAGCGACGGCCCGAGCGGTCGCTCACCACGTCCTCGCCGACTTCCTCCTCCGGCGCCTGCATGGCGGACGATTCGCTCATCTACCTGTCCCTGCGCCCGCCAATGGGAAAAATATTTTGTATATTGTATCATAATATTCGGCCATGTCTGCGGACACGGTGCGAGACCACCTGCGCGCGTTCGGGCTCTCGGCGAAGGAAATCGACGCCTATCTGGCCGTGCTTCGGGCCGGCGCGGCGACGACGGGGGAGGTGTCGCGGGCGGCCGACGTCTCCCAGGGGTACGTCTACGAACTCGCCGGGGAACTGGCCGACCGGGGGCTGGTCACCATCGACGAGACGGCCAGTCCGACCGTCATCCGAGCGCGCCCGCCCGACGAGGCGCTGGGCGCCTTCACCGCGCGACTGGACGACCTCCAGGCGGGCGTCGAGTCGCTGTACACCGCGCCGGACGACGACGGCACCGCGGTCGAGGTCGTCCACTCCCGTGCGACGGTCCGCAAGCGAATTCGGCACTACCTGGGCGACGCGGAGCGAGAGGCGTTTCTCGTGCTCCCGGAACCGGAACTCGCCAACCTCGAAGCCGACCTCGCCGCCGCCCGCGAACGGGGCGTGTTCGTCTATCTGCTCGCCGTCGCGCCGCTGTCCTCCGACGTGGCCCCGGACTGGGCGGCCTGTGCGGACGTGGTCCGGGTCTGGGACGCCGCGCCTCCGGTCACCGTCGTCGTCGACGAGCGGACCGGCGTCCTCGGCGCCCACGGTATCCTCGCCGGCCGTCACGGCAGCGAGTACGCCCTCTCCTTTGCCCAGCACGAGGTCGCCAGCGGCTTCTTCGGCAACGCCGTCGCCAACTTCTGGCCGATGGGCGAGGTCCGCCACGTCACCGACCCCGACGAACTGCCGGCGACGTACGACCACCTCCGGACCGCCGCGACCAACGCCGCGCTCCACCGGGCCGAGGGCCGGGACCTGCTCGCCGACGTGACGCTCGAAGACCTCGACGGCGGCGACGACCGGCGCTACGAACGGGTGCCCGTCGTCGCGGTGCGCCAGAACCTCGTCGGCGACCCCACCAACGACTTCCCGATGGAGAACAGCCTCGTCTTCGAGACGCCCGACGGCCGCGTCGCCGCGGGCAACGCCGGCGGCGGTATCGGGCCGTTCTACGAGGGGTACGGGGCACGCGCTGTCACGTTATACGGCGGCTAACGCCGGCGGCGGCCGTCCGGGACCGCCGCGAGAACCCCGTCCGGTCCGCTGTCCCGTCGCGTCTCCCGCACTGGTGACTCCTCTCACACCGCCCGAGCCGCCGCCACGCTGAGTCGTCAGGTTATGTAGGAAGTAGTAAGGCCCCCTCGGCCCTCGCCCTGGGGTAGTGACAGACGACAATCGGTCGTGCGGTTCACGGTCGGACCACTGCCGGCCCGACGGTGGCACGAAGACACTTCTCACTGCTGCGGCCTTCTCGCGGGAGGTATCGCCGGCGACGGCGGCAGCGGTGACCACGGGGAACGATTCGCCGCGACAGCGCGTCAGGTCGCCCGACGGACGCATCGCGGTCACCGTCGACGTGACCGACGGGGTCCCGACGTACAGCGTCGCGGTCGCGGAGACCACCTACGTCGAACCCTCGGGAATCGGCTTCGACTTCAGAAACCAGCCCGCCTTCGGGGCCAGCCACGAGGCCGCGCCCGAGGTCCGAGTCACCGGCGCCGAGCGTGGCTCCGGGACAGAGTCGTGGGAACCGGTCGTGGACCAGTATGACCGCGTCAACGCGACGTATCGCTCGCTCCGCCTCGGCCTCGCGGAGACCGCCGACCCTGGCCGGGCGGCGACGCTCGAACTCCGGGTGTTCGACGACGGCTTCGGGTTCCGGACCGTCTTCTCGACGGACTTCGGTCACGAGGACGGCCAGTTCGTCCTCACCGGCGAGAACACCGCCTTCGACTTCGCCGAGGACTACGACTGCTGGTGGATAGAGAACCGCTTCTCCCAGCCCGAGGGCGAACCCGGTCGCTTCGAAGACGAGTACCGCGAGACGCCGCTGAGCGAGCTCCCGTCGGGGAGGCGGTCACAGCTCCCGGGCGGTGCGGGGACTCGCCGGGGCGTCCACACGCCACTGACCATCGACGCCGGCGAGCTCTATCTCAGCGTCCACGAGGCGGCTCTGACCGACTACGCGACGCTCTCGCTCGCCCCCGACGGCGACGGGGCGACGACGCTCTCGGCCGAACTGGCCCCCCTTCCCGACGGGACGAAGGTGTCGGCACGGGCGCCCCACGTCACGCCGTGGCGGACGGTACAGGTGGGCGACTCGCCGGGCGACCTGCTCGAGTCCTCGCTCGTCCCGCTGCTCAACGACGACGTCGACGAGTCGGCGCTCCCGGCGAGCGCCGAGGGCCCGGACACGGACTGGATAACGCCGAAGAAGTACGTCGGTATCTGGTGGATGATGATAGCCGGGGCGGCCAACTGGCAGTACCGGAGCGACGCGGACCTGGCGGCCGACGACATCGACCCCGGGAAATACATCCACGGCGCGCGCACCGAACGGATGAAGCGGTATCTCCAGTTCGCGAGCGACAACGGCGTCGACAGCGTGCTCGCCGAGGGCTGGAACGAGGGCTGGGAGGACTTCCCCGGCCCGGCCGGCGACGCGCTCGACTTCTCCGTCGACGGGTCGACGCCCGACTTCGACCTCGCCGGCGTGACGGCCTTTGGACAGTCGCTGTCCCCGGCCGTCGAGATGACGATGCACAACGAGACGGCCGGGAACGTAGTCAACTACGAGGCACAGCTGGCAGACGACATCTTCGGCGACTACGAGGCCGAAGCCATCCGCTCGGTCAAGACCGGCTACGTCTCCGACCCCGGCCTGGGGTTCGAAGACAACGCCGAACCCACCCACAACCACCACTGTCAGCTGGCGGTCAACCACCAGGAACTGGTCGCCCGACGGGGCGGTGCCAGCCGCCAGTTGCTCGAACGCCACGAGTCGGACAAGCCCACCGGCAAGCGCCGGACCTACCCGCACCTGGCCGCCAGCGAGGTGCTCAAGGCCCAGGAGTACGACGGGTTCGGCCGACTGGGCTCGGACGTGGGCGAGGGCCACCACGTCACGCTGCCCTTTACCCGGATGCTCGCCGGGCCGATAAGCTACCAGCCGGGGCTGTTCGACATCCGCCTGGACGGGACGGCCAGCGGCCGCGTCCGGACGACCCGGGCCAAGCAGCTGGCGATGTACCCGACGTACAACGCCGGGATGCAGATGCTCGCCGACCGCATCGAGGCCTACGTCAGCCCCGAGTTCGAGGTCGGCCAACTCCTGCAGGCCCAGTCGGGCGCCCTCGACGGGCTGGTCACGGCCGATACGTGGCGCAACGCCTTTGGCGCTCACTACGTGCCGATGGACCCGAACCGGGCTGAGCCCGGCGCGTCGGTGTCCTTTACCGTCAGAGACGTGCCCTCGGCAGGCGAGTACGACCTCCACCTGCGCTACGCCAGCGACGGCGACGCGAACACCCCCCGGGTGCGCCACAACGGCGGCCCGCAGGCGACCCTTCGGGTCGACGGCGAGACGACGACTATCGCGCCCGACTACACCGGCTACTGGGACCAGTGGGAGGTGTTCACGACGACCGTCTCCCTCTCGGCGGGCGACAACACCGTCGCGCTCGAACTGCAGTACGACGACGAGGGCTCGCAGTTCCGGGGCGACGTGGGCGGGTTCAACCTCGACGCCGTCGCGGTCACCGAGGTCGGCGAGCCGTCGCCCGTCCCGGCCGAGTACGAGGGGTACACGCCCGAAGCGGAGAACTTCGAGACGCTGCCAGCGTTCGACTTCCTGGAGGCGGTGCCCGCCGGCGGCTGGGACGACACCCGGGTCGTCGACGCCGAAATCGGTGACTACAGCGTCGTGGCCCGCCGGGCCGGCGAGGAGTGGTTCCTCGGCGCGATGACAGACGAGTGTCGACGGGTGCTCGACGTGCCCCTCGACTTCCTCGGCCCCGACGACGCCGACGCGGGGGGACCGTCCCTCGTCGCGGAGATATACACCGACGGCGTCGGTGCGAGCGCCGCCGACACGGCCGACGAGGTCCACATCTCGCGGGCGCTCGTCGACCACGAGACGGCGCTCGTGGCGTCCATGGCCCGGACCGGCGGGACCGCCGTCCGGATTCGGCCCGCAAACGCCGGGGAGTTGCAGGACCTCCCCGAGTACGAGCGCCCGACCGGGGCCTTCGACGCGAGTATCGACGCCGAGCAGGCCGTCGGGGCCCCGCTCGCCGCCGTCACGGGACGTAACGACACCGACACCGTCGGCGGTGCGACGCTCGAACTCCTCGTCGACGGCGAAGTCGTCGAGTCCCGTACCGTCCGACTCCCGGCCGGCGCGACCGACGCCCCCGTCAGATTCGAAGGCGGCGTCGAGACGCCCGGCGAGTACGACGTGACCGTTCGCCGCGGCGACGGGACGGTGCTCGCGAGCGAGACGGTGTCGGTCAGTCACCGGTGACCGTCGTCAGCGACGGGTCCGGCGCGGTCAGTTAGCCGACGCTCGGCGGCTTCGAGCGCGGCCCTGCCGGCGCGACCGTCGGCGCGCTCGACTAGCTATCCGTCGACGGCCCGCTGTGCGGCTTCGAGCGTGAACTCCCCCTCGTACAGCGCGCTGCCGACGACGACGGCCGCCGCGCCCGCCGATTCGAGCGCCTGTACGTCCGCGACGGTGGCGACGCCGCCGCTGGCGACAATCGGGACGTCGACGGCCTCGACCAGCCGTTCGACCGGCTCGGTCCGGACGCCCTCCAGTTGCCCCTCCACGTCCACGTCGGTAAAGAGGACGCCGGCCGCGCCGAGGTCGGCGTAGCGCCCCGCGGCCTCGGCGGGGTCCAGTCCCGTCCCCTCGGTCCACCCCGAGACGACGACCTCGCCGTCTTTCGCGTCGAGGCTGACGAGGACGCTCTCGGGATGGGTTCGGCTTATCTCCGCGACGATGTCGGGGTTCTCGACGGCCGCCGTCCCCAGGATGACGCGGTCGACGCCGCGGTCCAGCAGCGAGATGGCGTCCTCGGCGGTCCGGATACCCCCGCCCAGTTGGACGTCGACGCCGTCGCCGACCGCCTCGAGCACCGCGTCGATGGCGTCGCCGTTTACGCGCTCGCCCTCGAAGGCGCCGTCGAGGTCGACCAGGTGGAGGGTGCGGGCGCCGGCGTCGACCCACCGCTGGGCCGCCGCGACCGGGTCGCCGTACGTCTTCTCGGTGCCACGCTCGCCACCGACCAGCTGGACCACCTGCCCGTCCTGCATGTCGACCGCCGGCACGACCTCGAACTCGGGGAACATGGCCGGCAGTCGGGCACGCCCCGTCGAAAGCGTGTCGGTCCCTCACGCCCCACGACGCTGCTGTCAGCCCACACCCTTATCCGGCCCGACAAGCATCCCCCAACCATGGCAGAGGGAATCCCGCTGCTCACACCGCTGGCTCGCCGGCTCGAAGCCGTGATGTTCGGCCGCTACGAGCGCCAGTATCGGCTGTTCGCACAGGCGGTCACCGTCGTCGCCGCCGGGCTGGCGCTGGCGTGGGGCGTCTTCGCGCTGGGACTGCTCCCGCTGGGGGCCGGCGCGACCGCAGTGCTTTCGACCGCGGCGAGCGTCGCCGTCACGGCCTTCGTCATCGTCGGGCTGCTCCAGTTTCTCGTGCTGGCGAACGTCCTCGAACGGGCCAACGAGGACGTAGCGACCGAGGCCGCCGAGCTGGAGGCGGCGGCCGAGCGGCTGGAGCAGACCGCCGAGGAGCTGGAACAGTCCGCCGAGGCCGTCGGGGACGCGGCCGAGACGGTGGACGACGCCGCCGACGAGGTCGAGGGTGCAGCGGCCGAGACCGACACCGACGGGGCCGCCGAGACGGCGACCGAGGCGAGAGACCGCGCGACCGAGGCCAGAGCGACCGCAGAGACCGTCGAGGACGCGGTCGAAGACGCGAAGGCGGCCGCCACCGACGTCGAGGAGACGGCCGCACAGAAGCGCGAGCGACTCGCCGGCGCCGAGGGCGACGGGTCCGACAGCGACGACGCCGACGGCCAGTAGCCGGGCTTGCCACGCACTCACACGCTCGGCCAGTGTCGGCACCCTTTACCGGCTCCCCGGCCTGCACACTGTATGGTCGAAGTTCTCTTTATTTTCGGGCTAGCCGTCGCGGTGTTCGTCGGGTTCAACATCGGGGGGTCCTCGACGGGGGTCGCGTTCGGGCCGGCCGTCGGGTCGAACACCATCGGGAAGCTCGCGGCGGCGGCGCTGATGACGACTTTCGCGCTGCTGGGCGGGGCCACCGTCGGGACGGAGGTCATCGAGACGATGGGCGGGCAAATCGTCCCGAGCGGCCAGTTCACGCTGCTGGCCAGCGTGACGATTCTGTTCTTCGTCGGACTCGCGCTCCTCGTGTCGAACCTCTTTGGCGTCCCCGCCTCGACGTCGATGACCGCGGTCGGGGCCATCGCCGGGCTGGGCGTCGCCAGCGGGACCATCGACTGGGAGGTGATGGGGCGTATCGTCTCCTGGTGGCTGGTCGCGCCCATCGTCGCGTTCTGGCTGTCGGCGGTCGTCGGCCGCTACCTCTACCCGCATCTGGCGGCCCGCATCGTCTTCGAGACGGACGGGCCGGAGACGAGTCGGCGCGAGCGGGTCGGACAGGTCCTCGTGGTCGCCATCGGCTGTTACATGGCGTTCTCGGCAGGGGCAAGCAACGTCGCCAACGCCGTCGCGCCACTCGTCGGAAGTGGTTCGCTCGAACTGTATCCGGGTGTCCTGCTCGCCGGCGGCGCCATCGGCCTGGGCGCCTTCACCATCGCCCGGCGCACCCTCGACACCGTCGGCAACGACCTCACCGAACTCCCAATCCTGGCGGCGCTCATCGTCGAGACGGTGAGCGCGACCATCATCAGCCTGCTCTCGGCCGCCGGTATCCCGGCGAGTCTGGCCGTCTCCGCGACGATGTGTGTCGTCGGGCTGGGGTGGGGCCGGGCGACCCGGACGACGACGCTCGCCGACGCGGCCGAGGCCGCGGTCAGCGGGGCGGCCGCCACGAGCGACGAGGGCGGCGTCTCGGTCAACGCCCTCGCGGCCGACCACGAACCGGCCGACCCGGACGGCGGCGAGCCCGCGGACGTACCGGCCATCGGCGAGGAGGACCCCGAGTCGGCGACGACCGCCGCCGACCTGTTCAACCCCGCGGCGACGGGGCGGGTCGTGATGCTGTGGATTCTCACGCCGAGCATCTCGGCGGTCGCCTCCTACCTGGTCTTCCAGTACGCACTGTGACCCGACACGGGACCAGACAGTAGCCTTTACTCCCCGGCCCGTCTCCTCATCGTATGGTCGAGGTCCTCTTCGCGCTGGGGCTTGTCGTCGCGGTTTTCGTCGGGTTCAACATCGGTGGGTCCTCGACGGGGGTCGCGTTCGGGCCGGCCGTGGGGTCGAACACCCTCTCGAAGCTGTCGGCGGCGGCGCTGATGACGGTGTTCGCGCTGGCCGGCGGACTGCTGGTCGGACCGGCGGTCGTCCAGAGCCTGGGCAGTGACCTCGTCGCGACGCCGTTCTCGCCGCTCATCAGCATCGCCGTCCTCTTTTTCATCGGGACCGCGCTGTTCCTCTCGAACGTCGTCGGCGTCCCCGCCTCCACGTCGATGACGGCGGTGGGCGCCATCGCCGGCCTGGGACTCGCCCGGAAGACGCTCAACGCCGACCTGATGCTCGAAATCGTCGTCTGGTGGCTGGTCTCGCCCATCGTCGCGTTCTGGGTCAGCGGCGTCATCGGGCGGTACTTCTACCCGACGCTCGTCCGGTGGTTCGCCGTCTCACAGAGCGAGGGGGACCTGCTGGATTTCGACCGCTCGGGCGCGGTTCCGCGCCCGCGACTGGGCGAGCGCACGACCCCCCGCGAGTTCGTCGGCACCGCCGTCGTCATCGGTATCGGCTGTTACATGGCGTTCTCGGCGGGGGCAAGCAACGTCGCCAACGCCGTCGCGCCCCTCGTGGGCAACGGCTCGCTGGACCTCTATCCGGCCATCCTGCTGGGCGGGGCCGCCATCGGGCTGGGCGCGTTCACCATCGCCCGGCGGACGATGGACACCGTCGGCAACGACCTCACCGACCTGCCTCTCGTGGCTGCTATCGTCGTCGCGACGGTCGCCTCGACCATCGTCACCTTCCTCTCGGCGCTTGGCATCCCGGCCAGTTTCGTCATCATCGCCACGATGAGCATCGTCGGGCTGGGCTGGGGCCGGGCGACCCGGATGACGCGCCTCTCCGACACCGTCACCGGCCACGACGCGCCGGACGTCTCCGTCGGCGCGCTGGCCGCCGACGCCGACGACGCGCCGACGGTCGGCGGGAGCAAGGGGACGCCGGAGCCGAGCGAGCCAGACCCCATCGGCGAGGAGTCCAGCGAGGACATCCCCCGGGCCTCGGACCTGTTCGAACCGGCGACGACCGCCCGGGTCATCTTCCTCCAGAACGTGGTCCCCTCTATCGCGACGGTCGCCGCGTACCTCGTCTTTCGGTTTCTTCCGGTGTTTTGACGCCGCTCAGTCTGTCACTATCGTACACTCCGGCTGTTCGAAGGGCAAAGTCTAACAGTACGGGGTTCGAACGCCGCAGTGATGCCCACGGTAGAGTACCTTAACTACGAAGTAGTGGACGACAACGGCTGGGACATGTACGACGACGACGTCTTCAGTGAGGCCGCGGACCTCGGTCTCGACGACGAGGACCACGGCGAACTGGAGGTCAACGAGGGCGAGTACATCCTCGAAGCGGCGGAGGCCCAGGGCTACGACTGGCCCTTCTCCTGCCGTGCCGGCGCCTGCGCGAACTGCGCCGCCATCGTCCTCGAAGGCGAAATCGACATGGACATGCAGCAGATTCTCAGCGACGAGGAAGTCGAAGAGAAGAACGTCCGACTGACCTGTATCGGCAGCCCGGACGCCGACGAGGTCAAGATCGTCTACAACGCCAAGCACCTCGACTACCTGCAGAACCGCGTCATATAAACACCGACAGGTGCGTTCGACGAACGCACGGTTCTCCGGGAACGCGCGTTCCCACCTTCTCACGCCGACGAGTCGCCGGACCCGCTACACCAGCAGTACGAGGACCGCGACCAGCAGCAACACGCCGACGACGAGCGCGACGATGGCCCCGCCGTCCAGCCCCGACCCGCCGTCGGCCGTCGCGGGTTCGGCGGCGGCGGTTTCGGCCGTCGCAGTGTCGCCCGCGGCCGGCTCGGCGTCGCTCGGCGTGAGGTCGACCGCCTCGATGCCGTCCTCGTAGGTCGCTCGGGCGTCCCTGACGGTGGCGATGTGGACCCCCAGCTCCTCGGCAAGCTCCGCGTTCGACAGCTCCGGGTTTCGCACCGACCGCTCGAGAATCTCCGCTTCGAGCCCGCTCCGGGCGTCTCTGACGAGGGCGGTGTGGGTCCCCAGTTCGTCGGCGATGTCGGCGTTCGTCGCGTCCGGGTTCCGAAGCGTCTGGGCGAGCACCGCCGCCTGGACGTCGCTACGGAGGTCGCGTATCAGGGCGGTGTGTGTCCCCACCGCGTCGGCCAGTTCGGCGTTCGAGATGTCCGGGTCCGCCGCTGCCCGCTGGAGCGCCGCCGCCTGCGTCCCGGAGAGGTCGTCGAGGACCCGCTTCCGCGACGAGAGCTTCCCCGGGCTCGACTCGTCGTCGTCTTCCGCCGTGGCCGCCTGCTTTGCGTGACGGAGGTCACGGACGAGGGCGGTGTGTGTCCCCGTCTCCTCGGCGATGTCGGCGTTCGACAGCCCCGGCTCCGAGTCGAGCAGGTCGAGGATGTACCGCTGGGTCGGCGTCGGGTCGTCGAGCGCCATGGTCACATTCCCCCCGACGTGCCAGCCGTCCACTCGTCGCTTCCACCGTCGGTCCCACCGATGCCCCGTTTAATTCGCGCCGATTTACCGCTCATACAGCTTTCAACATCAAGCTATGCTAATCAATCTACCGGCAGCATCTATATATGACGATGCAGGATTCGGGCCGTCTCGTGCCGAATCGCCCTCTCGCCGTCTCGCGACAGGGCCCGCTCGCCGTCTCGCGACAGGGCCCGCTCGCCGTGTCCGGTTTCACCGCCTGACCTACCGGAACCATTAGGACCGTCGGCGTGGGATGGGGAGTCGTGCTGGGGTCGATACCGGACCTGTTGCGACTGCTCGCCGTCCCCGTCTTCGGCTGGGCGGCCTACCGCGACATCGAGACCCGTCGCGTCCCGAACCGGACGTGGGCGCCGCTGGCCGTGCTGGCCGTCCTCCTCCTGTGCTGGGACACCTACGCCGTCGTCACCGGGCCGGCGACCGGACGGCTGTTCTTCCTCCAGGTCGCCATCAGTCTGGGCTTCGTCGCCCCGCTCGCCTACGGCTTCTGGCTCATCGGCGGGTTCGGCGGCGCCGACGCAAAGGCGTTCATGCTCGTCGCCGTCCTCTTTCCCGTCTATCCGACCTACTACCTCCCGGGGACGGCGCTGCCCCTGGAGCCGTCGCTCGTCGGCGTCTTCTCGCTGACCATCCTCTCGAACACGGTGCTCGCGGGCGCGGTCTACCCGCTCGCCGTCGCGGCCGGGAACCTCGCTCGCGGCCGCCGCTCGTGGGCGATGTTCGTCGGCAAGCCGGTGGTCGTCGACCGGGTTCCGGCGGCGTACGGCCGCCTGCTGGAGACGCCCGACGGGTTCACCCGCGCGGGACTCGACCTCGACGCGCTCCGGATGTACCTCCGGTGGCGCGGCGCCACGCTCGCGCAACTCCGGGCCGACCCGCGGGCCCACCGCGACCCCGACTCGCTGCCCGAGGAGCCGAACCCGCCGGGCGACGGCGCCATCGCCACGGACGGCGGGACGCCGGCGCCCGACGGCGGTGTCCCCGCCGAGGGCACCGCCGACCAGTTCGGCACCGCCGCCGGCCCCGACCCCTGGGGCGCCGAGGCGTTCCTCGACGACATCGAGGGGTCGGCTTACGGCACCGACCCCGAGACGCTGCGGGCGGGACTGGAACTGCTCGTCCGCGCCGACGAGGTGTGGGTGTCGCCGGGCATCCCCTTCCTCGTCCCGATGTTCGTCGGGCTCGTCGCGGCGCTGACCTACGGCGACGTGCTGTACGCGCTACTCGCGGCGCTCGGCTTCGCCTGAACGGCACGCGGCCGTGCAAAAGACCTATACTAGCCACAGGCGACGTCAGACCATGACCGACGTTTCGCTCGCCTTCGACGACAACGAGTATCTCCCGGCGGTCGCCCAGGACGCCGACTCGGGCGAGGTGCTGATGCTCGCGTACGTCACCGAGGACGCCCTCGAACGGACCCGCGAGACGGGCTACGCGCACTACTACTCCCGGAGCCGCGACGAACTCTGGAAGAAGGGCGGGACGAGCGGCCACACACAGCGCATCGAGGAGGTGCGCGTCGACTGCGACGGCGACGCGCTCCTCTATCTGGTCGAGCAGTCCGGCGGCGCCTGCCACACCGGCTACGAGTCCTGTTTCTACCGGACCGTCGACGGCGAGGAGGTCGGCCAACAGGTGTTCGACCCCGACGACGTCTACTGATGGTCGACGCTGCCCAGCGGCTCCACGAGGCCGCCACGCAGCGCCGACAGGCCCGCGAGCGGGTCGACGCTATCGGCGAGGCCGACCTCCGTCGCTGCCGGGAGCTGTACCGGGAGCTCCACGACCTGCTCGACCGCTACGAGGACACCGCCACCGGCAGCGGGAACTTCGAGGCCTACACCGAGTTCGAGGGCCGGGTCGCGGAGCTGACCGAGGACCTAGAGGACGACCTCCCCGAGAGGGAGACGTTCGAGGCCGTCGACGACTACCTCCAGCAGCGCCGGCTCAGCGAGTCGGACTTCGAGACCGCCCGCCGGAAGCTCCAGCCCGTCGGGGAGGTGGCCGACCGACTCGACGACTGGGAAGATGCCCGCGAGCGGTACCGGACGGCCCGACGCGACGCCCGCAAGCGACTGGGCGACCTGACCGAGCGCATCGACGACCTCGAACGGCTCCGGCGGCTGGGCGAGGCCGACCTCGACGCGCCGGTCGCGCGTCTCCGTGACCCCATCGAGCGCTACGACGAGGCCGTCAGCGAGGCCTTCGACGAGTTCCGCTCGTCGGCCCCGGCCCGCGAGGTGCTGTCGGCCGTCGCCCGGGCCGACGCGTTCCCGCTCGTGGAGTTCCAGTCGCCGCCCGACGACCTGCTCGACTACGTGGGCAGCCACGACGCCGGCGAGGAGCCGATTCCGAAACTGCTCGAATACGCCGACTACTCCGCCTCGAAGCTCGACCACTACGTCGCGGATACGGCGGCGCTCAAACGCGCCGTGGGCACCCGGCGGACCTACCTCCGGACCCTCGACGCCGGGCCCCTGACCGTGGGGTGGCCCCCGCCCCCGGCCGACCACCTCCCGTGGCTCGCCCGCGAGTACCGGTCGGTGCTCTCGGGCTTTGCCGGCGAGGCCGTCGTCACGGCGCTGCGGGACGTGCGGGCGCTGGCCCGTCGCGAGGACTACGACCGACTGCGGGAGAGCGCGCTGGCGCGTGCGGAACTGACTGAGAGCGAGCGCGAGCGCCTCGCCAGCGGTGCGGTCGAGGAAGAGCTATCGGCTGCTCGCGAGGAGCGAGCCGACATCGAGGACGCGCTGGCGGAACACGAGGCGCTGTAGAACGCGTCTGCTACTCTCCGCGTTCCGCGGCGCCGACCATCTGGCCGGCGAGTTCCTCCGCCCGCTCGGGGGTCCGGGCCTCGGCGTAGACGCGGACGACCGGTTCGGTGCCGGACGGCCGGGCCAGCACCCAGCCGTCGCCGTAGTCCAGCCGCCAGCCGTCGGTCGTGTCGAGGTCGGCTGCGGCGTCGGTGGCGTACGTCTCGATGCCGGACAGCATCGCCTCACGGGCGGCCTCGTCGTCGACGTGGAGGTTCCGGCGGACGTTGTAGTAGTCGTCGTAGGGCGCGACCAGTTCGCTGGCCGGCTGGTCGGCCACCAGTTCGCAGAAGCGCGCGGCGGTGTAGGCGCCGTCGCGGGCGATGCGGTAGTCCGGGAAGAGGACGCCGCCGTTGCCCTCGCCGGCGATGGCGACGTGGGTCCCCTCGGCCTGCCGTTCTTTGATGCGGCTGACGATGTACGTCGAGCCGATGGGGGTCAGCGAGAGGGTCGCCCCCGCCGCTTCGACCACGTCGACGAGTCGCTGGGAGGCGTTGACCGCGCTGACGACGCCGTCGCCCGCACCGAGTTCGGCGGCGGCCAGCGCCGCGAACATCGCGCTGCCGTCTATGTGCTCGCCGCGCTCGTCGACGAACATCGCCCGGTCCCCGTCGCCGTCGTGGGCGATACCGAGGTCCGCGTCGGTCGCCCCGACGTAGCTCCGCAGGTCACCCAGCGTCGCGGCCACGGGCTCGGGGTTCCGACCGGGGAAGTGACCGTCGGGTTGGCCGTTGACGGTGTGGACCGTACAGCCCAGTTCCCGGAAGAGGTCGGGGCTCACGAGCGCCCCGGCGCCGTGGCCGGGGTCGACGACGACGGTGAGGTCGGCGCCGGCGATGCGCTCGCGGTCGACCGTCTCGCGGATGCCGGCCCTGTAGTCGCGCCGGGCGCGTTCGACGCGCCGGTCGGTCCCCATCCGGTCCCAGGTGGCGTGGCTCGGCGCCGCGTCGAGGGCGCGCTCGACCTCGTCTAAGGTCTCGCGGCTCAGTTCGACGCCGTCGGCGCCGATGAGTTTGATACCGTTGTACGCCGGCGGATTGTGACTCGCCGTCACCATCAGCCCCGGGACGCCCTCGGCCTCGCAGTACGCCTGTAGCCCCGGCGTCGGCACGACCCCCAGCCTGTCGACGTCGAACCCGTGCCCGGTGAACCCGCTCGTCACGGCGTTCTCGTAGGTCCGCCCGGTGGTCCGGGTGTCCCGGGCGACGGCGACCCGCTCGGTGTCGGTGGCCCACACGCTCCCCGCCGCCTGTGCGACCCGCATGGCGTCCTGTGGCGTCAGTTCCTCGCCGGCGACGCCACGGACGCCGCTCGACCCGAACACGTGCATTCGAGCAGACCTGCGTAGCCGACCGGCTTATGGATGTCGACACCCACAGCCGGTGTCGGCGCCCCGACACGCACCGATTCCAACAGCCATTAGCCACCTCGCCGTTCACAGCAGGTATGGCCAACCAGGACCTCATCGCGGCGCTGCGTGACGCTGACGCGGTCAAGTACGGGGAGTTCGAGCTCTCCCACGGGGGCACCTCGAACTACTACGTCGACAAGTACGTCTTCGAGACGAACCCCCGGTGTCTGGAACTCATCGCCGGGGCCTTCGCCGACCGGGTCGGCGACGACAAACTGGCCGGCGTCGCGCTGGGCGGGGTGCCGCTGGTCGCGGTCACCAGCGTCGAGACGGGGCTGCCCTACGTCATCGCCCGAAAGCAACAGAAGGAGTACGGCACCGCGAACCTCGTCGAGGGCGACCTGACGGAAGGCGAGGAAGTCGTCGTCATCGAGGACATCGCCACGACCGGCCAGAGCGCCATCGACGCCGCAGAGGCCCTGCGGGAGGCCGGCGCGGTCGTCGAGCGCGTGCTCGTCGTCGTCGACCGCGAGGAAGGGGGGGCCGAGAACCTCGCCGAACACGACCTGGAACTCGAATCGCTCGTCACCGCCTCGGACCTGCTGGCGGACGCGCCCGACGACGTGGACGTTTAAATTCGGGCCGCCTCACGTGTATTAACTGTGATTCGTAACTCGTTCTACATCATTTCTGTCCAAACTCGTCACGCTTAACCCGCCCGCTGGCAACGCCACCGTAATGGGTACGCTGGAGCAGGTCTTCGACCTCGCGGACCACGACACCGACGTATCGACCGAGATTCTCGCGGGTGTGACGACGTTCCTGACGATGAGCTACATCGTCGTCGTCAACCCCGCCATCCTCAGTGCCGCTATCAGTGTGAACGGCCGGACGACGGGCCAGACGATCCAGATGCTGGCCGTGGTGACTATCATCTCGGCCGCCGTCGCCACGCTGGTCATGGCCCTGTACGCGAACCGACCGTTCGCACAGGCCCCGGGACTCGGACTGAACGCCTTCTTCGCCTTTACCGTCGTCCTGGGACTGGGCGTCCCGTGGCAGACGGCGCTGGCCGCCGTCGTCGTCCAGGGGGTGCTGTTCGTCCTGCTGACCGTCGTCGGCGCGCGTGAGTATCTCATCAAACTGTTCCCCGAACCGGTGAAGTTCGCCGTCGGGGGCGGTATCGGCCTCTTCCTCGCTATCATCGGGCTGGAGGCGATGCACGTCGTCGCCTCCGACCCCGCGACCTTCCTGCAGTTCAACCCCGTCTTCGCGACCGACCCCATCGCCATCATCTCCGTTCTCGGACTGTTCGTCACGTTCGCGCTGTATGCAGCCGACGTGCCGGGCTCTATCCTCCTCGGTATCGTCATCACGACGGTACTCTCCTACGGGGCCAGCGCGCTGGGATACACGGCCCGGAACCCACAGGTCGCGGAGGGCGTCTCGCTGTACACGCCCGCCAGCCTGACCGGGCAGACCGACGTCGTCTACTCGGCGGCCGGCTACGACATCACGCCGCTCGTCGGCGCGTTCATCGAGGGGCTCTCGAACGTCGACGCGCTGGGTTTCTCGCTTATCGTGTTCACGTTCTTCTTCGTCGACTTCTTCGATACGGCCGGGACGCTGACCGGCGTCTCCCAGATAGCGGGCTTTCTCGACGAGGACGGCAACCTCCCCCAGATGGACCGCCCGCTGCTGGCCGACGCCATCGGCACCACCGTCGGCGGCATCATCGGCACCTCGACGGTGACGACGTACATCGAGTCCTCGACCGGCGTCGAGGAGGGCGGCCGGACGGGCCTGACCGCGCTCGTGGTCGCACTACTGTTCCTGGCCTCGCTCGCACTCGTCCCGCTGGCGGCCGCCGTCCCGCTGCACGCCTCCCACATCGCGCTGGTGGTCGTCGCCGTCCTGATGTTGCGTAACATCGTCGACATCGACTGGGACGACCTGAGCCACGCCATCCCGGCGGGGCTGACCATCTTCATCATGCCCTTTACCTACTCCATCTCCTACGGCATCGCCGCGGGCATCATCGCGTACCCAGTGGTGAAACTCGCACAGAGAGAGCGCGGCGACATCCACGCCGGCCAGTGGGTGCTGGCAGCCGCGTTCGTCTTCTACTTCTTCGTCCGTACCAGCGGCCTCCTCGCCGGCGCCCTCTGACGCTCGCCCTGTACTCCACCGACGCGCTTTTTCCGGTCCGCCCCGTAGATAGTTGCGTAATGGCGACTCTCGAACTCTACGAACTGGAGGGGTGTCCGTACTGCGCGAAGGTAATCACGAAACTCGACGAACTGGGCCTGGAGTACGAGTCCCACATGGTCCCCCGCTCACACAGCGAGCGAACCGAGGTCGAGGCAGTGTCGGGCCAGACCGGCGTCCCGGTGCTCGTGGACGAAGACCACGGCGTCGAGGGGATGCCCGAGTCCGACGACATCGTCGAGTATCTCGAAGAGACGTACGGGTCGTAAGGTCCCCTCTCGTGTACCGGTCACGAACGGAGTGAGTGACCGGCCTTTTTCGCCCACGTTTTTCGAGGAGTGGTCCCCGCTTCGCGGGGACCCGACGCTGAAAAAGGTGGGACTGATATCGTCGAGTATCTGGAAGAGACGTACGGCTCCGGCGCGTCGTAACCCGTTCTACGCCGCCGCCCATCCGCAGGCTCGTGCCGGCCGCGTTCACGAGCCCGTCGGCGCGCTGTGGTGCGATACCGGCCCGGACGAGGTCGAACTCCGTACCGGCGCGAGCGTGGTACACGTTGGACGCGGCGAGTGCTGGCGACCTCAGGCCGCGTCTTCCTGGGGCTCCTCGCCCCGTTCCATGATGAGGTCCCGGAGGTCGTCGGCGTCCCGAATCTCCTCCATCTCCGCTTTCTCGATGAGCGCCGTCCCGTCGACGGACTCCCGGGTGAGTTCGTCGACGACGTACACCGACCGCGTCTTGGTCACCTCGCCGACCGAGGACATGATGCGGGCGCGCTTCTCGGCGGCCTCGGTGAACGCGGAGTGGCCGGTCAGCACCTGCTCGCGGCGCTTTGCGTTCTCGTTGACCGTCTTGAACGGCGCCCGGTTGGTCGGGTGGACCTCGAAGCCGATGCGGGTGAAGACGGTGGCGATGGGCTCGTCCTCGGGCGCCACGTCGGGGTCTTCGGGCGTCGGCTCCTCGTCGCGAATCTCCTCGGCGCCGTCGAGGACGCTGACCGGCGAGGTCAGCGGGGCGTCGAACAGTTCCTCCAGTTCGGCCGCGACCTCGACGGAGGCGTCCATCCCGTCCTCGTACTTCGAGACCGTCCGGCGGGAGACGCCCAGTTCCTTGGCGAGTTTGCCCAGCGACCACTCTTTCTCCTCGCGGACGTCTGCCAGCACTTCCGAGTCGATGTTGACGTACAGCCCGCCAGGCGCGGCGTAGATGAGCGGCGGCACCTCCTCGACGAACAGGTCCATCGCCGTGTCGGGCGAGAGGACGGGGACGCCGTTGCGGAAGTAGACCACGCCCGGCTTCAGTTCCTCGTCCCTCGTCCGGAGGCCGACGACGATGGGCGTCGCGTTCAGGTACGTCCCCAGCCGGCGCATCTCCGCGCCGGTCCGGGCGTCGAAGGCGTCGATGTTGCCGAGAATCTTCACGAGCAAGACGTCCTCGCCGCGGCGGGCCGCGATGTCGAAGCTCTTCGGTCGAATCGCACACCGGTCGCTCACGAGGAATCCGGCGTCCTCGAGCATGGCGGTTACGTTGCCTACCAGTGCGGACCGTGACATCTGCTCTCTACTGGGGGGTAAGCTGTTCTCGGCATATATGCGTTGTGCCGCCCCTGTGAGATGATTAGTGGCCGCCTGACGGCCGCTATCAGCGATAGAAACGGCGGTGTGGCCACGTCCGGGCGCGTCCCGGCCGCCGTTCAACACGCCCTTTCGGCCGGTCACCGCCCGCGACTCGCGACGAAACCGCTATGCCGGAGAACCCGATACACGCTCGTAGTGACCGTCGTCGGACTGGACGATACCGACTCCCGGGAGACTGGGATGTGTACGACCTACGCCGCCGCCGAACTGGCCGAGCGGATACGCGACGCCGGCGGCCGCGTCGAGCGACTGCTCCTCGTCCGGCTCAACCCCGCCGTCGAGCACAAGACCCGCGGGAACGCCGCGCTCGCCGTCCACACCGACCTCGACGCCGACCGGGCGACGGCGCTGGTCCGGGCGACGCTCGACCTGGCACAGACCGACGACCCGAAGACGAACCCCGGCGCCGTCGTGGCCGACTGCGACCCCGACGAGGTACCGCCGCCGGTCGCCGAGTTCACGCTCGACGCGATTCGGACGATTCAGGACCGGACGGCGGCGACGCTCGTCGCGGACACCGCGGGCTTCGCGCGGGTCCAGCGGGGCAACGGTCGGGGGGTGGTCGGCGCGCTCTCGGCCGTCGGCGCGTGGGCCGCCCTCGACGACTGGACGTACGAACACATCGCCTACCGCGAGCCCGACCGCTGGGGCAGCGAGCGCGAGGTCGACGCCGAGAGCGTCCGCGCGGCGGCCGATTCGCACTATCCCGCGGTGTGGGACACCGTCGACCGCGCGTCGGGCTACCCCGTCTGTGTCCCCAGGACGCCCTGTCCCATCCTCTACGGGATTCGCGGCGACGACTCCGACGCCTGCCGCGCCGTCGCCGACGCCGTCGAGAGCGAGCCCGTCGACCGGCGCGCGACCTTCGTCACGAACCAGGGGACCGACGTCCATCTGCAGGACGGCGCCGTGGGTGCCGTGAGCGACGACAGCGCCTACCGCGTCAGCGGGACCGTCGCCGCGTCGCCCGAGACCCGCCAGGGCGGCCACGTGTTCGTCCCCGTCGCCGACGACGGCACTCGCCTCCAGTGTGCCGCGTTCGAGCCGACAAAGCGGTTCCGCGACCGCGTGCGGGCGCTGCGGGCCGGCGACGCGGTCACCGTCTGTGGCGAGGTGACCGACGGGACCCTGAAGTTGGAGAAGTTCGCGGTCCGGTCGCTGGTGCGGACCGAACCGGCGACGCCGGTGTGTCCCGACTGCGGGCGAACGATGTCCTCGGCCGGCCGGGGGCAGGGCTATCGCTGTCGGGACTGCGGGACCAGCGCGGACGGCAAGGTCGAACGGCCCGTCGACCGGGACCTCGAACCGGGCTGGTACGAGGTCCCGCCGGTGGCGCGCCGGCACATCGCGAAACCGCTGGTTCGGGGCGGGTTCGACGGGCCGACGCATTCCGAACGGTAGGAGGACGGTGGGGGCATACGGCGGCCATCGGCCGCCGTTTCCCCGGACGCGAACGAAGTGAGCGTCCGGCCTTTTTCACCCACGTTTTTGCCGCTCGGATTTCCTCGCGCCCTCTCCGAGCGCGCTGCGGGAACCCTCCCGGCAAAAACGTGGTCGGGGAGCCGCTGGTTCGGGGCGGGTTCGACGGGCCGACGCATCCGGCGCGGTAACCGGGGTGTAACCGGACCGCACCTCCGGCGCGGTAATCCGAGCGATACCGCCCGGCCGGTGTCGATAGGGCGCCCATAGCGACGTGCCAACGAGGTATGGAATCTATAACAATACGTTTCAGGCGGGTAGAGAGCGTATGGGCAGCGAGTCGTCGCCATCGGATATCGAGACGCGACCACCACTTCCACAGGACGAGTTCAGCGAGGCACTGCTGACCAGCGAACTGGAACCCACTGCCGACGGCGGACAGCGTGCGCTGTTGTACCCCGACGACAGGCCGGACGTAGAGATGTCGACCCACTGGCTGGCGGTCCCCGAAGGGCTGCTCGTCGACCTCGACGACGTTCGGTGACGCCTTCTGCGGGATAACCCACCGGTAACAATACCGTCTCTCAGCTACAGCGGGCCTATGGGCACTGAGCACCAGGAAGCGTCCGGCGGGACGCCCTCGCCGGACCCCGACGAAGGAGTCCTTCCAGCGGTCGTGCGAAGCCGCTCGGACGGGACGGAGCGGTACATCTGCTACGCCGCCGACGTCGACCCGTCCGAGGTCGACTCACAGTGGGTCTCTGTCGACGCCGACACGCCCGTGTCGCTGGTGTTGTGGCGCTAGTACGTGTCGATGTTCGTCCCGACCGAGCAGACGTACTCGCCGGTGGCGACCTGCGGGAGCCGCCGCGACCGCCAGAAGACACCCGAGGAGTCGGCGGTAATCTCGCGTTTCGTCTCGCCGAAGACGTCGGTCACCTCGAACAGCGTCTCGCCACGGCTCACCCGGTCGCCCAGGTCCGGGTGGAAGTCCACGAGGCCGCCCACCGGTGAGCCGTACTGCTCGAAGCCGGTGGCGCGGGCCTGGGGCGCCGGCGCGGCCTGTCCTTCGAGGAAGTCGTAGTAGCGAAGCACGTTGAAGACGCCGTCGACGCCCGCCCGTATCGAGCCCTCGTCCCAGCCGACACAGCCGCCGAGTTCGGGGTCGATGGTCGGGACCCCCTCGTCGGGCGCGGCACGGGCCAACTGGCCGTCGGGCCCCTTCTGGTCTAAGATGTAGCCGCAGTCGAACACCTTCGCGAGTTCGAGACACTCCTCGTGGAGGCGGTGGCGGGAGCCACACCGCACCCGGACCTCCTCTATCATCTTCGAGGTCGACCCCTGGTGGAGGTCGACGACGAGGTCGGCGCTCACGGCGGCGTCGTACGTCGCCGCGGCGATGCGCTCGCTGGAGGTCCCCGAGGCGTCGCCGGGGTAGGCCCGGTTCATCTTCGTGTCGTCGATGGGGTTGCGGTGTTCGGCCACCTGGAAGGCGTGGTAGTTGACGATGCCACAGACGAGAATCGTGCCGGAAAGCTCGCTCGGGTCGAGTTGCGGGACGACGCGCTGGACGACCCCGACGCCGTTCAGTTCGTCGCCGTCGCTCGCGGCCTGCATGTAGAGGGTCTTGCCGCTCCGTGACCCGTTGATGACCGCGACCGGCAGTCCGACGGGGCTGCCGTCGCGGGTCTCGCCGACCGCCAGACGCCCGGTGTCTATCTCACCGGGAGCGGCACTCGCCGTACCGAGAGTTACCATTACCCGCCCATTCGGCCTGTCCGACTTTACTGGTTCGGATTTACTGTTGCAGGCGCATCACCACCAGCTCTGCTGCGCCCAGCAGGACGAAGACGCCGGCGACGACCAACCCGCCGCCGCCGGGCCGACCGGACCCGGGGTCGGTCACGACGGGGGTACCGGAGGTGCGCCGGGCCGTGTCGGTCTCGGTGCTGGCGCGCGCCGTGGCCGCACGCTCGCCCTCCGCGTCGGTCGCCGTGGGGTCGGCGTCCGTGGCGGTCGGCTGGCGTTCCGGGGCGCCGGTCGTCTCGACGGCGGTGTCGACAGCCCGGTCGCGGGTTTCGGTGTCGCGCCCACCTCCGTCGTCGGCGCTCGGGTCGCCGTCGCCGCCCGTGCGGTCGGTGTCCGTCGACTGGCCGCTGTCGTCGGTCTCGACGGTGTCGTTCCCGTCGCCGGTATCCGTCCCTCCACCGGTCGAGCCGTCTGTCTCACCACCCGTGCCGCCGTCATCGGCCGGGGTGGCAGTCCCGCCGCCGGTGTCCGCCTCGCTCTCGCCGCTCTCCTCGCCATCACCGGTCCCCTCCTCGGCCGCCGTCGGGTCACTGCTCCCGTCGTCGTCAGCACCGTCGTCCGACTCCTCGGCCGGGTCGCCCTCAGCGCCACCGCCCGGCGGGCCGGCGTCAGCCGGTGGTCCAGCGCCATCCGGCGGCCCAGCGTCGTCCGGCGGGCCGGCATCGTCCGGCGGCCCGGCGCCCGCTGGTGGGCCGCCCTCGTCGTCCGGTTGCAGCGCGTCGACCGGGCGCTCGAAACTGTACGGCTCGCTCGCGGGACCGCCGGTGGTCGTGGCAGTCGCCGTCGCTGTCGCCGTGACGGCCACACCGACGACGAGCAACGTGAGTGCGACCCGTCGCACGGAGCGCCGGCGTTCGTCGTTCTGAGTTCCGGCCATTCGGTTCGTGTGGCGAACGCGACCGAGTGTGTGGAAAGTAATACGTCGGCTTCCCCGTGGCCCGGCCGGCCGGTCGCGCCGTAACCTCCCTGTTCTGGCCGTCGGCCCGCCGAGGGTCGTCCCCCGTTCGCGACGGGAGACCGATGCGGTCTTTTCACCCCGGTCCCTACCGGGGGGTGTGTCAGAGTCCGACCCGGAGAGTGGCGCCGCGGCCATGGTCGCCGCGCTGAACGTCCCGCGGAACGCGAAGTACGGCTTCAGCCTCGCCGCTCTCGTGACGGCGGGGCTGGTCGCGCTGTTCGTCCTCCCCGGGACGACCCGGCCGACCTACCTCTACGGGGCGCTCGCGTTCGTCCTGCTCGTCTCGCTGGGCGGCCTGCTGACGGCCGTTTTCACCGCCGTCTCGGCGGTCAGGCTCGCCCGCTCGTCCCCGTGAGCGCGCCGAGGCGGTCGGCGCCGGTGCGGGTCCCCTTCGCGAGCAACACGTCGCCGGCCATAAGCGGCGTCTCGGGACCCGGCGAGACGACCCACTCGCCGCCCGCTCGTCCGGTGCGGTCGCTCTCGCCGGCGGACCGGCGGATTGCGATGATGCGCATCCCCGTCTCGGTCTTGACGGCGGCGTCGCCGATGGTCCGGCCGGCCAGGTCGCCGTCGGCGGCCACCGTCGCCCGGACGATTATCTCGTCGGACTCCCGCACCGCCTCGGCGACGACCGGATGGGTCGAGAGCCCGCGCAGGACGCCCTCGCTTATCTCCAGGGCCGCGTCGGAGATGACCTCCGTCGAGCGGGCCAGATGGACGAGCCCGCGCAGGGAGACCGGGTCGTCCATGTCGGCGGCCGCCCGGAGCGTCCACGCCTCGAAGCGCGACTGGAGCGCGTCGACCTCGGCTTCGAGTTCGACGACCTCCTCGGCGACGGCCTCGCTGTCGAACAGCACCGCGCCGTAGGCCAGGTCGACGGCGAGTTCGCCCATGTCCTTCATCAGGACGATGGAGTCGACGGCGCGTTCGAGGTCCCCCGTGTCGCCCTCCGGCGGTTCCGGGGGGACGTAGGGCTCGCCGGTGGCGTCCTGATACACGTCGCTGACGCCGTCTTCTGGGCCACGCAGCAGGACCACGTCCTCGGCCTGTAGCTGCGTCTCCCGCGTCGGGTTGAGCAGCCAGTTCCCCTGTCGGCGGATGGCCAGCGCGCGCACGCCGGTCTCCGTCTCCAGGTTCAGCGCGCCCAGGCTCTGCCCGGCCAGCGGCGAATCGGCGGTGACGGTCGCCCGGACCAGCGTCTCGACGGCCTCGGGCAGCGCCGCCCGCATCGTGTCGGGCAGCCCGATGTCCTCCAGGACGACTTTGGCGATGTCGCCGGCGGCGTCGCTTATCTTCTCGGCGGCGCCGACCATCCCCAGCACCGGCGCCAGCGCCTCCGCGTCGTCGGTCGACCGACAGGCCATCAGCAGGCTCATCCGCGCGCGAAGTTGGAGCACGTCCATCTTCGCCTCCAGTTCCAGCACCTCCCCCGCCACGTCGTCGCTGCCCAGCAGGACGGCCGAGTACGAGAGGTCGATGAGCAACTCGGCGGTGTCTTTCATCTCCGAGAGCACCGCTTTGACGCTCACCGGTTCGTACTCGACCGTCCCCGTGGGCTCCATATCCCTCGATTTGACACCACCGTTGAAAAGCGTTCGCTCTGTGGTATTCGCTCCCACGACAACTCCACCCGCGGGACGCCGACAGAACAGCTATTCCTGCCACCATGAGTGCGAGAACGCGAACCCGTCCGCGACAGAGCTGACTGAACGTCCAGTTTCGCGCCGCCGACTATGTGACAGTGACGCCCGGAAAGAAAATGCTTTTCCCGGCCGGTCGGATACGGTTTGGGTATGTCCGACGACCTCAAGAAAGGGCTGGAGGGAGTCCTCGTCACCGAATCCGGTCTCAGCGTGATCGACGGTGACGCGGGTAAACTCGTCTATCGGGGGTACACCATCGAGGACCTCGCGAACGGCGCCAGCTACGAGGAGGTGCTGTACCTGCTCTGGTACGGCCATCTGCCCGACAGCGACGAACTCGACGCGTTCGCGTCGGAGATGGCGACAGAGCGGGAGGTCGACGACGCCGTGCTCGCGACGGTCCGAGAACTGGCCGAGGCCGACGAGAACCCGATGGCCGCCCTCCGAACCGCGGTGTCGATGCTCTCGGGGTACGACCCCGCCGTCCAGGACGCCGACCCGACCGACGAGGAGGTCAACCTCGCGCGCGGCCGCCGCATCACCGCGAAGATTCCCACTATCATCGCCGCCTTCACCCGCATCCGCAACGGGTCGGACCCTGTCGCCCCCCGAGAGGACCTTGGCCACGCCGAGAACTTCCTCTACATGCTCAACGACGAGGTGCCCGACGACGTGCTGGCCGACGTCTTCGACCAGGCGCTCGTCCTCCACGCCGACCACGGCATCAACGCCTCGACGTTCTCGGCGATGGTCACCGCCTCCACCCTGTCGGACCTCCACAGCGCCGTCACCGCCGCCATCGGCACCCTGAAGGGCCCGCTCCACGGCGGCGCCAACCAGGACGTCATGGAGATGCTCAAAGAGGTCGACGACGCCGAGATGAACCCCCTGGACTGGGTCAAGACGGCGCTGGACGAGGGGCGTCGCGTCTCCGGCTTCGGCCACCGCGTCTACAACGTCAAGGACCCCCGCGCGAAGATTCTCGGCGAGCGCTCGAAGGAACTCGGCGACGCCGCCGGCTCCCTGAAGTGGTACGAGATGTCCACCACCATCGAGGACTACCTCATGGAGGAGAAGGGGCTGGCCCCCAACGTCGACTTCTACTCGGCCTCGACGTACTACCAGATGGGCATCCCCATCGACATCTACACCCCGATATTCGCCATGTCCCGCGTCGGCGGCTGGGTCGCTCACGTCATCGAGTACATCGAGGACAACCGGCTCATCCGCCCCCGCGCCCGCTACGTCGGCCCGGACACCGACGAGACGACGTTCGTGCCCATCGAGGAGCGGTAGTAAGCGTCTGTACCGCGCCGAAGGCGCGGTTTCACGGCCGCGAACGGAGTGAGCGGCCTGTCTTTTTCGCCCACGTTTTTCGAGGAGCCCTCTCCACGGCGAGCCGGAGGCGCGCGAGGAAGGGCGACGATGAAAAAGGTGGAGGGCGACCGCCTCATCCGCCCCCGCGCCCGCTACGTCGGCCCGGACACCGACGAGACGACGTTCGTGCCCATCGAGGAGCGATAGGTTACAGCCGATAGACGACCGCTTCGTACGGTCGGAACTGCTGTCCCGCCGGGTCCGCCGGTGAGTCGTCGTAGTTGCTCTGCAGTATCGCCAGAGGGGTACCGTCGACGACCCCGGCGTCGACCGTGGCGGGTCGGTTCGACCAGTTGAGAACGACGAGCACCGTCTCGTCGCCGAGCGCGCGACGGTAGACGTACAGTTGCTCGTCCTCGGGGAGCAGGAGGTCGTACTCGCCGTAGACGAGCACGTCCTCCTCGTGTCGCAGGTCGATGAGTCGCCGGTAGTAGTGCCAGACGGACTCCTCGTCGGCGCGGGCCGCCGCGACGTTGATATCCGGGTAGTTCTCGTTGGGCGCGAACCACGGCTCGCCGGTCGTGAAACCGGCGCTCGCCGCGTCGGCCCACTGCATCGGCGTCCGCGCGTGGTCGCGGCTGACGTAGTTCACGAACTCGCGCAGTTCCGCGTAGGAATCGGCCCGCCCGGCCTCGAAGAGGTCCTCGATGGCACCGACGGTCATCGGGTCGTCGAGCGCCGACAGCTCCGGGAAGTCGTCGTTCGTCATCCCGATTTCCTCGCCCTGATAGACGAACGGCGTGCCCCGCGTCGTCAGCAGGAAGGTGGCGAGCAGCTTCGCGCTCTCCGTTCGGTAGGCCTCGTCGTCGCCGAAGCGCGAGACGATTCGCGGCTGGTCGTGGTTGCCGAGGTACGTCGCGTTCCACCCCTCCGCGTCGAGGTCCGTCTGCCACCGGCTCATGATGCGCTTGAACTCCGGGAGGCTCCACTCGCCCCACTCGCTCGGGTCGAACCGCCCCCGGGGGCTGATGTCGACGCCCATGTGCTCGAAGTGGAATATCATGTTCAGGCCGTCGCCGTCCTCGCCGAGGTAGTTCTCGGCCATCTCGACGGTCGTGTCGGCCATCTCGGCGACGGTCATCACGTCGTAGTTCGCGAAGGTGCGCTCGTACAGTTCGCGGAGGTAGTCGTGAATCCGCGGGCCGTGGCTGAACACTTCGATGCCCTTCGGTTCGCGGTCGGCGGTCCCGTCGGGGAGGCCCTCCGGCTTCGAGATGTAGTTGATGGCGTCGATGCGAAACCCATCGATGCCCTTCTCCAGCCACCACTCGACGAGTGATGCGATTTCGTCACGTACGTCCGGGTTCCGCCAGTTCAGGTCGGGCTGTTTCTCGTCGAAGAGGTGGAGATACCACTGCTCGCGGGCGTCGTCGTAGGTCCACGCCGACCCGCCCATGAACGACTCCCAGTTGTTCGGCGGGACCGGGTCGCCGTTCGCGTCGACGCCGCCGTCGCGCCAGTAGTAGTAGTCCTCGTACCCCGCCTCGCGTCGCCGCGACCGCTGAAACCACTCGTGTTCGTCGGAGGTGTGGTTGACCACGAGGTCCATGAGCAGTCGCATGTCGTGTGCGTGCAGTTCCGAGCGCAGGGCCTCCCAGTCGGCCATCGTCCCGAACTCGTCCGCTATCGAGCGGTAGTCGCTGATGTCGTAGCCGTTGTCGGCGTTCGGGGACCCGTACACCGGACAGAGCCAGACGACGTCGACGCCGAGGTCGTCGAGGTACCCGACCTTCTGCGTGATTCCCGGCAAGTCGCCCACGCCGTCGCCGTCGCTGTCGTTGAAACTGCGCGGGTAAATCTGGTAGACGACCGCTTCCTTCCACCACTGACGGTCCGGTGTCCCGTTGGCATTCATGATAGTACTACTTGCGTAGCACCTCAGAAGTATTCTGGTGGCAGCGGTAGCTCCAGCGTGCTAGTTGCGAGCGCTGTCCGAGCGGGCGGCCACGGCTTCGCAGACGCCCGTTCCGCTCGCGTACCTGGCGGCACAGCCGCCGACTCCGGTACCCGGCGTCGGACGCTGAGTGCGCGCCGCCGCTATCGGTCCGTGAACGCCACGCTGATATCGTCGACGTAGTGGGCGGCGTCGGCCTCCTGGACGACGGCGTGGCCCACGGCGAGATAGAGGGTGTCAGTCGAGAGCTCCGGCGTCGTCCACTCGAACCGGTACGCCCGCCAGCTGTCGGCGAGCCCCAGTGGTTCCCACACGCCGCCGTACGGCGTCGGTCCCGTTCCACCGTGTCTGCCCAGCGTGGCAATCGTCAGGCCGTGAGCGCGGGCTATCGCGCGAACACGGGGACGGGCAGGCTGTCGGAGTGAAGCATACGGCGCTCCGCGCCGTTTCCCCGGAATCGAGGCCAGCGAGGTCGCCTTGCGACCTCGTAAGCGAGCGGCGAAGCCGCGAGCGGGTCGAGATTCCGGCCTTTTTAGCGTAGATTTTTGCCGGGAGGGTTTCCTCGCGAGCCTGCGGCTCGCTGCGGAGGACCCTCCCGGCAATAAGGTACTAGAACAGCCGCTGGAACCGATTGACGCCCGCATCCGTCCCGGCGATGACGAGGCTGTCCGCGTACCGGATGCGGACGTCGGGGCCGAGGTCGGTCAGGACGGACCCGTTGCGCTCGACGGCGACCACGGTACAACCGGTCCGCGAGCGCACCTCGGCGTCGCCGAGCGTCGTCCCGGCGAGTTCACCGGCCTCGGTGCGGATGATCTCGACCTGCTGGTCCATCGAGATGACGTCCTCGTCTTGCAGGATGGTGGAGGCGAGCATCCGGCCGCTCACCGTCGCCAGCGAGAGGACGTAGTCGGCGCCGGCGCGGTACATCTTCGTGACGTTCTCGCTCTCCTCGGCGCGGGCGATAATCTCCACGTCGGGGTTGAGGTCCCGAATCACGAGGGTGGCGAACTCCGTGTCGGTGTCCTCGGAGAGCGCGAGGATGACGGTGCGGGCGTCCCCGATGCCGGCGGCCCGCAGGTCGTCGGGCTCGGTGGCGTCGCCCGCGACGTCGACGCCGTCCTTGTCGACCATATCGAGCACGGTATAGGGGACGCCGGCGTCCCCCAGCCCCTCCGCGATGGTCTGGCCGACCTCACCGTAGCCGACGATGACCGTCTCGCCGCGGCGAAAGCCCCGGACGCTGGAGAGGGTTCGGGACTTCAGGCGTTCGAGTTGTCGGGCGGTCCCCGAGGCCAGCAACACCGTCGACCCGTCGAGTTCGGCGTCGGGCGAGGGCGGGCTGACGAACTGGCCGCGGAACCACGCCCCGATGATGTTGACCCCGGTCTCCTCGCGGATGCCGCTCTCGGCCAGCGTCGTGCCGACGAGGTCGCTCCCGCGGTGGATGGGCAGTTCGGCGATATCGAAGTCCTCGCCGACCTCGATGGAGTCGCCCAGCGTCGTCGAGACGCCCGTCGTGACCTTGCTGGCGAGGCTCTCGCCGAGGATTCGGCGCGGCGAGAGGACGGCGTCCGCGCCCGCCAGGTCGTGGTACTTCGCGCGGTCTGGCTCCTCGACGACGCTCACCGTCCGGACGTGTTCGTCGACCTCGCGGGCGGTGAGGACGATACTGGTGTTGATCTGGTCGGAGGCGTCCGCGACGAGGGCGCGCGCGTCGCCGAGGCGGGCCTTTTCCAGGCCCTCGACGGACTGGGGGTCGGCGTGGATGACGTGATACCCCTCCTCGTAGAGCGCGTTGGCGCGGTCGCCGTCGGGTTCGACGACGACGTAGCCGACGTCCCACGACTCCAGTTCGGTGACGAGGGTCTCCCCGCGGGGGGTGAACTGGCAGATGACGACGTGGTCCTCGAGTTCGCGCTCGACGGTCGTCGGCGCCTTCGTCTTCATCGCCTCCTCGAACAGCGGAAAGAGGAGGACGGGCAGCGCCAGGAAGATAGCGGTGACGCCGGTTATCTGCATCAGGATGGTCAGCAGGCGCATCTCCGTGCTCGTCCAGGGCGCGTCGGAGCCGTAGCCGGTCGTGGTGAACGTCTCGACGACGAAGGCCAGCGCGTCCAGGAACCGCCGGGGGTCGTTCTCGAAGGCCGACATCCCGTAGTCGTAGGCCAGCGCGTAGCCCAGGATAACACCGGCCAGGCCGACGAGGTACAGGACCGTCCGTCGCTGCCACGTGTCCATCTACTCAGTACGTTGCCGAGGCGACCTAAAACAGTTCTGACGGGCGTCTACGCCGCGGCCGGTTTATATACTATCTGTGGCGTGACACTCCAGTGACAGCTGTGGCGGCGGCCACTTCGTCGTGCGGTTACACTTCCACTCCGCTTCGGCTGGGTTTAAGTACCCTGGCCTACTCGTTTCGAACGCAGTCACACGCTCTCCCTATCCGTTTTCGCCGGCCCGACAGTATAACACGCCACGGCCAGTAGCCGGTGCTATGCTATCCGTCGAAGACGTGCGGGCGGCGCGCGACCGGGTCGCCGAGACGACTCGCCACACACCGCTCGAGTACTCCCACACGTTCTCCGCGATGACCGGCGCCGAGGTCCACCTGAAGCTCGAACTGTTCCAGCGGACCGGCTCGTTCAAACTGCGGGGCGCGACCAACCGCATCGCGACGCTCTCCCCCGAGCAGCGGGCGAAAGGCGTCGTCACGGCCAGCGCGGGCAACCACGCCCAGGGCGTCGCGCTGGCGGCCACGCGCATCGGCGTCGACTCGACCATCGTGATGCCCGAACACGCCCCCATCTCGAAGGTGAAAGCCACCCGGAGCTACGGGGGCGACGTCGTACTCTACGGCGAGGACTACGACGAGGCCGCCGACCGCGCCCACGAGATAGAGCGCGAGGAGGGGCGCACCTACGTCCACGCCTTCGACGACGACTACGTGATGGCCGGCCAGGGGACCATCGGGCTCGAAATCTACGACGAACTCCCCGAGGTCGACACCGTCGTGGTGCCCATCGGCGGCGGCGGCCTCATCAGCGGCATCGCCACCGCGCTGAAGGGACTGGACCCCTCGATTCGCGTCGTCGGCGTCCAGGCCGAGGGGGCCTCTAGCGTGGCCGAGTCCCTGCGCACGGGCCACCGCATCGAGCGAGACAGCGTCGAGACCATCGCCGACGGCATCGCCACCCGAACCGTCGGCGAGCGAACGTTCGAGGTCATCCGCGAGCGTGTCGACGGCGTGGTGACCGTCTCCGACTCGGAGATTGCGGTGGCGCTCACCACGCTCCTGGAGCGGTCGAAGACGCTCGCGGAGGGCGCCGGCGCCGTCGCGCTGGCCGCCGTCATCGAGGAGAAGTTCGACTACGACGACGGCGAGGTCGTCGTCCCGGCGCTCTGTGGGGGCAACATCGACCTCAACACGCTGACGAACGTCATCGTCCGCGGGCTGGTCGAGACGGGTCGCTATCTCCGTATCAGGACCGTCCTGAAGGACCGTCCCGGCGCCCTGGAGGAACTGGTCGGGGTGCTCTCCGACCAGCAGGTCAACATCTACGCCATCGAGCACGACCGGACGAACCGGGACGTGGCGATGAACGACGCCGAGGTGGAACTGGACCTCGAGACGCGCGGCCCCGACCACGTCGACGACCTGCTCGCCGCACTGCGCGAGCACGGGTTTCCGGTCGAAGTGCTGGTCTGACGGCGCTGCCGGCTCGACGGCGCCTTTATACGGTTCGCACGCCCGGTCTCGGGCATGCAAGACACCGTCTTCCGCGACGACATCGACGACTTCGACGCGACGACCGACGTCTTCGGCGACCCACCGGCCCGCTCGGCCGTCGGCGTCGATGCGCTCCCGAAGAGCGTCGCCGTCGAAATCGATGCCACCGCCCTCCGCTGATGGACCCCCGAACCAAGTCCAGCCTGCTGTGGGGCGTGGTCGGCGGCCTGGCCTTCCTCGTCCTCCTGCAGGGGTACGAACTTCTCAGCGGCCAGCGGGTCGCACTCGGCGCGAAGTTCGGCGTCGCGCTGGTCGTGCTGGCCGGTGCCGCGGTACTGACCTACGCGGCCCGGAACCGCCTGCCCGGAAACGAAAGTCCTTAACCGACCGCCCCCGGACTCTCCGTTGAGCCAGGATGGCCGAACGGTAAGGCGCACGCCTGGAAAGCGTGTTCCCTTTCGGGATTCTGGGTTCAAATCCCAGTCCTGGCGTACCACTTTTTACTTCGTCGCCCTTCCTCGCGAGCCTCCGGCTCGCTGCGCTCGCCGTATGCTACTGTACCGCAACGACTGGGATTTAGTCCAGCTACAATTGCCGAGAACACTCCTCACAGTAGCCGTCCTCGTTCACCGTTCCGCAGTGGCGACACCGGACGCCGTCGACTGCCTCGCCGGCGTCGCCGTCCTCCACTGGTGGCGCCGGTCTCTTTCGCAGTCGCTCGCGGCCATCGCGCACGATATCGCGGAGGACCGGAAGCGCCGCCGCGAGCGCGACCAGCGTCATCACGGTCGCCGTGAGGACGTAGAGCTCGCCGGCCGTGACCATGCCGCTGCTACGGTCGCCAGCGAGGTAGCTCCTCGGGCGCTACAGGCCGCGGTAGAACTCGAGGGTGTACCCCTCGGGGTCCTCGACGAACGCGGCGTAGGCGTCCGCTGACTCGATTTCCGTCGGCTCTAAGACTGGTGCGGCGCCGGCCGCCAGTGCGTTCTCGAACGTCGCCTCGACGTCCTCGACGGTGAACGCGACGTGGTCGGTGTCGGCCCGCGAGGGTGCGACGGGCGTGGTCCGGGCCGGGTCGTAGCGCAACTGGAGGTCGCCGTCGCTTCCGGGCTTGCCTACGTAGACGTTCTCGACGCCGTCGAGCGTGAACCGATGTGTCTCCTCGAAGCCGAGTTCGCCGTAGAACTCGAGCGCGCGCTCCAGGTCCGAGACGCAGATGGCGACGTGTGCCAGGTCCATAGCGGCCGTTGGGAGCGGCCGCGGAAAGACAGTACCGGTCCGAACGCCTTTGTGTTTACAACGGCTGTGGTAGCTATGGAGTACACTACGCTCGGGTCGACCGGTATCGAAGTCAGCAAGATATGTCTGGGCTGTATGAGCTTCGGGAGCGGTCGCGAGTGGATGCTGGACGAGGCCGAGAGCCGCGAACTCATCGAGCGGGCAATCGACCTCGGGGTGAATTTCTTCGACACGGCGAACGTCTACTCCGCGGGCGAGAGCGAGCGGATTCTGGGCGACGTGCTGGCCGACTACGACCGCGACGAACAGGTCGTCGCCACCAAGGTCCGCTTTCCCGGCGCGAGCGACCACCGCAACGCCAGCGGGCTCTCCCGAAAGACCATCGAGCAGGAACTGTCGAACTCGCTCGACAGGTTGGGGATGGACACCGTCGACCTCTACCAGATTCACCGCTGGGACGACGAGACGCCCATCGAGACGACGCTGCGGGCGCTGGACGACGCCGTCGCCCGCGGGCAGGTCCGTCACATCGGCGCCTCCTCGATGTGGGCCCACCAGTTCCAGCGCGCGCTGCACGTGAGCGACCGCGAGGGACTGGCGCGTTTCGAGACGATGCAGGACCTGTATCACCTGGCCTACCGGGAGGAGGAACGCGAGATGTACCCGCTCTGTAATCGGGAGAACGTCGCCACGATTCCGTGGAGCCCGCTGGGTGCGGGCTACCTGACCCGCCCCCACGAGGAGTTCACATCGACGACGCGGGGCGTCCACGAGACCGAGAACGCCGAAGTCCCCTACGCCGAGGGGCCGGGGAGCCCGGAGATCAACGAGCGCGTCCAGGAACTCGCGGCCGACCACGGCGTGACGATGGCCCAGATAGCGCTGGCCTGGCAGTTCCAGAACGACAACGTCACCGCGCCAATCGTCGGCACGTCCAGCATCGAACACCTGGAGGCCGCCGTCGAGGCGCTGGATATCGACCTCTCGGCCTCGGACGTGGCGTATCTGGAGGAGCCCTACGAGCCGGTTCCCGTGTACGGCCACGAGTAGCGAGGAAGCGAGCATCGCGAGCTTCCTCGAAAGCGACGCGGTGACCATCGGGAACCGGAGAGCAGTAGCGAGGGCGACCACAGGGAGCCCTCGAACAGCGAGCGGAGCGAAGCGACACGCGAGCAGTAGCGACCGACCCCTCGAAGCGACGCGGTGACAGCGGAACCGCGAAGCGGCAGCGAGGAATCTCCTGCCGTCGGTTCCTCGCGATACGCTACAGCAACTCACCGCGGACCACGGGGACGACCCCGCCGCCGTCGGGCGGCCCGGTGACGAAGGTCGTCTCGGAGTAGGACATCTCGGCCGCGATGGCCTGCATCTCCTCGCCGGCCAGGTCGCCGGCGCCCGTGACGACGGTCAACTGGTTGCCGGTGTAGCGCTCGCGGGCGAACACGTCGACGAAGTAGAGGCGGGGCCGTGGCCTTCGGTTGACGGTCGGTCCGAAAGAGCGCTGGGGTGGGTACGACTCCCAACCGGCTGTCTCAGAGCGGGTCGAGCTGGTTGTTCTCGTCGGTAACCAGCTCCGCGACCTCGTCGTCGCGGGCGCTGGCTTCGGCCTCGATTTTCTCCTGGGCGTCGACGGCCCGCTCCTGCAGGTCGTCGACGCGGGGGATGTCGGTGACGTTCGAGAGGAGTACGGCCACGGAGAGCCGGTCAGCGTCCTCTCTGGGGTCGTCACCGGCCAGCACTTCCACGCTGTCGGTCTGTTCTTCGAGCCACTGGCGGGCGTGCTGGAGCCCCTTGCGCGAGAGCTCCTCGGGTGGGCCGGAGACGACGACCAGGGAGCGTTCGGCCGACTCGACGTCGGCGGGACAGGTGAGCCGCGCCTTGACGGCCCGCCGCACGAGGCCGTGGACCTTCTGGGCGTAGTCGGTGTCGCTTTCGTGGCCGTTGGTGCGGAACTGGTCGAGCAGCCCCGATTTCGTCCCCCGGTCCAGTTCGGCACTCGCGTAGGCGATGGTACTGACCCCGTCGGTCGACAGCGTCCGGTTGATGTCGCTGGCGTCCATCGCGGTCTCCGAGACCGTCGAGTCGTCCAGCGCGCCGGCGCCCAGCAGCGTCGTCACCCGGCGAGCGAGTTCGGTGTTGGTGTGGTCGTAGCCGCTCGACAGCGACTCCCCGGCCTGTCGCCAGGCGTCGTTGTCGAACAGCATGAGGCTGTCAGTGGCGTCGGTGAAAGACTGCAGCGAGCGGGCGGCGTTCAGCGAGGCGCGTCCGCCCTCGTCCGTGCTCGGCAGGACCCCGAGGCCGTACACCGGTTCGGCGTACATCTCGCGGAGGTGTCGGCTGACGACGGGCGCGCCGCCGCTGCCGGTGCCCCCGCCCAGGCCGGCGACGACGAGGAAGGCGTCGACTTCGTACACCGGCACGGAGTCGAGCGCGCGGTCGATTTCGCCGAGGTCCCGACGGGCCACTTCGGCGCCGAGTTCGGGGTCGGCACCGACGCCGCGCCCTTTCACTCGCTCGTGGGTCTGGCCGATGAGCAGTCGCCGGTCCTCGGGGATTCGGTCCGGTTTCGCGAGGTCGATCTCGGCGGAGTTGACCGCCAGAACGTCCTTGCACAGCGAGCGGCCGGTGTCGGCCTCGAACTCCAGGATGGCGTCGACTATCTTTCCCCCGGCGTTCCCGAACCCGATAACGGCAACGTGCATACGCCGTGGCTCCGTCGGTCCGTTTCTTTACTATGATTCGGTTACCGGCGCTCGCGGCCGGTAACCCTCGTTTACCCGCCGTCACTGTGACGACCGCTGACGACGGTCGGAAGGTCCTGTCGGTAGTTTTATGCCCCTGTGTAAAGCACGTTTTACGTGTAAAGCGAGCTTTACAGACGGCCGCTTTACGTGGTTCCCATGACGACTACCGCCACCACCCTCACGACGTACCGGCGCACGTACTTCGGCCTCTGGATGGGGAGCAGCCTCCTCTTTGCGGCCCTCGTCGCCGCCGGCTACCCGCTTGTCGGCGTCGCTGCCTTCGCGTTCGGCGCGCTCTCCGCGACGGCCCTCCAGCACCGCTCGCCAACCGTACTGTTCGACGAACGCGACACCACCATCTTCCACGAGGCCGGCGCGAACACCATCGCCGTCGTCGGGATGGCTTCGGCCGCCTTCTTCCCGACGATGACGGCGTTGTGGGCCCTCGACGTCGTCGCGTGGCCGGCCTGGCTCGCCCACCTGGCCTACTTTGTCACCGGCCTGTTCGCCATCTGGGGCCTCGCGCTCGTCGTCGCCAGACAGCGCCGCTAACGACGACGGCGAGTCCGCCCGTTACTGCACTTTCGCGACGGCGCGGGCCTCGTCCAGTAGCCGGGGTACCTCGACCGCCTCGCCGGTCTCGCTGCTCTCGATGGCGGCAAAGACGATAGCCATCGACTCCAGTGTCGACTCCACGTTCGTCGGCATCGGCTCGCCGCCGTCGAGCCACTCGCAGAACTGCTCGATGAGCCAGGCGTTGGTCCACGTCTCCCGCTCGACGTTCGGGACGGACGTGCCGTCCTTGCGCCCCGCGCTCTCGCCGGCCCGCTCGGGGTCGCGGTCGAATCGCTCGACATCGCGGTTGTCCAGCACGACGGTCTCGTCGGCACACTCCGCGCGGAACTGCTCGTGGCCCCAGCCGTTGAGCGTCGTCGCGTTGGCGTAACTCCCCTCGTAGTGGGCGCGGGTACCGTCGGCGAATGTAAGGGTCACCAGCCCGGTACAGTCGCCTTGGTAGTCCGCGCCCTCGGGCACCCACGTCTCCGCGTACACCCGCTCGCAGGGAGCGTCGACCATCGCGGCGAGCATGTCCAGGTGGTGGATGGCGCCGTCCAGCAGGAGCATGTTCTCCATCTCGTGGACGTACGTCGAGTAGTGGCCCCGCTCGCGGACGTTCCCGGTGAAGCGGGCCGTGAGGTAGTCCACGGGCGTCGCTCCGTCGACGGCCCGCCGAAAGGTCGTCTTGTCCTGGTCGAACCGGTGGGTCATCGTCAGCCCCATCTTCGCGCCGGCCGCCTCGACCGCTCGCGCGATGCGGACCGACCCCTCCAGGGTGTCGGCGATGGGCTTCTCAGAGAGGATATCGAGCCCGTGGTTCAGCGCGGTGTCGACGACCGGTTCGTGGGCCGCCGGCGGCGTGACGACCGAACAGAAGTCGGCCGTTCGCTCGTGCAGCGCGGTGTCGAGGTCCGTGTAACAGCGCTCGGCTGCCAGCCCGAGTTCCTCCTGTGCCAGTTCGTGTCTCTCGGGGTCGGTGTCGACCGCAGCGACGACTTCGACTCGACTCGCCTCGACGTTCGGTGGAATCGCCTCGGTGAGCCAGGTCTCCCCCTGGCCACCGAGCCCGACCTGTACCATCCGGTAAGTCATGCTTACAGATGCGTGTGGAGCCATAAAGCTCGCACTATTGGCCCGCTGTCATGCATAATAGTTCCTGTACTGCTCCGTCTCCTCCCCCTCGCGAGCGGCATCTCGTCGCTCGGCGCTTCGCTCACTTCACGGCTCTCCGGTCGCCGTTTCGTCGCGGCTTCTCACTACGTTCGACGCCCCGCTACTGCTCGCGGTTCCTCGCAGTCACCGCTCGCCGTTCGAGGTTCTTCACTCCGTTCAGAACCTCGCTATGCTCCGCGGGTCGCTGCGCTCCCCGCGCCGTTTCGAGGCGATTCGCTTCGCTTATCGCCTCGCTACCCCGGAAACTGCACGTGTCGCTCCATCCCGTCCTCGGCGACGACGACCTCGCCGTCGAAGACCTCGCGCGCTTCGGCGCCGAGGCGGTCGGCCTGACCGGCGTAGCGCGTCGAGATGTGGGTCAGCGCCAGCGTCCGGACGCCGGCGTCGCGGGCCACCTCGGCGGCCTCCCGGGCCGTGGAGTGGGCCGTCGCCGCCGCGCGGTCGCTGCGGTCCTCGGCGAAGGTGGCGTCGTGGACCAGCAGGTCCGCGTCCTCGCTCGCCGCGACGACGCTGCTCGTCGGTAGGGTGTCGCCGGTGTAGACGAGCGTTCGGCCGGGGCGTGGCGGCCCGACGACCTCCTCGGGCTGGACGGTCCGGCCGTCGTGTTCGATGGCCTCGCCGCGGTGGAGTTTCGAGTATTTGGGCCCCGGCGGGATGCCCAACTCCTCTTCGGCTTTCTCGCGGTCGAACTCGCCCTTGCGGTCGTCCTCGGCGAGAACGTACCCCACGGAGGCACAGCGGTGGTCGGTCGCGATGGCACGCACCTCGTACTCGGGGCGAGAGAGCACGGTGTCGCCGGCCGAAACCTCGTTGATGCGGACCGGATAGGAGGGTGTCGTACCGTTGGCCTCGATGAGCTGTTTGACGTTTCCCCGCGTGCCGGCCGGGGTGTGAATCGCCACGGGGCGCTCGCGGTCGTTGAAGTCGAACGTCTGTAGCAGGCCCGGAATCCCGAGCACGTGGTCGCCGTGGAGGTGGGTCACGAACAGGTGGTCGACGGCGAAGCCGGTGCCAAAGCGCATCATCTGGCGCTGGGTGCCCTCGCCGCAGTCGAACAGCAGGTAGTCGCCGTCCCGGTTACAGAAGATACTGCTCGTGTTGCGCTGGGTCGTCGGGATGGCCCCGCTCGTCCCGAGAAACGTCACTCGCATACTGTCAGTTCTCGGCGTCCCGCCTAAACGCGTGTCGAAAGCCGGCCGGAACGCGCGCGCTCGCCTCTACGTTGTACGGTGGTTACCCTGTGTATGGTTGCCACTTCCCCGCTGAACTGTCAACTTAGTTTATCAATCCACCTTCTGTCCCCTCGCTTGCGTTACAACATGAAACGGAGTACGATACTCGTCGCGGTCGCTGTCGCGGTCGTGACAGCGGCTCTCACAGCACAGGCCGGCGCCGTACCCGGCCCGGTAGCACAGCAGGAGACACCGACAGAGACGCCGACCGAGGGCGAACCGATGACGCCGGCTGACGGAACGGCGACCCCGACCGGAGAAGAGACGCCGACCGAGGGCGAACCGATGACGCCGACGGACGGAACGGCGACCCCGACCGGAGAAGAGACGCCGACCGAGGGCGAACCGATGACGCCCGAGGAAGACACGCCCACCGAGGGCGGCGTCGGCGTGCCGGCGGACAACGAGACCACCGGCACCGAGACCGGCGAGGGTCCGTCCCTGACCTTCGAGGACCAGGAGAGCAACGGGACGACCGTCACCGTCTCTGACGTGACGCTGACCGAGCCCGGTTACGTCGTCATCCACGACGACAGCCTCGCCACCGGTGCGACCGTCGATAGCGTCATCGGCGTCTCCGACTACCTCCCCGCCGGAACGTACGACAACGTGACCGTCACGCTGTTCGACGTCCCCGGGGCGAACTACACCGCGGACGGCGACCAGACGACCGACCCGAACGAGACGGCCAACGACACCCAACCGCAGCTAGAGGGCACTCAGGACCTCACCGCGATGCTCCACGAGGAGAGCTCCGTGGACATGGCGGCCAACGAGACCTCGGCGGACAACGAGACCTCGATGACCGACGGCATGACGTCGACGGAGACGCCGACCGCGGGCGGCGAAACCCCGACGGCCGACGGCGCGACGCCGACCGAGTCGCCCACGTCCGACAGTGAGACGATGGGCACCGACAACGAGACGATGGGCACCGACAACGAGACGTTCGACTTCGTCGAGACCGTCTCCCTGCTCGACCCGCCCGTCCTCGTCAACGACGTGCCGGTCACGGACAACGCGACCGTGACTGTCGAGGACGGCGCCGGCAACGAGACCGGAGCGACGACCGGTAACGAGACCGGCACGGCGACCGAAGACGGTGCCGGCGCGCTGACCGGCGAAGAGACCGAGACGCCGACCGGCGAGGAGACCGGCACTGCCACCGGTGAGGAGACCGGAACGATGACTGGAGAGGAGACCGGGACGCCGACCGGCGAGGCGACCGGCACTGCCACCGGACCTGGCACCGCTGAAGGGACGGCGTCGCCCACGACGACACCGTAACTACGCGCCGAGGAGACTCCGCGCGCTTCGGTGACCGCCTGACATATCGATTTTTCTTTTCTCGACCCGCCCGGGAGACCGTGCGCTGTCGGGTACGCCGCGACGCCGCGTCACCCGCGCGGATGCCCTGACACACGTTCACATTTTTAGTGGTGGCTGTCGTACCGAGTCGTATGAAGTTCGTCATCGTCGGCTACGGTCGCGTCGGGACCCGGACCGCACACATTCTCGGGAGCGAGGGTCACGAAGTCGTCATCGTCGAGCGGGACCAGGAGAAAGTCGACCGGGCGACCGACGCCGGCTTCGAGGTCGTCGTCGGCGACGGGAGCGAGGAGTCGACGCTACAGGCGGCGGGTATCGGCGAGGCGGACGCCATCGGCGCCCTCACCGGCGACCTGAACATCAACTTCACCGCCTGCATGATAGCCAAGGAACACGGCTGTCGCACCGTCCTCCGCATCGACGAGGACTACCGCGAGGAGATATACGACAAGTACGCCGCCGACGTCGACGACATCATCTACCCCGAGCGCCTGGGCGCCGCCGGCGCCAAGACCGCCCTCCTGGGCGGGGACTTCAACGTCCTCGCGGACCTGACCGAACAGCTCTCTATCGCCTCCATCGACGTGCCCGAGGGCTCGTCGGTCATCGGCAAGCGGGTCGTCGAGGTGGAACTGCCCGGCGACGCCCACATCTACGCCCACGGCCGGGCCCACGAGCCGATGACCATTCCCCTGCCACAGACCACCATCGAATCCGGCGACAGCCTGGCCGTGATGACGAGCCACGACGGCATCGACGAGGTGCGGTCGGCGCTCCGGGCCGAGGCCTGAGGCCGTTCGAATCCGCCGCCGTCAGCCGCGGCGCGCTGGCTGCTCACGTCGTCGGTACCAGCCGCTACTGTGGCGAGGGTGCCCAAAAGGGGGTGCAAGGTATCCGGGCGCGTGACAGGAGGATGGGACGTGCTACAGACGTAGCGAACGTAGCTGCCAGTTCGCGCCCGTACTGGCTGGGAGGGGACGATTCGACATAAACTCCCGTCAGACAGACGGCAGACAGCACGGCTTTCCGTCGCCCGGCCGTAGGTCACGCATGGACTGGGCCGACCTGTTCGAGCGCGCCAGCGACCACGAGACCAGCGTCGAGACCGTTCGAGAGACACTCGCCGAGCGACGCGAGGAGCGCGACGATGACTGAGGCCTCGCCCGCTCGCGTCGTCGCTGACGCCGACGTGCTCGCGGCCGACCTGCTCGTCGGCGGAGCGGCCCGGGACGCGCTGGACCACGTCCGGCGCCACTCCTGGGTCACGCTCGTCGCCAGCGACGCCCTGCTCGACGACGCAGCGGCCGTCATCGCCGACCTCTCCGACGACGCCCTCGCGGCCGACTGGCGCGAGCGAATCGAGCGAGAGCGCGACCCGGTCGAGCACCCCGAGGGCGACCACCCGGCGCTGGCCTCGGCCTACCGGGGCGGGGCCGCGCACGTCCTCAGCTACGACGAGACGCTGCGGAGCGCGAAGACGGGGCTGGCACTCACCGAGTACATGGACGTGAGCGTCCGGGCGCCCGACGCCTTCGCCGCGCTGTTCGACGCCCAGTCGCTGTACGACCTGGTCGAGGGCGGCGAGTATCCCGGCCCGGACCGGGACCCGCGAGCCTAGTCGTCGCCGCTCGCGAACACTTCCGTGGTACCGCCGGCGGCGGTGGTCCGCGTCTCGGTCACGTCGAACTGCCGGAGCAGGTCGTGCAGGTCGTCGGTGCGCTCGGCGACCGAGCGGACCTCGCCGGTCACTTCGGAGATGGTCGCGGTCTGCTGTTGGGTGGCGGCGGCGACTGACTCGGCCTCCCGTTTGGTCTGTTCGCTGACTGTCGCCACCTCGTCGACGGCCGCGACGACCTCCTGGGTCGTCTCGGCTTGCTCGTCCGTCGCGTCGGATATCTCCTGGATGGCGTCGTTGACCTCGCCCAGCACGTCGACGATGTCCTCGAAGTCCCGCAGCGTCGCCTCGATGCTGTCGGTGCTGTCGGCCACGCGCCCGCTGGTCGCCTCCACGTCCGCGACCGTCTCGCCGGCGCGCTCCTGGACTGCGTCGATACGCTCGGAGACGTCCGCGGCCGCGTCGCGGGTCTCCTCGGCGAGGCTCTTGACCTCGTCGGCGACGACGGCGAAGCCGTCGCCCTCTGCGTCGGCGCGGGCCGCCTCGATGGAGGCGTTCAGCGCGAGCATGTTCGTCTGCTCGGCCACCTCGGTGATGACCTCGACCACCTCGTCTATCTCGGCTATCTCGTCGACCAGTCCCTCGACCGCGTCGGCGATTTCGTCGATTCGGGCGGTCATCAGCTCCAGTTCGTCGATGGCCGCGGCGGCCTCGGCCCGCCCGTCGCGGCCCCGCTCGGCCGCTCGCTCGGCGGTCTCGGCGGCGTCGGTCGCCGTCGCCGCTATCTCCTCGACGGTGGCCGACAGCGTGTTCATATCGCCCGCAACGGCGTCGTGACGGTCGGCCTGCCGGCTCGCGTCCGCCGAGATGTCCTGGACCGAGCGCGCTATCTCGTCGCTCGCCCGGTCGATTTCGGCGACGCTCTCGGTGACGCGGTCGCCGGACTCGGCCACCTCGTCTGCGAACTCGGTCACCTCGCCCACGGTGTCCGCGAGCGTCCGGAGGAGGTCGTTGTAGTCGGTCACGACCCGCTGGAACTGGTCGTCCACGTCCTCGAACTCCGCGTCGATAGTCGCCGTGAGGTCGCCGGCCTTCGCCCGCTCGGCGGCGTCGCCGAAGGCGGTCACCAGCTCCGAGAGCGCCGCCGACCGCGCTTCCAGGTCCTCGGTCATCTCCTGGAGTTCCGTCGTGTAGGCGTCCATGTTGGTCGCCATCCGGGAGAGCGACTCGCCGAACGTCCCGGGCACGTCCTCGTCCAGCACCGGGTCGTCGAACTCCTGTTCGGCCAGCGCGTCGGCCTGCCGGGCGACCGTCGCCAGGGACGCCTGCATCGCCCCGAAGGAGTCGAGCAGGCTCGCGACCTCGTCCTCGCGCTCGCTGTCCGGGACCTCGACGTCTATTTCGCCGGCCGCGATGCGGTCGGCCCGCGCCGCCATGTCGACGACCGGCCGAACGAGGTCCTCGCGCGTGATGAACACCGTGTTCGCGAAGGCGACCGTCGCGCCGGCCAGCAACAGGCCCGTCAGCGCGAACTGGACGACCCCGTCGAACACGACGGCGACGACGGCCAGCGCCACCGACACCCCGAACTGGATGCCGACGGCCGCGAGTACCTTCCGCTCGATGGAGCCGGACACTCCCACCAGGTCCAGCGACTGCCGTATCAGCTCTTTGTACTGTTCGACGACTGGTCGTGCCATACCCGATATCACGGCCGTTCTTACTTCAACCGCTATCGCCGTTCCCAGTACCTGACAATACATGCCAAACTGCCGACTCCGGCCACTCGCGGTCACCGCCCGCTGTTGACCCACCGGGTCACCCGGCGGACGACCGGGCGGGGCGCGACCCGGCACAGCAGGTCGACGACGCGCATCGCCCGGCTCGGGACGACCACCGTCTCGCCGGCCATCAGCCCCGCGTAGGCCGCCTGGGCGACGTTCTCCGGCGAGTTCGAACTGACCGACCCCACCGACGACGCGCCCATCCCCGCCCGGTCGGCGAACTCCGTGTCGACCGGGCCGGGACAGACCAGGGTCACGTCGACCTCGCCCCGTAGCTCCTCGGCGATGGCTTCGGTGAAGCTGTTGACGTAGGCCTTGCTCGCGTAGTACGTCGACAGGCCCGGCCCCGGCGCCATCCCGGCCATCGAGCCGACGGTCAGCACCTTCCCGTCGCCGTCGAACCCGTCGAGGAAGAGGCGCGTGAGCTCTACCGGGAGGACGACGTTGAGCCGCAACTGCGTCCGCTCTTCGTCGAGGTCGCTGTCGCCGAAGGGGCCGTAGGTGCCGACGCCGACGTTGTTGACGAGGATGTCGATATCGAGCTCCCGGTCGGTGATCTCCTCGTGGAGGTCCATCGCCGCCGCCGCGTCGTCTAAGTCCATCACGATGGGTGTGGCCGTCACCCCGTGGGCTTCGAGGTCGTCGGCGAGCGCTCGGAGTCGCTCCTCGCGCCGGGCCACCAGCGCCACGTCGTGGCCGTGGGCCGCGAACTCCCGGGAAAGCGCCGCGCCGATACCCGCAGACGCCCCGGTGACGAGGGCGGTGCCGGGTTCGCTCACTGCCCCGCCACCCCGTCACGCCGGACGCGTCGCGGGCACTGTAACAGCACGACGTCACGCCGCCGTCGCAACCGCCGACTGACGCGGCCGTAGTCGGGGAGCGCCCCGCTCATCGCCCGGCATGCCACTCCGCGAACTTCGCCAGCGCCCGCCCGCGGTGGGAGACAGCGTTTTTCTCGTCGGTACTCATCTCCGCGAACGTCGTCCCGCCGTGCTCGAAGATAGGGTCGTAGCCAAAGCCCCCGTCGCCCCGCGGCGCGACGATGTCGCCGGGGACTCGTCCCTCGAACAGTTTGACCGGCAGGGCGTCCTCGCCCCCCGCCACTTGCTCGTCCGTCGTCGCGCCGCCCCGGTCGTCCGCCGCGAGGTCCTGGCCCCGGCGCTCCTCGCGGTCTATCGGTTCGGGCGTGGCCGCGAACTCCTCCCCGTCGCAGTAGGCGATGACGGTCTTGAACGCCGCGCCGTGGTCGTCCTCGGGTTCGGTCAGCCGCCAGACGCGCTCGATGCCGACCCTGTCCTCGACGTAGGAGGAGTAAGGTCCCGGGAACCCGTCGAAGGCGTCGATGAACAGGCCCGCGTCGTCGACGATGACCGGTCCGTCGGCCGCCCGGTAGGCCGCGCGGGCGCCGTGGGCCGCCACCGTCCCGAGGTCGTCGGCCTGCACCTCTGGGTAGTCGAAGTCGAACTGGACGACCTCGTCGTCCAGGTACGCCGTCGCCTCCCGGACCTTCCCGGGGTTGGTCGTCACGAAGTTGAGCATACCGCTACACGAGCGGGCAGCCACAAAAGGGGCGTCGAAACCGCGCGGCTGTGTGCGCAGCAGCCAGTCAGTCGACGACGACTTCGACCGGTTCGTCTTCGGCCTCGCTCTCGAACTCGTCGCTCCCGCCCCGGCGCTCCTGATACAGCATCGCGCCGGCGACGGCCAGCACGACCCACGCGCGCCAGTTCGCCAGGTTCAGCGTGTAGCCGATGCCGAAGGGCTTCTCGACCAGCATCCCGTCGCCGGGCTGCCAGTACGAGGAGACCAGCCGCTTCAGACTGGGCCGCTCGAAGTTGTACGGGACGCCGAACAGTTCCCCTGACTGGGGTTTGTCTACCATGCCTCCTCATACTCGCGGCTGGATTAAATCCCTTTGCCCCCACCTTTTTCTGCGTCGGGTTTCCTCGCGCGCTCTCCGAGCGCGCTGTGGGAACCCTCCTTGAAAACGTGGGCGAAAAAAGCGCGAATCGCCGCTGAACGGCGATTCGCGTGAACCTGCGGCCTTCGGCTGCCGGATGCTACTGCTCACTTCGCTTTGCCTCGCTTCGGCGCCAGCCCTGCCCTCCCCCGGGTCGCTCGCGCGTGGCGTGGCCACGCCCCTCGCTCCCGACCACCGCTCTCACTCCACGGACGTCAGATAGATGGCGGCGACGGCCAGCCCGATGCCGGCGACTTTCCGCCCCGTGAGCGGTTCGTCGAGGAGGGCGATACCGAGCACGGAGCTGGTCGCGATGAACATCCCGAAGATGGGGACGACGACGCTGACCGGGCCGGCCGCCAGCGCCCGGTAGTACGAGATGATGCCCACCGTCAGCGCGATGCCCGCGCCGTAGGCGTAGATCGACCGCTCGTGGGTGAGATACGGCGTGACCGACACGTCCGACACGAGGATGATGCTCACCGCGGCGACGACGAGAATCCCGTTCGAGATGAACACGACCACGTCGCTGGGAATCTCGACGGTCGCGAGTTTCACCAGCGGCGGGACGAGCGTGTAACCGAGCAGCGCGATGAGGGCCCAGACGAGATAGCGCATCGCGTGGGCAGACGCGCGCGAGACAGGTGTGCGTTCCGGATGCGTTACTCGACGGCTGTCCCGGGTTACTGATACCGGCCCCGCCCCTCGATGTCTGCCAGGCTGGCGAAGACGTCGTCGGCGTGGCCGCTCTCGGCCCGATAGGCGTCACAGGCCGCCGAAAAGAGTGCCTCGGGGTCGTCGGCCGTACCCGCGAGCGACTGGGCCAGCACGTGGAGGTCCATCGCGTGGTCCTCCGGTTCCCCCGTGTAGTAGCCCAGGCCGAAGTCGATGAGGAAGACACGCTGTTCGCGGCTCGCTCCGGTCCGCGGTCCGTCGGCCCTCGCGCTCCCCGCTCGCTCGTCCGGCGGCGCCACGCGCCGCCCGACTCTGACGTTCCGCGTCGTCGGGTCGCCGTGGACGAAGCCGGCGTCGTGGATGCGTGCGAGGTGTTCGCCGACGGCCCCGACGCTCTCTGCGGTCAGCGACTCCCGCAGGTCCGCGCTCCCGACGCGCTGGAAGACGATGCGTGCTTCCTCGGGGTCCACGTCCCGCACCAGCGGCGTCGGGACGCCGTGGCGACGCGCCTCGCTCGTCAGGCGGACCTCCTGTCTCGTGCGTTCGGTCCGCAACCGCTCGTCCAGCGTCGGGTGGCGGTAGCTCCGGGGACTGCGTGCCTTGACGACGCGGTCGGCCTCGATGGTGACCGTGGCTTCCGCGCCCTGGACCTCGGTTTCGACTCGACCGCGGCGGTCGACGGATTCCGCTGGCCCTCGCCAGCGCACTTCGACCTCGTCCGGCCGGAAGTTCGAGTCGATAGCGGAGTCCGCTATGGCGAGCGTGTCGCCGGCGGCGTACATCTTCGCGCCCAGCATCGCTATCATGCCGGCGTTGTCCCGCAGGAAGCGGTTCTCCGGCGCGTGAAAGTCCGCGCCGCGCTGCTCGCACATCTCGCCGAGCATCCGCTGGAGGCGCTCGTTCTGCCCGACGCCGCCGCCCAGGACCAGCTCGTCGGCGCCGGTGAGCGAGAGCGCCCGTTCGGAGACCTCGGTGAGCATGCCGAAGATGGTCTCCTCCAGGCCGCGACAGACGTCATCGACCGGCACGTCCTCGTCGACGGCTTGCTTCGCGGCGCTCATGATGCCCGAGAAGGAGAAGTCCATTCCCTTGACGACGTAGGGCAGTGGGTGGTACTCCCCGTCGCGAGCGTGGCGTTCGACCTTCGGTCCGCCGGGGTGTTGCCAGCCGACGTGGCGGGTGAACTTGTCGATGGCGTTGCCCGCGCCGGTGTCCATCGTCTCGCCCAGCACCCGGTAGCGACCGTTCCGGTAGCCCAGCACGTGGGCGTTCGCGCCGGAGGCGTTCAGACAGACCGGCGAGTCAAAGCCCGAGCGGTGCCGGCCGACCTCCAGGTGGGCGACCATGTGGTTGACGCCCACGAGCGGCACGTCGAACCGCTGGGCGACGGCTCTGGCCGCGGTGGCGACGATGCGCAGGCAGGGGCCGAGGCCGGGACCGCGCGAGAATGCGACGGCGTCGATTGGGGCGGCGGTTCCGTCGGCCGCCGCCCGCTCCTCTGCGTGTGCGATGGCCGTCTCGACGACCTGGGGTATCTGCTCGCCCATGTGCTCGGCGGCCTCGCGCGGGTGGATGCCGCCGCTGTCGGGCTGGTAGGCGTCGGTCTCGATGAAGACGTGGTCGTCGCTGGGGTCGGCCAGGTCGTCGGTCTCGAAGACGCCGTCAGCACTGGCGTCCTGACGAGCCTTCGAGACCGACAGCGTATCGGTCTCGAAGACCGCAGCACTGGCTGCCCAGGCGGTTCCCTCGATACCGAGAATCCGCATCGCGCCTTACTTCCACTCGGTGTAGCCGCACTTGCCACAGTGTTGCCGGTCGTCGTGGTCGGCAAGCACCGTGTCACCGCAGCGCGGGCACGTGTCCTTGGTCAGTTCGCCGTCGTCGTAGTACTCGTTGCGGGCCATCTATGCTTCCTCCGCTCCTTCCTCGCCGTCGGCGACTATCTTGTTGCGCTCGAGCATGTGGTCCTGTTCGACGTCGCGGGCGTACTCCGGGTTGTCGTAGACCTTCGCGTAGCCGACGGTCTTTCGCATCCCGAACTTCGTGTCGAGCTTGTGGATGACGACCTCCTCGGCGTCCTTGTTCAGCGTCGCGGCCAGCGAGTCGCGCACGGAGAGCCGCGAGGGCGTCGCCTCGTCGTGGACGACCTCGAAGCGGACGTCCGTTCGGTGCAACATGGGATTTTCGTCTTCCTCGATGATGTCGATATCCATGGTTCGTTGTCCATAGATTCCCGTCGTAGCGCCTAAAAGGATTTCGAAGCCGCCACTCGCGGTGTCACGGGTCGTGGCAGCGCGCGTGTCGAACAGGTCGCGCTGTCCGGTGGCACTGAACGCCTGCTGCCCGTCACAGCCGACAGTATAAGTGTCGCCTGCGCCAACTGGACGCCGAGGGATTCCCATCTACTCACGAGACCACTTCCTGCTCTCGGTCGCCGTCGGGCTCGTCGCCGGCCTCTACGCCGGGCTTGACCTGCTGACCGGACTGGGCTGGGTCGCCTTCGCCGCTGCCATCGGCGTCGGCATCGACTTCGACCACTTCCTGGTCGCCTGGTACAACACCGGCGACCCGCGGGCGATTCGCTACTGCCTGCGGAACCCGCGGGTGGTCGTTCTCGACCAGGAGTCCATCTTCCACGAGTACGAACTCGGCAAGCTCGACCGCCTGCTGAGTCACACGCTCATCGGCGGGCCGCTGGTCGTCGGTCTCTGGCTCTTCACGCCGGCGCTCGCGGCGCTCGCTGCCGCGACGCTGTACGTCCACGTCGTCGCCGACCTCGTGGCAGATATCCGGGACGTGCGCGAGACGAACGCGTCGCTTGGATAACGCCGTCTCTCGTTGTGCTTGCCGCTGAGGGCCAGAAAGTCCCGTTAGCGATAGCGTTACGAACAGCCGGAAATCCCCGGCCCGCTACACTCGGGGGCTTTCCGGCTGTTCGTCACGTGTCGTCCGTCACTATCGGCGCTATATAACTGTTCAGGTAAAACCCGTTCACCCAACAGCGACTCACAGTTGCCCGATATCAGCCAGCAATCGAGCGAGGTGAATCCGCTCGTTGGCCGCCTCTGTCAGCGCCATATCCGTCTCGCCGGCGAGTTCGTGGACCCGCGCCAGCCGCCGCCCGGAGTAGCGCGAGCGGGCCACGGAAAGCAGTTCCTCGATGACGTCGTCGGCGCCGTAGCCCTCGTCGACGAGCAGGTCGTCGAGCGTCGAGCGGGCGTCGGTGAACCGTCCTTTCTCGGCGGCATCGACCATCGACTCGACGGCGTCGTCGGCTTCGAGGCCGGTCAGGGTCTCGTAGGCCGTCTCCATCGTGAGTTCGCCGGTCTCTTCGTAAGTGGTCTGGGCGGCCAGCACCGCCGTTCGGATGTCCCCCTCCGCGTAGCCGGCGACGTACTCCAGGCCGTCGTCGTCGTGGTCGACGCCCTCGGCGGCGACGACGGCTTCCAGCACGCCGACGGTCTCGGCGTGGGTCGGCGCGCGCATCACGACCGGGAAACACCGCGAGCGAATCGGCGGAATCAGGGCGGAGGGCTGGCGCGTGGCGATGACGAACTGCGTCGCCTCGTAGTACTGCTCCATCACCCGGCGCAGCGCCTGCTGGAAGTCCTCGCGCATCCCCTCGGCGTTGTCCAGCAGGATTGTCTTGTAGGTGCCCGACATCGGCGAGTAGCTGGCGGACTCTTTCAGGACGTGGTTGATGAGGTCGGCCTTCGAGGACTCCCGGCGGCGCTTGCTGTCGATGAAGGAGGCAAACCGAGGGTCCGACGACACCTCCTTCTTGGTCATGTCGAAGACGTCGGCGACGTTGAGTTCGGTGAAGTCGGCGTCCGGGTTCTCGTGGACTTCCCGGGCGTAGGCCCGGACGGCGGCGGTCTTGCCCGCCCCCTTTGGCCCGTGGACCAGCAGGTTCATCGGCTCCTCGATGGCCCCCTGCAGGTGCTCGCGGGCCTCCGGCTGGGGGATGTCTTCGAGTGCCGGCGCGTGCGTCTCGGTCCACAGCGGCGCGTCCATCTGTCGGCTGGGCGTACGCGAGGGGTCGTCAAGTATCCCCCGCTTTGGGCGGTTCCGACTGGAAGACGGCCACTCGACGCGACCCGGTCAGTCCGCCGCTATTCGACGGGCCTGTCCGCCCGGTGCTCGCTGATAATCTGGTCGACCATCTCCGCCTTCTGCTCCTGGCGGCGCTGTTCGGCCCGGTCGTGCCAGTCCGCGATGGCGTCCTCGACGGCCTGCTCGCGGGCGACGGCGAGTTCGTCGACCTCCTGGACGGGGACCGTCTCGGCGGGGGCGACGGGAATCTCGCGGTCGAACAGCACCTCGTCGGCGGCCTCGGAGAGGTTCTGGTTCCGGAGGACGAGCCGCGGCTCGACGTCGGCCAGCCGCTCGGCGGTCGATTTCCCGGCGCCGGAGGCGTCACGGAACATGACGATGTCGCCCGCGACGAGGCCGTACTGCTCGTCGGCCGTTTCGATGGCGTCGCGGGTGAACTGCTCGACCACCTTCACCGCGACCAGCCCCTCCTCGTGCTCGGAGACGTCGGCGAAGTTCGAGTGGTCGAGCTTCCAGAGCTCTTTGAGCCGCTCTAACTTCTCGCCCAGTTGCTCGCGTCGCTCCTTTTCCTCCTCTACCTTGCGTTCCAGCGCCTCGTTGCGTCGCTGCAGCCGGGTGACCTCGCGGTCCTTGCGGACCTCGCGCCGGCCCTCCTGTCGGGCCTTCTCCAGCTGTTTGTCCTTCTCCTGGAGCTGGTCGTCCTTGCGCTGGATGGTCCCCTTGAGCTCGTCGACGTGGTCCTCCAGTCGGTCGATGCGGGCCTGCAGGCGCTTGATTTCCTTCTCCTCGGCGGTGAGCTCGCGGGGCTCGTGGCGCTCGGTGGCCTCGGCCGGTTCGTCCTCGCCCTCGATGTCGCGCAACACGGACTCGACGGACTCCTCGCCGGCGACGACGCGGGCGACGACGGGGCCGACCTCGTGGCGCGGCGGGACCTTCTCGGCGACCCGCTCGAACTGGCTCTCGTGGTGGTCGAAGGCATAGAGGGCGGCGGCCATCGCGTCGCGCTCGTGGTCGTTGTCGTACCCCTCGTGGCGGGTCCGGTGTTTCTTCTCGTCGACGGGCAGGTCACGCTCCGGTTCCCAGCCCGCCGCGTCGAACGAGCGGCGGAACTTCTCGACGGTCTCGGGCATCGGCTCCACGTCGGCGGCGACGACGACCGGCCGGCCTCGCTCGATTATCCACTCGATGACGTCGGCCCGGTCGCTGGTCCGCGAGGAGTAGACGTCCAGCACCTCGCCGTCGAGGCCGACGATGGCGACGGCCGTCGTCGTCCCGGGGTCGACGCCGACGACGACGTGGTCCCGGCGTTTCGCCAGCGGCCGGAACTCGATGCCGTCTCTCCGGACGCGCTCGATTTCGACCCGCGTGTCGCCCGAGCGATGGGTCGAGACGGGGATGTCCTGTGGCCGCGCCTCGACGCGGAAGACGGCGTTGGCAAAGCCGCCGTACTTCTCGGTCACGTCGCGCTCGTACGCCAAGCCCGCGGCGTCGAGTTCCGACTCGACCTCGCGGGCCTCGTTCTTGACCGCGCCGTGGATGCGCCGCGTGTAGCGGTCCTCGGACCAGCCCCCCTTGCCGGTCGAGCGACCCCGCGAGACCTTGACCTCCGTCGTGTCGGTGAAGGCCGACACCTCCTGGCCGACGTTGGCGGCGGCGAGTCGCGCGGCGGCCTCCGCTTCCTTCATCGGCTTCTTGCCGTAGGGGACGCCGTGGCGCTTGGCGACCCGCGAGAGCGGTTCCGGGCGCTCGTCGCCGGTCACCTGCACCAGTCTGGTCTCGTCGGGGAGCGACCCCAGGAAGTGGACCAACTGGTCCTTGTCGGCGGCCAGTTCGTACATGTTGTCCGTCGCCACGATGGCGGGCGCCTCGCTTTCGATGCGCCGCCTGAGTTTCCGTCGTGAGACCACGTCCCGCTCTAGCTCGTCGCCGTCGAAGACCACGAGCGCGTAGGAGGGGGCGTCCCCGCGGACGTCACCGCTCTGGATGTCAACCCCGAAGATAACGGCGTCGAGCGCTGCCGTACGGTTCACGGGGGCGGCTAGGGGGTGCGTGATAATAAATGTCGTTCCGGGCTAGCAGTCGTGGTCGGTGTGAGAGTGGTCGGTGCCGAGAGCGAGACGGCCACGGTCGGAGTGGCCAACGACGGCCCCGCCAACAGCCAGAAAGCCCCGGGCCGTTCGACGGCTGCGACTCGCTGCGCTCCAGTAGGTGCTTGCTTCGCCTCGCTCGTCGAACGGCCCGCCCCTTTCAGTCCCGCCCATGACGGCTGGTCAACCGGTTACGGGCGGGACTTTCTGGCTGTTGGCAGTGTTGTCGTCACTCACTGCTAGCGGGGCTTTCTGGCTGTTGGCAGTGTTGTCGTCACTCACTGCTAGCGGGACTTTCTGGCTGTGGGCGGTAGCAAACACCCCAACTCAAGAGCCGTTCACAGAGACAAAGACCGAGTTTACCGAACCGGGTTCTCGGGACCGCGGCCGAGGAACTCAGAGAGGAACTCGAAGACGGTCTGGGCGTCGTAGCTGTCCATGTACATGCGGTGGCGCCACGCCGTCAGGACGAAGTCGGACTCGGCGCTCTCGTTGGGGTTCGGCATGACGACGACGCTGCGCCAGGTCCCGGTGTGGGTATCGGCGAACGCCTGCAGGCTGGTTCGAGCGGACTCGCTCATCGCACTCTCGTCGTAGTAGATGACGACAGCGCCGTGTTCCAGCGAGTGGACGACGTTACCCGGTGGCTGGGGCTCCTCGTAGAAGCCGCCCTCGGCGGCCGCGCTGTAGTGGGGCCCGGACAGCGGCGGCGACCGCGTGTAGTCGATGTCCTGACCCGTCGAGACGTGCTGGTTGCCCTCGCTGGGGAACTGTTCGACCGCGGCGAGGGCCTCGCTGTCGCCCGACTCGTCCAGCGCGGCGCCCTCGATGCCGTCGGCGCTCCCGCCGCCCCCGCTCAGTTGCGTGACGTAGACGACAGCGCCCAGCGCGATGACGATACCGACGGCCCCCGCCACCACGGCGAGCGAGAGCCCCTCGTCCTCGTCTGCCCCGCGGCTGTCGACCCGCCGCCGGTCGATAACGCCGAGGTCATCCTCGTGGCTGTCGGCGAGGTGGTCGAGATAGGCCTCCTCGCCGTCGAACGACCCCCCACAGTAGTCGCACTCTACCATTGACCCTACCGTATGTCGCGGGGGGCTTTGAACGTACTGCTGCCTACGACTCCAGCGCGGTCACGAGCGCCGCGAACGCCTCGCGCTCGCGCTCGTCGCCGGTCTGTTGGTCCGTGTCGTCCCGCAGCCGCCGCTTTATCGCCCGCAGCGCCGCCCCGTCGACGGCGGCCAGCTCGTCGGCCACGGCGCGGGGGTCGTCGGTGACCCGCGAGACAAGCCCCATCCGCAGGGCCGCCTCGGCGTCGACGGTCCGCCCGGACAGCGCGAGGTCCAGCGCCTCGCCCTCGCCGACGACGCGGGGGAGTCGGGTCGTCCCACCCCACGCGCCAAAGAGGCCCAGTTTCACGCCCGTCTCGGCGAACGTCGCCTCGGGAGTCGCCACTCGGATATCGCAGGCCAGCGCCAGTTCGACGCCCCCGCCCCTGGCCGCCCCGTCGACACCCGCGACGACTGCCCCGTCGTACGTTTCGAGCGCGTTCGCGACCCGCTGGCCCAGCGCGGCGAACTCGCTCGCCGCGTCGGCGTCGAGCGCACGCACCTCCTCTAAGTCCGCGCCGGCACAGAACGCCGACCCCTCGCCGCGGAGATACAGCACCGGCTCGCTCGCCTCCGCGACGGCACGCTCCAGTTCGCGCAGGGCCGCGCTGTCGAGCGCGTTGCGTCGCGCCGGCCGCGCGAGCGTCATCACGCACACGTCGCCGTCGACCGTCTTCCGGACCATGCCCCCGCTGACGGTGGTGTTTCCAAAGGTCTTTGCCCTTGCCACCGCTAGGTCGCGCCAATGGAGGAAGTGGCGGCGGTCCGCCGAGCCGCACTGGCGGGTGTCGACGACGTCGAGCCCGAACGACTCCGTGACCGTATCACCGCCCGGCTCGACGACGCCTCGCTCGCCCCGGGCGTCCTGACGCTCGTCGCCGCGACGGCGACCCGTGGCCACACGGTCGACAGCGACGACGACCGCGCCGCCGGCGTCCAGCTCATCTACGAGGGGCTCGCGCTGACTCGCCGGCTCGCCCACGACGACCCCTGGACCACCGGCGACCGCGACGCCGCCGACCTCGACATCCTCATCGCCGACATCCTCGTCTCCCGCGGGTTCTATCTGCTCGCTCACACCGAGGCCGCCGACGCCGCCGTCGACGTCGTCCGCGAGTTCGGCAAGGACCAGACCGAACTCCGAACGACCGGCGACGCCGACTTCGACGGCAATCTGGAGGCCGACGTCTGCGAACTCGCCGTCGTCGCCGGCGTCACCGCCGCCGGCCACACGCCGACGCCGGAGTTGAAGGCCGTCGGCGCCGACCTGGCCGCCGGCGGCCTCCCCGAGAACGCGACCCTGCTCAACGGCGAGGTGGCCGACCGGCTCTCCGGCCATACGAATCAGGCCGCGGCCGACCCCTGACGATACCCGCTGACGGCTCCGCCGTCGGCGCGAATCGAAACGCCTAAAGACAACTGCGGGATAGACACGAGTGCGTGCCTGGGTAGCTTAGCGGTAAAGCGCGTCCTTGGTAAGGACGAGACCCCGGATTCAAATTCCGGCCTAGGCTTTTCCCGACCACACTTCTGCGAGGCGCTCCGTCGCCGAGCGACAGCCGTGGTCGGGGAAACCGATAGCGGAATTTGAATCCCTGCCAGTCGCAGCCCGCGCAGTCGAGCGTAGCGAGACGAGCAGGAACGTCTGGCTCTGGTTCAAATTCCGGCCTCGCCGGACACAAACTGCGAGCGGCGCGTTTCGTTCTCCAGTGGGGCCCTCGCTATTTACGTGCCAGTCGCGTACCGTGGTCGTATGGCGTTCCGGGCGCTCTTGTGCGTCGCTGTCGGCGCGGCGACGACCGTCGTCTCGACGCTACTCGTCGCGGTAGCGCTCCCGCTGGTGGGCCTCGGAGCGGCCGCGCTCGTCGGCACGTCGCTCCCGGTCTGGCTGTTCGCGCTGCCACTGCTGGCCTGTCCCGTCCTCGGCGGTGGGATTACGGGGGTACTGCAGCCGGTCGAGCTAGCGGCTAGCGCGCTACTTGCCGCGCTCGCGGCCGCGCTCGGCGTCCTGGTCGTCGGCCTCCTGTCGTCGGTCGGACTCGGCATCGTTCTGCTCGGGATGACGCCGGCGCACGCCTCGAACACGCCGACCTTTTCCACGGTCGTGACCGACCTGGCGCCGTTGCTCGCGGGCAGCGGGTTCGTCGTCGGCGCGGTACTGGGAGCCGTCGGCGGCGTCGGTGGCTCCGCTATACGAGACCGATTAGGTGCGTGAACCCGAGTCCTGACCTAGCTATCTCTGTCCGGCTCCTCGGCCAGCGCCTTCTCCCGCAACTCTTTGCACTTCTCGCCCTCGACACGGAGGTCCGGCACCGGCGTCGGTTTCCCGTCCTCGACGGCGACGAAGGTGGCGTAGGCGCTCGTCGTCAACTCCGTCTCGCCGGTGTGGGGGTTCTCCGCGCTGACTTCGATTCGGACGCGGACGCTGGTGTGGCCGGTGGCGTAGGCATAGGACTCCACGAGGGCGTTGTCGCCGATGGGGACGGGGCGCTCGAAGTCGATGCGGGACATCTGGGCGGTGACACAGGACTGCTCGGCGGCCCGCATGGCCGACATCGCGCCGATTTCGTCCATCCACTTCATGACGAGTCCCCCGTGGGCGCTGTCGTAGTTGTTGGCGTGGGTGGGCTGGACGCGCTCGCGGTTGACGATGTGCGTGTCGGCGACCTTGGGCATGGGGCGGGCTACAGTGCGCGGAGGTAAAAACGGGCGGTTCGGGGCTACTGCTGCGGGTTGGTTTCCTCGAACGGCTGGACGATGACGAACCCGTCGGGGTTCGAGAACTCCAGTTGATACTGCTCGCCGGAGGACTGACCGATCATATCCGAGATGCTGCGGTTGACGCTGCTGGACGGGGAGTTGTTCGCGCTCCAGGCCACCGTCGCCTGCGGGTCGGTCTTGACCGGCGGCGTCAGCACCAGCGGGTTCCCGTGGGTCGTGATGGCGATGCTCCCCGGGCCTTCGAGGAAGACGTTCACCAGGCCGCCCGCGGAGGCCCCCGAGACGCTACCGATGGTCGAGATGCTGTAGTCGACGCTCGACTCGAAGGCGAGCACGTCGTTGCCGTTGACCGAGATGGACTCGCCGGCGTCTAAGTCCATAATCTGTATCTCCTTGGCCTCGTCGGCCACGTAGACGTGTCCGGTCCCCTCGACTTTCATCACCGGTGTCCCCTCGCTCGTCGCCTTCGACTTGATGAACCCGGTGAGCCCGCCCTCGGCGTTGGACTTCCCGGTAAAGGAGAGGTCCCCCTCGTAGGCTATCATCGAGCCGGCCTTGGTCATGACCGAGCCGTCGACGGCGATGTCGAGCAGCTTGCTGTTCTCTAACTGGAAGGTGTCGCCACCCTCTTCGGGTCGGTTTTCGTTGACAAATTGGTCGACGTCCATTGTGTATCTCGGCTGAGTGGTCAGCCGCTACCCCCGGGTTCGTCACCGTAGTATGAAAATTTTGCCCTACTGATGTGTGTATTAAATGTCAGTGCAACGGAACAAATCGGCGGTCGGCTGTGATCGCCAGCCGCTCAGAACGGCAGCGGGAACGGCACGGAGCCACGCGAGTACCCCTCGAGGCGGCCGTCCGGTCGGTAGCGGAAGACGACCAGCGGCTCGTAGCCGACGCTGGGTCGCTCGCCGCGCACCCGCTGCCACTCGTCGTCGCGAAAGGAGGTGCAGTCGACGACGAGGACGGCGCCGGGGTGGGCCGCCAGTTGGTCGCGGGTCTTGGCGTCGCCGGAGGCCTTCAGCGCGCCGATGGCGGTGTCGACCTGCCGCCGGCTGGGGGGACGGGGGCGGGTCACCTCGACGAGGGTGTCCTCGACGCGGAAGTCGACGGAGTGGCCCGAGGCCAGTTCGACCTCGGGGACGATATCGTTGCCCGAATCGACGAGCAGTTTCGCGGTGTTGAACTCCCCCATCGTCGCCTGCATCCGCGAGAGGTCAAAGCCCTGGCTGGTGCCCAGCTTGCTCGCCATCGTGTAGCGGTAGTCGTCGAGGACGCCGGTCGCCAGGAAGTCGTCGTAGAACGCCAGCCCGTCCTCGCGGTCGGCGTCGGGGAAGCCGCCGGCGTGGTCACGGAAGAAGGTCCGGGTCGAATCGCGGCCGTCCTTCGAGAGGAAGACGGGCAGGAAAAAGTGCGCTAACGTCTCGTACTCGGTGAGCCAGGGGTCCTCGACCTCTAGCTGGGCGAGCAGTTCGCGCTGGCCCCACTCGGCGATGGGGTCGGGGCTGCGCTCGAAGGATTTCTTGTCCGTCCGCCAGAGGGTCTCGGGCGTCTCGGTGTTGCCGGCCCAGTAGGCCTCCTGGCCGTTCCAGATAAAGAGCGCGAGGTCGCCGTTGTCCATCTCCAGCCGGCGGGCCGCCCACCCCTCGGGCGGAGCGAACCACGGGCCGTTCAGCGTCGCGCCGAAAGAGTCGTCGAGCGGGGAGAGCAAATCGCGCCGGACGCGGTCCTCGTTCCAGCGCTCGGTCGAATGTCGAAAGCGAATCGGGCCTGCCACAGTGGCATACAGACGGTCAACGGTCTTGTGCGTTCCGCTGTGGGGGCTACAACTGCGTCTCCCGTCCGTATCTGCGAACCGACTGACCGTGGCGGGTTACAGGGCGTGCGCCACCAGCGCTCAGCCGTGCTCGATATCGAGTCCGTGCTCCCGACAGAACGCCTCCAACTTCGCTACGAGTTTGTTCGAGTCGCCCGACTCGGTGCCCCAGTCGTGCTGCAGGAGCCCCGCTCCGCCGCCTCCGGAGACGATGGTGACCTCACAGGTGGTCTCGTCGACGAGTTCGAAGATGGTGGTCGTCTGGAGGCTCGAATTCGTTTTGAAATGGTACTGCTCGGTGACGATGACTGCGAATCCGTCCCCATCGTAGTCGACGCGCTTGTTCCGTGGCACACCGTTGATGGCGCTGGGTAGTCTCCCGGCGTTTTCCCCGTGAACGGTAACCGCAATCTGCTCCATGCTACTGCTGCACAGTGTCGCCGTGCAAATTAGTATTCGTCCTGTCTCTGCGAGCGGTGGCGGTCGAAAGCGACCGCGAGAGGCGCGGTTCGCCGTCAGCGCTCGCTCCGACAGACACCGGAAGGCGCGCCAATGCGCGCCTTCCGGCTTTTTCGCCCACGTTTTTCGAGGAGCCTTCCCACAGGCCGCCTTTGGCGGCCGAGGCAAGGCGACGACGAAAAAGGTGGGGGGCCACCGTTACATTGATAGTCACTACCACACAAACTATAGTGTGGTAACCTATGTCTATGGGAGCGTACGACAACGACGAACACGAACGCCGTGAGCGCAAGAACAGCGAAGTGGAGCTGTCGGAGGACGACGACCGGACGGCGTATCACGGTAAGGTGAGCTACGACAGCGGCGAGTCTACCGAGGAGCTGCTGGACCAGTTCAAGCAGATCAACTCCGACTGAGGCGGCTTCTGGACCTGACCTGTAACAGCGCCACAGAGGCCCCAGTGACGACCGTGACGGCGGCCACGTGGGCGAGCAGCGCCGCGAGCAGCACCCGCTGGTCGAGGACGAACGGAACCAGCACGAGTTGGAGGACGCCAAAGCCCCACGTCTCGATGTCCGCTCGCTGGAACACCCGGGCGGTGTCGGGCTCGAAGCGAAAGCGTAGCGACCGCCAGAGGCCAGTCACGGAGGCCCACCAGCCGGTGCCGATGCGGTAGCAGATGTCCCAGAGGATGAGCAACATGAGATACACCACGAGCACCGGCGGCTCCGGGCCAAAGAGCGTCGTCAGCAGCGGCTCGCTGGCTCGCTGGGGGTTGAACACGAAGATGTGTACGAGCAGGGCGATGTAGGCAAGCACCGCGAGCACCACCTCCATGTTCGAGGAAAAGAGCAGCGCCCGGTAGGTCGGCGGGACGTCGATACGCCGGACGAGCGTGCTGATTCGCAGCATCTCGACGCTGCCGACGGTGGCGACGAAGATGACCGCCGTCGCCGCGATGGCGACGTTCCAGGTGTCGTAGTACCACGACAGGCCGACGACGGCGACCTCGAAGACGACCAGCTGGATGGCGAGTGCCGCCCACGTGGGCAGGCGGATGCCCGGCAGGGCGCCGACGATGCTCTCGTACACCCACGTCTCGCCGTAGTCGGGATGGGGGGTCTCGCTGCTCACCGCTTGTCCCCGCCCGGCTGTACGTGCATGTCCCACACGGAGGCCCGCAGGCTGTTAAAATGCGCTGTCCGCCCGGTCACCACCCTGGCGTCGAGGGTGCGCCGTCGGCGTCCTCCACGACACCGGGGTCGGGAGCGTCCCTAGCGCGCTTTCCGTCCGCGACGGCGGCCCGCTCCCAGCGGTCGATGGCGCGGCCGGCCCACGAATCGGCCCGCAGCACCGCTTCGAGGGCCTGCTCGTAGCGCTCGCCGTTGACCGCGAGCGTCCCCGGACTCGACGCGGCGGCGACGGCGACGAACTCCGCGCGGTCCTCGGGGGTCGGGTCGCCGTCGCGAAAGCGCCCGACCCTGCTCTCCACCCGGTCGGGCTCGGGATGGGCGAAGACGCGCTCGCCGACCGCACCGGGGCCAAAGCGCGGCGTCACGTCCGGGGGCTCGTCGTCGAGCAGCCGCCGGCCGCCGTGGACCGACTCGACGCGCTCGCACTCGGACTCGGTTTCGAGCAGCAGGTTCTCGCCGGGATACGTCGCGCAGGCGTCGGGGTACAGGTCGTCGTCGTGGACACGACACTGCAGCGTCGTCGGGTCCAGAAAGACACAGCTACGGAGCCACGTCGTCGGCCGGTCGAACGGGGCGACGGGTTTGGGCGGTTTCCGGAGGCCGACGAAGAAGACGGGTCGGCCGTCGATAGCCGCCACGTCTACCCCGTCGAGCGTGACGCTGCGGTCGTCGTCGGCCCGCCACAGCCGCGGGCGCAGGGCGTCGCCGTAGCCCGCGTCGACGAACGCCCGGACCTCCTCGCGGGCGAGAGGGACGAGGTTGTACGCGTCGTCGAGCGGCTCGAACGGCCCCCGTCGCTCGTGGTCGATGTCGCGGCCGGTGAGCGGTCGCCAGTCGATACAACAGCCCGCACACCCCTCGCAGTCGACCTCCATACGTTCGTGTAGGCGGGCCGACACCAAAAGGAAGGGCCTTAGGCGCGAGGCCGCTAGCCGGGGTATGGCCTCGGACACCTGTGACGGCTGTGACGACTCGGTGTCCATCGGCGGCGGCATCGCCAACATCTGGACACAGGAGAGTCGCCCCACGGAGGGCATCATCCTCGAACTTGCCGACGGCACCGAACACCTGCTCTGTTACGACTGCATCGACCGCCTGCCCGACGACCGCGAGGTGCGGGCGGCGGACGTCAGGGACCTGGCGTAGTCAGGTACCGGTGTCTTCGCTCTTGGCCCCGCCACCGGTCCACCGGGTCACGTCGTCGGCCACGCGGAGCGGGCCGTCCCGCCAGCGGACGTACGCGAGCAACGCGACCCCGCCGACGGCGGCGAAACCGACGTGGAGCAGTCCGGTCTCGCCGACCCAGCGCGTCGGGCCCACGAGGTCGACGACGAGCAGTTCCGGCGTCCGCTGTGAGACGCCGAGGCCGAACACCGCGCTCATCGCGTAGTTGTACCAGACGTGAAACCCCATCGGCAGGGCGAGGTCGCCGGTCAGGGCGTACACGCCGCCGAGGACGAGGCCGGCCAGCAGGTAGTAGCCGTACTGGGCGGGGTCGGTTATCTTCCCGGCGTGGAGCGCGGCGAAGACGGCCGAACTACAACAGACGGCGACGGCGGCGGCCGCCCACCGCGGGACGTAGCCGTCGGCGCCTTCGGCGAGGTTCGACAGCATCGCGCCCCGGAAGATAAACTCCTCCCACGACGCGGCGACGGCGACGTAGGCGAACACCACGGCCATCGCCGCCGGGAACGGGAGCGCGCCGGCGCCGCCGGCCACCCCAGTGATGGTCGCCCACCCGGCCGCCACCGCGACGGCCAGGGCGCCGGCGTGGAGCGCCGTCGCTACTGCGCCACCGACGGCGAACGACCGCCACCACTGCCGGTCGAGCGACAGGCCGTAGTCGGCGACGGGTCGCCGGTCGAGCAACCGCGCGCTGCCGAGGACGGTCCCGACCAGCACGGCCGCGAGCGCGAGCGCCTCGACGGCTTCGACGACGGGATGGTCGAACTGTGCCCTGATGGCCGGCTGGAGGAGCGCCAGCGCCAGGAACGAACACACCAGAGGCGCCACCGCACGCAGCGGCGCGCGGAGTCGGCGCTGGTCGCGGTTCCACACCGGCCAGACGAGCCACTGCCAGGCCCGCCGAAGCGTCGGGACGGTCCGGTTCGCTGTCGAGTTCGGGGACATGCTCCGACCGACGGTCGCCACTGTTGTAGCCGCCGTCGTACGGCTTCCGCCCCGGAAGCCGGTGGGGGCTTTTTATTCCCCCGGCGTCGGTGATGAGCGTATGGACGAGGGCGGCGACGACGAACTCCTCGCGTTGCTCGACGACGAGTACGCGCGGGCCATCCTCGCCGAACTCACCACCGAACCGATGTCCGTCTCCGAACTCTGTACCGCCTGCGGGATGTCCGACGCCACGGCCTACCGCCGCCTGGACCGACTGCAGACGGCCGACCTCGTGGCCGAGGAGCAAGCGCTCGACCCCGACGGCCACCACTACAAGCGCTACGTCGCCACCGTCGAGGACGTGACCGTCACCTTCGCCGACGGGCGCTACGAGGTGACGGTCACCCGCGACGGCGCCGATCCGGCCGACCGCTTTACCGACCTGTTCGAGGGGTTGTCCTGAGATGTCGGGGGCGCTGTTGCAACTGCGCGCGACCGGGGCGGCGCCGTCGCTCGCCGTCGCCGTCCTCGCGCTCTCCGCGCTCGCCGTCGCGCTCTCGGTGGCCGTCGCCGCGGTGCTCGTCCGGGGGTACCGTCGCGGCCCGGGCCGGCGCGGCATGCTGGTGCTCGCCGTCGGCCTCGTCATGCTGACGGCGATTCCGGAACTGCTCCGGGTCGTGCTGCCGACGGTCACCGAGGTGGGCGTCGTCGGCCGCTCGCTGCTGGTGAGCGGCTGTGAACTGCTGGGCCTCGGGACCATCCTCCGGGCGGTCTACGGAGGTGGGTCGCGGTGACGGCGGCCTCGCTCGCGCTCGGTGACCTGTTCGCCCCGGCGACCGTCGCGTGGGCCTCGCGGGCGCTGACGGCCGCCGTCGGCCTGTTCGTCGCGGCGCTGGCCTACCGTGGGTTCCGGCGCAACGACGCGCCGAAGATGCGGGCGCTCGCCGTCGGTATCGGGCTGCTGACCGGCGGCGTCTTCCTCGCCGTGGCGGTGGCGTCTCTCGCCGGCGCCGACGCGGGCGTGGTGTTGCTCGCCCGCGGCCTCGTGACCGTCGCGGGGCTCTGTGCCGTGCTGTACGCGCTCCTCCGCGGGTGAGTCACACCCCGGGAATGCCGAACGCGTCGGTCGCGATGCCCAGCAACGCGAGGCCATAGAGGATGAGGACGGCGGCGAGCCAGGCCACGAAGGCGATGCCAAGCGCCGTCCCCCAGCCGCCGGGGTACTGCCAGTTGATGACGCCGACCCAGGCGACGAACATCAGTATCGGGCCCAGCAGCGGAATCCAGCCCAGAAAGACGCCCACCAGCGCGTAGACGAGCGCGCCCAGGAGGGCCGTGACCGCCGCCCGCCCGAAGCCCGTGTCCCGGTCGACGAGCACCTGCGCGCCGAGCGTTATCGCCACCGTCCCGACCAGCAGGCTCACGATGAAGACGAGGACACCGCTGACGACGGACTCCGTCGCGACCCCCGCCTGCAGGACCGGGCCGACCGGCGGCTCCGCCATCACTCTGACCGGCCGTCGTTCCCCGCGGTGCCCCCGTCGGCCGCCGCCTCCGCCGTCGCCTTCGTCGGCGTCCACTTGAACCGGAGTTCCAGTTCCTCGACGTCCTTCCGGAGCCGGCGCGACCGCTCCGTCACCGTCGCCTCCGTGGCGATGCGTTCGGGCGGCGAGAGCTGGACGCGCTTGTTCCCGATAGCGACCCGGATGCGCTCTCTCTCGGCGTCCAGTTCGTCGGCGATTGCACGCAGGAACTCGGCTGTCTCCGCTCTGGTCAGCTCCGTCTCGTGACTGGTCGTGTCTGCCATCGTACCGCCGGCTACGAGCTGTCAACTAATTAACACTGTGTTCGAACGGGGGGACGGCGGTGGGGGGACCGCCTGGGTGGCCATGGAGGGCCGGACGCGGGGACGGAACCGCTGTCGGTGGCGGGCCGGACGCGGGACCGACGCCGGCGCTCTACAGTCGACTCCCGCCGTCCGTATAACAGCGCCGCCGGTCGCAGGGCCGGCAGTCCGGCCCCGATTTTTATATACTACGCCGCGAGTCGCCGGGCGGTCCGGACGGCGCGACCGCTCCGGAGTGGTGGTACGGAAACAAAGTGGTAGACGTGGTCGCCCGCTGGCGACCGGAAATCTGCCTTAGTTGCGGACGACGTTCGTCGCGCGGGGGCCCTTGTCGGCCTGTTCGATGTCGAACTCTATCTCCTCGCCTTCTTCGAGGTCCGGGCCGCCGACGTCCTCCATGTGGAAGAAAACGTCCTCGTCCGCGTCCTCAGTCGAGATGAAACCGTAGCCGCCAGTGTCGTTGAAGAAATCAACCTTGCCGTTTGCCATTGCAAACAAGCGTACAGGGGGTATATGTATAAGAGTTCCGAGGGTACCAGTACCACGACCGAGTGGGTGTGAACACTCGACACGCCGCTGACGCCGGCCCACGTCGCCGTCGACCGCTCCCCGTCTCCACCGCCCGACAGGAAAGGTTTACCCCGACCGGGGCGTTCGGTTCGCCCGTGTACCCGGCGCGGATTCACGACGAGTTCCCGGCCCCGAGCTATCGGGGCAACCAGGAGCAGGCGCTCGCCGACATCCGCGCGGCCTTCGAACGCGGCAAGGACGTGGTGCTGGTCCGGGCCCCGACGGGCAGCGGCAAATCCCTGCTCGCGAGAGCCATCGCCGGTTGCGCCCGCACCGCCGGCGAGGCCGCCCCGGAACAGGTCTGTGATGCCTACTACACGACGCCGCAGGTCTCACAGCTAGACGACGTGGCCGAGGACGCCCTGCTCTCGGACCTCTGTGTCATCCGCGGGAAGAACAACTACGACTGCATCCTCCCCGGCGAGACGGACACGCCGGTCGACCAGGCCCCCTGCGTGCGAGAGCGGGAGTTCGACTGCCAGGTCAAACACCGGTGTCCGTACTTCTCGGATAGGGCCATCGCCTCGAACCGCCGCATCGCCGCGATGACGCTGGCGTACTTCATGCAGACCGCCGGCAGCGACGTGTTCGGGAAACGCGACGTGGTCGTCGTCGACGAGGCCCACGGGCTGGGCGAGTGGGCCGAGATGTACGCCACCATCGAACTGTCGCCCGCGACCATTCCGTTCTGGGGCGACCTCGACGTGCCCGACTTAGACGGGCTGGACGAGGCCGTCCGGTTCGCCGAACGCATCGAACACGTCACCGAACGGCGCGTGAAGGAACTTCGGGGCAACGCCGAACTGACCCCCGACGAGGTGGCCGAACGGGACTCGCTGAACCAGCTTCGCGGGGACCTCTCGTGGTTCCAGGAGGACTACCGGGACCCCGAGAGCGCGACCACGTGGGTCGTCGACCAGAACGGCGGCGAGGGCGCGCCGGTGACGGTCAAGCCGATGAACCCCGAGAAGTACCTCAAACACACCGTCTGGGACCGCGGGAACCGCTTCGCGCTCCTGTCGGCCACCATCCTGAACAAGGACGCCTTCTGCCGGAACGTCGGGCTGGACCCCGCGGACGTGGCGCTGGTGGAGGTCGGTCACACCTTCCCCGTCGAGAACCGGCCGCTGTACGACGTCACGCAGGGGAAGATGACCTACGAACACCGCGACGACACCCTCCCCAAAGTGGCGCGTGCCATCGTTCGCGCGATGGCGCGCCACCCCGACGAGAAGGGGCTGGTCCACTGTCACTCGTATGCGATTCAGGAGCAACTCGACGACCTGCTCACGGAGTTCGGCGTCGGCCCGCGGGTTCGGAGCCACGACACCGAGGACCGTGACGGCGCGCTGTCGGCCTGGAAACGCAGCGACAACCCCGACCTCTTTCTCTCGGTGAAGATGGAGGAGGCGCTGGACCTGGAGGGGGACCTCTGTCGCTGGCAGGTGCTGTGCAAGGCGCCCTACCCGAACACCCGCGACTCACGCGTGGCCCGCCGGCTGGAGGACGGCCAGTGGGGCTGGTACTACCGGACGGCGCTGCGGACCGTCATCCAGGCCTGCGGGCGCGTGGTGCGGGCGCCCGACGACCACGGGGCGACCTACCTCGCGGACTCGTCGCTCGTGGACCTCTTCGAGCGCGCTCGCACCGATATGCCCGACTGGTTCGCCGCGCAGGTCGACCGCCTCGCCGAGCCAGACCTGCCCGGGTTCGCGCCCGACCGGGCGCTCGCCGGCGTCTCGGCGGGCGCGAAACGGCGTCACGACCGCTCCCGGTCGAGCGGCAGCCACCCCCTCTCGGACGTGTGGGACTAGAGAAGGAACGACGCGCCGTAGATGAACGAGGAGCCGACCATCAGCAACACGAGGATGACGGCGAGTATCTGCTGCCTGTCCATGCGGCCCGTTTCGCCGACATTCAATTAGGCGTTACGACCGGCCACCACGTCTGTCGGCTCGCCATTCTCGTCCCAGATGCGAGCCATACCCTTAAGCCGATACTCCCGCACTGTCACCACATGCGTCTCGCACTTATCGGGGTCGGACAGGCGGGTGGCAAGGTGGCCGACGCCTTTCTGGAGTACGCCGACCGGACTGACAGCGACATCGTCGTCGACGCGCTCGCGGTCAACACCGCCAAGGCCGACCTGCTGGGCCTGCGACGGGTCCCCGTCGAGAAGCGCCTGCTCATCGGGACCGACCGCGTCAAGGGCCACGGCGTCGGCGCCGACAACGAACTCGGCGCCGAAATCGCGGCCGACGACAGCGAGGTCGTCATGGACGCCGTCGCCGGGATGCCCAGTCACGAAATCGACGCGTTCCTGCTGGTCGCCGGGCTCGGCGGCGGCACCGGCTCCGGCGTCGCGCCGTATCTCGCGAAGGAACTGCGCCGGCGCTACGAGGAGCCGGTGTACGGCCTCGGGTTGCTCCCGGGAAAAGACGAGGGCGGCATCTACACGCTCAACGCCGCCCGCTCGTTCCAGACGTTCGTCCGCGAGGTGGACAACCTCGTGGTCTACGACAACGACACGATGGCGAAAGGGTACGACAGCCTCTCGTCGGGTTTCGCCCGCGCCAACGAGGACCTGGCCCGCCGCTTTGGCGTCCTCTTCGCCGCCGGCGAGACCGACGGCTCGGCGGTCCCCGAGCAGGTCGTCGACGCCAGCGAGATAATCAACACGCTGGCGTCGGGCGGCGTCTCGACCTTCGGCTACGCCAGTTCCCCCCTCGAACGCAAGCGCGGGCTGTTCGGCGGCAAGGGCCGCCCGGACACCAGCGAGGCGACCCAGCGCATCATGGCGACGGTCCGCCAGGCGACGCTGGGGCGGCTCACGCTGCCCTGCGAGATTACCAGCGCCGAGCGCGCGCTGGTGGTCGTCGCCGGGCCGCCCGAGATGCTCTCGCGGGGCGGCATCGAGAAGGCCCGCACGTGGCTCGAAGACGCCACGGGGACGATGGAGGTCCGGGGCGGGGACTTCCCGGTGCCCGACGCCGACGAGGTGGCGGCGGCGGTGTTGCTCTCGGGCGTGAGCGACGTTCCGCGGGTCAAGGAACTCCAGGCCGTCGCCATCGAGACCCAGCGCTCGATGCGCGAGGTCAGCGAGACGGCCGACGACAGGCTCTCGGACCTCCTGTGGAGCGGCGAGGGGGACCTGGAGCCGCTGTTCTAGTCGTGGCGGCCGAGGTGGTAGACGACGCCCCACACGAACGAGATAGCGACCATCACGACCACTGTCCCCGCGAACTCCTCACTGACGGGGAGCGGCGCGCCCGTCAGCGACCGAATCGCCGCGATGACGTACAGCGACGCCTCGCCCAGCGGGGGCATGAGGTCCCAGATGTACTTCGAGAGCAACGTGCCGAGAACGAGCGTCGCGAAGGACGCGAAGGCGTGTGAGCCGCCGGTCGTCGCGGGCATAGTTCACTATGATAGTTTCCCGTTATTATCAGTTGCGTACCAGCTGTGACAGGGCCCGACGCGTCGGGAGGCCTCGTTCAGTCGACCCGCGCGTCCACGACCACGTGGACGACGCCCTCGCTGTGGCTCTTGACGCGTCTGGTGTCCAGTACCTCGACCGGCCGGCCCGCGTCGGCGGCGGCCGCTTCGAGTCGCTCGACGGGTCGCTCGAAGACCAACTGCTCCGGCGTCGTCTCGTGGACGTGGAGTGTGCCGCCGGGCGCGAGCGCCGCCAGCGCGTGGTCGAGATACCCCGCCTCGGGGTCGGTCGCGTCGTAGTAGCCCAGCACGGCGCGGTCGACGGTAGCCGCGTCGCCGAAGGCGTCGAGCCCCGTCGCGAGCACGTCCCGACAGTCGGCCCGGTAGCTCTCGACCCGGTCGGCGACGCCGTTGCGCATCGTGTTCTCGACCAGGTAGCGGAAGGCGGTCGGGTTGCGCTCGACGGCGACGACATCGGCGCCGGCCCGTGCCATCGGCAGCGTGAAGTAGCCGATGCCGGCGAACATATCGAGGACGCGTTCGCCGGCCTCGACGATATCTCCCATCCGCGCCCGCTCGGCCTTGTTCCCCGGCGAGAACATCACCTCGGCGAGGTCGAGTCCGTACTCGGTGCCGTGTTCGGTGTGGACCGTCTCCGTGTCGCCCTCGCCCGCGATAACGGTGACATCTGGCTCGCGGTGGGCGCCGCCGATGCCGTTGCGGGCCAGCACGGTGTCGGCCTCGCCGTGTAGCGCCAGCAGCGCCTCGCCGACCTCGCCGGGCCGGGGCGCGTCGCCCATCGCCACGAGGACGACGCTCCCGACGACCGCCCACGAGGAGGGGGCGGCGTCGAGTTCCTCCTCGCTCCACCCGCGCTGTCTGAGGTGGTCCGCGAGCGAGCGCAGTCGGCGCTCGCCGACCTGCTGGACGACCTCGCGCACCTCGACGGTCTCCGGCGGCGCGGTCACGGGGACCGCCACGCCGTCGCCGTCCCACGACTGGACGTGCCGGCCGTCGTCGTAGACCCCCTCCGCCTCCAGCGCGTCGATGACCGACTCCGCGCGGGGTTTACCGACGACGACGGCCAGCTGTCGCTCGCCGGGGGACTCCGGAGCATCCCCGTCGGCTGGCCCCTCACTCATCGTCGTCGCTCTCGGCCGGCAGGACGTACAGCCCCGCCCGGCTCTTGACGACCGGGACCTCGTCGGCGTCGGTGTCGAGGTAGTCGGGCCGCGGCACGGTCACGCTCTCGAAGGTCTCCGGGTCTAACACCTGGACGGCGTTGTCGTCCTCGACGGCGACCAGCGTCGTCGGGACGCCGTCCTCGCGGAAGCCCAGCCGGCGGGCGTCGGGGGCCTCGCCCTCCTCGAAGCGGGCCTCGTAGTGCTCGCCGGTGGCGAGTCGGACGCCCTTGAGGTTGCCCTGGACCGACCGTACCAGCACGGGGCCGTCGCCGTCCTCCGGGTCGATTATCTCGCCCTGCCGGTAGCGCGGGAGGCGGACGGCGTAGGTCATCCGGTAGAGCTTCTGACCGTCCTCGTCCTCGGTGATGAGGCGCTTCGAGTCCGAATAGCTCCCGCCAAGCTGGGCCGTGATGCGCTTGGCGATGCCGTGGCCCATCTGGTTCGTCGATATCTTCATGTTCAGCCCGTCGTCGATGACATTCGTCTCGGTGATGAAGGCGTTGCGGTCGCCCGTCGCCTCCCGCTCGGCGATGTACTCCTGGGCGATGGTCTTCGCCCGGTCGACCTCCTCGTCGGTCGGGTCCCGGCCGTCGGCCCGGACCTGGACGACGCTGGCGAAGGAGCCGCCGGCTATCTTCCCGCAGCGCTTGCAGGTCTGTCGGGAGATGCGCACCGGGACGGACACCTGCTCGTGGACCGGCGTCCCCCGGACCACGCCCGAAAACTCCGTGTGCATGCGGATGTTGTTGCGGTCGAGTTGCTCGGGCGCGACCGACCACTCGACGGCCTCGGCGTCGACGTGGACGCCCAGCGCCTCGCTGACCTGCTCGACGGCGATGTCGGTGTAGTCCTCCGCCCCCACGTCGACCCAGCGGTTCCCCCGGTGGACCGCCCCACATTGGCTGCAGACGCGCACCTCGATGGTCTCGGGGGCGTCCACGAGGTCGAACTCCTCGAAGTAACAGGCGTCACAGAGGACTCGCTCGGAGTCCCGCTGTGCGCCCGGGAGCGCGGGGCGGTCCTCGGGTGGCTCGAACTCGTCGCCACACTTCGGACAGAAGGCTCCTGACCGGCTCATTGGGTCGTCTACTGGACTCAGCGGGTTACGTATTGCGTTCCGTCGCTCGCGTGACCTCGATGCCGTAGAGCCGCCACCCGGACTGGCGGCCGGAGGGGCTTTGCCGCTCGTCTCCGACGGTCATCTCGATGCCCTCCACAGTAGACAATCCTACCGTCACCGACCTCCTGCTCGTTATCGTGTTCCAGCTCGGCCTCTGTGTCCTGTTGCTCGGTGCGATAACGAACGCGACGCAGGGGTTCGACACGGCGCTTGGCTCGCTCGGACAGGTCGTCGGTAGTCTGACTGCCGTCGGCGCGCTGGTTGCTCTCCTCGTCCAGCGTCGGCTCCGAACCGTGTAGTCCGTACTCACCTCCGCCGAACATCAGCCACTCGCCGTCACTGGGACGGGGACGGCTCCTGTCTCATTCGGCCAGCAGACTCGGTCCGTCCACGTCCGCGTCGGCGGCCTCGCGCCACGAGTGCTCGGGTGTCCAGTCCAGCAGCCCGTCGGCTTTCGCCGTCGAGAGCGCCGACTGCTCGCCGTCGAGTTCGCAGCGGTCGGGTACCTCGCCCCAGAACTCCGCGACGACGTCGGCGGTCGGTCGGCCGAGGTAGTTGTCCGCTGCCGCCGCGTGGAACGCCTCGTGGCCCTCGAACCCGGCGTCCAGCGCCGCCGCGACGATACCGGCCACGTCGCGGGCGTCGACGTAGGACCAGCAGTTGCCCGCACCTCCGGCGAGGTCGCCCGCGGCCACGTCCCGGCAACTGTACTCGCCGGGGTACTGAATCCACGACGGCCGGATGGAGGCCACCTGTACGCCGTCCCGGCGGGCGACCATCTTCGCGACTTCCTCGCCGGCCACCTTCGAGACGCCGTAGGGGTCCTCTGGCGCCATCGGGTGGGCCTCGTCCATCGGGAGGTACGCCGGCAGCGGCGTCTCCTCGGCGAAGGCGAGCCCGTAGGCGCTCTCGGAGGACGCCCAGACGATATCGGCCCCGGCGCGACCGGCGGCGTCCAGCACGGTGTAGGTCGCCTCGACGTTAGTCTCGAAGACGCGGCTCCCGGCGTGGCGCTCGGGGGACGGCAGCGCCGCCCAGTGGACCACGGCGGCGGGGTCGAACTCGCTCACGAGGTCCCGGACCTCGCCGCCGTCGGTCACGTCCGCCGCCCGGAAGTCGATGCGCTCGCGCGCGACTATCTCCCAGCCGGGGTGGTCGAGGTCGACACAGACCACGTGGTACTCCTCGGCGAGTCGGTCGCATATCCAGCGCCCGGAACGGCCCAGCCCGCCGGTGACGACGACTGTCTCGGTCATGGCCCGACCTACTCGCCCTCGCCACATATGCCTGCGGAAACGGGCGTGCGGTGTGGGGACACGATAGCGGGGTTTTAGCCGCTCGACCCCGTAGCTACCCGTATGCAGTGGCAAACCGACTGGGGTCTCCGTGGCCGGATGGCCCTGACGATGTTCCTCCTCTTCGGGCTCTACATCGTCTTTCTGGGCGTCCTCACGCTGTACTTCGGCGACCGCTTGCTCCCCATCGTCGTCGTGATGGGGCTGTTCATGGGCGCGCAGTTCTTCTTCAGCGACAAGCTCGCGCTGTACTCGATGGGCGCCCGCGAGGTAGAGCCCGACGAGTACCCCGAACTCCACCGTAGCGTCGAGCGACTGGCCCAGCAGGCCGACCTCCCCAAGCCGAAGGTCGCCGTCGCCGATTCGCGCACGCCCAACGCCTTCGCCACCGGACGCTCGCAGGGTAACGCCGCCGTCGCCGTGACGACCGGCATCATGAACCTGCTCGACGAGGAGGAACTGGAGGGCGTGCTGGCCCACGAACTCGCCCACATCAAGAACCGTGACGTGATGGTGATGACTATCGCCTCGTTCCTCTCGACCATCGCCTTCCTCGTGGTCCGCTGGGGCTGGCTCTTTACCGGTGGCCGGGACCGCGGCGGGCAGCAACAGGTTCCGGTCTTCGTCGCCATCCTGCTCTCGCTGGTGGTGTGGGTCATCTCCTTCCTGCTCATCCGCGCACTGAGCCGCTACCGCGAGTTCGCCGCCGACCGCGGCGGCGCCTCGATTACCGGCCGGCCCGCCGCCCTGGCGACCGCGCTGATGAAAATCGACAGCGGGATGGAACGGGTGCCAAGCGAGGACCTTCGGGGCCAGTCCGAGATGAACGCGTTCTTCATCATCCCCATCCGCTCCGGATTCATCGGGCGGCTGTTCTCGACGCACCCCTCTACGGAGAAACGTATCGAGAGATTGCGCAATCTGGAGCGGGAACTGTAGTTCGGAGCGCTTCTCGATTTCACCCCGCTAACAGCGTCGACACTATCGTCAACAGCCAGAAAGCCCCGGCCGGCTACGCTCGGGGTGGTTCGAGAGAGCGAAGCTCTCTCGTCATCACGGAAGACCGGAGGTCTTCCGAACGACCTCGCTGCGCTCCTCAGTCGCCCTGCTCCCTGCGGTGCTTGCGTCGTCCACCGTCGCGTAGCCGGCCGCCCCTTTCAGTCCACCCGTAACTGTTGACCAGCCGCCCGGATGGGACTGAAAGGGGCCGACTGCTCGATGAGCGAGACGACGTAAGGACCACAGCGAGCGAAGTGAGCGAGGACCGCAACGAGTCGCAGCCATCGAGCAGTCGGGGGCTTTCTGGCTGTCGTCGGCCGTCCCGTTCTCGCACGTCGCCCTCGCAGCACTCACCGTTCCTAGGACGAAAACCGCCTTATCCCCGGCAACCCACCATCGGGTATGGGACTGCTTTCCGGACTCAAGAGCGTCCTCGGGATGCGCGCGGAGGCCGACGCGACCCGGGACGCGGACCCCGACGACCTCTTCGGGATGTCGACGGCCTACGTCACCATGGAGGCGGAACTGGGGTACGTGCCGACCGGCGACGCGGCGCTGTGTTTCGGCGACGTCGACAGCACGGACTTCCAGGCGGCCACCGACGAAGTCGAGGCCATCCTCGACGCGGGGGAGGAAGAGACCGGCACGGAGGCCGAGTTCACCGGCGACAGCCACGGCTACCGCTGGGTCGTCCTCCACGACGAGGACTTCGACGACCTCGTCACGTCGATTCACTTCGCCGCCGACACGCTCATCGAGCGCCGCTACGGCTCGCGCTTGCTGGCGGCCCTCTTTGCCTTCGAAGACGAGCGCACGGGCGACCCGGTCTACTGGGTGTACTCCTTCCGCCGCGGGGCGTACTACCCGTTCGCGCCCGACCCGGACGACGACCACGAGCGCGACCAGGCGGCGGAGTTCAAACTGGAGAGCAAGCTCGACGGCGAACTCAGTATCGAGGCCGACAAGGCCTTCTGGTATCCGCTGTGGCCCGACCGTGCGGGCGACCACCCCTGGGAGTGAGTATGTCCGACCCCGCCGTCTACGACCACCTGCGCTCGGCCGACCCGGACGACGACGACACCGTCTACCGCGTCGTCGGCACCGACGCCGACAGCGTGACACTATTGTGCGTCTCCGACGGCGACGGCCGGCGCGCGAACACGGGCGAGGTCATGACCGTCTCCCGCGGGGCGCTCGCGTCGTTCGAACCGGCCGAGAATCCCGACGGGAACCGGTCACTGGGCGCGCGACTCGCCTCGGTTCCCAGAGGCGTCTACTGGTCGCTCCGGACGGCCGGCCCGCTCATGACCGCCGGCGTCGGCCTCGCCGTCGTCGGGACACTCGGCAACGTCGGCCTGCTACCCCTGTCACCGCTGGTCGTCAACGGGCTCATATTCGCCGGCTTTGGCTGTGTCGTCGTCTCCCTCGTGGTCGGCTGAGTCGCCGCGCCGGCAGTTCGAATTCTCCCGGCGCACCGGGGCCGCCGGTGGGACGGGTGTCCCGGCGTGGTTACCCCCGTATCCGGGGCTGCAGGATGAGCGCTCCCGACAGGGCCGTCAGCAAGGCGAGCGGCGCGAGCGGAGACGGTAGTGCTCCCGACAAGCCGCCGATACTGCCGCCGCTCGGCTGGGCGAGATTCGCGTTCCCCGCGGTGGTGTCACACGTCTCGACAGAGCCGGCCGTGGCCGGTGGGGTGTAGGTGAAGGTACAGGTCTCGCTACCGGCGCCGACGACAGCACTCGACACGTTGTAGATGCTCGACTCCCACTCGGCCGCGACCGGTTCGCCCGGCTCCTTGAATTCCGTCGCCATCATCATCGTCCCTTCGGGGCTTTCTCCGTCTGCAACGGCGAACGTGCTGCCGATCCACTCCCAGCGGACGAACGGCTCGCCCACGGGGCAGTCTCCGGAGCCCATTCCGCCGACATCCGTCGGCGCGTCCGGGTCTGTCGAACAGAGCAGGACGAAGCTTATCGCTGGCCGTCGGTCCTGAGTTTCCGTTACCGTCTCGGTCTCAGTTTCCGTTACCGTCTCGGTTTCCGTTTGGGTCTGCGTTTCCGTTTCCGTCCGAGTCTCAGTTTCAGTCTCAGTCTCAGTCTCAGTCTCAGTTTCCGTTTCAGTCTCGGTCTCAGTTTCCGTTACCGTCTCGGTTTCCGTTTGGGTCTGCGTTTCCGTTTCAGTCTCGGTCTCTGTCTCAGTTTCCGTTTCCGTTTCAGTCTCGGTTTCCGTTTCAGTCTCGGTCTCTGTCTCAGTTTCCGTTTCCGTTTCAGTCTCGGTTTCCGTTTCAGTCTCGGTCTCTGTCTCAGTTTCCGTTTCCGTCTCGGTCTCGGTTTGGGTCTGCGTTTCGGTTTCCGTCTGGGTCTCAGTTTCAGTCTCGGTTTGGGTCTGCGTTTCGGTTTCCGTCTGGGTCTCAGTTTCAGTCTCGGTTTGGGTCTGCGTTTCCGTTTCCGTCTGGGTCTGCGTTTCCGTTTCCGTCTGGGTCTGCGTTTCCGTTTCCGTCTGGGTCTGCGTTTCCGTTTCCGTCTGGGTCTGCGTTTCCGTTTCAGTCTCGGTCTCTGTCTCAGTTTCCGTTTCAGTCTCGGTTTCAGTTTCCGTTACCGTCTCGGTCTCAGTCTCGGTTTGGGTCTGCGTTTCCGTTTCCGTCTGGGTCTCAGTTTCAGTCTCGGTTTGGGTCTGCGTTTCCGTTCCCGTCTGGGTCTCAGTTTCCGTTTGGGTCTGGGTAGCCGTCGGAGTCTCTTCGGGCGTCTCCTGCGCCTCTACCGTCTTTGGCGTCTCAGTCTCTTTTTGGGTCGGTTTCTCCGGGGGCTTCTCCTTCTTGTCTTTGCAGTCACTGAAGAGGAGATACGCTGCTCCCGAGTCGTGCTCACCCGCGAACGGCGCGCCGATGAGGATGTCCTTCACGCCGTCGTGGTCGAGGTCGCCCGCCTCCGAGACGGCGCGTCCGGCCTTGTCGCCCGCGTGCTCACCGACGAACTTCGCCTGCGCGTCGGCGAGCCCAAGCTTGTGTGGCTGTTTCTTGCCACCGGCGACGAGGTAGGTGGCACCGGCGTCCTCGCCCCCGGTGTCGTTGTGGGGGGCACCGACGAGGATGTCGTCGTTGTCGTCACAGGTCACGTCGCCCGAGCCAGCCGCCGAGACCGACGTTCCGGCGCGGTCCCCGGCGGCTTCACCGTGGAGCCGCACGTCGGCGTCGGCGAGGCTCCGCTCCTCGTCGAGGTCGCTCGAACCGTAGACGACGTACGCGGCGCCCGCGTCCTCGCCGGCGGAGTCGTTGTGCGGCGCACCGATGACGATGTCGGCGACGGTGTCGGTGTTGAAGTCACCGGCGTCGGAGACGGCGCTGCCGGCCCGGTCGCCCGCCGCGACGCCGGTGAACGTGCTCGTCGCGTCCGCCAGCGAGACGTGCCCCTCCGCGTCGCTGCTGACGACGTAGGCCGCGCCGGCGTCGGGCCTCGTGTTCGCGTTGCGCCCGGGCGCGCCGACGATGATATCCTCGACGCCATCGGCGTCGACGTCGCCGGCCGTCGAGACGGCCCAGCCGGCCCGGTCACCGTCGGCCTCCCCGACGAACCTGGCGTCGGCGTCCGATTCGAGGTCGGCCGTGTCGGCGAGCGTCTCGCCGTCGAGGCGGTAGGCGGCGCCGGTCTCGTCGCCGTCCTGGTCGCGGAACGGCGCGCCCACGAGCACGCTGTTGCCCGCCGTCGAATCGTTCACGTCCGCGACCGAATACCCGGCTTCGTCACCTGCATCGCTGCCGAGCAGCGTGCTGTCGGCCGCTGCGAGACTCGTCTCACTCGGCAGCGACTCGTTGCCGTACACCACGTAGGCCGCGCCGGTGTCCGTCCCGGCCGGCCCGTCGTAGCCCGGCGCGCCGACGATGACGTCGTCGATGCCGTCGCCGTTCACGTCCCCGGCCGTCGAGACGGCGTAGCCGGCGGCGTCGCCGTCGTGCTCGCCACGGAGCACGACGTCGGCGTCCGAGAGACTGACCGTCTCCGCGTCCGCCGGCCCGAAGACGATGTACGCCGCGCCGGCGCTCTCGCCGCTGGCGTTCTCCATCGGCGCGCCGATGATGATGTCATCGACGCCGTCACCGTTCACGTCGCCCGCGTCGGCGACGGCGTAGCCGGCCGTGTCGTTGGCTGCCACGCCGGTGTACGTCGCGTCCGCGTCCCCGAGGCCGGCCGTCCCGGAGAACCCTGCCCTGTCTTGTTCCCACGATGCTGTCGTCTCCGTGTCCACACTTGTGGTACCGCTTACAATCCCGGCGCCGACTGCGCTCGCTGTCAGTGCGAGCACGACTGCGATTACGTGCCATCGATACGTCTTTGTGTGGCTCAGTAGCCGAGCCTTTGTCCTCATACGCGTTCAGATAGCGACGGCGGACATTGTTATCCAGAAGTAATACCGGGTAATACCCGTATTCTACGGTGTTCGAGCGCAACGCTACCCTACGACGCCACACTACGAACCTACCGCGCGGTAGCCCTCGCCGCGGGCGGCCTGTAAGCAGTTAATCCGCACAATCTGGGACACTCTGTGCGGTGTTCTGTCGTCGGTAAGACGCGATTTCCGGGAACGCGACCGCTTTGGCAACGCTTACCGACCACTGGTCCGGCCGGACTCCTATCGCCATTGGCGCGGCCCCCCGGTCCGAATTCGTCGTCGGAACCCGCGGACCGCCACCGTCGCCCCTTCGCTTCTAAACCTCCCGATACCCTGCCGACTCGTCCCGCCGCCCGCTGTCAGTTTCACTTTCACTACGCTGTTAACGGGGGTTTATATCCCGTCGGGCGCAAGCCACGTCCATGTCCGCAAGCGAGGACCTCGAAGACCTGCCGGGTGTGGGGCCAGCAACAGCAGAGAAGCTCAAAGAGAACGGGTTCGACTCCTACCAGGGAATCGCCGTCGCCTCCCCGGGCGAGCTTTCGAACACCGCCGACATCGGCGAGTCGTCCGCGGCCGACATCATCAACGCCGCCCGCGACGCCGCCGACATCGGCGGGTTCGAGACGGGCGCCACGGTACTGGAGCGCCGGGAACAGATCGGCAAGCTCTCCTGGGGCGTCGACGAGGTCGACGAACTCCTGGGCGGCGGCGTCGAGACCCAGTCTATCACCGAGGTGTACGGCGAGTTCGGCGCCGGGAAGTCCCAGGTGACCCACCAGCTGGCCGTCAACGTCCAGCTGCCCGCCGAACACGGCGGCCTCGAAGGGAGCGCCATCTTCATCGACTCCGAGGACACCTTCCGCCCCGAGCGTATCGAGCAGATGGTCAAGGGCCACCCCGACGAGGTGCTGGAAGACACGATGGAACTGCACGGCATCGTCGCTGAGGACGAGCCAGCCGACGCGACCGACGAGGCGCTGGTCGACGCGCTGGTCGAGTCCGTGCTCGATAAGATCCACGTCGCGAAGGCGTTCAACTCCAACCACCAGATTCTGCTCGCCGAGAAGGCCCAGGAGATAGCCAGCGAGAGCCAGGACGAGGAGTTCCCGGTTCGCCTGCTCGCGGTGGACTCCCTGACCGCGCACTTCCGCGCCGAGTACGTCGGCCGGGGCGAACTCGCCGAGCGCCAGCAGAAGCTCAACAAGCACCTCCACGACCTGATGCGCGTTGGCGACCTCAACAACACCGCCGTCCTCGTGACGAACCAAGTCGCCTCTAACCCCGACTCCTTCTTCGGCGACCCGACCCAGCCCATCGGCGGGAACATCCTCGGCCACACCTCCACGTTCCGCATCTACCTCCGCAAGTCCAAGGGGAACAAGCGCATCGTCAAGCTCGTCGACGCGCCGAACCTCCCCGACGGCGAGGGCGTCATGCGCGTCGAGGAAGGCGGCCTGATGAACGAGTAACGCGCCCGGACGTGGCGCTCGCGGTCGGTTTCCCTTTTGAGTGGCGGTCCGATGCCGAGCGACCGCACAGTGCCGTCGACGGCCCCGCCTGTGTCGTGTCCCCACGACCCGAACCCCCTCGTTTCACGTGGAACCCGGCGCCCTCGGGCGTCTTTCGGGCGTCTGACGCACCGGAGTGAAAGTGTTTCACACGGGGACGAACCGCAAGACGGCGATACATCTCCTGTCGAAACGAGGGGGTTGCGGGCAAAAATCACACGACGGCGATTGGATACGGCGACGAACGGCGGGGCCACGTCCTCGACTGGAGGTGCGGCCCGGACTCGCGGTTAATCGCCCGCGGATTGCATCCCGGTCTCGTCCAGGTCGTCACCGCCGACCGACGAGCGCAGCGCGTCCATCCCGTCGTCGCGCTCGATACCGAAGTCGTCGTGGTACAGCGACTGGACGCGGTCGTACTCCGTGTCCGAGAGCGCTGGCGTGTCGGGCGCGCCGGCCCACTCCTCGATGTCGTCGGTCGTGCGGAACGTCGGGGTGACCGACGCCACCTCGTCGTGGGCGAGCAGCCACTGGATGGCGGCCTGGCCCATGGTTCGCTCGCCGTCGCGTTCCAGGAAGCGGAGGGTCTCCAGCTTCTCGAAGCCGGTCTCGTACCACTCGGTCGGCCGGTGGGCGCGGTGGTCGTCGGCCTCGAACTCCGTCTCGGGCGTGACCTGCTCGTTCAGCAGGCCCGAGGAGTGGGGGACGCGGGCGACGACGGAGGTGTCGGCGTCGCGCTCGCGGATGGTGTCGATGAAGTGCTGGCCCGGTGTCTGCTCGAAGAGGTTGAAGACAGTCTGGACCACGTCGAACTCGTTCTCGACGGCGGCGTCGCCGTCGGCCAGCCAGCCGATGGAGGGACCGAGCGCCCAGCCGATGGCCTCCACTTTGCCCTCCTCCCGGAGCTCGTCCAGCGTCTCCAGCACGTCGGGGGTGACCTCGTCGACGTTGGCGTTGTGGAGCATCAACAGCTCGACGTGGTCCATCCCCAACCTGTCGAGCGAGCGGTCCAGTGCCGTGCGAACCCACTCGGGCGTGACCTTCTTCGGCAGTTCGCCGTGGCCCGCCTGCGGGTTGTTGTAGAAGTCGTAGCCGACCTTCGTGGAGACGGTCACTTCCTCGCGCACTTCGGCCAGGGCCTCGCCGACGAGTTCCTCGCTGTCGCCGTGGCCGTAGACGTCGCCGGTGTCGAAGAAGGTGACGTCGCGGTCGACCGCGTGCTGGACCATGTCGATTGCCTGCTCGCGCGTGCGGTCGCCCCACCAGTCCGTCCCGACGACCCAGGCACCGAAGCCGACTTCGGAGACCTCGATTCCCGTGTTCCCGAGCGTATCGTACTTCATGGGGGCGTGTTAGGGCGGTCCACACTTATCGGTCGTGGTTCGCCCGTCGAAAACGGCCGGTCCGACTGCCGTTACTCCCCGCCACGCGTGGCAATCCGGAGGTCCGGCACCGCGATACTGTCCAGAATCTCGACGCGGCCGTACTCCCGGCGGACCCACCAGTAGAGCGCGCCGGCGCCAAGCGCTAGCAGCGGGAGGGCGATGAGTCCACCCTCGGGGCCGAAGGCGCCACCGGTTATCAGTTCGGGTCCCGTGGACTCGGTTCCGACGAGGGCGATGCCCGTGTCGAGCCCGCTGACGGGGAAGTCCCACAGCGAGAGGGTGTAGTTCCAGGCGACGTGGAAGCCACAGGCGACGCCGAGGCGGTCGGTGAGCACGTAGCAGGCCCCGAGTAAGAAGCCATACAGCGTGATGTTCGTCACCGACAGCAGCGTGGCGCTGGGGTTGGTCCAGTGGAGGACGCCAAAGAGCGCGCCGGTCAGGACGGTGGCGGCGACGGTCGAGACCGTCTTGCCGACGGCGCCGGCCGCGCCCTCCGCGAGGTTCGTCAGGAGGTAGCCACGGACGAGAATCTCTTCGACGGTGGCCTGCACGACGAAGAACGGGATCAGGAGCGCGAGACCGACGACGGCGCCCGTCGAGCCGAGGCCGAAGGTCCCGCCCGTGGTCGCGGGGAGGACGGCGGTGACGGCGGTCCAGCCGACGGCGAGTTCCACCGCCAGCACGACCGTCGGGAGCCCGAGCCCGAGCGCGACGCCGAAGCCGGCGTCACGCCACCACTGGGCGTCCAGTCCCAGCCCGAAGTCGGCCATCGTCCGCCGGTCCAGCAGATAGCCAAAGCCGAGCCCGGCCACGCCCATCGCGAGAAAGCCCCAGCCGAGTTCGGCCAGTGCGTACACCGCCGCCGCCAGCCCCGTCTCGCCGGTCGGCGCGGGGACGACGGTGAAAAGCAGTGTGAGCACGACCGACCCGAAGCCGGCGAGGAGAATCCAGAGACCGATCCGCCACGGCGCCCGGAGCCGCTTCTCGGCGGGGTTGACGAGGTAGCCGCGCACCTCCATGATGAAGTCCGACCTGGCCATGACGGTGGGGAGGGTCGGCGGCGGTTTATATCACCTGCTCGGGGCCGACAGCTGACCCGCCGCCGGGGGTGGTGACATCCACGTCACCGGCTGATGGGGACGTAACGGAAACCACTATCCCCCTTCGGGGCCAGGTTCATGACATGACGAAGCGCCACGTGTCGCTGCCGCCGCTCGCCGAGGAGGGACTCCGGGCCTTTATCGACGAGGTCGACGAGCGACTCTCGGGCGAGGAGGACACCTGTGACGTGGTCACCGACGTGCTCATCGACCTCCACGGCGACCGGGACGCCTACGAGCGCTGGCAGGACGGCGAGGACGTCTCGCCCGCCGAACGCGTCCGACTCCAGGGGTACGACCCCTGCAACACCACCCTGGAGAGCGAGTACTACGCCGAGAAAGACGAGGAGCGGTTCAAACGCTCGAAACACCTCCAGTGGCTCTGGCGGCAGTTCGACGCGACGCCGATGGCCGACAACGTCGAGTTCGCGCTGCGATTCCGGCGGATGCTCGCCGACCACCTCTTCGAGTCGTGTGGCGAGGGCTGCCGGTTCTTCAAGAACATCTCCTTTACCTACGGTCACAACATCGAAATCGGCGACAACGTCGTCGTCCACGACGACGTCCACTTAGACGACCGCGGGAAGCTCACCATCGGGGACCGCGTCTCTATCTCCGACGATACCCACATCTACAGCCACGACCACGACGTGGTCGACCAGACACACGTCGACAACTACCACACCATCGTCGAGGACGACGTGCGCCTGACCTACGACTCGATGGTCCGCGCCGGGGTCCGGGTCGGCGAGAACGCCATCCTCGCGGCGAAATCCATCGCCGGGGCGGACATCCCCGCTCACCACATCGCGGCCGGGACGCCCGCCAAGTCCATCGCTGTCAAGGACGGCTGGGAGTCCGTCGCCGAGCCACTGGCGGATGCGAACACCGACCGCCGCGCCGAGCGCCAGCTCGACGTCGCCGTCCCCGACGACATCACCGTCTTCGACGAGTTCCAGCGCGACCTCTCGCCGCCGGACCGCTGAGCGCCGGCTCGCCGCCCATCCGAATATCACTCCTGAGAACGGCGGGGGAACACCAAAGTAGTATTCTCGCCCAGCAGTGCGTATGCAACCCTGGGTGTGGCTCGCGGCGTACGTCCTCGGGTTCGGGCTGTTACAGGTACTGCTCTACCGGCATTTCAGCGGACAGACGGCGTCGACGGAGCCGGCCAGGGGGAGCGCGGCGCGGCCCGACGGCGGCCGACGCGTCGTCACCGAGTCGGGAGACACCGTCGCCTGCCGGCACTGTGGCGCCGTCAACGAGTCCCAGCGCATGATTCGCTACTGTGGCGCCTGTGCGGAGAGTCTCCGGTAGCCCTTTACTCGACAGCGGCGACGCTCGACTATGCGGGCTATCGCCATCAACGTCGGCGCGAACACCAACGAGCCCGGCTTTCGCGGGCCGCTCTTTCCCGACGGTTCCTTCGAGTACGTCCCGATTCCCGAGGCCAAACCCACCGCCGAGCCGGTGCCGACCTACGCCGACCTCGACCTGCAGACGGACGTCAGCGGCGTCGCCGACCGCCCCGTGCACTTCGACCCCGAGTTCCCCGAGGTCGGCGGGCAGCGCTACACCTACGGCGACGAACACGGCGTCAAGGCCGGGCCGCTCTCCGAACTCGCTGCCGGCGACTACCTGTTTTTCTACGCGACCCTCTCGACGACCGGGGACCCGAGCTGGGCGCCGCCGCGGTGGGGCGCCCACGTTATCGGCCACTTCAGGCTGGCCCGCGACCCCGTCACCGGCGACGAGTATCGCGCGCTGTCGGCCGACGAACGGGCCGTTTTCGGCTCGAACGCCCACGTCAAGCGGGCCGACTTCGACGCCCGCGTCCTGCTGCTGGGCGCCCCCGACGAGTCGCGGCTGTACGACACCGTGGTCCCGCTGTCGGCGCCCACCGGCGGCACCGACGCCAACTGGCTCGTGACGGAGCGGTCCTCGGACTCGGGGAAGGGGCCGTGGTGGCGCCGGCCGATGCGCTTCGACGCCGACGGGACGGAGACGCTCCTCGCCCTCGTGGACGACGACCCGGGCGCCGCCGTCCGGTGACTCAGTCGTGGTATTCGGGCCGGGAGTGTTATCACCCGTGAAAACGTGACACCAACACATATGTCCAGACACGTGGATGCTGGGACTATGCGAATCTCTACGGGGGTCAACGGATTCGACGAACTCGTCCAGGGCGGGTTGCTCCCCGACCGGCTGTACGTCGTCAGCGGTCCGCCGGGCAGCGGGAAGACCACCTTCTGCTCGCAGTTCATGACACAGGGCGCCAAGGAGGGCGAGACCTGTCTCTACGTGACGATGCACGAGACCAAGACGGAACTGATGCAGGACATGGCGGGCTACGACTTTGGCTTCGACCGGGCGATGCAGTCCGACGCCGTCCAGTTTCTCAACCTCGTCACCGAGAGCGGCAAACGGACCATCACCCAGTTCGGGACCGAGGGTGGCCTGACAAACCGGCTGGTCTCCTACATCGAACAGAACGATATCCAGCGGGTAGTCATCGACTCGACGATGCTGCTCCAGCACTTCATGAACGACGTCGACAGCGAGATAACGGGCTTTCTCTCGGCGCTGAAACAGACCGACACGACGACGCTCCTGATCTCGGAGATGACCGACCCCTCCTCCTACAGCGACGAACACTACCTCGCTCACGGCGTCATCTTCTTCCACAACTTCCTGGAGGGCGGGAGTATGACGCGGGGCGTCCAGGTCATCAAGATGCGCGGCACCGCCATCGACTGTGACATCCGGAAGATATCCTTCAGCGACCACGGCCTGCAGGTCCACGCCGACGAGAAAATCGACTCATGAGCCGCTACGAGCGGGAGTTCGACACCGGGTGGGACGCCATGGACAAGGACGAGGCGACGACGCGGGCCTACGCCATCGGCGTCGCCGAACGGCTCGGCGAGTCCAACCGTGAGGAACTGGAGGCAATCTACGGCGAGATGGATTCGGCGTACCACCGCAGCATGGTCGAACTCGCCTACGAGGAGGGCCGCAACGAGGCCAAGGCCGCCACGGACCCCGACAGCGACGACGCCGACGCCGTCTGGGCCGAACTGGTCGAGGGCGAGGTGCGGACGGTCGACCCGGGCGACGTCCCCGACGGCCGCGACAGCCTCCCCGACGCGCTCGACTCCGGTGAACTGCTCGACCGCCAGGACGTCGACAGCACCGAGGCGGTCGACCGGCCGGACTTTCTCGATAGATAGCGCCCGCCGTCGGCAACAGTATTATATACTCGACAAGATAAGCCGGCCCATATGAGCCGAATCAAACTGTCGCTGCCCGACCAGGTCGACTCCGACATCCAGCGCCTCGTCGACCAGGGGGAGTTCCTCAACCGCGACCAGGCCGTCGAAGACCTGCTGAAACGCGGTATCTCGGCGTACAACGTCACCACCGAAGAGACGGAGTCGCCGGTCGACGACGACATGTTCGGTCAGACCGCGGCCGAGCAGCAGGACCCCGCCCAGATGGACGACGACTACGGCTTCTAGGCGTCGCTGGTCGGTCGTCGCGCACGAAAAAGGTGTAGCTGGGGCCGCGGGTCGCTAGAACGAGACTTCTTCGGGGCCGTCCTCGCCCATGCAGACCGGGTCCCGGTCCGAGTAGCCCTTCCGGCCGATGGCCTTGCCCGAGACGCAGGCGTAGGCCGTCAACCGGGCGTCTTCGGCCGTCTGGAACGTCTCCGGCGCCGAGCGAGCCAGCGCGTCGCCCAGCGTCTCGGTGCCGTTTGGCAACTCCAGGGTGAGGTCGCCCTCGGCCTCGATGAGTTCCTCGGTTGTCATGGGGTACTGCTGTGCCTTGAACGCCTCCTCCGCGTCTGTCCACATCGTCATACCACAGGGGAGCGGCCCATCGGTTATAAACTTCATGGTTTATAATGATAATATTCCTTAATTGCATTAATTGGGTAGTGGTGACACGACCCGGGGAGCAACTGGCTTGGCGGTCGGCGTCGAGGGTCCGGTATGGTCGTCGCGGACCTCCACGTACACACGACGCGCTCGGACGGCTCGCTCACCCTCGAGGCCCTCCCGGCGGCGGCCGGCGACGCCGGGGTCGACGTCGTCGCGGTCACCGACCACGACCGGCTCCAGCCCGCTCTGGACGGCCCGGTGACGACGCTCGACGGCGTGACGGTGGTCCACGGCATCGAACTGCGCGTCGACGCCGGCGAGCAGCGCCTGGACCTGCTCGGCTACGGCGTCGAGCCCACCGACGCGCTCGTCGCGGAGTGTGACCGCATCCAGCGCAATCGCCGCGAGCGGGGCCGGGCCATCATCGACTGCGTCGAGGACCGCCTGGGCGTCTCGCTGCCGGTCGAACCGCGCGCGGGCCTGGGCCGGCCCCACATCGCCCGGGCCGTCGCCGACGTGACCGACTACAGCTTCCAGGGCGCGTTCGACGACCTCATCGGCGCCGACTGTCCCTGTTACGTCCCCCGGGAGGTCCCCGCCTTCGACCGGGGCCGCGAACTGCTCGCCGACGCCTGCGGGCTGGTCGGGCTGGCTCACCCCTTTCGGTACCGGGACACCGAGGCCGCGCTGGCCCGCTGTGGGGACGTAGACGCCGTCGAGCGGTGGTACCCCTACGGCCGCGCCGTCGACACCGCCCGGCTCGACGACGCCATCGAGCGGGACGACCTGGTGCCCACGGGCGGCAGCGACGCCCACGGCGACCGACTCGGCGTCGCGGGCCTCGACGGGGACGCCTGGGAGCGGGTCCGCGACGCTATCGCCCGAGACGGACCCGCGGGACGACACTCCGTCTGACGGCCGGCAGACGGAATCCGAGGGTTCAATGCCCCACGGGCCAAACCGTCGGGTATGCAGTGTCACTACTGCGACCGTGACGCGGATATCGCCGTCGACAGCGACGGGGTCAAGGTCGGCGTCTGCAAGACGCACTTCCGCGAGCAGATGGCCGAACTCGAAGACGCCGACTGGCTCGACGACCTCGAGGAAGAACTCGACATCGACCGGCGAGAGTAGCGTCCGTTCGTCCACTTCTCTCCGAGATACCGGCCCACCCGTCCGTTCTCGGCCCCTCGAACTGCCCGCCGTCGAACGGTACACCTTTGTCCGACGAGGGGGACCTTCGGCCACAGTGTCCGATGGTTCCTGGTCCCGGCGGGCGAGCCACGCCGGCGCCCTGCTGGCGGCGCTTGGCGCGATGGTCTGGCTCAGCGGCCTCCCCTTCCTCTTCCCGAGCCTCGGCCCGACGGCCTACCTCTTCGCCGCGCAGCCCTCGGCCCGGGCGTCGGCGGCCCGCCGGGTGCTCGGCGGGCACGCTATCGGCGTCCTCGCCGGCCTCGTCGCCTATCACGCCGTCGCCGGCCAGGTCGGCATCACGGCGTCGATGGGCGCGGCCACGCCCGCCGGTCTGCGACTGGCCGTCAGCGGCGTCGTCGCCGTGGCGCTCACCACGGCGGGGATGACCGTCACCGACACCGGCCACGCGCCGGCCTGTGCGACGACGCTCATCGTCGGCCTGGGCATCCTCTCGACGCCGCTCCAGGGCGCGATTATCCTCCTGGCGGTGGCGGTGCTGGTCGCGGAACAGACGCTCCTCGACCGCCTCGGTGTACTGCCGACTGTCCCGAACTGACGCGATTCGCCGGCCCAGGGGCGTCTAGAGCGTAGGGCCGCCTCGGCTAGTCGTCGCTCGCGACCTGTTCGGTCCCGCCGGCGGCGACGCGTTGCGTGCGGACGTAGTCGGTGAAGTTGTCGAACAGCTGTTTGGCCTCACAGGCCGCCCGGTAGTTCGCCTCGGTGATACCGTCGAGGACGCGCTCGATGCGCTCGTCGGGCAGGTCCTTGCCCGAGGCCACGTCCTCGGCGGTCTCGGGGTCGTACTCGGGGTGGAACTGCACCGCGAAGACGTCTCCCTTCCGGAAGCCGTGGACGCCGTAGTCGTTCCGGGCGAACTGCGTCGCGCCCGGCGGCAGTTCGGCGACGTGGTCCGAGTGGGTGGTGAAGACAGTAAAGGACTCCTCGACCCCGTCGAGTAGCGGGTTCGCCCCGTCGTGTTCGACGGTCCGGTAGCCGATTTCGTAGTCGTCCATCGGCGCGACCGTCCCGCCCAGCGCGTGCGCGAGCAACTGGTGACCGAAACAGACGCCGAGGAAGGGCAGCCCCTCGTCGACGGCGTCGCCGACCCACGCTTCCAGGTCGGCAATCCAGGGCTCGTCCCAGTAGACGGAGGCCCGCGAGCCGGTGACGAGACAGCCGTCGAACGCGAAGTCGTCGGGCAGAACCCGGTCGGTGACGTCGTACTCCACGAGGTCGGCGTCGAGTTCCCGCCGGAAGTTCCGGCGGTTGTCCTCGCCGTCGTGGGCCGCGTTCAGCAGGGCGATACGCAGACTCATTGGGTGTATCCAGCAGTTCGAGCACTAAAAGGCCACGTTTCGACGGGCATATCTGCCACCGTCGGCGACGCCGGCGGTCGCAGTTCAGTCGTCCGCGTGCTCGTCCAGGAACGCCACCAGTCGGTCCGTCACCGCGGTGGCGTGCTCGACGAACGAACAGTGGCGACCCTCGACGGCCTCGCCCGTCCCCCGGGGCAGGTCCCGCGCCAGCGCTTCGGCCGCGTCGGTCGGCACCGCGGGGTCTGAGAGGCCGTAGTAGACCTCTGTGGGGACGGTCACCTCGTACAGCGGCGGCGCTTCGAAGTCGGTCATAGCGCCAGCCTGTGCCGCGAACGCGCCGCCGGTGGCGTCCTCGCGCTCGCGCCACTCGGTGATGCGGGAGACGAGGTCGGTGGCTCGCTCCCGGAATTGCGAGGAGAACGCGCCCGACAGGGACGCCTCGGGCCCGTTGTCGAGCGCGAGTGCGTCGAGCGCATCGGCGTCGACGGCCTCGCCCGAGGCCGCCGTGTTGTACAGCGTCAGCGTCCGCGCCCGACTGTACTCGTGGGCGTACCGCAATGCGACCATCCCGCCCAGCCCCGCGCCGACGAGGTGGGCGCTACCGACGCCGTGGTCGGCCAGGACGGCCTCCAGGTCGGCGGCGAGGGTCCCGACCGAATAGGGGCCTGCCGGCGCGTCCGACTCGCCGGTCCCCCGCAGGTCCCACACCAGCGCCTCGTAGGGCCCCGCCACGGCGTCGTGGTGCCAGCCCCACAGCCACGCGCCGTAGCCCACGTCGCTGACGAAGACCACGGTGGGCCCCTCGCCCGTCGTCTCGTAGTGCAGCGTGGCCCCTCGGTTGCTCGTTGTCGGCATCTAGTCACTGTTACTGCTGGTGGCTGGGTGGGTGTTTCGATTCGAGGCTAGCCGCCTCGGTCGGTGCCAGCGACCGGTGTATCGCAACCAGCCCGAAAGCCCCGGCTGTCATCGGAAGCGAAGCTTCCGATTGCCCGCGAGAGCTTCGCTCTCGCCCTGGCTACACTCGGGGGTGGTTCGAAAGACGCGTCGCGTCTTTCGTCATCACGAAAATCGAAGCTTTTCGAACGAGCTCGCTGCGCTCCAGTGGGTGCTTGCGTCGCCCGCCACGCAGCCGCCCCTTTCAGTCTCCCTGCCGGCTGGGCAACCGGCTACGGGCGGGGGGCTTTCTGGCTGTTCGCTGCTTCTGCCATCTCCTCTCAAAACCACACGGCCCGACGTTTCTAGACGTTGGCCACCGACTGGAGAATCTCGTCGGCCTCGTCGAGCGCGTCGTCTAGCTTCTCCGAATCCGGCCCGCCGCCCTGGGCGAAGTCGGCCGGACCGCCACCGCCGCCGCCGACGCGGCCGGCGAGTTCGCCGACGACCTCCCCGGCGTCGACGTCGACGCCCTCGGGCACGGCGACGACGAACTGCGCGCCGGCGGCCCCGGAGCCAAGCACGGCTATCTGGCCCTGTTCGACGACGGCGTTGGCCTGTGCGCGCAGTTCGTCCATGTCGGCGTCGATGCGCTGGACGACGGCGGTCGTCCCGGCCACGTCGACCTCCTCGACGTCGGCGCCGCCGGACGCGCGGGCCTCGGCGAGTTGCTCTTTCAGTTCCTCTATCTCCTTGCCGCGGGCCTTCCACTCGTCGAAGAACCGCGCGGCGGTCTCGGGCACGTCCTCGGGCGCGACGTCGAGGGTGTCGGCGGCCTCGTAGAGCGCGTCCTCGGTGCGGTGGGTGGCCTCGATGGCGGCGTCGCCCGCGGCGAAGGTCAGGCGGATGACGCCGTCCTGGACCCGCTCCGTGTTCAGGAGCTTGATGATGCCGATGTCGCCGGTGCGGGCGACGTGGGTACCGCCACAGGCCTGGATGTCGTCGGCGACCTGGATGAGGCGAATCTGCTCGCCGGCGGGGATACCGCCCTGATAGAGGTCGAAGCCGTGTTTCGCCTCGGCCTCGTTGCGGTCGGGCCACTGCTGGGTGACCGGGACGTTGTCCTGGACGAGGTCGTTTGCGAGCGACTCTATCTCCTTGACCTGCTCGCGGGAGACCGAGTCGTAGTGGCGCACGTCGATGCGCGAGGAGTCGACGCCCTTCTGTGCGCCGGCCTGGCGGACGTGTTCGCCAAGCACCTGCCGGGCGGCGTGGACGACGATGTGGGTCGCCGTGTGGTGTTGCATCAGCCGCTTGCGCCGGGTGGCGTCGACCTGCCCGCGGACGAACTCGCCCTTGCCGGGGTCCGCCTCGGTGGTGTGGAGGACGACGCCGTCGTGCCGTTGCACGTCGGAGACCTCGACGGTGACGTCGTCGGTCGCCAGGTGGCCGTAGTCCGGCGGCTGGCCACCGCCCTCGGGGTAGAACATCGTCTGGTCGAGGACGACGTCGAAGCGGTCGTCGTCGCGGTCGAACACCTCCAGCACGACGGCTTCGAACTCCATGCGCTGCTGGTCCTCGTAGTAGAGCCGGTCGGTGTCGGGCAGTTCGGCCAGCCGGTCGGCGTAGGGCACGCCGTCGTCCTCGCCCTCGGCGCCCGTCTCCCCGCCGTGGCGGTCCGCGACGACGGCGTAGAAGTCGTCGGGCACGTCCACGCTCACCCCGCGCTCGTCGGCTATCTCCTCGACCATGTCCGGCTGGATGCCGTGGGAGTCGTACAGCTCGACCAGTTCCGCGGTCGGGATGGGCTCGCCTTTCTCGGCGTAGTCCTCTGCTAGCTGGCGCACCCGGCGACCGCCCCTGTCGAGGGTCTCGCGGTACTTCTCGACCTCGGTGCGGACGATGTCCCGGATGGTGTCGCGGTTCTCGTAGCCCAGCCGGTCGGCCTGCATGTCGACGAGTTCGTCCAGCGGGGCGTCCACGCCGACGCTATCCACGAGGCGCTTCGTGCGCCGCAGGACCATCCGCGCGAGATAGCCCGTGCCGACGTTCGACGGGACGATACCGTCCCCGAGCATGTAGGCGAGGGTCCGCGAGTGGTCCGCGATGGCGTAAATCTCCTCCAGCGGCGCGACGAGTTCGCGCAGTTCGTCCTCGTCCACCCCGACCTGTTCGGCGATGGTGCCCCGCTCCGTCTCGATGTCCTCGGCCTCGTCGATGTCCATCCGACCCGCCAGCTTCGCTGCGTTGTGGACGATGGCCGCCTCCTCGTCGGTGAGTTCGATGCCGGCGTTGTCCTTGAGGAACGCTATCATGTCGGGGTAGACCGCCTCGTACACCGTCGGCGTGCCCTGGGAGACCCAGGTCCACCGCTCCAGCCCGTAGCCGGTGTCGACGATGTAGGTGTCCATCTCCGAGTAGCGGTTCCCGTCTTTCATCTCGTACTCGCCGTCGGGGTCTTGCTCCAGGGACATGAACACGAGCGTCGCCAGCTCGGCGCCCTTGTAGATGACCTCGAAGGCGGGCCCGGCGTTGCCCCCGCCGACCCACGGGTCCTCGATGAGCGTGAGTTCGTCGACGTCGGCGCCCAGTTCCTCGAACAGTTCGACACAGTACTGTACCGTCTCGTCTTTCCAGTACACCTCGCCCTGGTAGGCGTACTCCTCGGGGTCCTCGATGTCTTCTTTCGCGTTGAACGCGTGGTGGGCCATCATCTCGAAGGCCATCGTGTGCCGCCCCGTCTTGCCCACGTTGTCGATGTCCTGCATCCGGATGCAGGGCTGGGAGATACAGAGGGGGTTCGCGGGCGGCGGCGTGGTCCCCGACGTGACCAGCGGCTGGAAGTCGTAGATGGACGCCTGCGTCAGGAGGACGTCGTCGCGCCAGCGGTTGGCCGCGACCGGGTACGGGTCGATGCGCGTGTGGTCACGGTCCTCGAAGAAAGAGAGGAACACCTCGCGCATCTCCCCGAGGGCGTACTCCTCGTCGAATCCGGGGTCGTCGATGAACTCGTACTCCGCACACGGGGGTTCGCCGCAGGTGTCGCGCTCGGCCCGCGACCAGAACATATCACCACACTCGTCACACTCCTGGCGGTGAAATCCCGCCGCGTCGAAGTAGTCGAGTTGGTAGGCCTCGTCGAGATCGCTCATTGGCGTACTGTTGGCCCAGCAGCGGGTAAAACAGTTCCGAAGGGGTCAGCAGGTGACCCCCGTTACAGCTGGACCGCCGACGTGCCCGATATCGTCGGCGGGACGACGATGCGCGTCTCCGTGGACGCGCCGGAGGCCGTCGTGATGCGGACTGTCGCGCTCTCGCCCTCGCCGAGTTCGTTTCCGAAGGGGGTGCCGTCGGACAGGTCACCGCCGTCGTCCGAACCGAGGTCGAGCCTGATCTTCAGTCTGTCCTCCTGGTCGTTCAGGACGGGGTCGGAGTCGTCGTTGTCCTGGATGGGGTCGACGACGAAGCGACCGTCGGGGCTCCCGTCCGCGCCGTCCTCCGCGAGCTGGTAGAACGAGCCGGTCGGTCCGACCCACTCGATGGTCGTCGTCGCGAGGTCGACGTTGCTCGCGCCCGGTCCGCGTTTCACGACGAGGTCGACGACGCCGACGCCGTCGTTGCCGAGGTGGACGCCCGTCACACTGACCACCTGGAGCCGGTTCGACGTCGCGTCGCTCGCGCCCTCACCGGTCGCCTGCGAGGAGCTCTGCAGGAACCCCGCCGTGTTGATGAGCACGCCGGCGGCGATGGCGGCGACCAGCACCATCGCGATGAACACGATGAGCGTCCCGATGCCCACCTGTCCCCGGTCGTCGGCTGCTTGGCGATTCAAGCTGTACATTTCAGTTACTGATAGTGTGGTGACTACACCCGTATAAAGCTGCGTGAGCAATTATCGCCGGTGAAAACGAGGGGTTCGGGGCTACTGCGGCCTATTCGGGGTTCGCCAGCGAGGCGAGCATCGCCTCCAACTGGACCCGTTCGTTGGCCCCTTGCGTGATTCGATAATCGGTCTCGCCCACCCGTTCGAGGATGCGGACCGCCGCCCGGTCGTCGACCTCGAACTCCCAGATGGAGCGGTGCAACTGGTCGATGACGTCGCCGCCGGCGATACCCTCCTCCGTGAGCAGGCGGTCGAGCGTCGCCCGCGCCGCGGTGAAGTCCCCGTCCAGTGCCGACTGGACCATCCCGTGAATCTCCTCGGGCCGGGCCGTGGAGGTGATGGCGTAGACGGCGGACTCGTCGACCACGTCGCCGCTGACCGACGCCGCCTGTAGCCCGTTGATGGCCTTGCGCATGTCGCCCGCCGCGGCGTACACCAGCGCGTCCAGCCCGTCGTCGGTGAGTTCGATGTCCTCCTCGGCGGCGATGTGGCGAATCTCGGCCTCGACGGCGTCGTCGCTGAGCGGCGAGAAGCGAAAGACCGCACACCGGGACTGGATGGGGTCGATTATCTGACTGGAGTAGTTACACGAGAGGATAAAGCGGACGTTGTTCGAGAACTGCTCCATCGTCCGGCGGAGTGCAGATTGCGCGTCGCTGGTGAGGGCGTCTGCCTCGTCGAGGAATATGATGCGGTACTCGTAGCCGCCGAAACTGGTCCGCGCGAAGTTCTTGATACGGTCCCGGACCACGTCGATACCGCGCTCGTCGGACGCGTTCAGTTCGAGGAAGTTCTCCCGCCAGTCCTCGCCGTACAGCTCCCGGGCGATGGCGGTCGCACAGGTGGTCTTGCCCGTACCGGCCGGCCCGGAGAACAGCATGTGGCTCAGGTCGTTCCGGGAGACGTAGCTCTGTAGGCGCCCGACGATGTCCTCGTGTCCCATCACGTCGGCCAGCGTCTCGGGACGGTACTTCTCTATCCACACTTCCTCGCGTCCCGCCCGCGACTCCGTGTCGGCCTCACTCATGTGTCAGGGGTAGCGTGGGCCCGGCATAAACGAACCGTTCGTTCGGCGGCCCCGGCTAAACTATGTTACCGTGGCCCACGAACTCCCGCACATGTCCGACGACATCGAGGACACCGAGGAACTGCCGGCGACCGCCGCCACCTTCGCCGAGACCGAACCCGACGTGTGGGCGGCCTACAACGACCTCGGGCGGGCCTGTTCGCAGGCGGGGCCGCTCGACGACGAGACCCGGCGGCTGGTCAAACTCGCACTCGCCATCGGCGCCGAGTCCGAGGGCGCGGTCCACTCGCACGTCCGGCGCGGCCTGGACGAAGGGCTCGGGGCCGAGCAACTGCAACACGTCGCGGTGCTGTCGATTCCGACGCTGGGGTTCCCGCAGGCGATGGCCGCCCGGAGCTGGATTTCCGACCTGACGGAGTGAGCCAGCGGTCGGAGAACCCGCTACCGGCCGGTTGCGTGCCACCGACCGGTTTGCGTCCGCTACCGGCCGGCTGCGTGCCACCGACCGGTTTGCGTCCGCTACCGGCCGGATGCGTGCCACCGACCGGTTTGCGTCCGCTACCGGCCGGATGCGTGCCCCCCTGCTGCCACCAGCGGCTCACTTCTCGGTCGGTAACGCACGTGTGTCGCCGGCAGCGCCGCCCTAGCGGCCGGATGGCTCTCTATAGCTTTGCTCGCGCGACGCGACAGTGACTGTATGAGTGAGTCAGGCACACCGACCGGGGACCGAACGGTCCCGGCACAGGCGATAGACGACTTCCGGTCGGGGCTCCGGGGGACCCTCCTCGAACCGGGCGACGACGGTTACGACGAGGCCCGGACCATCTGGAACGCGATGATAGACCGCGCTCCCGCGCTGATTGCACGGTGTTCCGGCCCCGCGGACGTCATCCAGGCCGTCCGCTTCGGTACCGACCACGACCTGCGCATCTCGGTGAAGGGCGGCGGCCACAACATCGCCGGCCGCGCGGTGGTCGACGACGGCCTCATGATAGACCTCTCGCCGATGGACGGCGTGCGCGTCGACCCCGAGACGAAGCGGGCCCGCGTCGAACCCGGCGCCGTCCTGGCCGACCTCGACCACGAGGCCCAGGCGTTCGGGCTCGCCACGCCCGTCGGGTACAACTCCACGACCGGCGTCGCCGGGCTGACGCTGGGCGGCGGGTGGGGGTGGCTCTCCCGGCGGTACGGCACGACCGTCGACAACCTCGTCTCGGCCGACGTGGTCACCGCGACGGGCGAGTTGGTCCACGCCAGCGAGACCGAGCATCCGGACCTCTTCTGGGCACTCAGGGGTGGCGGCGGGAACTTCGGCGTCGTCACGTCGTTCGAGTTCGCGCTCCACGAGGTCGGCCCCGAGGTGCTCTCGGGTCCCATCGTCCACCCCTTCGAGGACACCGTCGACGTCCTCGCCGAGTACCGGGAGGTCGTCGCCGACCTCCCGGACGAGGCGACGGTCTGGTTCATCATCCGGCACGCGCCGCCGCTGCCGGTCATCCCCGAGTCGTGGCACGGTCGGAAGGTGCTCATCCTCGCGCCCTTCTACGCCGGCGACGTCGATACGGGCGAAGGCGTCCTCGCGCCGGTGCGGGCCATCGGCGACCCGGTCGCCGACGCGGTCGGCCCCCATCCCTACGCGGGCTGGCAGCAGGCCTTCGACGGCCTCGCCGAACCCGGCGCGCGCAACTACTGGAAGTCCCACAACTTCGAGGCGCTGACCGACGGCATGATAGACACCTTCGTCGAGTACGGCGCGAAAATCCCCACCGAGGCGACCGAAATCGGCGTCGCACAACTCGGCGGGGCCATCAACGAAGTGCCCGTCGACGCCACCGCCTACCCGCATCGCGACGCCGAGTTCGTGATGAACCTCCACACGCGGTGGACGGACCCGGACCGGGACGACGACTGCATCGCCTGGGCCCGAGAGCTCCACGAGGCCATGACGCCCCACGCGACCGGCGGCGTCTACTCGAACTTCGTCCCGGAGGACGTGGGCGACGCCCGCGCGGCCTACCGCGAGAACTACGACCGGCTCGTCGAGGTCAAGACCGACTGGGACCCCGAGAACGTCTTCCGGCTGAACCACAACGTCGAGCCCGCCCCACAGTAACCATGTCACTCGATACCCACCCAGACGCGGGACTGCCACACGAGCGCATCGACGCGCTGCGACAGCGCGTCCGCGGCGTCGTCCTCGAACCCGACGACGACGGCTACGACGAGGCCCGGACCATCTGGAACGCGATGATAGACCGCGCTCCGGCCCTCGTCGTCCAGTGTGCGGGGACGGCTGACGTCGTCGCGGCCGTCGAGTTCGCGCGTGAGACGGACAGCGAGCTATCCGTCCACGGCGGCGGCCACAACGTCTCGGGCAACGCCGTCAGCGACGGCGGCGTCATGATAGACCTCTCGCCGATGGACGGCGTCCACGCCGACCCCGAGGCCCGGACGGTCCGGGCCGGCGGCGGCGCGCTGCTGGGCGACATCGACCACGAGACGCAACTGTTCGGCCTCGCGACCGCACTGGGCGTCGTCTCGGAGACGGGCGCCGCCGGGCTCACGCTCAACGGCGGCTACGGTCACCTCTCCCGGGAGTACGGCCTGGCAGCGGACAACCTCCGGTCGGTTGACGTCGTCACCGCCGACGGCGAGGTCCGTACCGCGAGCGAGGACCGGCACGCGGACCTCTTCTGGGCGGTCCGGGGCGGCGGCGGGAACTTCGGCGTCGTCACCTCGCTGGAGTACGACCTCCACGAGGTCGGCCCGGAGGTGTCCCGGCTGTTCGTCTGGTACCACGCCGACGAGGCCAGCGACCGGCTGGCGGCGTTCCGCGAGTGGACCGCGTCGGCGCCCCGAACCGCGGCCGTCCTCCCGTTCCTCGCACACGTCCCCGACGAGGAGCCGTTCCCCGAGGCGTCGTGGGGCGAGCCGTCGCTCGTCTTCTTCGGCTGTGTCCGTGGTGACCCGGACGCCGTCGACGACGTGGTGGGCCCGCTGACCGACGGCGAGCCCATCGCCGACTTCAGCGGCCGGACCCGGTTCGAGGAGCTACAGGCGCTGCTGGACGAGGACTACCCCGACGGGCTCAGATACTACTGGAAGTCGCTGTACCTCGACGAACTGACGGACGAGGTCGTCGACCTGCTGGTGCGATACAACGAACGGGCGCCCTCCGACCTGTCGACGGTCGACTGCTGGTGGCTCGGCGGCGCCGTCGCAGACGTGGCGCCCGAGGCCACCGCGTTCTGGCACCGCGAGGAGCCCTTTATGCTCAACTTCGAGGCCAACTGGATAGACCCGGACGCGGACGACGAGAACGTCGCGTGGGTCCGCGAGGGCTTTGCCGCCGCCGAGGAACTGCCTGTCTCGGGCGGACGCTACGGCAACTTCCCGGGCTTCGCCGACGACCCCGCCCACCTGCTGTTCGGCGGGAACTACGAGCGGCTGGTCGACGTGAAGACGAGATACGACCCCGAGAACCTGTTCCGGCTGAACCAGAACGTCGCGCCGGGAGGGGCGGAGTGATGGACGAACGCACGGCCGGTCGCCTGCTGGCGGGGTCACATGGCTGAGGACGCGGCGGCCGGGTCGCGGACTACCCCGGCCGACGACGGCGTCCCGTGGCGCTCGCGGACCGTCCAGTTCGTCCTGCTTTCGACCGCGCTGGCGCCCCTTGGCGTCCCGCTCGTCAGCCCCGCGCTGCCGGTCTTCCGTGACACCTTCGGCGTGACGGCGGCCCAGGCGAGCCTGCTGGTCAGTGGCTACTTCGCCGTCGGCATCCTGCTGTCGCCGTTCGTCGGGCTGCTGGCGGACCGCCTGGGCCGCAAGCGCGTGCTCGTCGGTGGCCTCACCGCGTTCGGGCTGCTCGGCGGCGCGATGGCCTTTGCCCCGTCGTTCGAGGTCGTGATGGCGCTGCGGGTGCTCCAGGGCACCGGCGCCGCGGCCATCTTCATCACGACCGTCACCATCATCGGCGACACCTTCGAGGACGCCCAGCGCACCGCCGTTCTCGGGGTCAACGTCGCCGTCCTCTCCGCGACGGCCGCGCTCTTTCCCGTGCTGGGCGGCTACCTCGTGACCCTCTCGTGGAACGCGCCCTTCCTCACCTACTTCGCGGCGCTGCCCCTGGCCGTCGCCGTCTGGCTGTTGCTGGAGGAACCGACCGCGCGGGCCGAGGGCGGCGGCGGCGTCTCGCTCCGGCCGGCGCTCTCGCGCATCGCGACCCCCGCCATCCTCGCGCTCTTTGGCGCGACCTTCCTGACGGAGTTTCTCGCCTTCGGCGTGGTGTTCACGACGCTCCCGTTCCTGCTGGAACCGCTCCTGGCGCCGGTGCTTGTCGGCGCGGTCATCCTCTCGGCGGAGGCCGTCTCGATGGTCGCCGCCACGGCGACCGGTCGGCTCGCCCGCCGGTTCACCTCGGTCCAGCTGGTCGGGCTCGGCTTCGCCTGCTACGGCGTCGGCTTCCTGTGTATCGGCGTCGCCGACTGGCTGGGGGCCGTCCTCCTCGGGGTCGTCTTCGCCGGCGCCGGCATCGGGCTGCTCCTGCCCAGCATCGACGCCGCGCTGAGCGAGCGGACGACGGCCCAGTACCGTGCCGGGACCTTCAGCCTGCGCAACAGCACCACATTCCTCGGTCGCTTCGCCGGGCCGATAACGTTCGCCGGGCTCGCCGTGACCGCCGGTCTGGGCTACGCGCCGGTGCTCCTCGCAGCGGGCGTGCTCTCCGTCGCAGTCGCGCTCGCGACGGCGGTCGTCGTCCGCCGGTCCCCGCGGCGGCGACCGCCCGCCGTCGACGCGTCGGAAAGCGCGCGATAAAAAACCGGCCGCCTCGTTTACTCCGACGTGACCGTCACGTCGGGGTTGTTCTCGTGGGCCAGCGTCACGAGGGTGTACACCGGCGAGCGCTTCGGATAGCCCTCGATTTTCGTCACGTCCTCGTCGCTGAGGTCACTGCCGGTGACTTCGACCTCGATTTCGGGCTCGCCGAACATCTCGTCGGCCCGGTCGGTGTCGTGGACGCCGAACAGCATCCGCAGGTCCGTCGGCACGCGCACCCGCGTCGTAATCGACTCGACCGGGATGCCCTCCCGGAGCGCGTTGTACTGAATCGTTCCGTTGATACAGGCCGTCAGCCCCGCGAGCGCGCCTTCGATGGCCTCGTAGCGGTCCGTCGGCTCGACGTAGGCCATCGCCTCCTCCAGTTCGACGGGGAGGCCGAACTCCAGGGTGTGCTCGCGGCTCTCGCCCATCTCCTCGCCGCCGAGGCCGTACTCGCCGATTGTCGCCGTGGTCCGGTTGACCGCCGCCTCCGTCTCGCCGGTCGCCCGGAAGGAGAGCATCGCGTCGTCGGGGTTCTTGGCCACCCACTCGATGAACGCGAGGTGGTCCTCGACGCTGACGCCGTTCTCGATTTCACCCAGTCGCCGCTGTGGCTCCTCTGTTGCCATGGGAGCGGCTCCGCCCCGCCGCTATTTCGTTATACACCCCCAGCCGTCGGCGGTCCGGAGTACCCCGAAAACTACCCTGCCACCGCTGCCGAGCAACAGGGCCGGACCCGCCGGCAGGTGGCACGTCCGCGCACGCAAGCGGCCGTTTCCGGCGCTCGGTCGGTGGCTCTGAGCGACTGCGCGCGGCCACGGCGCCGGTGGCACAACTCCGCGACGAACTGGTGCGCTTACCCCAGTAACAGTCGCCGCGGGTCAGCCAGATAGGACTTGAGGGTGTCGACGAACCGGGCCGCGTCCGCTCCGTCGATTACCCGGTGGTCGATGGCCAGCGACAGCGTCAGCGTCGGTTCCGCGCGGACTTCACCGTCTTCGGCCACGGGACGTTCTTTCAGCGCGCCGACGCCGAGGATGGCCGTCTCGGGGACGTTGATGACGGGGTCGGCGTACTCGCCGCCGATGGCGCCGAAGTTCGTGACGGTGAAGACGCCGCCCTGCATCTCTTCTCGGGCGATGTCGCGACTGCGCGCGCGCGAAACGAGGTACTCGACGTCCGCGGCCAGTTCCAGCAGCCCCTTCTCGTCGACGTCCCCGACGACCGGCACCACGAGTCCGTGGTCGGTCGCCGTCGCCACGCCAATCGCCCGGTCGCTGCGGTAGACGATTTCCTCGGCCTCGGTGTCCAATTGGGTCGCCAGAATCGGGTGGTCGTCGAGCGCGGCGGCGACGCACTTGAGCACCAGTGGCGTGTAGGTGAGGTGGACGCCCCGGTCCTCGGCGAGCGGTTGCAGGCGCTCGCGGGCCTCGACGAGGCCCGGCACTGCTACCCTGTCGTGGTGGGTCGCGTGGGGCACCTCCCGGCGGGAGCGGGCCATCTGCTCGCCGATGGTCCGGCGGACGCCACGATAGGGCTCCCGGCGGTCCGCGTCGGTCGCCTCGACCGGCGTCCCGACTTCCTCGGCGGTCGCTCGGAGGTCCGCGACGACGCCCTCGGCGACCTCGCGGACCGCCTCGTCGGTGACCTCGACGGCGCCCCCTTCGCGCTCCGCGACTGCCCGCACCGCCGCGGCGTCGACGTACGGTTCGCCGTCGCGGGTCTCGTCGGTCGGCACCGCGTCGATGTCGACGCCGAGTTCGCGGGCCAGCCGACGGGTGGCGGGCGTCGCCAGCGTGTGGTCCCGGGGCTCGGCCATCGGCTCGGTCGACGCCCGCCCGACGGCGGACTCGGCTGCCGACTCCTCGCCGTCGGCCTCGCTCACCTTCGAGACGACCGACGTGGGGCCGTCGTCGCTCTCGCCGTCCCCGTCTTCGGTCACTCTCGAGACGACGCTGGTCGGCCCGTCGTCGCTGTCGTCCGTGCCGCCGCCGACCCGCGAGACGACAGACGTGGGGCCATCGTCCGCGTCGGCAGTCGCGCCATCGGCGGCCGCTTCGACGTCGGCCTCCGTGATGCGTCCGCTGGGACCCGACCCCTCGACGGCGGTGATGTCGACGCCCTGCTCGCGGGCAAACCGGCGGACGCTCGGCGGGGCGAAGACCCGCTCGGTGGCGCCGTCGCCCGACTCCGGCGCCTCGGCGGCCGACTCGCCCCCGCTCTCGGCCGCCGCTTCGCTCTCTGCGCCCTCCTCGATGGTGACCAGCGCCTCGCCAGTGGCGACGACGTCGCCGACATCGGCGTGTACCTCCCGGACGACGCCGTCGACCGGCGACGGCACGTCGACGGCGGCCTTGTCGGTCTCGACCTCGGCGAGCACCTGGTCCTCGACCACTTCGTCGCCGACCGCGACGTGCCAGGCCAGCACCTCGCCCTCCGCGACGCCTTCGCCCAGGTCGGGCAACTCGAACTCGAACATGGCTAGAACTCTACGGCGTCGGTGATACCGTCTTTGATGCGGGCCGTCTCGGGGAGGTAGTAGTCCTCCAGCGCGTACAGCGGGAAGGGGACGTCGAAGCCCGTGATGCGCTGGATTGGGGCCTCCTGATACAGCAGCGCCTCCTCCTGGATGGTAGCGATAATCTCGCCGGCCAGCCCGCCGGTCAGTGGCGCCTCGTGGACCACGGCGGCACGGCCGGTCTTCTCGAAGGAGGCGACGACTGTGTCCGTGTCCATCGGTTTGAGCGTCCGGAGGTCCACGACCTCGACGTCGACTCCCTCCTCGGCCAACTCCTCGGCGGCCTCCATGGTCGGCCGCACCATCGCGCCCCAGGTGAACACCGACACGTCCGTCCCCTCGCGGCGGACCTCGGCGGTGCCTAACTCGACCGTGTACGGCTCCTCGGGCACCGCCGCCCGGAACGCCCGGTAGATGAGCTTCGGTTCGAGGAAGACGACGGGGTCGGGGTCACGTATCGCGGCGGCGAGCAGCCCCTTGGCGTCGGCCGGCGTCGACGGGACGACGACCTGCAGGCCGGGCTCGTTAGTGTAGAAGGCTTCCTTCGACTCGGAGTGGTGTTCGGGCGCGCGGATGCCGCCGCCGTAGGGCGCCCGGACAGTGATGGGACACGTGTACCGGCCACGGCTTCGGGTCCGCAGGCGGGCGGCGTGGCTCACAATCTGGTCGAAACCGGGGTACATGAACCCGGCAAACTGGAGTTCGGGGACCGGCCGCAGGCCGTAGGCCGCCATGCCGATGGCACAGCCGACGATGCCCGACTCCGCGAGCGGCGTGTCGACGACGCGGTCGGCGCCGAACTCCTCGTACAGTCCCTGCGTCGCCCGGAAGACGCCGCCGTTGCGGCCCACGTCCTCGCCCATGACGAGCACGTCCTCGTCCCGTTCCATCTCGCCATAGAGGCCGTCACGGACCGCCTGGACCAGCGTGAGCGACTGGCCGTCCGCGCTGCTCATTGGAACAGCTCCTCGTCGCCGTGGCGCGCTCGCAACTCGCGCAGGTAGTCCAGTTGCTGTTCGAGTCGTTTCGGCAGGTCCGCGTAGACGTGGGCGAACATCTCCTCGGGCGAGGGGCGCTCGGTCGACTCGGCCGTCTCGATGGCGTCGGCCACCTCGTCGGCCACGGTCTCCTCGATGGCCGCGACGCGCTCGTCGGAGAGCAACCCGCGCTCGCGCAGGAACGTCTCCAGTCGGGGGATGGGGTCCTTTCGCTTCCAGCGTTCGACCTCGTCGTCGTCGCGATAGACGGAGGGGTCGTCGGCGGTCGTGTGCGCGCCGAATCGGTACTGGACCGCCTCGACGAGCGTCGGTCGGAGGGCACCCTCTGGCGGGTCGCGGGCCTTCGCGACGGCCTCGCTCGTGACCTGGTACACCGCCAGCGGGTCCATCCCGTCGACCTGGACGCCGTCGAAGCCGTAGGCCGCGGCCTTCTCGGCCAGCGTCGCGCTGGCGGTCTGGCGCTCGCGGGGCAAGGAGATGGCCCACTGGTTGTTGTTACAGAAGAAGACGGCGGGGACGTCGAAGACGCCGGCGAAGTTCAGCCCCTCGTGGAAGTCCCCCTCGCTGGTCGCGCCGTCGCCGAAGTACGCGAGGACGACGGCGTCGTCCCCGCGGAGTTTCGCGGCCCAGGCAGCGCCGGTCGCGTGGGGTATCTGGGTGGCGATGGGGACCGCCATCGAGAACACCTGCACGTCCTCGGGCGGCGCGTTGCCCCACTCGTTGCCCATCCAGTACAGCAGGTCGTCCGACAGCGACCAGCCCCGCACTGCGAGTGCGAGGTGTTCGCGGTAGCTCGGGAACGTCCAGTCGCCCTCCGAGAGGGCCATGGCGCTGCCCACCTGGGAGGCCTCCTGGCCGGCCATCGGTGGGTAGGTTCCCATCCGGCCCTGGCGTTGCAGGCTCACCGCTCGCTGGTCGAAGTGTCGGCCCAGCTTGAGATAGCGGTACATCTCGACGAGTTCGTCGTCCGAGAGGTCGGGGACGGTCGCCCCGTCGACGACCTGCCCGTCCTCGTCGAGTATCTGTACCCGGTCGCCGGGGTCCCGCTGGAGGACGCTCCCTGCGCGATACATGCGCTAGACGTTGGCACGCACCACGCTTAGGGTTTTCGCGGTCAGTGCAGCCAGTGCCTTTGAGGGAATCATTCGTCCGACCCCGCCCGCCGGCGGGCGTTATCGACCGTCTCTCCATCACGAAGCACACTACCTTTCACGGGTCGCTTCTGCTCGCGGCTTCGCCGCTCGCTATCGAGGCTCCGCGCCTCGCACTCCCCGTTCCGGTTCAAGGTCGCTTTGCGACCTCGCTCTCGACGAACAGCTCGCCCGCCCGGTACGAGGACCGGACCATCGGGCCGGAAGCGCAGTACGCGAAGTCGAACTCCTCCTCGGCGACCCGCCGCCAGGTGTCGAAGACGTCCGGGTGGACGTACTCGCTGACTTCCAGGTGCGACCGGGAGGGCCGGAGATACTGCCCGAAGGTGACGATGTCGGTGCCGACCTGACGGAGGTCCGAGAGCGTCTGGTACACCTCGTGGGCGTACTCGCCGACGCCGAGCATCAGGCTGGTCTTGGTGAAGACGTCGCTCTCCCGGTCGGCCTGCCGGAGCACCGACAGCGACTGCTCGTAGCCCGCCCGGCGGTCACGCACCGGCCACTGGAGGCGGGAAACGGTCTCGATGTTGTGGGCCAGCACGTCCGGCTCGGCGTCGATGATTCTGCGGACGAGGTCGGGTTCGCCCCGGAAATCCGGAATCAGACACTCCACGAGGATGTCCGAGTCGCGCCGCTTTATCTCGCGGATGGTCTCGGCGAAGTGGCCCGCGCCCTGGTCGGGGAGGTCGTCGCGGTCGACGCTGGTCAGGACGACGTAGTCCAGGCCGATGTCGGTGACGGCGTCGGCGACGTTCGCGGGTTCGTCGGGGTCGAGCGGTTCCATCCCGCCGGTCTCGACGTCACAGAAGTTACAGCCCCGCGAGCAGCGGTCGCCCATGAGCATGAAGGTGGCCGTCCCGGGGCCGCTGTCGGCGGCGTCCGCCGCCTCCTCGTCCGGTGGCGCGTTCGCGCCACCTGACCAGCACTCGCCCATGTTCGGGCAGTTGGCCTCCTCACAGACGGTGTGGAGGTCCCGCTCGCGGAGGCTCCGCTTGATCTCCGTGAACCGCTCGCCCGCTGGGGGCCGCATCTTCAGCCAGTCGGGTTTGCGCGAACGACTCATTGCTTCGAGGTAGGGCCGTCGCGGCAAAAGCCGTTGGGTTCGACGCGCCGACGGCCGCGCCGTCGTCGGGTCACTGCCCCGTCTGTCCGTCCGTACTCCGGGCCCGCTCGATGCGGTCTATCAGCGGCGGGTGGACCGCGAGCAGTCGCGCGGGACCGCCGGCCGCGGCCCGCAGGTAGCCCAGTCCCAACAGCGTCTCCAGCGAGTCGGCCAGCGCCGCGCCGCCGTTGGCCAGCGCGTGGTCGTCCGCCGTCAGTTCCATCCGGCGCACCGCGACGAGCGCGCCCAGCCCGTACACCGCGACGACGGGAAGCACCGGGACGAGCAGCGACGGCGCGAACTCGGCGACGGCGAGCAGCGGGACGACGGCCCCGACGAGCAGGGCGTAGCGGGCCGCGACGTGGCCGTGGCGGTGGTGGCCGACCTCGTGGGCGACGACCGCCCGGACCTCCGCGTCGCCCAGTAGGGCAAAGAGCGTCGCGTCGACGAAGACGTACCGGGGCCCCGGCGCCACCCCGGCGGCGACGGCGCTCAGTCCGGCCGGGCCCCCCTCGACGACGAGCAGCGACACGCTGTCGGGCAGCGCCGCGGCGACGGCCGCCGTCTCGGCGCCGGTCGGGCGACGTGCCCGGTGTGTGAGCACCAGCCACGCCGGCGTCCCGAGCGTCGCCCCGGCGCCGAGTGCGACGGCCGCGCCGATACGGGGCCAGCCGTCGGGCACCACAGCGACGACCAGCGCCGCGAGCGACAGGCCGACAACACTCGCTGTCGCCCGCTCCAGTTCGAACCGCAGCACCTCGCCGTAGGTCGGCGTCAGCCGCTCGACGGTCCGCTGGAGCGGCAGGGCGCCCAGGCGGGCCGCGAGGGCCGCGAGCACTGCCGGAACGGCCAGGGCCAGCCCCGTCCCGACTGCGCCCGCCGCGGCCGCGCCGAGCCACGGAGCCACCCCGGCGACGAGCGCGGTTCCGGTCGTCGGCGTGTCGAAGCCGAGCCCGACGGCGGTGCCGACGAGCCAGCCGGCGACGACCCCGACCCGCTGGAGCCGACGGAGGTTCCCCGCCGTCTCCGGGTCGCCCCGCTCGTCGGCCCCGTACCGGCGGGCCCGCAGATGGACGACGAGCCCGGTCAGCGCGGCGATGGCGAGGGTCGCGAGGGCGGCGACGGGGTTCACGCGTAGCTCTCTCGTCCGGCCCGGTCAAAACTCCCCGGGGCGCGGTGACGAGGCTCCCGACGGGTGCGGGCCCGTCCCAGCGCTTCGCTGCCGCGTCCCGGCGGCGTGCTGTCGCCCTCCCACCGGCTGCCGCCCGCCCGCGCCACCCCGACGACTGTTGCTATCGTCCGGTCACCGGTTCAGCGGCGACGCGTTGTCGGACTTGCACTCCGGGCACTCGAACAGCGGCGAGTCCGGCGACTCGGACGTGTGGAACGCGTTACCACACTCGTCACATTCGTAGTTCGGGTCTCCGGTTTCGGCGGCGCTATCCTGGTTCGACATTGGGCGCAGTACATATGTAAATTCACAGTCATTTAAACGCTGGCCCGGCGCTGCGTCGGCGGCGGCGGTCGACCACTTCCACTCCGCCATAGAAACGCCTTTGGCGTCGCGGTGCCGCCACTCCCACGTGCCAAGCCGAGCCGACAGCGAGCCGACGGTGGCGGTCGACGAGGTGCTGCCCGAGTTCGCCGACGCCTTCCCCTTCGAGCGGTTCAACGAGATGCAGTCGGCGGCGCTGCCCGCCCTGCTCAAGCGCGAGGACAACGTCGTCGTCAGCGCGCCCACGGCCAGCGGCAAGACCGCCCTGGCGGAACTGGCCATCTGCGAGACGCTCCGCGAGGGCGGGACCGCGCTCTTTCTCGCGCCGCTGCGGGCGCTCACCAACGAGAAGGAAAGCGAGTGGGAGCGCTTCGAGGCGCTGGGCTACTCGGTGTACGTCGTCACCGGCGAACGGGACCTCTCGCCGCGGCGGGCCGAACGCGCCGACATCCTCGTGATGACCCCCGAGAAAGCCGACTCGGCGACGCGGAAACACGAGACGGCTCGCTACTCCTTCATCACGGACGTGGACTGCTGTGTCATCGACGAGGTCCACCTGCTGGACTCCGATAGGCGGGGCGCGGTGCTTGAGGTGACGGTCTCCAGACTCCGGCGGCTCTGTGACCCCCGCGTCGTCGCGCTGTCGGCGACGATGCCCAACGTCGACGACGTGGCCGACTGGCTGGACGCTCCAGAAGAGACGACCTTCGCCTTCGGCGAGGAGTACCGCCCCGTCCCGCTGAACGCCGACGTGAAGACCTACAGCCACGGCGAGAACGCCTTCGCCGACAAGTACCGCCGACTGTATCGGGCGCTCGATTTAGCCGAGCCACACATCCGCGACGAGGGCCAGTCGCTCGTCTTCGTCTCCTCCCGGCAGGACACTGTCCAGGCCGCCAAGAAAGCCCGCGACGAACTCACCGAGCGGGACATCCCGATGGGCGCGCGCGGCGACTACGACTTCCACAACGACGCCGCCGACCTCTCAAACGACACGCTTCGGCAGTCGGTGCTGGACGGCGTGGGCTTTCACCACGCCGGCCTCGCCCGCGAGGACAAGAACCGCGTCGAGCAGTGGTTCAAGGAGGGGAAGATTCAGCTCCTCTTTTCGACCTCGACGCTGGCGTGGGGCGTGAACCTCCCGGCCCGCTGTGTCGTCATCCGCGATACGAAACTGCACGACCCGCTGGAGGGCGAGGTGGACATGAGTCCCCTCGACGTCCTCCAGATGCTCGGCCGGGCGGGCCGGCCGGGCTACGACGACCTGGGCTACGCCTGGGTCGTCTGTGACCGGTCCGAGGCCGACAAGTACCGGCGACTGCTCCGGGACGGCAAGGAGATAGAGTCCCGGCTGGCCGGGGAACTGGACGCCCACCTCAACGCCGAAATCGCGCTGGGGACCATCCGGGACATCGACGACGTGATGTCCTGGCTGGAGACGACGTTCTACTACGCCCGCGCGAAGTCCGCGCCCGACGCCTACGACGCCGGTAGCGCCCTCCGCGAGCGGGTCTCGAACGAACTCTCCCGGCTCGTCGCCGACGGCTTCGTCGAGCGCGACGGCCTGCGGGTCGAGGCGACCCGGCTCGGACAGCTGGCCTCGAAGTTCTACCTGCGACTCGACACCGCCCGGCGCTTCGCCGACCTCGCCGAGCGCTGCGGGGCCGCCGCCAGCGAGGGCGACGCGGACCGAATCGGCGCCGACGCCCTGCTCGCGACGGTCGCGGGCGCGACGGAGTTCGACAGCGTCAGCGCCCGGTCGGACGAACAGGACGCCGTCGACGCCGTGCTGGGCAGCGCCGTCTCCGACGACCTGGACGCCGGCCAGCGGAAGGTCCTCGCGATACTGCGGTCGGGGATGACCGGCACCACGCCGACCGAACTCAAGAGCGACGCCTGGGTCATCCGCCAGAACGCCTTGCGCCTGCTGGCGGCGCTGCGGGAGTTCCTCGACAACCTCGCGCCCGGCCGCTACGCCAACCTGGCCTGCCGGGTCGAGGCCCGCGTCGAACACGGCGTCAGCGACGACGCCGTGGGACTGACCGCCATCGACGGCGTGGGCTCGGGCCGGGCCGGCAAACTCGCCGCCGCGGGGCTGTCCAGCCCGGGCGACGTCGTCCGGGCGGGCGTCTCCGGGGTCGCCTCGGCCGGGCTCAGCGAGGGCGTCGCCGAGCAGGTGGTGGCTAACGCCCGCGACCTCCCCGTCGTCGTCGTCGACTGGGGCGACTTCCCCGAGGCCGTCGCCGCCGGCGACCACGACATGCGGGAGGTGACCGTCGCGAACAACGGCGGCGGCGCCCGCGCGGGACTGCGCGTGACGGTCAACGGCCGGGAGATGACGGCCAAGCCCGCCTACCTCGGCCAGACGACCCTTCCCGTCGCCGTCTTCGGCGCCGACGCCGACGAACTGACCTTCACCGTCGAAGTGACGTTTCCCGACCGGCCACTCGACCCGGTCCGTTCCTCGCGAACGGTCACCATCGACTAAACGAGGGGTTTATCGCCGGCTCTCGACCGTCTCGGACGACGGCAGATTACGGCCGTAGCTGGCGGAATAAAATTTATAACGGTGTCTGAGGCTGTCTAAATGACACGTAACGTGGTCGGTGAAACCATCTAAAATCACGCGAACGAACCGGCGACGTGTGAATTAACCACAACCGTCTGCCGTTTATATGGGGGGACGGGGCATACGCCGTCGTGAGGAGGAATCCAATGTCCAGCGCCTCGCCGTTTCGGTCGCCGACTGATGCACTCCCCGGTGACAGTGTCGACTTCCGAACGCTGGCCGTTCGCCCGGTCCAGTTCGTCGGGTTCTGGACCGCGGTCCTGGCACCCCTCGCCTCGCTCGCGCTTCTACTGAGCGGCCTGGACGAACGGAGCCGCCTCCTCCTGCTAGTCGGTGTGTTCTTCGCCAACGTCCTCGGTCTCATCGTGGGCCGCGGATACCGCGCGGACCGCGCGAGCGTCTGACTCCCCTCGGACCTCACGCGGTCTGTGACTCCCCCTTACCCCAGCAACACGTCGCGTAGCTCCGCGGCGTCGCTCGCTTCGTGGTGGACCATGGGCAGGTCCGTCGCCGCGCCGTCGCCGTGGAAGCCGACGGTCGTCATCCCGGCGGCAACGGCCGCGCTCGCGCCGGCGTGAGAGTCCTCCACGGCCCAGCAGTCGGTCGGCTCGACGCCCAACTCGCTCGCGCCGCGCTCGTAGATGTGCGGTTCGGGCTTGCCCGGCCCGTCGACGTCGTGGGCGCTGACGGCGGCGTCGAAGTGATGCAGCAGGCCGAAGCGGTCCTCGATGACGTCTATCCAGTCCCACGGCGCCGACGTGGTCAGTGCCAGCGCGACCCCGGCCTCGCGGAGGTCCGAAAGCAGGTCGTCCACGCCCGATAGCATCGTGGCGTGTTCGCCGTATATCTCCCTGCCCGCCTCCTCGAAGAGGCGCTCGTACTCCTCGCGCGTGACGACGAGGTCGTACTCGCCGTCTAAGTCCGGGTACACCTCGGTGTAGTCCCGGCCGGTGATGGCCGACAGCGGGATGTCGTCGTCGGGCGCGACGGTCGGCAGGATGTGCTCGCGCTGAACAGTGACCCAGTGGTCCTCGGACTGGACGAGGACGCCGTCCATGTCGAAACAGATGGCCGTCGGTGCGTCGCTCATTACGTTCGCTCACTCGCCCGAACGGTTTGCCTGTTGTGTTCTCACTGGTGCTGCGGAGCCGAGGGTTTACGTACCGGGACGGAACCACCGCCGCCCATGCACGACGGAACGCGTGTGATGGCCGGCGAGTGTACGACTGTCTTCGAGGGGTCCCGCGAACGCGAACAGCGCGGCGACGTGCTGGTGGTGGTCAAGCCCGACAACACCGTGCTGGTCCACGACGCAGCGGGCTACCAGCCCGTCGCGTGGCTCACCAGGGCCGAGAGCGTCGCGGTCGCGGACGGCACCGTCACCGCCCGCGACGGCGAGCAGTTCCTCCGCGTCGTCGCCCACGAGGAACACGGCAGCGCACGGTTCCCGGCCTCTGAGGCCGGCGTCCCCGTCGGCGACTGTCCGGACTGTCCGGGGACGCTGGTCCGCGCGGGCGGGGACGTGGCCTGTACCGGCTGCGGTGGCAGCTACGGGCTGCCGACCACCGCCGTCGTCACCGGCGGTCGCTGTGGCGACTGCGGCCTGCCGACGATGCGGGTCGAACGCGGCGCGGCCATCGAGTGATGTATCGACCGGGACTGCGAGGCACTCGACGAGCGCGTGCAGGCCGCCTTCGACCGCGAGTGGACCTGCAAGCACTGCGACGGGGACCTCCGCATCCTCCGGCGGGGCGGCCTCATCGCCGGCTGTGAGCACTACCCCGACTGCGACACCGGCTACGCGATTCCGTCGGGGGTCGTCGTGGATAGCTGTGCCTGTGGTCTCCCGACCTTCGAGACGAGCGGCGGGCGGCGGTGTCTCGATAGCGGGTGCGAGGAGGCCCGATAGCTCGGCGCCGCTCGGACTCGACCCGCAGGGGATTTGAGCCTCCGTGGTCCACGGACGGGTATGCAACTCACGCTCGACGGCGACGTCGTCCGGGCCGATTCGCGCGCCCGCGAGCGGTTCTACGACTCGCGGGGCTACGGGCGCGTCCGCGACGGCGACCTCGACCTCGCGCCGGTCGAAGCGGCCCACCTCTGTTATCGCGGCGACATCGACGCCGTCGACGGGATGGACACCCGGGAACTGCTGGCCTCCGGCGCCGTCTCGGCCGTCGACTTCCTCGTCTACAAGGACCTTCGGGACCGCGGCTTCTACCTCACGCCCGCCCGCGAGGGGTGGGTCGACGAGCCCGGTGGCGTGGACTTCGTGGTCTACCCGCGCGGGCAGGGGCCGTGGGACGACGCGGTGGCCTACCGCGTCCGGGTCGTCGGCGAGCGCGACGACGTGCCCGCGGCGGCGCTTGGCGACTGTGCCCTCGCCGTCGTCGACGAGGAGAGCGAACTGACGTATCTGGACACGAACACGCGGACCGTCGAGGGGACCAGCGCGGCCGACGTGCCCGGCGTTCGGGGCGAACTGCTGGCCGAACGGGTGCTGTGCTGGGACCCGCCCGCCCCGCTCTACCGGCGGGCCTTCTACGGCCAGCGGCTGGACGAGGACGCCGTCCAGCTCTCGCTCGTCGAGGCGGCGTATCTGGCTCGCGAGGGCGTGCTGTCGGTCGACGGCGGTGAGCCGAGCGACGCGAAGCGACCCTCGTCAGCGCGAAGCGCTGACGGCGGTGCCGACGCTATCGCCGAGCGCGGCCGCGACGTGGAGGGCGACCGCTTCGACCGCCGCTTGCGGGTGTACGCCGCGCTTCGGGACGCGGGCGTGGTCCCCAAGACCGGCTTCAAGTTCGGCGCGGACTTCCGGACCTACGCCGACGTCGAGAGCGTCGACGACCTGGGTCACTCCGAACTGCTCGTCCGGGTGTTGCCCGCCGACCACGCCTTCGAACCGCGGGACCTCGCACTCGACGTGCGACTGGCCCACGGCGTCCGCAAGACGATGGTGTTCGCGCTCGTGGACGACGGCATCGAGTGGGTGCAAGTGGAGCGGCTGACGCCCTAGTAACGGTCGAAATTTGCGAACCTGCTCTCCACGACGACTCTCTTGAGAGCCAGAAAGCCCCCAGAGGCTCGTGGGCTGCAACTCGCTGCGCTCCTCGCTACGCTGCGGTGCTTGCGTCGTTTCGCTCCACGAGCCTCCGGCCCCTTTCAGTCCCGCCCGGCCGGCTGTTCCACGGGGCGGGACTGAAAGGGGCGACCAGCTACACGAAGGCGGACGACGCAAGCACTGGAGTGAGCGAAGCGAGCGAAGCGCGCAGCGAGGCCCCCGAGTGTAGCCGGTCGGGGCTTTCTGGCTGTTTGAGTCAGCTGTCTCGTTCGTGGTTACAGTTGCTAGCGGGGCTTTCCGGCTGTGAGCACTCGCTGTCGAAACGGACTCACCAGAGAACGCTAGAAGCGAACCCTTTTTGCGCCGACCGGAGCCAAGGGTGTACTAACACGGCACGTCCGTGTGTGATACCATGACCGACCGCGATTCCCACCACGACGACGTATCGCCCGACGAGGACCGCCGCCAGTCGGGAGACACGTGGCGGGAGCCAGCGGTTCGCACGGACGGCGGCGCGGACGCGGCCGGCGCGGACGAGGCGGTGCTTGACCCGTGGGGCTCCTCCACGGTCGCGGACTACCGGAAGCTGTTCGAGCAGTTCGGCATCGAGCGCTTCGACGACGTGCTGCCCGAGGTCCCGAACCCCCACTACCTGATGCGCCGGGGCGTCATCTTCGGCCACCGGGACTACGGCCCGGTCGCGGAGGCCATGCGCAACGGCGACCCCTTCGCCGCCCTCTCGGGCTTTATGCCCACCGGCGACCCCCACATCGGCCACAAGATGGTGTTCGACGAGATAATCTGGCACCAGGAGCGGGGCGCCGACGCCTACGCGCTCATCGCGGACCTCGAAGCTCACGCCGCCCGCGAGCTCTCCTGGAGCGAAATCGACGAGCACGCCCGCAGCTACATCCTGTCGCTGCTCGCGCTGGGCTTCGACCCCGAGGCGGGCGAACTGTATCGCCAGTCCGACAACCGCGAGCTACAGGACCTGGCGTTCGAACTCGGCGCCGAGACGAACTTCTCGGAGCTACAGGCTATCTACGACTTCGACGGCGAGACCGACGTCTCGCACATGCAGTCGGTCGTCACGCAGATGGCCGACATCCTCTATCCGCAACTCGACGAGCCCAAGCCCACCGTCATCCCCGTGGGGCCGGACCAGGACCCCCACATTCGCCTGGCGCGGGATCTGGCGGCACGGATGCGCTACTTCGGCGTCCGCGAAGCGTTCGCCAGTTTCGAGGCCGACGCCGTCGAACGCACGCTCCTGCGCCAGGCCTACGACGCCCGCGAGGACTACGCCGACGAGCCCGAGCTGCCCCGGTGTGTCGAGGCCGCCGACTACCTGCGCGAACGGGAACCAGCACCCGCCGACGCCCGCGAGTCGGTCGTCGAGAAGCTCGACAACGCCGGGAAAGAGCCCATCCGCCCGCGGACCCGCATCTTCGACCGCAACGCGACCGAGGAAGCGTTCGAGGCGCTCATCGAGGCCGTTTCCGGCGAGAAGCGCGTCTACGACGAGCACGTCGACGCGTTCGACCTGGACCACGCCGAGGCCGACGAACTCGCCCGCGAGGTCGAACTGGACACCGGCGGCTACGGCTTCCTGCCGCCCTCCTCTATCTACCATCGGTTCATGACCGGGCTGACCGGCGGGAAGATGTCCTCCTCGATTCCGGCCTCGCACATCTCACTGCTCGACGACCCCGCCGAGGGCTACGACAAGGTGAAATCCGCCACCACCGGCGGCCGCGCCACCGCCGAGGAACAGCGCGAGAAGGGTGGGAAGGCCGACGAGTGTCCGGTGTACGAACTCTACGCCTACCTCCTCTCGGGCGACGACGACGAGTTCGCCGAAGAAGTGTACGAGGAGTGTGTCGGCGGCGAGCGACTCTGTGGCGGCTGCAAGGAACAGGCCGCGGAGCTGATGGAAGCGTTCCTCGAAGACCACCAGGAGAAACGCGCCGAGTGGGAGGAGAAGCTCGACGAGCTGGACATCGACTTCGACTCCCACCGGAAGCGCGAGTGAGCGGACTTGTCCGGCGCGCGAGGAGCTATCGCCGCAGCACCGCCATCGCCGTCTCGTACGCCTGCCGGTAGGCCTGTTCCATCGGACGTTGCCGGTACTCCGCCGAGAGGATTTCGTGGCCCCACGGGCCCGCGTAGCCGGCCCGCCGGAGCGCCGAGACGAACCCGTCGAGGTCGAACTCCCCGTCGCCGGGGAGCTCCCGGTGGTCGACCATCTCGGTGGCCGTCTCGACGTCCGTGTCGTAGCGGCCGTCCGCGAGTTCCGCCGCGACGATATCGCTGGCGTCGAGGTCCCGTAGCCGCTCGGTGGGGACCCCCAGCTTCGCCAGGTGCCAGCTGTCGAGTAGGAGGCCGCCGTTTGCGGCCCCTTCGACGACCGCCAGCGCGTCGTCCAGCGAGTCGACGTTCGGGTCGACCGGGCTGGGCTCGAACCCCACCGCGGTGTCGACGGCCGCGGCCCGCTCACAGAGGGTCCGGAACCGGGCGGCGGCGTCCGCGAGTGGGACGCGGTGGCCGTCGAAGTTCCCCACCTTGAGGTGGGCCGCGTCCAGCGTCTCGGCGGCCGAAAGCAGGAACTCGCGGGTCTCTCGTTCGCGCTCGCGCCGCTCGTCCGCTCGCGGGAGGAGCCAGGCGTTTAGAATCTCCAGTTCCACGTGGGTCAGGCCGTGGCGGTCCAGCACGGAGCGGAGGTCTGCGAGCGTCTCGCCGTGTTCTGTCAGGCGGTGCCGGAGCTCCGTGTGCGTGAGGCCGATACCCGTGAAACCGACCTCGGCCAGTCTCTGCACGCGCGTCTCGAAGTCCCAGGCGCTCCACTCGCGGCCGACCGCCGGGGCTGTGTCGCCCGCGTGCAGCCAGTAAGACGCCAGGAGTTCGGGGCCGTCGGTGGTCATCGGTGCCGACCCTACGCGGGCCCGCCTGGTATAGTCCCGGCCCGCGTACGGGTCCGGATGGGTCCGACCAGTGTCACGACGACCGCCGTACCGGTCCAGAACGCTTTTGTCACGGTGTCACAACTGTTCGCACATGGCAGCCGAGTCCCACCCTGCCGGCGTCGCGCGCCAGCCAGCACCCGCTCCGGGATTCGGGTTCTTTTTCGCCCCCTGAGGGCGGTGGAGTCGGCCACGGCGGAGACGCCCGGGCCGACGAAACCGCCCGCAGGGAAGTGAGAACCGTTAACTGAGCGACCCGCGGTACTCCCCACAACGACCGAGACATCCACATGAAACGACCAGCCGCACAGGTGGCCGTCCTGCAGGCCGCCGACGCGACCGAGGACAGACGTATCGACGAGGTGGCCGACGAGGCCGGGCTGAAACCCGAAACCGCGACCCGGGCCGCCTTCGAACTCGAAGACGACGGCCTGCTGACCGTCGCCGAGGAGACGCTCGAACACTACACGCTGACCGACGAGGGCACGCAGTACGTCTTCGAGAGCCTGCCCGAGCAGGACCTCTCCGAGGCCGCCGTCGAGGCCGGCGCCGACGAGGCCCCCGTCCCGATGGGGCAGGTCATCGGGGCGTCCGGGCTAGAGGGTGCGGCCGTCGACATCGCGCTGTCGAACTACGCCCGCAAAGGCTACGGCGAGATAGACAGCGGCGAGATAACCGCCGACCCCGACGCCGACACCGGCTCCGACCCGGAGATGTACGCGCTCGAAGCCGTCGCCGACGACCGCCTCGGGGAGGCAGACGCCGACGCGCTCTCGCAACTGGAGCGGCGCGGGCTCGTCGAGGTCAGTGAGGAGACCGTCCGCTCGGTCCGGCTCACCGACGACGGCGTCACCGCGCTGATGGGCGGTGTCGAGGCCGCCGAGACCGTCGACCAGCTCACCCCCGAGATGCTCACGAGCGGCGAGTGGGCGGACGTCGAGTTCACCGAGTACAACGTCGCGGCCGACGCCGAGGACGTGCCCCACGGCAAGGAACACATCCTCCGCCAGACCGCCAACCGGGTCAAAGATACCCTCGTGGGCATGGGGTTCCAGGAGATGGAAGGTCCCCACGTCGACGCGCAGTTCTGGATAAACGACTGCCTGTTCATGCCCCAGGACCACCCCGCGCGCACCCACTGGGACCAGTTCGCGCTGTCGCGGCCGGACGAAATCGACGAACTTCCAGAGGACCTCGTCGAACGGGTCCGCTCGGCGCACAAGGAGGGTGTCGGCCCCGACGGCGAGGGGTACCACTCGCCGTGGGAAGAGGACGTGGCCCGCGGCCTGGACCTGCGGGGCCACACCACGTCGCTGTCGATGCGATACCTCTCGGGCCACGAAATCGGCGAGTTGGAGCCACCGAAACGCTTCTTCAGCGTCGAGAAGGTGTATCGTAACGACACGCTCGACCCGACGCACTTGCTGGAGTTCTTCCAGATAGAGGGGTGGGTCATGGCCGAGGACCTCTCCGTGCGCGACCTGATGGGCACCTTCACGGAGTTCTACGAGCAGTTCGGCATCACCGACCTGGAGTTCAAGCCCCACTACAACCCCTACACGGAGCCCAGCTTCGAGCTCTTTGGCACCCACCCGGAGACCGGCGAGGTCGTCGAGGTCGGCAACTCCGGTATCTTCCGCGAGGAGGTGCTCTCGCCGCTGGGCGTCGACTGTGACGTGATGGCGTGGGGGCTCTCGCTGGAGCGGCTGCTCATGCTGATGTACGGCTTCGAGGACATCCGCGACGTCCACGGGACGCTGTGTGACCTCGAACTGCTGCGGACCACGGAGGTGCTTCACTGATGCCAGTCGTCGACGTCGACCCCGAGGAGCTTCGTTATCTGACCGGTCACGACGAGAAGGACGACGACGAACTCAAGTCCGACCTGTTCGACCTCGGCCTGGAGTTCGAGGGCTGGACCGAGGACGACGAGTTCCAACTCGAGTTCGCGCCCGACCGGCTCGACCGCCTCTCAGTCGAGGGTGTGGCCCGCTCGCTGCGCTACCACTACGGCGACGACCGGGGCGTCTACGTCCCCAACACGAACAGCGCCGAGTGGACCATCGAGGTGGAGGACCAGCCCCCGGAGCGTCCGTACGTCACCGGCGCCGTCGTCCGCGGGCTGGACATGAGCGAGGGCGCCCTGGAGTCGCTGATTCAGGTCCAGGAGAAGCTCCACGCGACGATGGGCCGCAAGCGCGCGAAGGGCGCTATCGGGGTCCACGACCTGACGATGCTGAAAGGGGAGGCCGCCACCGAGGGGACGGGCAAGTCGATCACCTACACGAGCGTCGACCCGGACGAAGCCACCTTCGTCCCGCTGGACAGCGACGCCGAGATGACGCCCGGCGAGGTCATCGAGCACCATGACACCGGACGGAAGTACGGCGACCTCGTGGCCGACTTCGAGAAGGTGCCCGCCATCTACGACGCCATCGGGCTGTTCTCGTTCCCGCCGGTCATCAACGGCCGCCGGACGGAGGTCTCCGAGGACTCCCGCGACCTGTTCATCGAGATGACCGGCACCGACCAGTGGACCATCGACCACATGTGTTCGATTGTCTGTTACGCGCTCGAAGCGCGGGGCGGCACCGTCGAACGGGTCGACGTGGAGTACGCCGACGACGCGCCCGGCGAGTACGCCGGCCGCACGCTCTCCCGGCCCGACTTCGAAACCCGAACGAAGACCGTCACGCAGGACCGCATCGAGTCGCTGCTCGGCGTCGACTTAGCGCCTGAGCAGATAATCGACTACGCCGAGCGCGCCGGCCTGAACGCCGACCGCGTCGTCACCGACGACGGCGCCGCCTTCGAGGTCGAGATACCGCCCTACCGGGTCGACGTCATCCACCCGCTGGACATCGTCGACGACATCGGCCGGGCGCTCGGGTTCAACAGCTTAGAACCGACCTACCCCGACGTCTCGACCGTCGGCGGCCGCCACGAGCGGTCGGTACTCGAGGACGCCGCCCGCGACACGCTCGTCGGCCTGGGCTTCGAGGACCTGCTGAACTTCCACATGACCAACGAGGAAGAGAACTTCGAGCGGATGGCGCTCCCCGAGCCAGGTGCGTCGGACACCGACGATTCCCCCGTCGGCCTCGCGGACCCGGTCACCATCCAGGAGCCCTACAGCGAGGACTACACTATCCTCCGGACGTGGGCGCTCCCCTCGCTCATGATGGTCTTAGAGAACAACACCCACCGGCGCTACCCGCAGGACCTCGCGGAAATCGGCCTCGCGGCCGGACTGGACGCGTCCCAGAACACCGGCGTCAGCGAACACCGCACCGTCGCCGGCGTGCTCGCCCGCACCGACGCCTCCTACGAGGACGCGAAGGCCCGCCTGCAGGCCATCGCCGAGGCGTTCGGGACGGACCTGGAGACGCCGGCCACGGACCACCCGACGTTCATCGGCGGGCGCGCGGCCGATATCGTGCTGGACGGCGAGACGGTCGGCGTCGTCGGCGAAGTCCATCCGAAGGTACTCGTCGAGCACGACCTGGAACTGCCGGTGGCGGCCTTCGAGTTCCGACTGGACGCGCTAGAGTAAGCTCGGTACGCCCTTCCGTCACTTCTCGCTCGGATAGACGTACTCGACGCCCTCGGGCTGTGTCTCCGTGTCGGCCGTCTCGACGACGATGGTCGAGGAGAGCTTGTTGAACAGCCGCAGTCCCTCTTCCTCGTAGGCCAAGACGCCGATGATGACGTCGAGTGGCAGCAGGAACGCCTTGCCGAAGCTCTCGACGGCGGCGGTCCCGTAGCCGATGGGGTCGCCGCGTTCGTCCGTGACGGCGACGTCAACGACGAGTTTGCCCGCAGACTGGCCCTGATACCCCTCCAGTGCGGTCCAGTAGACGAACAGCGCGAGTCCGTTGCCGCCGACGGTCGGCGGCGCGTACGTGATGGGGTCGAAAACCGCCGAGCGCAGGCCGGTGGCCGTGGCGATGCTGGCGACTATCGCACCGACGAGGACGACGTCGACGAGCCACGCGAGAAAGCGGTCGTCCCAGGCGGCGATGTAGAGGGTTCGGGGCGCGTCGGCCATACCACCCGTTCTCGGAGCGCTTCCTTCAACGTTCGCTGCGCGTGTGACATCGAAACCGGTCGGCGTAACGTCGCAGTAACCGACTTACCGGCCCGTTACGTGGTGTTCTTCCGCCTGTGACACGTACTAGCACACAGAGGGACAATGGCAGTCAGCGATAGACACTCCGACTGTGGCAACCCGGACCGCTACGGCAACCCGGCCTGTGAGACGTATCCGTGGTTCGACCTGGACTGGGTCGTCGACTACCCCGACGCGCCCTCGGTGCTCACTATCACGGGCCCCAGCCCGACGGCGTGGCTCTCGGCGGACATCCGGGCCGCGATTCCGATAGAAGAGTGTCGGTAGCTACAGGTCCGCGCCGACGGCCTCGTCGATACTGTCGAAGCCGTCCCGCTCCAGCAGGTCACACAGCCCAGCGTTGATGTCGCGGGCGAGCGAGGGGCCCTCGTAGACCAGGCCGGTGTAGAGTTGGACGAGCGAGGCGCCGGCCCGTATCTTCCGGTAGGCGCTCTCGGCCGAGGCGACGCCGCCGACGCCGACGACGGGGACGTCGACGCGCTCGGCCACGAACCGGACCATCTCCGTCGCCCTGCCCTCGATTGGCCTGCCCGAGAGCCCGCCCGTCTCGCTGGCGTTTGGCGAGCGCAGCCCCTCGGGACGCTCCGTCGTCGTATTGGTGGCGACGACACCGTCGAGGTCGAGTTCGGTCACGAGTTCCAGCGCGTCCTCGACGGCGGGGTCGGGGAGGTCCGGCGAGAGCTTGACTAAGAGCGGGGCGGCGCCGGCGGCCTGCAGTTCCTCGAAGATGGCCGTCATCGCCGCCCGGTTCTGGAGTTCCTCGAACCCCTGTGAGTTGGGACAGGAGACGTTGACGACGAAGAAGTCACCGCCCGCGGCGACCTGTTCGTAGGTCTCGCGGTAGTCGGCCGGCGCCGCGTCGGTGCCGACGTGTTCGCTCTTGGCGATGTTGACGCCCAGCGGGAACGGGGCGTCCGTACTCGATAGTCGCTCGCCGACGGCGGCCCCGCCCTCGTTGTTCAGCCCCATCCGGTTGACGAGGCCGCCGTCCTCGCGCAGGCGGAACATCCTGGGGCGGGCGTTGCCGGCCTGGGGCTCGGCCGTGACGCCGCCGACCTCGGCGAAGCCAAAGCCCAGCGCGGCTAAGGCGTTCGGTACCGTCCCGTTCTTGTCAAAGCCCGCGGCGACGCCGACGGGGTTGGAAAAGTCCTGACCGAACGCCTCGGTGGCGAGGCGGTCGTCGGAGACGGTGTATCGGCGGGCCATCGCGGCCGCTATCGGCGTCCCCTGTACCGTCTCCAGAAGTGTGTGGACGCTCCCGTGGGCCGTCTCGGCCGGGAGCGAGAACAGCACCGGTCTTGCGATATCGTAGAGTCTCATGCGGGGCTTCGAATCCTCCCCCGGCGGCCGCCGGGAGCATGCGACAGCACGTCAGAAATCGTGTTCGACCTCTTCGGGGTCGGCTTTTTGAATAATGATCTTGTTGTCACGCACCCGAACGAACACCTCGTCGCCGATCTCCATGCCGGCGACGGCGAGCTCGTCTTCGTGGATGTTGATATGTACGTTGTGGTACTCGCCGTCCTCATCTTTGGCGCCACTCGGGCTAAGCTTCTTCTTTCGCACCATCGCGCTATCCTATTCCGTGCATCGCCGTAGGATGCACTTAAGTCTACCGTGCGGCGATTCCGGTGGGCCGAGTGCGCACGCGATGTCGGGGCATCGCTTCCCGCCGGATTTCTGCTGAATACAGCCTGTCTCCACTCGGGGTATATAAAGATACGCCGTCAGACCCCCTAAATCGGGGGGTATATTTATGTTGTGCCATGTTTTGCATTGACATGGAGCGGAGAAAACCATGGCACGCGACAGCGACAAGCGCAACTTTGCGCTCCGTGAGGATGGTGACGAATCGAGCGTCTTCTCAGGCGGAACACCCCGGCAGGCTGCGTTGAAGGCCGCCCGGCGGCTCGACCCGGCCGACAGCGAGGACGAGGCCGACCGACAGGAGATACGGCTCCGGGAGAAAGGCACCCACAAAGTCCACATCTACGAGGCGTGGGCCTGGGTCGAAACAGCGCCCGACGACAAGCCGGACTGGATGCCGGGCGACATCACGAAGGGGAACGTCTCGAAAGAGGGTGTCGAACACCTCGACGACATCTAGTTCCCTCGGCACGAACTTTTTGGGGCCAGTCCGTTCCGGACGTGAGCCTGCTCGCCGGGTTTTCGCTCGCTCACCTGCCGGACCATCTACTGCCCGCTCGATTTTCGGTTCCGCGCGTGAGCGCGCGCACACGGGAATCGTGAACCGGTTGGCCCCCAACCACTCCAGATACCTGTGTCACATACCGTGTCTCTGTCTATCGTATGAGAGTCACTGCCCCGTGTAATCGCCTGCCGAAGCGTCCGTGGTCCGACGGGGTTAAGTATGCCACTCCCATCGAGTCTAATGCGAACGAGGTCGGGGCGACGCTCCCCCGGTCGGGCCTCATCCCAACCGACGCCCTTAAGTGTAACAGGGTGTTCGGATGGAACGCGAAGGTCGCTCGCGTCGTGCGGTTCGACGCGAACGAACTCCGATGCCCTTAAGTGTAACAGGGCACTCGGATTGAACGCGAACGAGGCCCGGTCGGGGCCAACGAAACCCGACCAACACACTGCGGCGAGGCAACTCGCCAACGGAACTCGAAGCCTTTAAGATGGCTTCGGGATAACATGCAGGTCCGGAGAAATGAGGATTCCACCCCTGCGGTCCGCCGTCAAGATGGGATCTGATGTGAGCCCTGATAGTTCGGTGACACTCGGTCGGCGAGTGTCCTCGAACACCCTTCGATAGCGACCACACTCATCCGAGTGTGACCCGCCTAACCCCCCGACTTCGTCGGGGAACATTCCGGTTGATCCTGCCGGAGGTCATTGCTATTGGAGTCCGATTTAGCCATGCTAGTCGCGCGGGTTTAGACCCGCGGCATATAGCTCAGTAACACGTGGCCAAACTACCCTATGGACAGGGACAACCTCGGGAAACTGAGGCTAATCCCTGATACCACTCTCACGCTGGAGTGCCGAGAGTGAGAAACGCCCCGGCGCCATAGGATGTGGCTGCGGCCGATTAGGTAGATGGTGGGGTAACGGCCCACCATGCCAATAATCGGTACAGGTTGTGAGAGCAAGAGCCTGGAGACGGTATCTGAGACAAGATACCGGGCCCTACGGGGCGCAGCAGGCGCGAAACCTTTACACTGCACGACAGTGCGATAAGGGGACTCCGAGTGCGAGGGCATATAGTCCTCGCTTTTCTGTACCGTAGGGAGGTACAGGAACAAGTGCTGGGCAAGACCGGTGCCAGCCGCCGCGGTAATACCGGCAGCACGAGTGATGACCGATATTATTGGGCCTAAAGCGTCCGTAGCTGGCCGGGCAAGTCCATTGGGAAATCCACGCGCTCAACGCGTGGGCGTCCGGTGGAAACTGTTCGGCTTGGGGCCAGAAGACCTGAGGGGTACGTCCGGGGTAGGAGTGAAATCCCGTAATCCTGGACGGACCACCAATGGGGAAACCACCTCAGGAGGATGGACCCGACAGTGAGGGACGAAAGCTAGGGTCTCGAACCGGATTAGATACCCGGGTAGTCCTAGCTGTAAACGATGCTCGCTAGGTGTGCCGTAGGCTACGAGCCTGCGCTGCGCCATAGGGAAGCCGAGAAGCGAGCCGCCTGGGAAGTACGTCCGCAAGGATGAAACTTAAAGGAATTGGCGGGGGAGCACCACAACCGGAGGAGCCTGCGGTTTAATTGGACTCAACGCCGGACATCTCACCGGTCCCGACAGCAGTAACGACAGTCAGCTTGACGAGCTTACTCGAGCTGCTGAGAGGAGGTGCATGGCCGCCGTCAGCTCGTACCGTGAGGCGTCCTGTTAAGTCAGGCAACGAGCGAGACCCGCACTTCTAGTTGCCAGCAATACCCTTGAGGTAGTTGGGTACACTAGGAGGACTGCCATTGCTAAAATGGAGGAAGGAACGGGCAACGGTAGGTCAGTATGCCCCGAATGGACCGGGCAACACGCGGGCTACAATGGCCGTGACAGAGGGATGCCACGCCGAGAGGCGAAGCTAATCTCTAAACGCGGTCGTAGTTCGGATTGCGGGCTGAAACTCGCCCGCATGAAGCTGGATTCGGTAGTAATCGCGTGTCAGAAGCGCGCGGTGAATACGTCCCTGCTCCTTGCACACACCGCCCGTCAAAGCACCCGAGTGGGGTCCGGATGAGGCCATCATGCGATGGTCGAATCTGGGCTCCGCAAGGGGGCTTAAGTCGTAACAAGGTAGCCGTAGAGGAATCTGTGGCTGGATCACCTCCTACTGATCGGGATTGGGGCTCTGCCCCAACCCACCTATGGGTGTTCGAGAACTACTCACCGACCGGGCACCTATGAACTATCAGGGCTCACACCTGCGGATCTGCCGGGCCCATAGCTCAGCGGCAGAGCACCTCCTTTGCAAGGAGGAAGCCCTGGGTTCAAATCCCAGTGGGTCCATACGACGTGCCAGCCCCGAACCGTGCCCCTTAAGTGTGGGACGGCGTTCGAATCTGGTACGACGACAGATGCACCATCCCGGGTCAAACCGAGGGTGGGAAGGGTCGATTCGCCCACCATCTACCACCTTGGGGGCGAGTATGAAACCGTGTGTACGTGCGATCCAGGCGTCCACTGGACTCGTTCAGTTTAGCGAGTCACAACGACGTTGGCTACTATGCCAGCTGGTGGATTGCTCGGCTCGAGAGCTGAAGAAGGACGTGCCAAGCTGCGAAAAGCCTGAGGGAGCCGCACGGAGGCTAAGAACTCAGGATCTCCGAATGGGAATCCCCACAGCAATTGCTTCGCGCAATGAGTAACCCCGAGAACTGAAACATCTCAGTATCGGGTGGAAAAGAAAACGCAACGTGATGTCGTCAGTAACCGCGAGTGAACGCGATACAGCCCAAACCGAAGGTCCCACGACCAATGTGGTGTTCGGGCAGATTCTCAGCAGCGGACCATCTCACAGAAGTCCCTTGGAACAGGGCGTGATACAGGGTGACAACCCCGTACGTGAGGTCAGTACGCTGTGCATCTGTTCCAGAG
>NZ_JAMQOS010000002.1:0-524475 GCF_031624605.1 Haloarcula onubensis | reverse complement strand
GGAGCGCGCCGATGGCCGCGCCGAAGCAGCCACCCGCGAAGGCGGCGATGAGCCAGTAGACGAACTCCACGGCCGTTCGGCCGCCGAGCGCGTCGATTTGCAGTAGTACTGGGTCCACCATCTGTTAGTCCTCCTGTGCCCAGTCGAGGGACTTCTCGACGGCGTCGTCCCAGCGGCTGTAGAGCTCGTTTGCGTCGTCAGAACTCATCTGTGGGGTGAACTCCTGGTCTATCTGCCAGTTGTCGCGCAGTTCCTCGACGGTGTCCCAGTAGCCGACGGCCAGACCGGCGGCGTACGCCGAGCCCAGGGCCGTGGTCTCGTCGACTTCCGGGCGCGCGATGTCGGTGCCGATGATGTCAGCCTGTAGCTGACACAGGAAGCTGTTCTTGACCGCGCCGCCGTCGACCCGGAGTGTCGTCGTCTCGACGCCCGAATCCTGCTCCATCGCTTCCGCGACGTCGCGGGTCTGGTAGGCGATGGACTCGAGGGTGGCACGGACGATGTGCTCTTTGCGGGTGCCGCGGGTCATCCCCACGATAGTCCCGCGTGCGCGCCCGTCCCAGTGTGGGGCACCCAGGCCGGTGAAGGCGGGCACCACGTAGACACCGTCGGTCGAATCCACCGAACTCGCGAGTTCGGCGGTCTGGGCGGCGTTGTTGATGAGGTCGACGTCTTCGAGCCACTCGATGGCGGCGCCGGTGATGAAGATGGAGCCCTCCAGCGCGTACTGGACCGGCTCACCGGACAGCTGGAAGCCGATGGTGGTCAGCAGGCCGTGGTCCGATTCGACGGCCTCGTTGCCGGTGTTCATCAGGTAGAACGAACCGGTACCGTAGGTGTTCTTCGCGTCGCCCGCGTCGAAACAGGTCTGGCCGAACATCGCGGCCTGCTGGTCACCCAGCGCGCCCGCGACCGGCACTTCGGCGCCCAGGAAGCCGTCGGCGTCCGTGTGGCCGTACAGCGACTCGTCCGAAGAGGGACGGACCTCCGGCACCATGGACCTGGGCACGTTGAACTCCTCGAGGAGCTCGTCGTCCCACTCCATCTCGCGGATGTTGTACAGCATCGTCCGCGACGCGTTCGAGACGTCCGTGATGTGGTTGCCGGTCAGGTTGTAGATAACCCAGCTGTCGATAGTCCCCATCAGCAACTCGCCGTTCTCAGCGCGGTCCCGCACCGCTTCCCCGCGAGAGGCTTCCATCTTCAGGGGCTCGGCGTTGTCGAGAATCCACTCGGTCTTGGTCGCCGAGAAGTACGCGTCGCATTCGAGACCGGTCTTCTCGCGAATCCACTCGACTTTCCCCTCGTCTTGAATCTCCTCGACGCGGTCCGTCGTACGACGGTCCTGCCAGACGAGCGCGTTGTGGACCGGCTTGCCGGTCGCCTCGTCCCAGACGATGGTCGTCTCGCGCTGGTTCGTGATGCCAAGCGCCGCCAGTTGTTCGGCGTCGATGTCGTTCTGGGAGAGCCCCTCTCGAACGACTGCCTTGGTGTTCTCCCAGATCTCCATCGGGTCGTGCTCGACCCAGCCTGGCTCCGGGTAAATCTGTTCGTGCTTCTCGTAGGCGTTCGCGACGACCTGACCAGCGTGGTCGAACACCATAAAGCGGGTGCCCGTGGTCCCCTGGTCGATCGCGCCAACGTACGTGTCTGCTGTCATTGTATCTTCGACTCCACGCAGACGAACGAACGTTCGTTCAATATATTAATCTTAGGGTAGAATCGTGATGATAACAACGATAGCATCCACCCGGCGGCGAAACCCGCCAACGCGGGGGAAGGACCGCTGACGCGCCGCTCGTCGGGAATCCGAAATCACAAAGCTAATTAACGGATTGGTTCACAGTTATAGCTGACTGAGTAGCCGCTCAACCCGACCCGGCGAACTACAGGGGGCCATCGAGGCCGACCCGTCGGTCCGCCGGCCACCGCCCTCCCCGCCAATAATGAACCAACGCACCATCCCTCTGTTGTTGACCGTCGTAGCGCTCGCAATTTCCGCCGGGGCCGCCACGGCCGCCGTCGCCGGTAGTCCCGACATCAGCGTCTCCTTGGAGGACAACACAGTCGCCGCCGGCGACGAGACGACGCTCGAAGTCGTCCTCGTCAACAGCGGCGAACTCGACTCCGGCTCCACGCAGAACCCGAGCCTGAACAGCGAGGTGACCACCGCCCGCGGACTGACCGTCGACCTGCGGGACGGGAACGCCCCGATATCGGTCACCACGTCCCGGCGGTCGGTCGGGACCCTCGCCGACGGGACGATACAGACGGTGACCTTCGACATTAGCGTCGACGCGGACGCGGCCCCCGGCAGCTACGGCATCCCCGTCGAACTGGACTACGACCACTACGAGTACATCTCCGAGACGGAAGGCGTGCGTGACGAGGTCAGCGTCTCCCGGACGAAAAACGTCAATCTACGCGTCAGCGACGACGCGACCTTCGACGTGACGAACGTCGACTCCAACGCGCAGGTCGGCTCCAGTGGCACCGTCGCCGTCACCGTCGAGAACACCGGCCAGACGACCGCGACCAACAGCGAGGTCACGCTGGCGAGCCAGAACGGGGAGCTGACGTTCGGCGAGCGCGCCGAGAGCACCCGTTCTATCGACTCGTGGGCCCCCGGCGAGAGCCGGACGTTCCGGTACGACATCACGGCGACCGAAGACGCGCAGGCCGAGGGCTACCCGTTCCAGCTCTCCGTCGCGTTCGACAACCCCGACGGCGTCCGCAAGGAGTCGACCGGTACCTCGGTGAGCATCACGCCCGACCCCGAGCAGACCTTCTCGCTGTCGAACGTCGAGAGCACGCTCAGAGCCGGCGACGAGGGCACCATCACCGCGACGGTGACCAACGACGGCCCGCGAGCCGTCGACAACGTCGTCATCAACTGGAACAGCGACAAGAGCAACCTCTCGCCACAGGAGACCCAGATTGCGGTCGGTAACCTCGACGCCGGCGACTCGACCGACGTGACGTTCACCGTCGACGCGACGGACGGCGCCCAGGAGGGAGCCAAGCAGTTCGACTTCGTCGCGAGCTACCGGAACGCCGACGGCGACCGCGAGGAGAGCGACACCCTCGAAGCACAGGCACAGGTCAGGCCGAGCCAGGACGAGTTCAGCATCGAGTCGGCCAACACCTCCGTCGGCGTCGGTCAGTCCGGTAACATCGAGATTACCGTGACCAACACGCGCAATCAGACCCTCTCGGACATCACGGCGAAGCTCTTTGCCTCCTCGCCCATCAGCGCCGACGACGACGAGGCGTACATCGACGCGCTCGGGCCCGGCGAGTCGACGACCATCGTCTTCAGCGTCAGCGCCGACGGCGGCGCCCTCCAGAAGGCCTACCCCGTCTCGCTGGACTTCCGCTACGAGGAGCCCGACGGTGACTCCTCCATCTCCGACACCTACCGGGTCCCCATCGAGGTCACCGACCAGAGCGGCGGTGGTGGCGGCCTGCCCCTGACGGCTATCGGCGGCGTGGCGCTGGTCCTGGTGTTGGCCGTCGGTGGCTACATGCGGTTCCGATAGCCACGGATGGGGTACCAGCGCTACCTCGACTGGGTGAACGAGCGCATCGCGACGCGCCCCGGGCGTATCGTCCTGCTGTTCCTGGTCGTCACGGTCGTCTTCACGAGCGGGCTGGGCGCGATAGAGACCGAGACGGGCCAACAGCAGTTCATCGAGGACTTGGAGTCCTACGAGACCTTCCAGGACGTCCAGCGGGACTTCGGCGACTCGTTCGGGGAGTCGACCACGACGACGACGCTGCTCCAGCAGGACACCAACGCGCTGTCGAAGCAGTCGCTACTGCGGTCGTTGCGGGCACAGGAACGCATCGCCGACAAGGACGGGATGCGCGTCTCCGGGACGAGTTCGCCGGCACGGGACGTGGCTCGCACCATCGACCCCGACGCCACGACGCTCGACGCACAGATAGTCGCCGTCGAAGGGGCGACCGAGCGCGAGATAGACCAGGCCGTCCGGACGACGGCCGAGACGAACTCCGGGTTCAGGTCGTCGGTGAGCGAGGACTTCAACCGCGAGGCGGCGTCGGCGTCGGTGACCGAATCGACCGTGACCCACGACGCCGCGGAGATAGACAACCGCGAGGAGCGTGTCAGGGACATCGTCGACACGGTCGGCGGTGACATCCGCGTGCTCGGGGGGACGCCCAACACCATCACGACCTCGCTGGGTATCGTCCTCCCGGCCGCGTTCGTCCTCATCGTCGGGTTCCTCGTCGTCGCCTACCGTGACCTCGTCGACCTGGTGCTTGGCATCGTCGCCATCGTGATGGCGCTCGTCTGGACGTTCGGGTTCATCGGGCTCGCCGACATCGCGTTCAACCCGTTGCTGGTCTCGGTGCCGCCGCTCCTGATAGCGGTGGGTATCGACTTCGGTATCCACGTCGTCAACCGCTACCGCGAGGAGCGCGGGGCGGACCGCGACATCACCGACGCGATGACCGTGACCTCGAACCAGGTGCTCGTGGCGTTTTTCATCGTCACCGGGACGACGGTCATCGGCTTCCTCTCGAACCTGGTGAGTGCCTTCCCGCCCAACCGGGACTTCGGCGTCGTCGCCGCCATCGGCATCGTCTTTACCTTCCTCATCTTCGGCGTCTTCCTCCCCGCCGCGAAGGTGTACACCGACCGCCTCCGCGAGCGCTACCCCATCCCGACGTTCAGCCAGTCGCCGTTTGGCTCCGAGGGGGCGGCGTCCGGCCGGGTGCTCTCGGGCGGGGTCACCGTCGCCAGACGCACGCCGGTCATCTTCCTGGTCGTCGTCCTCCTCGCCACGACCGCCGCCGGCGGCTACGCGACCGGTGTCGCCACCGAGTTCGACAGCGACGACTTCCTCCCCGAGGAGGAGACGCCGGACTTCCTCCAGTATCTCGGCCCGCTCGCGCCGCCCGAGGAGTTCCAGGCCATCGAGAACCGGAACCTCCGTGACCGTCACTTCGACCAGGAGGAACAGGTCATCGTGTATATCGAGGCGAACATGCGCCGCGACGACGCCCTGGAGTCGCTCCACCGGGCCAGCCAGAATCCGCCCGCGACGATAGACGGCGAGGGCCGGGAGGCGGAGGTGACGAGCCTCGTGACGGTGATACGCGACCGCGCCGAACGGGACCCACAGTTCCGGGCGCTCGTTGCGCGCAACGACCTGAACGACAACGGCATCCCGGACGACAACCTTCCGGTCGTCTACGACGCGCTGGCGGAGCGCGGACAGCTGTCGCAGTTCCTCAGCGAGGACCGCCGGAGTACGCAGGTCATCTACACCGCCGACGGCACGGCGACGAACGCCGAGATATCGGCGGCCGGGGACGAGCTCGCCGCCGGCTACGAGGGCGACGCCTCGCCGACCGGCATCGCCATCGTCTTCAACGCGGCCGGGACGCTCATCCTCGATACGGTCCTCCAGAGCCTCGCGATAACTATCGTCGGGTCGGCGCTGTTCCTCGTGGGCATCTACTGGGTGCTCGAAGGGAAGCCCAGTCTGGGCGTCGCGAACATGGTCCCCATCGCGGTGGCTATCGTGGCGCTCGTCGCGACGATGCGTTACGTCGGTATCGACTTCAACGCCATCAACGGCGGCATCCTCGCCATCACCGTCGGGTTGGGGACCGACTACTCCGTCCACGTCGTCCACCGCTTCGCCGACGAGCGCGAGGAGCGCGCCCTGGAACCCGCCCTTCGCCGGACCGTCGTCGGCACCGGCGGCGCGCTGACCGGCAGCATGCTCACGACCGTCGGCGGCATCGGCGTGCTCGTGCTCGCGCTGAACCCCGTCATCGGGAACTTCGGGTTACTGACGGCGCTGTCGGTCGTCTACGCCTACCTGGCGTCGATGTTCATCCTCCCGTCGGTGCTGGTCGTCTGGGACCGGCTCCGGCGGTACGACGGGGAGAGCGGGTCCGTCGCCGACTCCGTCTTCCCGTGGACCGACGAGCCCGGCGTGACCACGGACCAGGGACTCGCGACCGCGCCGACGGGTGGTGACGAATGATGTGCGGGCTGAAGCGTTTATCCGGTCGCGGCCCCAACGCAGTGACGAGTATCCGGCCGCCAGTCGATACCACAAGGAGCTACCCGATTCGATGAACTACCAGCGATACATCGACTGGGCGGACGACCGCATCGTCGACGACTCCCGCAAGGTCGTCCTGGCCTTTCTCGTCGTGACACTCGCCTTCTCGGCCGGTCTGGGCAACATCTCGACGAACGCCGGCACCCAGCAGTTCACGACCGGGCTGCCGGCCGAGGAGGCGTTCGAGCAGGTCAACACGGAGTTCTCGCCCGCCTTCTCGGCCGACACCGGGAGCACCCAGCTCATCCAGGACGGGACGAACGTCCTCTCGAAGCCCGCGATGTTGCGGATGCTCAGGGCCCAGGAGAAACTGGAGGAACACGGCGAACTCAGGGTGACCTCGACGTCTTCGGCGGCGGCCATCGTCGCCCGCGAGCTGAATCCGTCGGCGACGACGACCGAGGCCCAGATTCGGACCCTCGAACGGTCGACCGACAGCGAGGTCGACGCCGCCGTCCGCCGGGCCGCCGACAACCCGCAGTTCACGGGCCTGCTCAGCAACGACTTCAACCGCGAGTCGGCGTCTGCCTCGGCCACAATCGGCGTCGTCACTCACGAGCTACCGGCCGGCCTCTCCTCGGGGTCGGGCCAGGGCGGGACCAGCCCCCTGACCGACATCCAGCGACAGGCCGAGTTCACCGTCGACGCGACGGGCGCCGGGTCGATAACGGTCTTTGGCTCGGGTATCCTCGCCGAGGAGTTCTCGAACGTCGTCTTCGACTCGCTGATTCTGACGGTGCCCGCCGCGCTCGTTTTCATCCTCCTCTTTCTCTCTATCGCCTATCGGGACCTGGCCGACATGGCGCTGGGGCTGGCCGCCCTGTTCATGGCCATCGTCTGGACGTTCGGGTTCATGGGGCTCGCCGGTATCCCCTTCTCGCAGATGCTCATCGCGGTGCCGCCGCTGTTGCTCGCCGTCGGTATCGACTTCGGCATCCACGCGGTCAACCGCTACCGCGAGGAGCGCGAGGAGGGCCGTGACATCGGCCGGTCGATGCGAATCACGACCGACCAGTTGCTGGTCGCCTTCGGTATCGTGACCGGGACGACGGTCATCGGCTTCCTCGCGAACGTCTCCAGTGACCTACCGCCCATCCAGGACTTCGGCTACGTGGCCTCGGTGGGCATCGTCTTCACGTTCCTCATCTTCGGCGTCTTCCTCCCCGCCGCGAAGGTGGAACTCGACCGGCTGCGAGACCGGTACCCGATTCCGACGTTCAGCCAGCGCCCCCTGGGTTCCGAGGGCTCGAAACTGAGCGGCGTGTTGCGGGGCGGCGTCGTCATCGCGGAGCGCGCCCCCGTCGTCTTCCTGCTCGTCGTCCTCGTCGCGACCGCCGGGGCCGGGATGTACGCGACCGGTATCTCGACCTCGTTCTCGCAGGACGACTTCCTGCCGCCGGAGGACAACCCCGACTGGATAGAGTCCCTGCCCGAGCCGTTCGCCCCCAGCGAGTACACCGTCACCGAGACGACGAACTTCCTGGACGAGCGGTTCACGTCGAGCCAGGGCGGGCAGGTGACGATATACGTCGAGGGGCCGATGCGCCAGGACGACGCCCTCGAACAGATATATCGGGCGGGCGACGACCCGCCCGAGACGTTCGTCCGCGAGGACGGGCGGGCCGACTCGACCTCCATCGTCACGGTCATCACGAACCGCGCCGAGCGAGACCCCGAGTTTCGGGCACTCGTCGCTCGCAACGACCAGAACGACAACGGCGTCCCGGACAGCAACCTAGAGGAGATATACGACTACCTGCTGTCCTCGTCCTCGCGGGCCCAGGCGCTCGACTACATCACCGAGGACTACCGGAGCGCCCGCGTCACCTACCAGGTCGAGGGCGACGCCAGCGACGACGCGGCGGCGGCGGACGCCCGCGAGGTCGCCGACCGGTTCCGGTTCGAGGCGACGGCGACGGGGAGCCTCGTCGTCTTCCAGGCCGTCTCGGACGTCATCTTCGAGTCGGCTATCACCTCGCTGGCTATCGCCCTGACCGGCACCGCCGTCTTCCTCCTGTTCATCTACTGGGTCATCGAGGGCCGCCCCTCGCTTGGGCTCGCCAACGTCGTCCCGGTCGTCATCACGGTCGCCCTGCTGGCCGGGACGATGCGCTATCTGGGCATCCCCCTGAACGCCATCACGGGGACGATGCTGGCGCTGACCATCGGCCTCGGGGTGGACTACTCCGTCCACGTCGTCCACCGCTTCGCCGACGAGAGCCACGAGGCCGCGCTCGTGCCCGCGCTGGACCGCACGGTCCGTGGCACCGGCGGCGCCTTGCTCGGCAGCATGCTCACCACCGTCTTCGGCATCGGCGTGCTGGCGCTCGCGGTGTTCCCCGCCATCGGCCAGTTCGGCATCCTGACGGCGCTGTCTATCGTCTATGCCTTCCTCACCTCGTTGCTCGTGCTCCCGTCGGTGCTGGTCGTCTGGTATCGCGCGACCAACGTCTGGTCCGGCATCGGCGGGCTCCGGGACCTCGGGCGGCGACAGACCGTCGCGCCCGGTGACGACGACTAGTCGCCGAGGGGCTACGACACGCACGCGGGGCCGGCGGTCGTGTCCGAACCAGGCACTTCGCGGGTGGCTTTATCCGACCACGTGGCTAGACACCATGCATGACCCACGTCGTCATCATCGGTGCGTACGGGAGCGCCGGCGCAGCCGTCGCCGGCGAACTCGCCCCCGTGGACGGAATCGAACTCACACTCATCGACGACGGGGACCCGGGCGGCGGCCTCTGTATCCTGAAGGGGTGTATGCCTTCCAAGGAGGTGCTCTCGGCCGGCGCCCACCGGTTCCAGGCGCGCCACGACGACCGACTGGTCGGCGACCTCCCCGAGGTCGACCTCGAAGCGACCGTCGAGCGCAAGGACGACCACGTGCTGGGCTGGGCCGGGCACCGCCGCGAGGGAATCCACAAACTGGCAGAGCGCGAAGAGGTCGAGTTCGTCCACGCGAGCGGCGAGTTCGTCGACGACCACACCGTCCGCGCGGGCGGGCGGACCTTCGACGCGGACTACGTCGTCGTAGCGACGGGGTCGACCGTCTACGTTCCGAACACGCCCGGTATCGAGACCGTCGACTACATGACCAGCGCCGACGTGCTCGACGCGACCGACTTTCCGGAGTCGGGTATCGTGATGGGCTTTGGCTACGTCGGGATGGAGCTGGTCCCCTATCTGGCGGAGGCCGGCGGGATGGAACTCACGGTCGTCGAGCACGACGCCCGCCCCATCGACGAGGCCGACCCCGAGTTCGGGGACGCGGCCCGCGAGATTTACGAGGCCAACTGGGACGTGACGATACCGACGAACTGCTACGAGTGCGAACTGGAACCGACCGACGACGGCGGCGTCAGGCTGTCCGTTGAGTTCGACGATGGCAGCACCGAGCAGTACGAGGCCGACCAGCTGTTCTGTTTCACCGGCCGCCGGCCCACCCTCGACGGACTCGGACTGGAGCGCACGTCGATTTCGACCGAGGGAGAGTGGGTCACGGACACCATGCAGACCGTCGACGCCGGCCACGTCTACGCCGTCGGCGACGTGAACGGGAAGGAACCGATTCTCCACGTCGCCAAGGAGCAGGGCTTTGCCGCCGCGCGGAACATTTTGCGCCAGGAGGCGGGCCAGGGGCCGTTGCCCTACGAGAACGTCCACCACCACGTCATCTTCTCGGGGCTGGGCGTCTACCCGTTCGCCCGCGTCGGCCACAGCGAGGAGAGCGCCCGCGCCGCCGGACTGCGCGTGGTGACGGCGACCAGACAGGCCAGCGACGACGGCGTGTTCAAGTCGAAGGGCGTCCCCGAGGGCCTCTCGAAGCTCGTCGTCGACGCGACGGACGGCACCGTCCTCGGCTGGCAGGGACTGCACTACCACGCCGACAGCGTCGCGAAGACGCTGCAGGTCGTCGTCGAACTCGGGCTCGACGTGCGGGAGATTCCCGACCGGGCCTACCACCCGACGCTCCCGGAGAACCTCGACGGCCTGGTCCGTGACTGCGTCGCACAGCTCTCCGGATAGCGCTACTGGCCGGGCATCGAGGGGTAGCGGTCCAGTTCGACGAACTCGGTCGCGCCACAGGCGGCACACTCACTCGGTGACTCGTAGGTGTGGTCGGGCGGCTCACCGTGGACGACGCCCGCGACGATAGTGTGACAGTTCTCACAGACGTACTCCTTCGGTCGCTCTGGCAGGTGCGCCATGTCTTGTTGTAGAGTTTACACTTCTATAAGTACTCCCCCGCCGAGCGGGTCCCCGCCGGGGCGTCGGTGGCCGGTCAGTCGACCCGGACGCCGGTTATCTCGAAGCGCGCGCCGCCGTGCTCGCTCTCGGTGACGGTTATCGACCAGCCGTGGGCGTCGAGTACTTCCCTGACGATTCGGAGGCCGAAGCCGGTGCCGTCGTCGCTGGTGGTGTAGCCACTGTCGAACACCCGGTCGCGTTCCTCGGGCGGGATGCCCGGCCCGTCGTCGGCGACGTAGAACCCGTCCGACAGCGAGCCGACTTCGACGAGAACGCCCGAGCCGCCGTGTTCCACGCTGTTGCGCAGGAGGTTCTCGAACAGTTGCTGGGTGGAGACGGGGTCCCCGTAGACGGCGGTGTCACCGTCCACCGTCCGGAAGGTCGCGTCGTCGCTTCCGGTCGCCTCCCAGGCCGCCGTGGCGACCGTTTGGAGGCGGTGGGGCTCGGGCTCTACGGTCTGGTGGCCCGACCGCGAGAGCACCAGCAGGTCCTCGATGAGTGCGTCCATCCGCTCCAGGGACGCTTCGAGCGTGTCGACGTGGTCCGGGTCGCCGGCGTATCCCTCGCGAACGATGTCGAGTCGGCCCAGCGCGACCGTCAGCGGGTTCCGCAGGTCGTGGCTGACGAGGCTCGCGAAGTCGTCCAGTCGGTTGCGCTCGCGCGTGAGTTCGGCCTCGCGGCGCTCGCGCTCTTGCTCGTAGCTGACCCAGTTTCCCAGCAGGTCGACCAGCGTCACCTCCCAGTCGGAGAACGGGTCGCTCCGTGGCTCGGTGTCGAAAAAGCAGAAGGTGCCGTCTATCTCGCCGTCGACCCACACGGGCGTCCCGATATAGCAGGCGATACCCATCTCGGTGAACCCCGCCCGGTCGGTCAGTTCCGGGGCCTCGGCGGCGACGTCGGCGAGGACGAGCGTCTCCTCGTCGACGACCGCCCGCTCGCAGTTGGTCGCGCCCAGCGGGACGACGTCGCCGCTCGTGGTCCCGCCGGAGGGGTCGTGGACGACGTCGAAGACGTAGTCGTCGTCCTCGATATTCGAGAGCGCGGCACAGTCCGTCCCGAGGACCGCTCGACCCAGGTCCAGCAGTTCGTCGACCTTCTCCGCTAACGCCCGCTCCTTGTCCGCGATTATCTGATACACCTCGCGGAGGACGCGGTCCCGCTCTGTCAGCTCCGCCTCGCGAGCCTTCCGCTCGGTCACGTCGGTGAAGTACACCGACAGGCCGGTCGGGGACGGGTACGCCCGGACCTCGAACCAGGTGTCCGTGGGGTCGAAGTACTCCTCGAAGGCGACGGACTCCTGTTCGTCCATCGCCCGGTGGTAGGCGTCGTAGAACCGCGTATCGACGGCCGAGGGTATCTCCTCCCATATGGGCCGTCCGAGCAACTCGCCCGTGGAGAGCTCCCTCCCGATGGCCTCACAGAGGAGTTCACGGCCCCGGTCGTTGACGTAGGTGAACCGCCAGTCGGTATCGACCGCGAAGAACGCGTCGGTCATCCGGCCCAGGATAGCCTGCTGTTTGGCGGCGTCGGTGACGGTCGTGACGACCCGCGCGCCGAGTGCCCCGGCGCTGTCCTTGGGCAGGTAGTCGGTCGCGCCGGCGCCGATTGCCTCGCTGGCGACCCCCTCGTCACCGCTGTCGGTAAACAGCACGAACGGCAGGTTCGCCCATCGGTTCCGAACGGTCCGGAGGAACGAGACACCGTCGCTGTCGGGCAGCGCGTACTCGGAGACGACGCAGTCGACGTGCTCCCGGTCGAGCGTCGCCAGGGCCTCGTCGGCGGTGTCGGCCCTGCGTATCTCCGTGATTTCGTCCGCGGTGCGGAGGGACTCGGGGACGGTCGACGCCGTGTCGACGTAGAGGACGCGAACGGCCCTCTCCGTCGCGTGTATCGGTCGCCCCCCAGCAACCGCGGGATTGTCCATGGTATGGCAAGGTCTTTCAGCCGTATATCACTGTTGTACCACACCCGTTGTTGTTACTCCGGCGCGCGCTCGGCGAGCACCGGTATCTCGGCGATTCGCTCGCCGTCGAGCGCCGCCCAGTCGACGCCGTCGGGCCGCGGAAACGGTGTGTCGGTCTCGACGGTCCGGCCCGGCGTGACGACGGAGTCCATCGGGACGTCGTGGGCGTCGACGGGGACGCTCGCGTCGGGAACGGCGCTTTCGGGCCCGTCGAGGACCTGCAGTTCGTGGACCGTCGTCAGCGTCGGCGTGGCCGCGTCGACCAGTCCCAGTTCCTGGAGGACGGCGTACTCGAGGTCGCTGTACCCCTCGCCCTTGCCGATACGGGCACCGGCTTCGGTCACGGCCACCGACCCCGAGACCACGAGGTCGAGGTCGCCGACGGCCTCGGGGCCGACCTGCCTGGCGTGGTCGGCGACGTTCGAGACGGCCGGTGCCGCCTCGAGGTCGTCGAGGTCTGCCGGGTCCAGCTCGTAGAAACAGCGCCGGTCTCGCAGCCGCGGGACCGCCATGTAGACCGTCTTGCCAGCACGGAGCGCGGCCCGTCGCAGCGGTAGCTGTGGCGAGTCGGGGTTCGCCTTGACGGCGTCGGCGCGCTCCCAGACGGCCGTCTCGGTCACCCGCTGGGCGGCCGCGGCGGCGCCCTCGAAGTTCGGGATGCGGTCCTGTGGCGGGAACGGGAACCGGGCGACGCCGTCGGCTTCGAGCCGGTCCCACACCCGCTCGCGGATGGCCTGCTTGTCCATACCCCGACCTCGGACTCGGGGCACACGTGTCTCCCGGTTTCACCGCCTATCAACGGCTTGAGAGTGCCACGCACGGGGCTACGGCCGACGCGCCACAGCCGTCGGGTATGGGCCACAGACGGGGCGTCCTCGTGCTGGTCGTCGTCGCCGGACTCCTCGTCGTCGGCGCGGGCGCGTACGGCCTCGCCGCCGTCGACCGACCGCGAGTCCGGTCTGTGGACAGCGACTGGGGGCGCGTCACACCGGAGGAGACGGAAGTCGTCACCCACGTTCGAGTCGAGAACCCGTCGCTGCTCCGGGCCGGCGACGCCGTCGCCGACGTGCGCTACACCGTGACGATGAACGGCGTCGCGGTGGCGTCGGGCGTCGAGCGGGAGGTCCGGGTGGACGGCCCGGAGGACGTGGTGACCGTCCGGACCTGGTTCGACAACGACAGGATTCGCCCGTGGTGGGTCCGCCACGTGAACCGCAACGAGACGACGACGGTGCGGGTAAACCCCGAGGTCGAACTCGACTACGCCGGTATCGACGTCCCGGCCGAGGACGCGACCCGGACCCGGACGTTCCGGACGGACCTGCTCGGGCCGTTGAACAGCGACCGGAACCGCAGCGTCGACGTGGCCGGTCGGTCAGTGCTGACGGTCGAGGAGACGAACGCACGCTGGGGAGCGGCGACCCGCGAGCGGACGCCGATACTGGCGTCGGCCACGGTGACGAACGACCTCCCCGTCGCCGTCCCGGTGACGGACGTCCGGTACACGATTCGGATGAACGGCGTCGTCGTCGGCCGCGGGAGTGCCGCCGGAGAGGCGGGCATCCCCGCGGGGCGCACGCGAGCGGTCGACCTCCGGGCGACCATCGACAACTCGAAGCTCGACGAGTGGTGGGTCACCCACCGCCGGCGCGACGGTACGTCCCGACTCTCCGTCGCGTTCACCGCTACGGTGGGGTACCGCGGTTTCGAGCGCCGTGTCACGGTCGACGGCCTCACCTACAACCGCACGTTCCGGACGAACGTCTTCGGTGACGGGAACGCTACTGCGGACCCATCTCGGAGCCCGCCCGCGCCGCACGAGGTGAGCTGACCCGCCATGACCGACGCGCGTACCACCGGTGACGAGACGCCGACGCTGGTGGCCACCGACACCCCGTCGGCGGCCGAGATGGCGGTCGACGTGGGCGTCCTCGTCGCTCACACGGCCGAGACGGGGCCGGAGCGGCTGCGGTCCTTTGGCGAGCGGGCCGCCGCCGACGCCGCCGACGAGCTGGGGTCGGCGACGGACGTGACCTGGCGGTTCTACCTCGAAGCGCCACGTCGGCTCCCGGACACCGGTCGGCGACGCCCCGCGGAGTTCCTCGACCGCGCGACCCACGAGATGGTCGAGGGGCCGTACGACGCGGTCCTCGTCGTCACGGACGCCCCGCTGGTCTCCAGCCGGGAGCGGTTCGTCCCCGGCCTCGCCTCGCCGCTCGCGCGGGTGGCCGTCCTCTCGACGCGGAACCTCCGACGCGCCCCGCGGGGCCGGCCGCCGCGGGCCCTCGACGACGCGGCCGTCCGCTGGAACGGGGCGACGCTGCTGGTCCACCTCCTCGGTCACGTGCTCGGAGCGGGACACAGCGACGGGGGCGCCATGGCGCCGTTCGAGTTCCGGCCCGACCGGCGGGCGGTTCCCCCGATGGACGCCGACGTCGAGGCGTACCTGCACCGCATCGCCGACGAGATACCCGCCGAGGAGGCCACGCCGCGCGGGCCGGTGGGACGGCTCGCCTTCCACGCCCGCAGCGCGCTCCGGAACCCGAGTCGGGTCATCGGGGCGGTCGTCAACAGCCGCGCGCCCCTGCTCCCGCTGTCGTTGCCGAAGCTGTCGACGGCGGCGCTGACGCCGACGCTCGTCATCGTCTTCAGTGCCGAGTCGTGGGACGTCGGGTTCAACATGGACGACGTGACGGCGGCGCTGTTCGCCGTCGCCAGCGTCCTCGTCGCCGCTGGCTACCTCTTTTTCGCCCAGAACCTCTCCTTTCCGCGCAAGCGACACCGCCTCGTCACCGAGCAGACGGCGCTGGTCAACGTCGCCGTCCTCCTCGTGCTCGTCCTGGCGATGGCTGGCCTCTTCGCGCTCGTCTGGAGCGTGATGCTCGTCGTCGAACTGCTCGTGTTCCCGCCGGACCTGATGTCGAACTGGCCGAGCCTCGAGGACCCCACCGTCGGGTTCGTCGACCTCGTCCGGACGGGCGCGTTCATCAGCACCATCGGCGTCCTCTCGGGGGCGCTGGCGGGCGGGCTGGAGAGCCGGACCATCATCGCCCACCTGACGCTGTTCCGGGACCGGCCCTGACAGTGGCCGCTCCTCGCCGGCCGTAGCCCTTTCAGCCCACGCCCCCAACCAGACGTGTGAACCATCCGACAGCTGTCGGCGGCGGGAGGTCCCATGCCCGATGAGATACGGACGGCCAGCGAGGTCACGAACGCTGGCGGCTTCGGTGGGCGTGTGTCTCACTGGCTCCTGCTCGGCGGGAACCGGATGGCCGTCGCGGCCGTGCTGGTCGCCTCGGTGGTCGCCCTCCTCTACACCGGGACCCGGGTCGGGCTGCTCACCGTCGGCCCGAACAGCAAAGCCGCGACGGCCTTCGCGAGCGGGTTCATCTCGGGGACGGTGACGCTCGTGACCATCGCCCTGTCGATAAACCAGCTCATCCTCTCGCGGGTGTTTGGCTCGCCGAGCGGGCTCTCCCAGAAGCTACAGGGCACCCGAGAGCTCCGGGAGCGCGTGCGGGAACACGCCGGCGAGCCGGCCGTCCCGAACGACCCCGCGGCGTTTCTGAACCTCGTCGCGACGACGCTGACCGAGCGCGCCCGGCGCCTGCAGGCGGTGGCGACCGAGAGTGGCCTCCCGGCGCCGGTGGCCGACTACGCCGACGGCATCGCCGCCTACGGCGAGCACGTCGCGTCGGACGTCGAGGAACAGACCCCCATCGTCGACGTGCTGGACGTGATTCTCGGCACCGAGTACGCGATGAACCTGACCGCGACGGAGCACCTCCGGAACCGCTACGACGGCGACCTCCCGGCGGAAGCGACCACACAGCTAGACGCCATCGACGACCTGCTGGAGTCGGTCGCCGTCACGCGCCAGTTCTTCAAGACGCTCTCGCTCCAGCAGGATTTCGCCCGGCTCTCGCGTGTCGTCGCCTACACCGGCCTGCTCGCGCTGGTCACGAGCGTCGCCCTCGCCTTCCTCTACCGAGCCAGTTCGACCACGATACCGGTGGAGTACCTCCCGCCGGTCGTCAGTCTCGGCATCGGCGTCGTCGTCACGCCGCTGTGTATCTTCATCGCGTACGTGTTCCGGGCCGCGACCATCGCTCGCCACACCGTCTCGGTCGGGCCGTTCGTCCCGCCGGAGAGTGGCACCAGCGGCGAGTGAGCGGTCTCGGCCCCGCTCACAGCTCCTGGGAGGCCGTCGTGAAGGGCGTGATGGCGACGGTCCGCCGCGCCACGGCCGCGATTCGTAGCACGAACGAGAACACGACGGCCAGTGGCGCCAGGGCGACGGTCACGGCGAGGTCGGTCAGGACCGTGAGCGTCCCCGTCGAGAACAGCATCCCCTGAGAGGCGGCGAACAGCTTGAGCATCACGATGCTGACGAACACCGCGGGGATACCGACTATCAGGAGCCGCTGGGAGAGCTGCGAGAGCTCGTCTTGCATGTACAGCGTCTTGAGGTACTGTCTGGCGACGTCTATCTGCTGGAGGAGGACGACCAACTGGTCGAGCGCCTCGTCCTGGGTCCCGGTGAGTTCGTCCGCGTGCTGGTTCTGCAGTTCGCGGGCGCGGAAGATGTGCTGTGAGTAGTTCGTCGTCAGCGTCGCCGAGAGCGCGCTGAAGATGCCTGAATCCGACTGTCGCAACAGCTCGTCGACGTAGTCGATGTGGTCGGTGAGGTCGTCGACCAGCCCCGCGACGAGTTCGCTCGCGTCGACGGCGTCGGCGTCCACGTCCATCTCGGTATCGCCGCCGTCGGTCGACACCTCGCCGTCTTCGAGGACGTCCGACTCGTGTTCCAGCCGGGCCAGCGACTCCCTGGTCGCCCGCAACAGCAGGTGAAGGAACTCGGTCGGCGTCACCGGCGCCACGTCGTTGGCCGGCAGCGTCTCGATGACGGACTCGCGGTACTCGTTGGTCTCTGCTATCTGCGTCCGGAGCTCGCCCGGCGTCGAGAGTTGCCGGGAGACGACCAGCTGGTTTATCGAGACGATGATGGTGATGAGGGTGAAGTTCCCGCCGGTCAGCGCGCTGAACAGGTACAGCAGCGGCGCCCGGTCGACCGAGCGGAACCCGCCCACCACCTCCAGGGCGATGAAAAAGACGAACGCGGCCGCCAGCAGGACGCCCGCGAGCACCAGCCGGTCGCTAAGCACGAGCAGCCGCTGGATAGGACGTTCGTACGGCCCAGTCGTCGCTCCGTCCAGAATCTCAGTTCCGATTTCCTCGTCCATCAGTCAGCGAAGAGCGGCTACGCACGGCCGACGCCTGAGGAACCTGTTTGCAGCTGCAAGGCCCGCTTCGACCGGCCGCCCGCTGTCGGTCCGTGCGGTACAGGCGTGTCCCGAGAGGGGGAGGAATCCGCCACCTCGAACGGGAGGGCGTATCGACCAACCCGAGCGAGCGGGACGTGTCGGCTACCCCGCGTCGGGCCACAGCCTCAGTCGCTCGCTATCTGCTGTTCGTCGAACTGCTCGCTGGCCTCGGTGAGCTGGTCGAGCGCGTCCTGTTCCTCCCGGAGCGTCTCCACCAGGAGGTCGGCCGCCTCGTCGTTGCCGGTCTTCTCCGCCAGCGACGCGAGGTTGCCGTAGGCCGCGATCTCGTAGTGCTCGGTCTTCTGTCCGACGGCCATGTTGTACCGGTCGAGCACTTCGCCGTCGTTCTCGCCGGAGAACTGCCTGTGCTCGTCTAGCATCGCGGTCACGACGATGTCCTCGCGGGCTTCCGGCTCCTCGCCGAGGGCCTCGAACACCTGCTCTAAGCGCTGGACCTGCTGCTCGGTCGCCTCGCGGTGGTCCGCGAAGGCGTGACTGGCGGCCTGGATGCTCGTCTCCTCGGACAGAGTCCCCAGCGAGTCGACGAGTTGCTGTTCGGTGTAGTACAGTTCCTGGACGCCTTCGATCAGTAGTTGCTCGATTGAGTCGGTCGTCATAGCATCGCAGGGTTCGGGCGAGCGACCAATGAGCCGCCGGGTTGCAACTGCGACCGGGCCCGGGCGTGTCTCGCCGACGGCGGGCTGTTCGCTCCGACGGCAACGCGCTCGAACGACGACCGCCACACTGGCGAGCAAAGTCGCCTTTCGAGTGCCGGCAGTGGTCTCAGGCAGGGCTGACGGGCTAGACGAGACGATGACCGAGATAGGCTACACGCTGTCGAGTGAGGAACACAGCCCGACCGACCTGGTCGAGCACGCGCGGCGGGCGGAGGCCGCCGGCTTCGACTTCCTCTCGATTTCGGACCACTTTCACCCCTGGGTCAGCGCCCAGGGAGAGGCCCCGTTCGTCTGGTCGACGCTCGGCGGCGTCGCCGCGGCGACCGACGAGGTCGACGTCGGTGTCGGCGTCTCGGCGCCGATACAGCGCCTTCACCCGGCCATCTACGCGCAGGCGGCGGCCACCGTGGCCGCGATGTTCGAGGACCGCGCGTTTTTCGCCGGCGTCGGCACCGGCGAGAACCTGAACGAACACGTCCTGGGCGACCGGTGGCCCGAACACGCCGTCCGCACGGAGATGCTCGACGAGGCCGTCGACGTGATACGGCGCCTCTGGACGGGCGAGGAGGTCAGCCACTACGGCGAGCACTACACCGTCGAGAACGCGAAGCTGTTCACGCTGCCCGAGGAGCCCCCGCCCATCTGCGTCTCCGCCTACGGTGAGCGGGCGGCCCGCGCCGCGGCCGATATCGGTGACGGCTTCTGGTCAGTCGGCCCGCAGGACGCCATCGACGTGTGGGAGGCACACGGCGGCGAGGGCCCCCGGTTCTGCCAGCTCCAGGCCTGTGTGGCCGAGACCCACTCCGAGGCCGTCGCGACAGCCCACGAGAAGTGGCCCAACTCGGCCCTGCCGGGCGAACTGAGCAGCGAACTGGCGACGCCGGCGCTGTTCGAGCAGGCGACCGGGATGGTCTCGAAGGCCGACATCGCCGAGGGGAGTATCATCACGGACCCCGACCCACAGGCACACATCGACAGCATCCAGACCGCCATCGACGCCGGCTACGACCACGTCTACAGCATGCAAATCGGCGACGACCAGGGGGCGCTGCTGGAGCTGTACGAGGAGGAAGTACTGCCGTCGTTCTCGTGAGCCCGCGGCCAATCGCGGCGTCGGCATCGAGGGGGCCGGGGATATGACAAGAGCTAACACGCACCACGACGAAACTTCGAGCGGCGCTTCGGGGAGGTGTGAGGCGAGCGACGGGTCCGTGTGGAGCGCCGTGCCAGAGGTGAGAGACCCAATGACAGAAAGCGAAAACAAGGACCTCGTTCGCGACTACCTGCGCGCGTTCAACGAACAGGACAGAGAACAACTCTCGGAACTCCTCGCGGAGGGCGTCGTCGAGTACGGGAGCCACGAAGAGCGACGTGAGTCCGAAGCGATAACTGCGTATCTCGAAGCCCTCTTCGAGACGTTCCCGGACTACTCGGGGAACACCGACGAGATGGTCGCAGAGGACGACCTGGTCGTCGTTCGATACACCGCGAGCGGCACGCACGAGGGCGAGTATCAGGACGTCGAACCGACCGGGAACAACGTCGAGTGGACGGGAATGGGAATGTATCGCATCGAAGACGACGAAATCGCCGAAATCTGGCTCGAAGAGGACAGGGCTGGCCTCCTCGAACAGCTCGAAGTCGCCAGTCCGCCCGCGCATCTCCGGATATAGTCGGCTTGGTGCCAGCGGCTGTGAGCCGCCCGGTGTCGACCGACTTAGCGTCCGTCGCGGGGCCACTCGACGACGGCCCCGTTTTCGCCGACGGCGACGGCTCTGGCGTCCCCGACTGCCACGCTCCGCAGGTCGCCCGACGCCGGCGTCGCCAGCCGCGTCCAGCCGTCGCGGTGGCCCCGCTCGAACACCGTCCCGCTCGGGCCACAGGCCAGGGCGTGGTCACCGGCGACCGCGACGGCCCGAAGCGCGCCGTCGTCGACGCGCTCGGGGGTCCACCGCCCGCCGTCGTAGCGGTGGACCACGCCCGCGTCGTCACAGACCAGACAGCGCTCGGACTCGGCCGCGACGTCGGTCAGCGTCCCGCCCGCGTCGACTCCGACCCGGTCGAACGTGCGGCCACCGTCGTCGGTCCGGACGACGGTCTGGTTCGTGTCGCAGGCGTACCCCACCGCCGCCGTGGGGAGAACGACCCCGCTCAGGCTCGACCCCGACGCCGGCGTCACGGGGTCGTCCCAGGCCAGGTCGCCGTCTCGGTAGCGCCCGCGCCGGAGTCGCCCGGCGCCGTCCGCCAGCAGGACGGTCTCGTCGCTAGCTTCGCCCGCCGCGGCCACGGCGGCGACGTTCGTCGTATCGCCGTCAGGGGCGCTGTGAGAGACGTGGCGGCCGCTCTCGGGGTCGTAACGGCCGACGACGCCGCTGTCGCCGGAGAACCAGACGCCGTCGGCCGTCGCCGCGACCCCCCGCAGCGCCGCCGATTCGGCGTCGGGCCCGTCGGCGACGGCGACGTCCCACTCGCCGCCCTCGTCACACAGCAACGTCCCCGCCGCCCCGACCGCGTAGGCACGGTCGCCGACGACCGCCGCGTCGGTGAGCGTCTCGTCGGTCGGTACCGCGGTCCAGGCCGGGTCGGGGGGCGGCGATGGCTCCGACTCGGTGGCAGCGTCGGCCGCGTCAGTGTCGGCCGGTGCGTCCGCGCCCACCGATTGACGGCCGTAGAGGGCCAGCGGCGGGACGGCGTACGCGAGCAGCGCGAGGACGGCGAACCGGTCGTCGACGACGGTCAGCGTACCGAGCGCCGTCATCGCCGCCGCCGCGACGGCGTGGTACCACGACCGGGCGTAGCGGCGGAAGAACGCGCCAAACGCCGTGACTCGGGACGGGGGCTCCATACGGAATGTCGGTCGTCCAACCGTTCAGTTCTTGTGTTACGGAGCCGGGGTCGGCGGCCGCACGCGCAAGCCGCAGTCTTACTCCCGGCGGTAGGGTACTCCGAGTGCCCGTATCGGGCGGTCGCGGGCACGAGGTGTCACAGAATGGGCAAACTCCGGAAAGCGAAGCGAGCGTGGCGGCGGCTCCCGCGCTTCGTCCGACGACGCATCGTTCGCACGGGACGGCGGCTCCTCCGACGGCGCTGACTCGTCTGTCGCCGCCGGTGGGCGTCTCTCGCCGAGTCGGTTCTTCAGCCGCTGCTCGCTCGAAGCGACGGCTTCCGAAGCGGAACGCAGGGCGGTGACACCGGGGCGGTAAGAGAGCGATACGACTCGGCGGCTGTGGGTCGGTTACTTGATTTCCATCTCCGACTCGCCGTTCTCTTCCTGGGACTCCGCCGTCTGCCACACGAGGTCGAACGAGACCGCCTGCTCCCTGTTGCCCCCGACGAAGGAGTCGTCGGCGCCGACTTCGACCTCGAAGGAGAGCTGTTCCGGCGGGTTGACGGTCGCGCTGTCGTCCCCGACCATGAACGTGACTCGCCCGTCCCGGGACCCCTCACTGCGGTGTGACCCCGGCTCTCTGTCGGCCGTGTCGCTGTCGAGTTCGTCGGCGAACTCGTGCAGATACGTGGCTATCTCGCTGCGCGTCATCTCCCGTTCGGCTTCGATTTCGCTCATCGGACTGGGTGATAAGTGGACGGGACCCCCCGTTCGAGTTGGCCCTGCAGGGGCAAGTCTCGCCGCTGCGCGAGCGGGGTACGGACCGCCGACCAGGTTCTCCGTCCCCCCGCGTCTGGGGAGTCTCCGCTCGATTCGCATAACGTATCCTGTGAATCGAAGTAGTCTACACCGATACGGCAGATATCGAAGGTTTCATGGGCTACAGACGGCGAATTCTCGCTCAGATGTCGAGTGGAATCACCCGCACCCGACCGACTGTCGGGGAGTCGGAACACGGTCGTCACAACAGATGGCTTCAGTACTGATCGTCCTGAGCATCGCGCTCCTGGCGACGCTCGTGATGTCGTTTACAGTCGGAGCCAACAGTAACTCCGCCCCCGTCGCTCCCGCCGTGGGAGCGAACGCCCTCTCTGTGCTCCGCGCGGCCCTGCTCGTCGGGGTCGTCGCCGGGCTCGGGGCCGTCCTCCAGGGCGGGAGCATCTCCGAGACTATCGGCAAGGACCTCGTCACCGGCGTGTCGATTACGCCGCTCGCAGCGGCGGCGGCCCTGCTCACCGCGGCGGCGCTCATCACCGTCGGAAACTCGTATGGCTATCCGATTCCGTCGGCGTTCACCGTCACGGGGGCGATGGTCGGGGCCGGGATTGCACTCGGTGGCGGGTTCGCCGTCCACGAGTACGTCGTCATCCTCGGCTTCTGGTTCGCGATTCCCGTCGTCGAGGGTGTCCTCGCGTACGGTCTCGCGCGTGGGCTCCGGAGCGACGCCATCCCGGAGGTCGTGGGGATTCCGTTGCTCGGCGGCGCGGTCGGGTACGCACTCGCGAACATCCGGTTCACGATACTATCGACCGCCGAGAGGACACAGGGGTCGCTCGCGCGGTACGTCGCGACCCAGGCCGGGCTGTTCCCGACATCCGTCGGCGGGAGCTACACGCTCGGAATGGCGCTCGTGAGTGCGGTCAGTGGGTTCGTCGTCCTCGCCGCCACGTGGGCGCTGCTCCGACGGGACGAAAGTGCAGGCATCAATCAGTTCCTCGTCGCGCTGGGGCTCGTCGTCGTCTTCACGAGCGGCGGAACGCAAGTGGGGCTCGCGACCGGCCCGCTCGAGACGGTCTTCGAGTCGGACCTCCACCTGCCGTCGCTGTACCTGCTCGCACTCGGCGGCGGCGGGATTCTCCTGGGCGCCTGGATTCGGGGGCCGCGACTCGTCCAAGCGGTCTCGAACGAGTACGCGTCGCTCGGCCCGAGACGGTCCATCGCGGCGCTCATTCCGGCGTTTCTGATAGCGCAACTGGCTATCGTTCTCGGGATTCCGATCTCGTTCAACAAGGTGATGATAGCGAGTATCGTCGGCAGCGGCCTGGCCGCGGAGTCGGCGGGCGGGAGCGGTATCTCGCTGCGGAAAGTGGGCTACACGCTCGGGTCGTGGGTCGGCTCGATGCTGGGGGCCGGCGTTATCAGCTTCGGGCTCTACCAGCTGCTGACCGCGATTCCAGGTATCGACTAGTCAGGGGACGACCTGGTCGATTATCTCTTCCTCTGCGGCCTGTGTTTTCATCGCTTCCCAGCTCTCGAAGTCGGTCGTCGCCGCGACGTAGTCGTTCAACGCCTGGCGCGGGACACCCTGCACGTCGGTCGGCTCGGTGAGCGACCACGGCGCGTGCTCGTAGAACGCGACGAACGAATCGAACTCCGTGTGGTTCCGCATGAACGGTTCCGAGAAGAACGCGTCCGAGCTCACTCGTGTCCCCGCCTGTAGCTCTCCGAGTCGGTCGAGTGCATCACTGAGGCGGTCTTCGAGGTCCCCCAGTTCCGTCGCCTGAAGGTCCATACCGGGAGTCGCTTCTGGAACCGTGTAAGTTCTGCTACTCGGGACAGGGATGCTCGGACTGCCGGAAGAGACACTGGCAGTCCTCTCGTCGGCGGCCTCGGCACTCATAGGGTTCGTCACCGCCGGGGAGTCACCCCGGCTCGGAACACCGGTTCGTCATCGGCCGGGCGGCTCTACCAGTCGCTGGCGGTTGTCCCTTTCGGGTGGGAATTGGAACAAGGGCTAAACGACCCGGGTCCATCCGACTCCGTATGCACAGGCGACGATATCTGACAGTCGTCGGCGCGGGTGTCGTCGGCGCGTTCGCGGGCTGTGGCGGGAGCGGCGGGAGCGACGGCGGCCAGTCCATCGACGACCATCCGGCCGCGGCGGACCTCGACGCCCAGCCACGGCGTGGCGACCTCGGCGGGCACGTGGTGCTCTCCTTCGAGGACCCCTCCTGTACGCAGTGTCGGCGGTTCCACGAGAACACGGTGCCCGACATCGAGTCGAACGTCGTCGACGCGGGGAAAGGCGCCTACGTCGTGCGGACGTACCCGATTATCTACCCGTGGGGCGAGCCCGCGACGCAGGCCCTGGAGTCGACGTTCGCCCGCAGCGAGGGGGCGTTCTGGGCGCTGTTGGGCCACTACTTCGCGACGCAGAACCGGTTCGACGCCGACAACGTCCTCGACCGCACCGAGCGGTTTCTCACCGAGTCGACGGACCTCGACGGCGCCGTCGTGGTCGACGACGCCCGAAGCGAAGCCCACGACGACGCGGTCCAGGCGGACAGCTCCGCCGCGGCGGACGCCGACCTGCCAAAACAGACCCCAATCGTCCTCCTCTTTCGCGACGGGGAGTTCGTCTCGCAGGCCAACGGGAGCGTGAGCTACGACCTCGTCGCGGAGGCGCTGGGGGTCGAGTGATGGCCGCAGTGGGGCGATCACTGCGGGGCGTTCGGCTCCCGACCCGGCGACGGGACTGGCGGCTGATGGGTCGGACCGCGCGTCTCGTCCTCTCGCTGCCGACCTACGCCGTCGTCGCCGTCCTCGCCAGCGCGCTCTCGCTGTCCGCGTTCGTCGTCTCGCTGAACGGACCCGTCTTCCTGGACCTCGTGGTCGGGGGCGCGCTGCCGCTCGAAAGCCGGCTGACCATCTTCGGGGAGCTGTACCCCTTCGTCGGGACGAACTTCACCCCGGTCCAGGGGCTCTTGCTGGTCGCGGTGGCGCTGCTGACCGGCGTCGACGTCGCGATGGCGACGTACCACTTTCGCGAACACGGACTCGACCGAAAGCAGGGCGGCGCGGGGGCCGCGGGCGTCGTCCTGGGGACGCTCGGCGCGGGCTGTGCGGCCTGTGGCTCGGCGGTGTTGCTGGGGCTGCTCTCGCTGGTCGGCGTCTCGACCACGCTGCTCTTTCTCCCGCTCGACGGCCTGGAGTTCGCGCTCGGGGCGGTGGTCGTCCTGACACTCTCTATCTACTGGCTGGCCGACGGGATGCGCGGCGGCGAGATAAACGGCTGCCCGGTGGACATCTGACACCCGAGCGAACTATTTTGGCCCTCTCGACCGAACGACGGCGTAGCGACGCATGTCCGAGACAACGACAGTGGAGGGCGACACCAGCGACTACGAACACCTGCGGCGCAAGCGCAAGGAGACCGAGGGAACCGTCGAACTGGCCGACGTCGTCGGCGTCCGTGTCGGGGAGCGCGAGGTCGTCTGTCGGTTCGGCTTCGAGTGGACGAGCGCGTCCCCCGGCGCTACGACCTCGACAGCGACCGCGACGTGGCCCGCCTCGAAGCGCTGTGTAGGGCCAACGGGCTCGCGTTCGAGCAGGTCGCGCATCTCGAGGGGGCGTTGGTCGAACTGCGATACACCGGCGAGGCGTGGGTACCAACGGCCGAGGCCGCCTACACCGACGGCGAGGGAAGCGCCGTCGAGACCGTCCTGGCAGAAGCCCGCCTGCTCGTCCGTGAGTTGGCCGCGGCGCCGGCCGCCGTCCGGCGCGGCGTCGAACGCGTGCGGGACCTGACGCTGACACAGACCATCATCGCCGTCGTCCTCGTGAAGAAGGTCGTCATCGTCGCCCTGCTGGCGTATCTCCTGCTGTAGCCGGGTCAGTCCGTCGATATCTCGTGCTCGTCGGGGGAGTACACCGCCGTCTCGCCCCTCGTCGTCCCGTCGACCGCCGTCTCGAACTGCGAGAGCTCGTCGTGCATCGTCCCCGCGTCGTCGGCAAAGGAGGAGACGGCGTCGACCATCTCGCCGAGCGTGGCGTCTTGCTCGTCGGCGGCCGCGGCGACGTCGTCCGCGACCGACGCCGTCTCGGTCGCTATCTCGCCGATGTCGTCGACGAGCCCGACGACCTCCTGGGTCGTGTCGGCCTGTCGGTCGGTCGCGCGGTCGACCTCCTGTATGCTGTCGTTGACCCCGACGGTGGCCTCGACCACGTCGTCGAGCGTCGTGATGGTCTCGGAGATGGTGTCGCTGCCGCGGTCGACGGCCGACTCCATCTCGCCCATCGCGTCCACTGAGTCGCCGACCTGCGAGCGAAGCGAGTCGATGAGCGCCTCCACGTCGCCGGTGGCCTCCTGTGTCTCGCTGGCCAGCTGTTTGATCTCGTCCGCGACCACGGCGAACCCCTCGCCGGCCTCGCCGGCACGGGCCGCCTCGATGGAGGCGTTCAGCGCCAGCATGTTCGTCTCCTCGGCGATTCGGTCGATGACGTCGACGATTTCGGCCATATCCTCGGCGATGGCGTCGAGCTGTCGCACCTCGCCGGCGGCGGTCGTCGAGTGGTGTCGAATCTCGTCGACGGCGCTTTGGGCCGCCGACGAGGAGCGCTGTGCGTCCCGGCCGAGGTCGGCCGCGGTCCCGCTTCGGTCGGCGATTTCGGTCACCGACGACGCCATCTCCTCGACGGTCGCCGAGAGGTCGCTCAGTTCGTCGGCGGCCTCGTCGAGCCGCCGCCGCTGTGTCTCCGCGCCGTCGGAGATAGACTCGACGCGCTCGGTGACGGTCCGCGTCTCGGTCCGAAGCCGCCCGGCCTGGTCGGCCACACGTTCGCTCTCACCGGCGATGCGCGTCGAGACGGTCTGTCCGCGACCGACGGTGCCGTCGAGCGCGTCGAGCGTCTCGTTTATCGCCGCCCCGACCGCCGCCATCGCGTCGCTCGTGCTGTCGGCGTCGACCCGCACAGTCAGGTCGCCGGTCGCGGCCGCCGACAGCGCCGCCCGGTAGTGGGCGGCCTTCTGTTCGAGGTGGTCCGAGAGGGCAGCCATCTCCCGGCGTTCGTCTTCCGCCACTCGCTGGGCGGATTCGGCCTCCTCCCGTGCCGTCTCGGCCGCGTCCCGAGCGCTCTCGGACTCGGACTGAGCGCGTCTGGCCTCCTCGAGGGAGTCGCCCAGCGAGCGGGCCGTCCGTTCGAGGGTGGCGTAGGTCTCGCCGATCTCGTCGACCCGGTCGACGCCGAAGTCGATGTCGTAGTCGCCGTCGTCGACGGCGGTCGCCTTCTCGTTTATCGCCATAATCGCGCGGTAGAGCTCGCAGTAGCCCAGAAAGCCGGTACAGAGTACGATGACGGCCGCGAACGTGACTGCGGGAAGCGCGTCCGCAAACAGCGCCGCAGCGAGAGCCGGCCCGACGACGACGGAGACGAACGCCAGCAGGAACAGTCGGACGCCGAAGTCACGCCGGAGCGGTTCGGGGAGGTGCGGTTCGGCCGCCATCGGGAGCCGTCCGACGGTGACGAGCAGTCGACCGACGAGACGGCCGTCCGCGGTCCCGCGTCCGTCGACGGTCGCGGTCACGTCGTCCACCTCTGCGTTCGGGCGCGGCGGCTCGACCGGAAAGCAGTGACTGACATACTCGAAACGAGGCCGTCAGCGGTGAAAAGCACGGGCACCTCGTTATCAGGACTGAAATCCGACCGGTCAGTTCGTCGTCGTAATCTCGACCACGTCGCGGTGGTCCAGTTCCGTGTCCGCGCCGACCTGCCGGCCCGAGCGCACGTCGTGGGCGTGGAGGAAGCCGTCGCCGATGTCGGTGTGCAGGAAGTACGCGAAGTCCTCGGCGGTGGAGCCGTCGGGGAGGACAAAACAGTCCTGGAGGAAGGTCCCGTCGTCCTGGGGCTTGCGGGCGCCGGGGAAGACGGCGATGGCCGAGAGTTCCTCGAACAGCGCGGTCTCCAGCGCCTGCTGGACGCCGGTGGCGCCGAATGCGTCGACGAACTCGCGAATCTGTTCGAGGGCGGCGGCCTTCTCCGCGGGGAGGTCCGCCAGCACCTCGAAGTCGTCGTCGCCCGGCCGATAGTCCAGCACGTCCTGCTCGGCGCCCTTTTTCAGGGCCTTCTCCGCGTGGGCCGAGACGGGGACGAAGGTCAGGTGTTCGTAGTCGGGGTCCGTGGTAATCGGCTCCCAGTTGTCCTGGGCCGCGTCGGTGTCCATCTTGTTGGCCGCGATGACCATCGGCTTCGTCCTGATTCGAATCTCGCGGGCAAGCGCCTCGCGGTCGCCCTCGTCCCAGGTGTCGGGGTCGAGTTCCAGGTCGAGTCCGAGGACGACCTGCTTTATCTCCTCCTCGCGTATCTTGAACGCCGACATCTGCTCGGCGAGGTCGGCCTCGACGTCCTTGTCCTCGCCGTGGTAGCCCGACCGGTAGCGCTCGATGCCTTTCTCCAAGACGTCGAGATACCACATGTCGAGTTCGTTCTCCAGAAAGTCGATGTCCTCGCGGGGGTCGTGGCCCTCGGTGGGTTCGCCCTCCAGGTCCGTCTCGCCGGTGAAGTCGACGACGTGGACGAGTACGTCGGCTTCGTTCAGGTCCGAGAGGAACTGGTTGCCCAGGCCCTTTCCCTCGTGGGCACCGGGGACCAGTCCGGCCACGTCGACCAGTTTCGTCGGGACGAACCGCACCCCATCCTCGCAGTAGCCGTGGTTGGGCGTACAGGAGTGCTCGAACTCCGGGGCCGCACAGTCGACGCGGACGTAGGCCTCGCCCATCGACGGGTCGATGGTCGTGAACGGGTACGCGCCCTCCGGCACGTCGTTCATCGTCGCCGCGTTGAAAAGTGTGGACTTGCCGACGGAGGGTTTGCCGACGAGTCCGATTTTGTAGCTCATTGGAAGCTAGTGCGGAAAGGGCGGCTAAAGCGTTGTCAAACAGAGCGAGAGCGTGTGAGAGTGGCAAACAAGGACCGGCGTCGGCGGCTGGCGACGGGGCCGCCGGCCGCTGGCGAGCCATTATAAATAAGGTTCATTAGTCGTTACACCAGTACGATTGTCCATGGATTCACAGTTGTTCGACAGCACGGAGGCGGGTGCCCGCCGAAGCGTCCTCTTCGCTATCACCGTCGCGACGGGCGCGCTCTGTTTCGCCTCGGCGACCTCGGTCGTCGTCAGCGGCGCCAGTCCGGCGTTCGCGGCGCTGCTGGGCGCACTGGGCGTCGGCGTCCTCGTCTTCGGCGGCTACCTCCAGCAGGGCCGCTTCGACGAACTGGTCGCCGACGAGGAGTTTCTCTGGCAGCGGGACTGAGAGAGCGCTACTCGCCGACGCGTTCGCGGGCCGCGGCGACGAGGAGCGGGAGCGTGATGGTGGCGTCGGCGTAGACGGAGACGTTGCGGGCGTCTTTCTCCAGTTTCCCCCACGAGCGGGCCTCGTCCAGTGTCGCCCCCGAGAGGCCCCCGGTGTTGGCCGGGTCCATCGTCAACTGCACGGCGTAGTCGTAGGCGTCGGGCGAGACGAGCATCGTCTGGAGGACGTAGTTCTTCGGGACGCCGCCCCCGACGACCAGCGCGCCGGCGCTGTCGGCCTCGTAGGCGACGTCGGTGATATCGGTCATGTCCGCGAGCGCGTCGACCGTGAAGTCGCTGGTCTGTGCGTACATCCACGCCTGCAGTCCGAGCACGGAGTCCTGGAAGGCGGGGCAGTACACCGGTACGTCGTTCTCGTAGGCGGCGGCCAGCACGCCGGCGTCTTCGGCCACCTCGTCGCGCTCGTTGACCTCGCTGTTGGCCCGGCCGAGTTCCTCGGTCATGCGCTGGATGGAGACGGCGCCCTCCTCGGCGAGGACGGTGAAGACCTCCTCGCGGAGGTGCGATTCGAACAGCGCGAAGTGTTCCTGCGGGAGGTAGACGTTGTAGATGCGGTCGACGCCCTCGTCGCGCAGCGTCTCGTCGTGCTCGCGCTCGGTGTGGCCCTCCGCGGTGACCTCGCCGTGGTGGTGTTTGCCGCCGATGGCCTCGATGGTGTCGTGGGTGCAGTTGGCCCCGGTCGTCACGAGCACGTCGACGTGGCCGTCACGGATGAGTTCGGAGACGACGGCTCGCATCCCCGTCGGCACCATCGCGCCGGCCAGGCCGACGAACGTCGTCACGTCGTCGTCTAACATCTCGGCGTAGATGTCGACGGCCTCGTGGAGGTCCGCGGCGCCGATACCCGCCCCGCCGTACCCCTCGGCCAGTTCGCCGACGGTCATCCCCGCACGCGCTTCGGCGTGACCGATGGGGTCGTGACAGAACGTCTCTCGCTCGGTGTGGTCGCTCATTGCTCTCCCGTGGTCGGCGCGAGGGCTAAAGCGACGTGGTTCCCCGGTCGCTCGGCCGCGGTCGGCGCTACCTTCCATCCATCGGCCTCAACGCTTATCACAACTCGTCAACGAGTGACGATATGGACTCGGCACTCCTCGGGATGGTCGTGCTGTTCGTCGCCGCTCTCCTCACCGGCGTCACCGGGTTCCTCCTGCTGCCCGCCGCCTTCTCGCCGGTCTTCGCCTCGGTCGCCGCCGTCTCCGGACTCGGGCTGGGCGTGACCGGCTACGCCATCCGGAAGGTCTGAACTCACTGCAACGCCAGCGCGGCCCCACAGCAGTCCGACCGATAGCGCTCGCGCTGGCGGACCAGCGGACAGTCCCGATAGCGTCGGGCGACCAGTCCGCCACAGTCCTCACAGGTGAGGACGTACTTCGCGTCAGCGAAGGCCGAACAGTGAACCTCGGTGTTCAGGTCGGCCGCCCGCTCGCGAAACGCCGCGCCGTGGTCCGTCGTCCCGTCGCGCTGGTACTGCTCGACGTGGACGAGTTCGTGGCGCAGCGTCGCCGCCCACTCGTCCCGGTCGAACGCCTCGAAGGCCTCGCGGGTCAGCGAGAGCGTACACGGCAGCGGTCGGCCGTCGGCCCCGTCGAGGGCGTCCCAGTCGTAGGGCTCGCCCACGGTGGCGTCCGGCAGCTTCGGCCGCTTGACCGCCGCGGCCCGGCGCTTGGCCCGATGCGAGACCGCCCACTCGACGAGGTCGAAGCGCACGTCGACGCCCCGCTCGCGGCGGACCCCGCGACAGTACTCGCGCGACCACGCCACGAGGTCCTCGTCGGCGGTCACGTCGCCGTACGCGATGTCGCCCGCCATCACAGCCCGGTCGGACAGTCGATGTAGGTGGTCTCCAGGTCCCACTCTTCGAGCAGCGCCCGGAGCGCCCGGACACCGAACGTCTCGCTGGCGTAGTGGCCCGCGAGCACGACGTTGATGCCGGCCTCCCGGGCCTCGTGGTAGGCCTGCTGTTTCCCCTCGCCGGTGATGAGGACGTCCGCGCCGACGTCGACGGCCTCGTCGAGCCAGTCGACGCCGCTGCCGGTGGCGATGGCGACCTCTTCGACCGTTTCGGGGCCGAAGTCGAGCGTCTGCACCGACCGCCCACCGGTGTCGAGGCGTGTCTCGAGGTCCTCGACGAGCGCGTCGAGTGAGCGGCCCCCGACCAGCCGCCCGCGCTGGCCGACGTACTCCCCACCCATGGTGCCGAAGGGCGCCCGGTTGTCCAGGTCCAGCAGGTCCGCGAGCCCGGCGGCGTTGCCCAACTGCTGGTGGCCGTCGAGCGGCAGGTGCGAGACGTACAGCGCGAGGCCGTCCGCGACCAGCGGCGCGATGCGGTGGTAGTTGGTGTCGGTCACTCGTTCGATGGAGCCCCAGACGACGCCGTGGTGGGTCACCAGCAAATCGGCGCCGGCATCGCTCGCCCGCTCGATGGTCTCGACGGCGGCGTCGACGGCGACCGCGACCGTCTCGACCTCGCGGTCGGCCGGCCCGACCTGGAGCCCGTTCGGGCTGGCGTCCACGTCGGCGTACGCGTCCGTATCGAGTTCCGCGTCGAGTCGACTGGCGATTTCGCCTGCGTGCATTGGCGGTCCTTCGGCGTCGGGGGTGGTAGGTGTTCGGCCCGCAGCGACGGCGAACAGATACAAGCGCTTTTGTGAGCGCCGCCGATGCTCCCCGGTATGACCCAGTCCGAAGCCGTCTGTGACGAGCACAGGGCCGTCAACGGTCGCCACTACCTCTCCTTTACAGTCGAGGGCACGTCGGACCTGCCCGACGGGTTCGAGATGCAGCCCTCGCCGCTGGAGTACGAGCGGCTGAAAGACCACTCGACCGGTGCGGACGGCGTCGGGCAGGTCCCCGTCGTGTACGACGACGGCTGGGCGGTCGACTGGGACGCGATAGAGACGGCGGCGGATAGCTGACGCCGGCTGTCCGGTTCGACCGTCACCGACGGCTACGACGCGGACGCGTCCTGCGGGCCACTGACCGCCGCTGCGGTCCGGTTGTACGCGTAGAGGCCGACACCCTCGTTCCGATACACCCGGGTGAACTGCTCGCTCGCCACCAGCGACCGGTGCAGCGCCGGCGATATCGTCGTGCCGGTACGGCCCGACATGAATCCGCCGTAGGGGACGTAGAGGTAGTCGGTCTCCGAGGCAAAGTCGTGGTCGACGAGCGTCGCGTTCACACAGGAGGCGTTCCAGCAGTTCCGGAGGTGGTACTGGGCCGACTCGTGCCTGCTGAACGTCTCCCGGCCCGACCACTCGGTCCCGTACTTCACGATGACCGACGTTCGGTTCGCCAGGTAGGGGAACCACTCGCTGGCGCCGCCGACGACGGCTATCTGTGCGTCGGCGGCGGTCTGGTCCTCTATCCACTCCATCGCGGTCCGGTCCTCGTCGTCGGCATACACCGGCAGCGGGCTGTACGGGCTGGTCCCCGAGGCCGCTGCCATGTTCTGGGCCACGAACGGGCCGACGAGGACGACGAAGAAGGCGATGGCGACCACCTGATTCGCGGAGAGGTCCGGCAGGTCGCGGTCCACGTAGCGGTCCAGCCCCGGGAGCCGCCGCGTCGAGACGTCCGGCAGGTCGATATCCAGGTCCGCCAGCAGGGAACAGACGAACACGAACCCCACAGCACCCAGCGGGGCGACGACCAGTATCCCGAGGCGACCGTGTGGCGGCACCAGGAGGACGACCGGCGCGGCCAGCCAGGCGGGCTGGTGCCACTCCCCCCGCGCGACCAGCGAGGCGGCGCCCACGAGCGCGAACGCGGCCGGCCAGTTCAGCACGTAGCTACTGCCCCAGAACCAGCCCGCCAGCGCGCGCAGGTCCGACAGGCTGTGGTTTATCGAGCCGTGTGAGCCCGCGCCGGTGAAAAAGATGTCCGCGCCGTGGGTCGAGGCGACGGTGAGCCACCACGGGCTGGCGATGACGAGCCCGCCGACGGCGATAGCCCCGCCGGTGGCCAGCCCCCGCGGCGTGCGGTCCCAGACCAGCCACGCGGCGGCGACGCCCGCCCCCGCGGCCGCGGCGTGGACCGGATGGGTCAGGACGACGAGTCCCCAGCCCACGACGGCCGTGGCGAGTGCCCGCCGACCGCCGTCGTTCGCGTAGTACTGGTAGGCTCCCAGCATCGCGACCAGCATGAAGAGGAATCCCAGTCCCCGGACGAACCCGCTAGCGCCGACGAGATAGACGTTCAGTGAGACGTGTGTCCCGGTGATGACGCCAGCGACGAGTCCCGTCGCCGGGCTGTCGGTGAGCACCACCGTGAGATGATAGATAAGCGCGACGAGACACAGCAGGATGACCGGCGCGCCAAAGCGCAACAGTTGGACGCCGTCGACGCCCACCTTCAGGAAGACGGCCATGACGTAGAACCCCAGCGGGGGATACGCGAAGGGGACACCGTCGGTGGTAAAGCCCTGAATCGTCGTCGGGACCAGGGCGTCGCTGTGTGCGACCGTCGCCGCCATCTCAAGAAAGAGCCCACCCAAAAGCGCCGGAAACTCGTGGCTGCGGAGGTAGGCGATCTGGACGGCCGCGGAGAGACAGAGCGCCACCAGCAAGAACCCCCGGTACCGGTTCAATCGCATATACTTCCGGCAGTGTGAGGATACGCATAATGCTGTTGGTCCAAAGTACACAGCAGTGAATCGAACGGAAGCGGCGGCTATACGTGAGGACGCGGGCAGATAGATACGCCGCTGTCGCTCCCCGTCGTTCGGTGGAAAATGGGCCGGCGCGAATGTCGAATCACGCGACCACGGTCCTGCTCGCTTCGCTGCGCGGGCTGCGTGGTCTCTCATTCGAATTCCCGCGGCGGCAGACGACACGCGGCGCTCGGGAGTGAGCGCCGCGAGAAGTATGGGCCGGCGCGAATTCGAATCGCGGTTACGGCCACCCGAAGGCCGAAGGATACCAGGCTACCCCACCGGCCCGTGCGATAGCATACGAACGGAGTGGGGCGCCCAATTTAACGGTTGCGAAACCCTAGGCACTTGACGGTCGGTCGAGCAGTCAACCACATGAGAGTTCAGGACGAGTTCGTGCCGCCGGAGACGTTCGCCACGTGTCTCAACCACGCGCCCCAGCCGTGTGTCGACCTCGTCGTCGAGTACGACGGGGGCATCCTGCTGACGCGGCGGCAGAAAGAGCCCGCGAACGGCGAGTGGTTCTGGCCCGGCAGCCGGTTGCTGCGCGGCGAGCGCCTCGACGACGCGGCGGTCCGCGTGGCCCGTGACGAACTCGGCCTGGACCCGGTGACGGTCGAACGGCTCGGCGTCAGCGAGCACTTCTGGGAGGCCTCGGCCGTCGACGGCGTCGAGGACCGCCACACCGTCCCGGTCATCTACCGGGTTCGCCCCGAGGGCGAGCAGGCCATCACGCTCGACCACCAGCACGACGACTACCGCGTCGTGACGGCACCGCCGGAGGGGGCCAACCGCTACGTCACCGAGTACTTCGAGCGGTTCGACCTCGTCTGAGCTGTGCCACTGGCGACTGACGGTCCCACAGTGAACCGGAGCGCTCAGACAAGCGATTTTGCGACCCTGACAGCGCCGGAGTCACCGGGAGCGTCCGACGACACAGCAGCGACCACTGCCCGTCGGGTAGCGACAGTACAGAAAATATATATCACTCGAGAGTTACTCACGAGCCGAGTAACTAATGACGATACTGGTAACCGGGGCAGACGGGTACATCGGCTGGCCCACGGCGCTGCGCATCGCTTCCCGCACGGACGACCGCGTCCTGCTGGTCGACAACTTCGGCCGCCGCGAGTGGGTCGAGGAGGTCGGCGCGACGAGCGCCGTCCCCGTCGCGTCCATCGACGAGCGCCTCGACGCCGCCGAAGAGACGCTGGGTATCACGAACATGTCTTTCGTCGAGGGCGACCTCGTCGAGAAGGAGTTCGTTGACGAGTTGCTGCAGGTCCACGAACCCGAGGTTATCGTCCACGCGGCCGCCCAGCCCGCGGCGCCGTACTCACAGATAAACGGCGAGCGCGCGAACTTCACGCAGCACAACAACCTCCAGTCCACCCGCAACCTGCTGTGGGGCCTAGAGGAGCACGACCTCACCGACACCCACTTCGTCGAGACGACGACGACGGGCGTCTACGGCGCGCCGGAGTTCCCCATCCCGGAGGGCGGCGCGACGATGGAGAACCAGGGCGAGGCCGACGACGTGCCGTTCCCGGCGATGGCCGGCTCCTGGTACCACCTCACGAAGTCCCACGACGCGGCGAACATGCGGCTGGCCCACAAGCAGTTCGACATCCCCGTCTCGGACGTGCGAACGGCCATCACCTACGGGACCGAGACCGAGGAGACGCGCGAGGACGACCGTCTCAAGACCCGCTTTGACTTCGACTACTACTTCGGGACGGTCACGCACCGCTTCTGTGCCCAGGCCGTCGCGGGCTACCCGGTCACCGTCTACGGCAAGGGCGAGCAGCGCAAGCCGTTCGTCTCGCTGGAGGACGCCGTCGAGGGGCTGGCCCAGCTCGCGCTCGGCGACGCCGACGACCGCCCCGAGGGCCTGACGGTGTACAACCAGGTCACCCGCGCCATCAGCATCGTCGAGATAGCCGAGACCATCGCGGACGTGGGCGGGGAGTTCGACTTAGACGTCGCCGTCGAGCACTTCGAGAACCCGCGCGACGAGGACGAGACCCACAAGATGGAAATCGAGAAAGAGAACTACATGGACCTCATCGGCGCGCAGGACCAGACCTTCGAGGAGGGGGTCGAAGACATCTTCGAGACCCTGACCAGCTACGCCGACACTATCGAGGCCCACGAGGACCGCTTCCTGCCGGGCGTGCTCGTCGACGACGAATGACGACCGACGTGCTGGTCACGGGCGGCTGTGGCTACATCGGCAGCGACCTGATACCGCGCCTGACCGACGACGACCGGGTCGGCCAGGTCGTCGTGCTCGATAGCCTCGCCTCCGGGTCGCCACGCGCGCTCATGGGCGCCGTGAACGGCGACCTCGAGTTCCGTCGGGGCGACGTGCGCGAGTACGGCGACGTCGAGAGCGCCATGCGCGGCGTCGACACCGTCGTCCACCTGGCGGCGATAACGGGCGCAGCAAGCACCCACGACCGCCGCGAGGAGACCGTCGCGGTCAACTACGACGGGACCGAGAACATCCTCACGGCCGCCGGGAAGCTCGGCGTCGAGAACGTCGTGCTCGCCTCCTCCTGTAACGTCTACGGCCGCGCGACCAGCACCGACATCGACGAGACGGTCGCCCCCGACCCGATCAACCCCTACGCGGAGACGAAACTCGATTCGGAGGCGCTGCTCGCGGAGTCCTGTGAGGAGTTCGGGATGGACGGGACGGCACTGCGGATGGCGACGAACTTCGGCTACTCTCCGGGCGTGCGATTTAACCTCGTCGTGAACTACTTCGTCTTCCGGGCGCTGACGGGACGCACCCTCACCGTCTACGGCGACGGCTCGAACTGGCGGCCGTTCATCCACGTCAGTGACGCCGCCCGGGCGTACAAACACGCCGCACTAGAGTCCGACGCCTGGGACCAGCGCATCTACAACGTCGGGCACAACGACGCCAACTACCGGATATCCGAAATCGCCGACGTCGTCGACGAGGAGGTCGGCGCGGTCGACATCACCTATCTGGAGGACGAACACCCCGGCCCCTCGTATCACGTCAACTTCGACCGGCTGGCGGAGACGGGCTACGAACCACAGACGACCCTCCGCGAGGGGGTCCGCGACATCGCGCGGCGGTTCACCGCGGACGACGCGTCGGGCGCGTCTGTCCCGTGATACCGGCGGGCTGAGACGCCACGCTAACGGCCCGCAGAACGATTGCCTTTTGCCGGCGTGGACGCACTCGCCGTCATGGAACGGCTGCTGGACTCGCTGCACGACGCGCCGATTATCGACAAAGACGGCTACGAGTATCTGGTCCACCCCATCAGCAACGGGGTCCCGATGTTGGACCCGGCCCTGCTGCGGGAGGTGGTCGTCGAAGTGATGCAGCGGTCCGACCTCGACGTCGACAAGATAGTCGCCCCCGAGGCGATGGGCATCCACCTGGCGACGGCCCTGTCCCTGCAGACGGACATCCCGCTGGTCGTCATCCGCAAGCGAGCCTACGGGCTGCCCGAGGAGGTGGCGCTGCAGAAGTCCACGGGCTACTCCGAGTCCGAGATGTACATCAACGACGTCGAGGCGGGCGACCGCGTGCTCATCGTCGACGACCTGCTGTCGACGGGCGGGACCCTCGCGGCCATCTGCGAGGCGCTCGACGACATCGGCGCCGACATCGCCGACATCGCCGTCGTCATGCGGAAGGTCGGCGAGTCGGCGATGGACGACGTCGACCACGACGTGACGAGCCTCGTCGACATCACTGTCGAGGACGGCGAAGTGACGATTCACTGACCGGAAACGGCGTCGTCGGGTCGTCTCGGGATGGTTTTCCACGGGTCCCTGCCCCACACGCCGGTCCATGACGAAATCGTTATCCGGCGAACTCCGCAGGAACTGCCTATAGATGGCAACCGAGTCAGACGGCGAGATAGACCTAGAATACGAACGCGACGACAGGCCGCCACTGCCCAAGTCGCTGCTGCTGGGACTGCAACACGTGGCGGTGATGATCGTGCCCGCGACGGCCGTGGCGTACATCGTCGCCGGCGCGGTCGGACTGGGCGCGGCCGACACGGCCTACATCGTCCAGATGGTGTTGCTGTTCTCGGGGCTGGCGACCATCGTGCAGGCCTACACCGTCGGCCCGGTCGGCGCGCGCCTGCCGATCGTGATGGGGACGAGTTTCACGTTCGTCGGCGCGGCCGCCTCCATCGGCGCGAGCTCCGGGCTGGCGGCCGTCTTCGGCTCGATTCTGGTCACCGGCTTCGTCGTCGAGGGGCTGGTCGGCTGGCAGTTCAAACGCATCAAACCCTTCTTCCCGCCGCTCGTGACCGGGCTGGTCGTGGTCATCATCGGCCTCTACCTCGTGCCGGTCGGGATGGACTACGCCGCCGGCGGCGTCGGCGCGGCGAACTACGGCTCGCTCACGAACCTCGGGCTCGCCTCGCTCGTGCTGAGCGTGGCCGTCCTCCTGAACCTCTTTACCACCGGCGTGACGCGACTGCTGAGCGTGCTGGTCGCTATCGTGCTCGGCTACGTCGCGGCCGTCGCCGCGGGGCTGGTCAGCTTCGCGCCCGTGGCGGGGGCGAGCTGGTTCGCGGTGCCCAGCCCGGGGAAGTTCGGCTTCGCCTTCGAGCCGGTGCCCATCGTCACGTTCGCCTTCCTCTTTCTCGTCTCCGCGATGGAGACGGTCGGTGACATGTCGAGTATCACCGCCGCCGAGGGCCGGACCCCCACCCACGAGGAGTTCCGTGGCGCCCTGTTCACCGACGGGCTACTGAGTTCGCTCGGCTCCGTCGCCGGCACGTTTCCGGTCACCTCGTTCTCGCAGAACGCCGGTATCGTCAACTTCACCGGCGTGATGAGCCGCCACGTCGTCGGCGTCGGCGGCGTCATCCTCGCCGTGCTGGGCCTCAGTCCGAAGGTCGGGGCCGTCGTCACGACCATTCCGAGCGCCGTCTTCGGCGGCGCAGTCTTGCTGATGGTCGGGATGGTCGCCGCCAGCGGGACGCGGCTCATCTTCCTGCACACCGACCTGGACCGCCGGAACATGGTCATCATGGCCGTCTCGCTCGGCCTGGGCCTCGGCGTCGCGACCCGCCCGGAGGCGCTGGCCGGCCTGCCGACGGCCGCCGAGACCTTCTTCGGCCAGCCGGTCATCCTCACCGCCTTCGCCGCGCTCCTGTTGAACACCTTCGTCCCCGGCGAGCAGAGCCCGCTGTTCGACGCCGACGACTCGCTCGGCGACGCGGTGGCCGGGACCACGTCTGACGACTAGGTATCAGTCGTCGGCGTCGGCCTGCGCGTGTTTCGTGCTGTCGACGCTGACCGTCTCCCACTCGTCGTCGGAGTGGGCCCCTTCCCGTTCTTTGGCGCTGGCGGCGACGCGGACGAACTCGGCGTTCTCGCGGGCCGCCGCGACGTCGTGGCCGCCACAGTACGAGAGGCCCGAACGGATGCCCGCACAGAACTCGCGGGCCACGTCGCCGACGGGCCCCTTGTAGGGCGTCAGCCCCTCGACGCCCTCGTCCGCGGTGACGGTCTCGGCCTTGTCCGAGCGCTCTTGGGCCGCGGCCGTCGTCGCCATCCCCCGGGAGCGCTTGTAGCGGACGCCGTCGATTTCGACCTCCGCGCCGGGCGCCTCCGCCGTCCCGGCGAAGAGACTCCCCAGCATCACCGTGTCCGCGCCGGCCATCAGCGCCTTGACCGCGTCGCCGGAGGTCTGGATACCGCCGTCGGCACAGACGGTCACCCCGAGGTCGGCGGCCGCCTCGGCGCAGTCGTCGACGGCCGTCAGCTGCGGGACGCCCGCGCCGGCGACCTTCCGCGTCGTGCAGTGGGAGCCCGGACCGATGCCGACTTTCACGCAGTCGGCCCCGGCGGCGGCGAGGTCTGCGACGCCCTCCGGCGTCGCGACGTTGCCCGCGACGAGGTCCAGCGCGGGGAACGCCTCGCGGATGTCGGCGACCGCGTCGAGGGCGCGTTCCATGTGGCCGTGGGCGACGTCGACGACGACGGCGTCGACGCCCGCCTCGACCAGCGCCGCCGTCCGGGCGAGGTGGTCCTCGTCGATGCCCACCGCGGCCGTGACGGGCACGCCGGCGTCGGCGACCGTCGCCACCTCGTCGGCCTGTTCCTCGACGGTCAGAAACCGGTGAATCGTCCCGACGCCACCGGCCTCGCCGAGCGCGATAGCGAGGGCGGCCTCGGTGACGGTGTCCATCGCGGCCGACACGAGCGGCGTCTCGAGCGTGAGTCCCGGGGTCAGCGTCGTCGAGAGGTCGACGTCGCCCCGACTGTCGACGGGCGACCGCTGTGGGACTAGCAACACGTCGCCGTAGCTCAACCCGGTTCGTAGTTCGTCCATGACCGAACTGTATCAGCGGCGTCCGGGGCATAAATCCCTCGATTCCCCCGGCGAACGAACGGCGAAACCACGAGGTGTTTATACCGTCGTGGCAACGGTGTGACCATGACAGAGCGTTCGGCGGCCGCCCCGCACGTCGCCGTCACCGGCGCGGCCGGCTACATCGGCAGCCGCGTCCTCGCCGAACTGGAGGCAAAGCACCCCGACTGGGAGATAACCGCCGTCGACAACTTCTACCTGGGCGAGGTCCGCTCGGTCGGCGACGTAGGGGTCGACCACGTCGACATCCGGAACCGCGACCGCCTCGAAGACGCCCTCGCTGGCGCCGACATCGTGATGCATCTCGCCGCCATCTCGGGCGTCGACGACTGCGAGGAGAAACGGGACCTGGCCTACGAGGTCAACGTCCAGGGGACGAACAACGTCGCGTGGTTCTGCCGGAAGACCGGCGCCGCTTTGATATTCCCCTTCTCGATGGCGGTGCTGGGCGACCCGCGGGAGTTCCCCATCAGGGTTTCTCACCCGCGGGACCCGATGAACTGGTACGGCCACACGAAACTCCTCTCCGAGCGGGCCATCGAGGAGTTCGCCGACGGCGCCTTCCCCGCCCACCAGTTCATGATTTCGAACCTGTATGGCGGCCACGAAATCGACGGGCGGGAGATATCCAAGGGGACCGTCATCAACTTCTTCCTCTCGCGGGCGACGGCCGGCGAGACCCTCACCGTCTACGAGCCCGGCACCCAGTGTCGCAACTTCGTCCACGTCAAGGACGTGGCGCGGGCCTACCTCCGCAGCGCCGAGCGACTGGTCGAGCAACTGGACGCCGGCGAGACGGGCGTCGAGAAGTACGAGATAGCCAGCGACGAACATCCCGGCGTCGAGACGGTCGCCGAACTCGTCCAGTCCGTCGCGGCCGAACACGGCCACGAAGTCGACGTCGAACTCGTCGAGAACCCCCGGGCAGGCGAGGAGACGCTCGTCTCGGAGTTCCCCGTCGACACGACCGCCGCACGAGAACGGCTGGGCTGGGAGACCCGCCACGACGTCGAGTCCGTCGTCCGCGAGCGCTTCGCGGCCGACGAGTAGAGCAAAACGGTTAGTATCGCCGGCAGGAGAGACGGTATCGTGACACAGTGGCAGCGGGCCGTCATCGCGCTCCTCGTGCTCTCGGCTCTCGGCGGGCTGTTCGTCCACGAAGACGCGACGTCTGAGGCACGGACGCCCTATCCGGAGCCACACGAACTGGCGGCCGACTACGACAGCTACGTCGGCGAGGAGATACTCGTGTTCGGCCGCGTGAGCGCCGTCGACGGGAGCGCCGTCGTCGTCGAGGCCGAATCTGAGGGAGTCACCATCGAGTTGCGGGTGACCGGCGCGTCAGTCGGCGTAGAGACAGGCGGCGTCCTGCAGGTGTACGGCGAACTCGGGCCGGACCGCGAGATGGCCGCCCAGCGGGTCGTCGTCGTCAACGACAGCGGCGGCGCCGAGTGGTACAAGTACGGCGTCTCCGCCGTCGGGGCGCTTGGCTTCCTCGTCGCCTTCCTGTGGCAGTGGCGTCTCGACCGCGAGACGTGGACCCTGGAGGCCCGAGATGGCTGACCTGCTGACGCACTTCCTCGTCGCGTACGCCCTCCTGACCGTCGCCTCGTGGCGCGTCGAGTGGCTCGGCCGGCGCTGGGTCGTCGTCGGGACGGGTGGCGCGGCGATTCCGGACCTCCTGAAGGTCCGCATCCTCGTCGACTCGGACGCGGTGGCCGCCGCGCTCGGCGTCCCGTTCTCCTACGCGCCGCTGTCGACGGTCGGTGGCGTGTTCCTCGTCGCGGGCCTCATCACGCTCGCGTTCGACCGCGACCGGTGGCGACGGGTGTACGGTCTCGTGACGGTCGGCGGCCTGAGCGCGCTCGTCGGCGACGGCCTGCGCGCCTACGCCGACGGCCGCGCGTCGGCGTACCTCTACCCGTTCACGAACTGGCGGCCGCCGACGCCGAGCCTCTACGTCTCCTCGGACCCGAGAGTGCTGGTCGTCGCGCTCGCGCTCGCCGCGGGTGTCTTCCTCGTCGATAGACGGGTCCGAGAAACCTGATTTACCAGGTGAGCCCTTCGTACGTGATGCCGTCCCGGCGCTCGATTACCCGGCGGCCGTCGACCACGACGGGGTCGGCCATGGCGTCGAACTCGTCGTCGAGCGCCGCGAACTCGTCCCAGTCGGTGACGACGACGGCGCCCGACGCCCCCTCCAGCGCGGCCGCGGCGGCGTCGGCGTACTCGATGTCGGGATACTTCTCGCGCATGTTCTCCGTCGCGACCGGGTCGTAGGCGACGATTTCCGCGCCGCGCTCCTGCAGGCCCTCGATGACCGGCACCGCGCGGGTGTTGCGGATGTCGTCCGTGCCGGGCTTGAACGCCAGGCCTAACACGGCGATGCGCTTGCCCGTCGCGTCGACGTGGTCGTCGAGCAAGCCGAGCAGGCGCTCGGGCTGGGCGTCGTTGAGTGCCACCGCAGCGGAGAGGACGGCGGGGTCGTACCCCTGCTCGCGGGCGGCGGCGATGATGGCGTCCGTGTCTTTCGGGAAACAGCTCCCGCCCCAACCGACGCCACTGCGGAGGAACTGCTCGCCGATGCGGTCGTCCAGCCCGATGGCCTCGGCCACCTCGTAGGCGTCGACGCCGAACTCCTTGCAGACGTTCCCGATGTCGTTGATGAGGCTGACCTTGCTCGCGAGGAAGGTGTTGTTGGCGTACTTTATCATCTCGGCCTCGGCGATGCCGGTCTCGACGACGGGGACGTCGCCGTCGGCGGCCTCGCGGAGCGGGAGGTACAGCGCCTGCAGCGTCGCGGTCGCACGCGGGTCGTCGGTGCCGAAGACGAGCTTATCGGGGTTCAGGAAGTCCGCGACGGCGGTGCCCTCGCGCTGGAACTCCGGGTTCGAGGCGACGAGGAAGTCCGTCCCCCGCTCCAGACCGGCCTCGGCGATGCGCGGCGCGAGCCGTTCGTCGGTCGTCCGGGGGATGACGGTCGATTTCGTGACGACGAGGTGTGGCTCCTCGCGGTCGGCGGCGGCGGCCAGGGCCTCCCCGACGCTCGCCGCGCCGGCCTCCATGTACTGGAGGTCGATGCTGCCGTCCGCGTTCGAGGGGGTCGGCAGGGCGAGCATCGTGAGTTCCGTGTCACGGATGGCGTCGTAGTCGGTGGTGGCGCGCAGCCGACTCCCGCCGTGCTCGGCGACCAGTTCGTCCAGCCCGGGCTCGTGGATGGGCGCCTCGCCGTCGTTGATGGCGTCGACGATGTCCTCGTCGATATCTATCGTGGTGACCTCGTGTCCCAGGTCGGCCAGACACGCCGCGACCGTCGTCCCGACGTAGCCGCTGCCGACGATACTCACGTTCATCGCCAGTGGCTTGACCCCCACGGGTGATGAGAATTCGGGTCCTTCGACCGCTGTCGCGGCGGTCGGGCCGGGTGACGGGAGTCGGGGGCTCGCGCCCGCTACGGACCGATAGTCGGTCTATAACAAGGCACAGCTACGTCCCAGCCGGGACCAGCCGAATGAACACCGAACGGATACTCTCAGCCGGGATGGCCGTCGTCGTTATCGCCGCCGTCGGGCTCTCGGCGTCGACGCTCGCGGCGTCGATGTCGACGGACCCGTCGGACGCGGTCGACGTCCAGTGGGACGCGCTTCCCCTGGGTGAGGATAGCCAGGGGGACATCGAATCGGCGGCGGAGAGCGTCGACGAGACCTACCGCCAGAGCGGCGCCAGCGGTGACGCCGACGGCGGGCCGGGCAGCGGCGGGGAGGCCGAACAACAGAACCCGAAGGCCGGCGACGGGCCGGCCGAGAAGCGACAGGCCGGCGACGCGGCGGGGGACCGCGAGTCCCAGAACGGGAACGCGGGCGAGGGGGTCGCCCAGGCTAACGGCGCCGACGGGAACAGCCAGGCGCAGTCGAGCAGCGCCAGCCGCTGGGTCCCCGGCGGCCTCCCGCTGTGGCTCGTCGCGCTCGTCGCGCTCCTGCTCGCGGTCGTAATCCTCGCCTACCGCTACCGGGACCGACTCCGGCGAGCGGTGGGCCGCGACGGCGACGGCGCGGCCGCCGAACCGCTGGCGCCGGCCCCCCAGAACGAGGTCGAGCGGGCGTGGGTCGAACTTGTCCAGCGGGCCGGCATAGACCGGCCGCGCACGCGGACACCGCGGGATTGTGCCCGTCGCGCGGTCGAGACGGGGTTCGACCCGGGTCACGTCGACCGGCTCCGTCGGACCTTCGAGGACGTGCGCTACGGGACCCATCCGCCGACCGACGAGCAGGCCCGCCTCGCCCGCGAGACCCTCGACCGCCTGAACGGTGAGCGCGCGTGAGAGCGGCCACCCGCCGGGTGAGCTGGCTCGCGCTCGCGGTCGCCGGTGCTGTCGCCGTCGGCCTGGCGCTGCTCCCGGGCGTCGTGACGCTGCTGCCGGTCGAGGCGGTCGTCGCGTGGCTCGGTAACGACTACTTCCTGCTTGGCGCCTTCGCCGGCGTCGCGCTGCTCGTACTGGGCTGGATGGTCGCCCGGCGCGCGACGGAGCACGTAGAGCAGGCGGCACCGCCGGACCCGGAGACCGTCCCTGACGCCCCGCGGCCGGGCGACCGGGTCGACGACCTGCTCGCCCGATGGCCGTGGCACCTCGACGCCGCCGACCGGGCGTACCTGCGCCAGCGTCTCCGGACCGCGGCCGTCTACGGCGAACTCGGCGAGGGGCGGAGCCGTGCGGACGCCAGAGAGCGCGTCGACTCGGGGGCGTGGACCGACGACGCCGTCGCGGCCCGCTTCCTGGACGAGTCGGCCGGGCCGAGGGTGACAGAGCGCCTGCGGCTGGCGCTGCGGGGCGACTCCTGGACCCAGTACGGGGCCCGCCAGACCGCGCGAGCGCTGACCGAGGGGGGCCCCGACGGTAGCCGTGAGCAGTCGGCCGACGGGGGCGTCGACCGGTGACGGTGCGCTCGACCGGGCGCTGGCGCGGTATCGCCGCCGTCGCGCTGTGTTTCGTCGCCGTCGGCGTCCTGACCGACCGCCCGGCGACGCTGCTGGTCGGCGTCGTCGGGGCGGGGCTCGCGGCCTATCCCCGCCTGTCTCGCCCGCCGACGGTCGACCTGGAACTGGAGCGCCGGCTGGCCGACAGCCGACCCGGTCCCGGCGAGCCGGTGACCGTCACGACCAGGGTGACGAACACCGGCGGCCGGACGCTCGCGGACTGTCGCATCGTCGACGGCGTCCCGGCGATGCTCTCGGTCGCCTCGGGCAGCCCCCGGCACGCGGCCGTCCTCCGGCCGGGCGAGACCACCGAGTTCAGCTACGACGTCGAGACCGAGCCCGGCCGTCACCAGTTCGACCCGGCGACGGTCGTGGCCCGCGACATCACGGGCGCCCACGAGGTCGAGACCACGGTCGCCGCGGGCACCGAGATACAGTGTGCCGACGCCGTCCCGGAGCTGCCCGTCCGCGAGCAGCCCAACGGCCACGCCGGCCGCCTCGTCACGGACGAGGGTGGCAGCGGCATCGAGTTCCACTCGGTCCGCGAGTACCGCCCCGGCGACCCGATGGGGCGTATCGACTCGAAGCGGTGGGCCAGAACCGGCGAACTAACCACCGTCGAGTTCCGCGAGGAGCGGCCCACGTCTGTCCTGCTGCTGGTCGACGCCCGCGCGCCGGCTTACCGGGCCCCGGCCGACGGCCGCCCCAACGCCGTCGCGCACTGCCTCGCCGGGGTCGAACAGCTCGTCTCGGCACTCTCGGAGACGCGCGACGCCGTCGGGCTGGCCGCCTTCGGGCGAGAGCTGTGTTTCCGCCCGCCCGGCGTCGGGTCGGACCACGAGACGGCGCTGTGGGAACTGCTCGCCACGCATCCGGCCTTCGACGCGACGCCGCCGGGCCACGTGCGAGCGGGGAGCGGGGCCGACGCCGAGAGCGACGGCGATATCGACCAGCAGGCGACGCTGCTGCGGAAACAACTCGGGAGCGACACCCAGGTCGTGGTCCTCTCGCCGCTCGCCGACGAGGCCATCGTCGAGACGGTCCGCACGCTGGCTGCGGCCGGCCACACCACGACGGTCATCAGCCCCGACGTGACCGCCGAGGGGAGCCTGGGACGGCGGCTGGCCCGCCGGGAGCGACGGCTCCGACTGCGCGCCCTGCGTGGCGCTGATATCCCCGTCGTCGACTGGGACCCGACGACGCCGCTTGGCACCGTCCTGCTCGACGAGCGGCGACGGCGGTGGTCTGTGTGAACGTCAGCCACCGGCCGACGCCGCTGGCGGCCGCGCTCGCGCTCCTGCTTGGCGCCGTCTCGACGGCGATACTCGCGCCGACGCTCGGCCAGCGCGTCGCCATCCTCGCCGCCCTCGTCGGCGCCGGCCTCGTCGCCGCGGGCGGTCGGGAGTTCGACGCCCCCGTCCCGACGGGACGGCTCTGGACGGCGGTGGGCGCGACACTCGTGCTCGCCGCGTTACTCAGAGGTGAGACGCTCGCCGACCCCCGCGAAAGCATCGAACTGGTGCCCGGGCTCGTCGGCCTCGCGCTCCTGAGCCTCGGTGTCCGCCCGCTCAGACAGCGGTACGCCCGCCGCTTCGTCTCGGCCGGGCTCGCGGTCATGGTCGTCGGCGTGGCGCTGGTCGGCATCTTCGAGGCCGCGGGACCGCTTCGACTGCTCGGGGCGACCGCCGCCGCCATCGCCGCGTGGGATATCGCGGAACACGGCGTCAGCCTCGGCGAGCAGTTGCGGACCGACGCCGAGACTCGCTCGGTAGAACTGTTACACGCCGGGACCACGTCGGCCTACGGCGCGGTGACGGTCGTCGTCGCGCTCGTGCTGTACGACAACGGGGGGAGCTCGCTCCCGCTCGGCGCGCTCGTCTTGCTGCTTTCCGCCGCGGTCACTCTCCTGGCGCTGTTGTATAGGTGACCGTCGGCACCGGCACGTCGTCGAGCAGGTCCTCGACGACCGCGTCTTTCGACACGTCCTCGACGCGGGCGTCCGGCGTCAGCACGATGCGGTGAGCGAGGACGACCGGCGCGATTTCGGCGACGTGGTCCGGCGTGACGTAGTCGCGCCCTCGCACGACCGCGAGCGCGCGAGCCGCCTCGAACAGCCGCTGGGTCCCCCGCGGGGAGACGCCGGTCTCGACGCGGCTGTCCGCGCGGGTCGCCCGGGCCAGTTCGACCACGTAGTCACGGACCTCGTCGGCGACGTGGACCGCTTCGGGCGCCCGCCGGAGCGCCGCCGGGTCGACGCCCGGACTGGGTTCGACCGCGGGCGTGCGGTCGGTCCGCTCGGCCCGCCGGTCGACGAGTTCGCGCTCGCCGGCCTCGTCGGGATAGCCCAGACTCGTCTTCACGACGAAGCGGTCGACCTGTGCTTCGGGCAGCGGGAAGGTGCCGTCCTGCTCGATTGGGTTCTGCGTCGCGATGACGAAGAAGGGGTCTGGCAGTTCGTGGGTTCGCCCCTCTATCGTCACCTGCCCCTCGGCCATCGCCTCCAGCAGCGCGGCCTGCGTCTTGGGCGACGCCCGGTTTATCTCGTCGGCCAGCACCACGTTACCGAAGATGGGGCCGGGGCGGAACTCGAAGGAGCCGGACTGCTCGTCGAAGACGTAGGTGCCGGTCACGTCCGCGGGCAGCAGGTCCGGCGTGAACTGGATGCGCGAGAAGGAGAGCCCGAGCGCGCCGGCCAGCGACCGCGCCGTCAGCGTCTTGCCAGTGCCGGGAACGTCCTCCAGCAGGACGTGTCCGCGGGCCAGAAAGCCCGAGAGGACGGTCTCGAGCGTCTCGCGCTCGACGATGACGGCGCTCGAGACCGTGTCGATGACGGTGTCACAGTGGTCGGCGGTGGTGTCCGTGTTCATCGGGCGACGGTGGGCGGCTTCGGGGGTTTGTTATCACCGGCCTACCGGCCGTCGTGAGAGCTATCGAGACGGGAGCCCGACTCGACGCCCGACCCGTTGCAGGAGCAAGGCGTCCGTTCACCCCGTTTGCAGCCCTTCTCCGATGTGCCATGGAACGAAACGCACTCGGTTGGTTCGGCTGGTTCTCGGTCGCCGGCTTCGTCATCCTGACGTCGCTGTTCGTGCTCGACCTGTTCGCCGACGCGCTGTGGGCGTTCTCGGCGTTCTGGACGCTCGTCGTCGCCATCGTCGCCGGCATCGGAGCGGTCGCGCTCTACGCCGGCGAGGACCCGACGGCCGACACCTACGAGGAGACGACCGCCTGAAGCGGCCTGGCGAACAGTGACACAGCTACCACGGCGCGTTCCGTGACTCGACGCACTCGCCCTCGAGCTGTAGGATTGCGACGTACTGGTCGCTCGCGAGCTCGACTTCGTCGCCGTACTGGTCGCTGTGTGGGTAGACACCGAGTGGCCACAGCTCGCGGAGCGACCCCGGCTCCGGGCGATGGGGCACGAAGTTCGGCGGTCGGTCGCCGAACTCCGCCACGATTTCGTAGTTGTACTCACCGTCCAGCAGCGCCCGGATGTACTCCTGGCGCGGGGCCGGATAGAAGTCGACTTCGGAGCTACGCTGGGACTGCGGTATGTCCTGCAGGTAGAGTAGCTCCTTGTCCCCGACCTGGATGTACTCCGGACAGGGGTCGCGTCTGTCGTCCTCGGGCGGGGTGATGACGTCCATCCCGTGCGGGATGGCGTTCTCGAAGAAGGCGTGGAAGTACACTTCCATCCGGTCGTCCTCGTCGGCGTTCTCGCTGAGCCACTCGGTCGCCTCGTCTCTGGGCATCGAGGCGAACTGCCCGACGCCGACGCCGGCGTAGACGGCCGCGGTCACGACGAGCAGCGCGATGGCCGCGCGTCCCACCCGCTGGCGGTGCTCACACAGCCTGTCGAGCGAGTCGGCGAGCAACAGCGCGGCGAGCGGGAAGGTCGGGAGGATGTGGTGGACGCGCCAGTCGTGCCACCGCGCGAAAAAGAGGAGGAAGACGACCAGCGCGCCGACCACCAGCGCTCGCTCGTCGAAGCCGGGAACCCGCTCACGGAGCGCCGACCGGCCCGGTGCGCGACGGGCCAGATACGCCACGCTGGCGAGAAGCCCGCCGACGGCGCCGGCCAGCAGCGGCCAGCCGAAGGCGCTCCCGTAGGTCCGCAGGAACCACCACCACGTCGGCGCCGTGGGGCCGACGACGCGGTTGGGCCGACCGAACCGGCCGAACCAGCGGTGTGCGACCGCCTCGAAGTCGCCCACCAGCGCCGTCGGGTGGCCGACGACTATCATGAACGCGCCCAGCGCGGCCCCGCCGACCAGCAGTCGGGGCTGCCAGAGCACCCGCCGGAGCGGACCGTCCTCGATACGGGCCCGCAGGAGGAACGCGAGGACCACGACCGGCACCACGAGCGCGAGGGTGAGCTTGAACGCCATGGCGGCGCCGCCGGCCACGCAACCGGCGTAGAACTGGCGGCGCTCGCCGGTCTGGACGTAGCCGACGAGCAGGTACACCGCCGCCACGAAACACATCGTCGCTGGCATGTCCTCGCCGCCCTCCTTGGCGAGTTTGAGGAAGCCAAAGGTCAGCGTCAACAGGAGCGCGGCGAGCCGGCCCGTGGCGCGGTCCGCCAGTCGCGTCCCCAGCCGGTAGAGTAGATAGACGGTGACGACGGCGAAGAGGACGTTCGTCAGGCGGACGAGGGCGATGCTCCACGTCCATATCCACCGGGGCGTGTCCGCCCACACCTGGTAGTTGCCGTAGGCGTAGGCCGGGTCACGCATCGCCGCGATGGCGTCGAGTTGACCGGTCAGCGCGGCGGCGACGATGACCGGCAACACCGCGAGTCCGTACACCCACAGCGTCCCGCCGAAGGGGGCTCGGCTCCACGAGACGCCCTCGCGAACGCCGTGGAGGCTGGGGTCGTGGACGACTTCCGCGTAGGCGACCAGGGCGTCAAGCACCCGGTCGTGTTCGTCCCACGTCGCGAAGATGGGGATGCGGTGCCAGAAGCCGAAGCCGGCCAGAACCAGCGCACCCAGCAGGAGATAGCCGAGATACGGGTCCGCCCGGAGGTCCGCGTAGAGCTGTCGCTTCGCGCGACCGAGCCATCCAGGGCGGGCGACCATGGGCCTGTGGTTGGGGAAGGGTGTATAAAAAGTCACATATCCGCGCCGGGCTAAGGACCGATTATCCCAGCGAACGCTCGGGGTAGTTTTCCGGCTCGGAGCCCAGCGCCGGATGTGGCCACGACCCCGACGCCGAGCGAGATATTCGACCGGGCGGTCGCGGAGGGACAGCGCCGGCTCGACCAGACGCTGCTCGAACTCGTCTCGACGAGCTTTATCGCGGGCTTTACCGTCGTCTTCGGCCTCGTCGGCCTGGGTATCGTCGAGGGGGTGTTGCCGGTCGGCGCCCACGGCGTCGCCAAGCTCGGCGGCGCGCTCGCGTTCGGCGTCGGTATCGTCTTTCTCGTCGCGGGCCGGACGGAACTGTTCAACGAGAACTTCTCGGACCCGGTCGCCGCCGCCGTCGACAGCGGCGACCCCTCGGCGGTGTGGTCGCTGGCCCGACTGTGGGTCGTGACGCTGCTTTTCAACCTCGTCGGCGGCGGACTGTTCTCGCTGGTCTTCGCCATCGGCGGCGCCCTGCCACCGGGGACGACCGAGGCGCTGTCGACCGTCGCGACCGAGAGCGCGTTCCGGCCCCTGGGGGCGTCGTTCGCCCGGGCCATCGCCGGCGGGGCGCTCGTGAGCCTCCTGTCCTTTCTCCTGGTCTCGGTCGAGAGCGACGGGAGCCGCCTGACGCTCGCCTACCTCGTCGGCGTCTTCCTCGCGCTCGGGCCGTTCGAACACGTCGTCGTCACGGCCCTGCACGTGTTCCTCGGCGTCCTGTTCGGCGCGGGCGTCGGTCTCGCTCGGTTCGCGGTCGTGGTCGGCACGGTCACGGCGGGCAACCTCGTCGGCGGACTGGGACTGGTGACACTCGCACACGTCGCCCAGGCCGCCGGGGCCAGAGACGGCGACTGACGGTGAATCCCGCTGCGAGGCGGCCAGCGCGGACCGGCCCCAGTCCTGCGGAGCCGCTCTCGGCCGCCCGAGCGGCGCTCTCGGCTCTCGATGGGTTTATTCAACAGACCGAACTGTGAGCATACATGAGCGACGAGCGGGGGCCAAGCGAGCTACTCGACGAGCGGCCCGAACTGGAAGCCGCGCTCGAAGCCGCGCTGGCGGTCGACAGCGAGCGCGAGGGGTGGACGTTCGACGACATCGACGTCGACTCCGGCGCGTTCGGTGAACTGGTCGCCCGCGACATCGTCGAGAAACGCGGCGACGAGTACGTCCTCGCCGACCCGACCGCCGTCCGCCGGGCGCTGGGCGGCGACGGTGGGGCCGACGCGGCCGACGCATCGGGCGGCGGGCTGGATATCGACCTCGACGGGGTCGCGTTCCCCGACATCGAACCGCGAGCGGTCGGACTCCTCTCGGCGGCGCTCGCGGCGCTGGTGCTCGCCCGCACCTTCGTCGTCGGTAGCGTCTATCGCGGCGGCGACGTCGTCCTCTCCGGCAACGACCCGTACGCCTACCGCTACCTGGTCGAGCAGGTCGCCGCCGAAGCCGGTGGGGGCGCCGACTTCGGCGCCCTCTCGGTGCTTCCCTCGAGCATGACCAAGGGCGAGCCGTTGTTTATCGCGACGCTGTGGTGGGTCGCCGAACTGCTGGGCGGGACCACCGACACCATCGGCCACGTGCTCGCGTGGTACCCCGTCGTCTCGGCCGTCGTCTCCGGCGTCTTCGTCTACCTGCTGGCAGTCCGAACGACGAGCGACCGGCGCGTCGGTCTGGCGTCGGTCCTCTTTCTGGCCCTCATCCCCGGCCACGCCTTGCGGACGAGCCTCGGCTACGCCGACCACCACGCCTTCGACTACCCGTGGCTCGGCCTGACCGCGCTGGCGCTCCTGGTCGTGGTGGCGACGGCGCGGGACCGGGCGTCGCTGCGCTCGCCCGTCCCGTGGGTTGCCGGCGCGCTCGTCGGGGTCGGCATCGCCGGGCAGGTACTGGCCTGGTCGGCCGGCCCGCTGCTGCTGGTTCCCGTCGGCGTCGTCGTCGCGGCGAAGACGCTGCTCGACGTGGATTCGGGGCGCTCGCCCCTGCTCGCGAACGCGCCGGTCGTCGCCGGGACCGGCCTCGGTGCGGCCCTGGTCTGGACGGTCCACACGAACTGGGAGTGGCATACGGAACTCGTCGCGAGCACGCCCCTCCTGCTGTTTCTGGGCGTCTGTGGCGTCGTCGCGACCGCGACGGTGGTCGCCCGAGTCGGCGGGACGACGCGGCAACTCGCGGCGGTCGACGCCGTCGCCGGCGTCGTCGGCCTGCTCGCCGTCCGGACGCTGTTCACCGAGCGCTGGACCGAGGCCTTCAGCCGGACCGACCTGCTGTTCCGGAGCGACGCCATCGCCGAGACGACGGGACTGTTCAACCCCGGCACACTGGGCTTTCTGCTCCTGTTTGGCTTCGCACTGGTCATGGCGCTGCCGGCGATGGTGTGGGGGGTTCGCCTCGCCGCCCGTGGTCGGGCCGACTGGCTGGTCGTCACCGCCTACGCCTGGTACTTCCTGGCGCTTGCGACCCTTCAGGTCCGCTTCGTCGGGGAGCTGGCGACCTTCGTGGCAGTCTTTGCGGGCTACGCGTTCGTCTGGCTCGCCGCCAAAGTCGAGATATCCCGGCCGGTGACGGGCGAGCGGACCGACACAATCACCGACGCGCTGGTTCCCGAGCCACGCGTTCTCGGGCTGCTCTGTGTGCTCTTCTTGCTGTTCGGGAGTCTCGGTCTCGTACAGGTGCCGGTCAAGACCGGCCAGGTCACGACCGACGGCGGCCAGTATCAGACTGCGGCGGCCATCGAGCGCGACGCGGCCAGCCACGGGCTCGAATACCCGGAGAACTACGTCCTGAGCCAGTGGGGCAAGAGCCGCATGTACAACTACTTCGTCAACGGCGAGTCCCGCAGCTACGGCTACGCGCAGAACAACTACGAGCAGTTTCTCTCGGCCGTGAACGGAACCGAGTGGTACGACCGGATGCGGGGCCGCGTGGGATACGTCGTCACGCTGGACGTTGAAGGGTTCGGCTCGGAGACTTTGCAGTCCCGACTGCAGGGCAACTACGGGAGCCGGACCGAGTCGGCGGCGGGACTGTCCCACTACCAGGCCATCTACGCGACCGAGAGCGGGGGCCACAAGGCGTTCGCGGTGGTACCCGGCGCCGCCATCACTGGCACGACGGGCTCGAACGCGACCGTGACAGCGACGGCGACCGTGACGCTACCGAACGGCGAGTTCGACTACGTCCGGCGGACGGAGGCGGACGCCGACGGGCGCTACGAACTCGTCGTCGCCAACCCCGGCGAGTACACGGTCGAGAGGGGCAACTCGACCGCGACCGTGACGGTCGACGAGACCGCCGTCCGGAACGGCACGCGTCTTCCCGTAGTGAGCGAGAACTGAAGCAGAAGGCTCATTTTTCACTCCCCCGGAGTCGGGGATATGTGGCCCTGGGGACACGCCGCCGTCGGCTATCTCGTCTGTTCGCTCTGGCTTCGCTCGCGGGACGGTCACGTACCGACGGCCGGTGTCGTCCTCCCGCTCGCGCTCGGGACCCAGTTCCCCGACCTTATCGACAAGCCGCTGTCGTGGACCTTCGGCGTCCTGCCGTCGGGGCGGGCCGGCGCCCACTCACTGCTGGTCGCGGTCCCGCTGCTGGCGTTCCTGTGGTGGCGCCTCGACGGCCCCACCGGTCGACACGCCTGGGCCGGCTTCGCGCTGGGCTATCTCGTCCACCTCGTGACCGACGGCGTCTACTCGCTTGTGGACGGTGAGTTCGCCGAACTGTCCTATCTGCTCTGGCCCGCCCTCTCCCTGCCGAGCTACGATGAGTCGCCCAGCATCGTCGCCCACTTCCTCGCGGCGGATATCACGCCGTACTTGCTGACCGAACTCCTCCTGTTCGGCGCCGCGACGCTGCTGTGGGCCGTCGACGGTACGCCGGGGCTGTGGGCGGTCGGTCGCTGGTGCAAGCGGCGGGCCGACGGCGCGACGAGGGCGCTGTCGAGTCGATAGCTGCGACAAGAGTTTTACCCGGGGGCGAACGACAGGGGGAGTATGAAAGCTGTCGTACTCGCCGCCGGAGAGGGAACGCGACTGCGCCCGCTCACCGAAGACAAACCCAAGGGGATGGTCGAAGTCGCCGGGAAACCCATCCTCACGCACTGTTTCGAACAGCTCATCGAACTGGGTGCCGAGGAACTGCTCGTCGTCGTCGGCTACAAGAAACAGGCCATCATCAACCACTTCGAGGACGAGTTCGATGGCGTCCCCATCACCTACACCCACCAGCGCGAACAACTGGGGCTTGCCCACGCGCTGTTGACCGTCGAGGACGACGTGGAGGACGACTTCATGCTGATGCTGGGGGACAACATCTTCCAGGCGAACCTCCAGGACGTCGTCAACCGCCAGCAGGAGGAGCGCGCGGATGCGGCGTTTCTGGTCGAAGAGGTGCCCTGGGACGAGGCCTCCCGCTACGGCGTCTGTGACACGAACAAGTACGGCGAGATAACCGAGGTCATCGAGAAGCCCGAGGACCCGCCTTCCAATCTGGTGATGACCGGCTTCTACACCTTCACGCCGGCCATCTTCCACGCCTGTCACCTCGTCCAGCCGTCGAACCGTAACGAGTTCGAGATAAGCGACGCCATCGACCTCCTGTTGCACTCCGGGCGGACTATCGACGCCATCCGCATGGACGGCTGGCGCAACGACATCGGCTACCCGGAGGACCGCGACGAGGCCGAGGAGCGCCTGCAGGGCGAGGTCGATTCCGAACTCGCGGCCGAGAATCTCGCGACGGGCGAGTAACCCCGCTTCGGCACGGCAGCGAGCCCGCGGCGCTCAGCCGTCCGTGATGAACGAGTTTCGCAACGGCGGGTAGCTCATCAGCGTCGAGAGTCTGAGCGTGTACGACAGCAGGAACGCCAGCGGCGCGAACACGACCGCCGACAGCAGGCTGAACCCGGCGATGGACGTGACGACTGCGGGGGGTCGTCCCGGCGCCGCGAAAGACAGCATCCAGACGGCGGCGACCAGCACGGCCAGGAACCCGGTGTACAGCAGCAGTCGAGAGAGGGTGGCGATTTCTTTCTGTGCGTACAGCGTCTTCACGTACTGACGGGTGACGTTGAACAGCCTGAGCGTCGCTTCCATCCGCTCGAACGGATCGGCGGCGACCGCCTCGTCGTGGTCGTGGTGCAGGTGCCGCGCCGCCGCCACCAGCCAGGCGCTGTTGAGGTCAAGCATCGCGGACAGCGACTCGTACGAGCCGAAGTCGGCCCGCGAGAGCGCCCGCTCGACGCCGTCGGTACCGGCCGTCACTTCCGCACGAAACGCCTCGGCGCGGCGTGCCAGGTCCTCGCTCCCCGTCGCCGCCGCCTCGTCGTAGACGTCGGTAGCGCTGTCGTCCAGCGTCGCGGTCAGTTCGCGCAGGAACGCCGTCGGCGCGGGCGCGATGAGCGGGACCCCCGCGAGCGCCCTGAGTTCGTCCCGAAGCGCTATGACGCCCTCGTCGCGCTCGCGGAGGTCGTGAGGTTTGCCGAACTCGCGAGAGAGGACGAGCTGGTTTATCGTAATCGTGACCGGGACGAGCGTGAGGTTCCCGCCGATGAACACGCTCAGCAGCAACGTGACCGGCCCCTCCCGGTCGACGCCGACGACGCCCAGCCACCCCAGCACCCCCACCACGGCGGCCGCCAGCGCCGAGAACAGCACGGCGACCAGCCACCGGTTCCCCTCTGTGAGTACCCACCGCGTGACCGAGGACTGAACGACGCCGGACGGAGTCGGTCCGGTCGTCGATACGTCGACGTCGTGGTCGGAATGACTCATCGCACCCACTAGCGACTCGTGGGCGAAAACGACATCGGGGAGACAGCTTCGCCGGTCGACCGTGTGGCACCGGACGAGAGACGGAACCGCCCACGCGCCCGCCGTGGCCGAACTCGCCGACGAAAGATACGAACTGCATATAATACGGATAGCAACTGCACGTGACCCGTGAGCGTATCGCATACCCGACGTTTTTTATATACTGGCCATCCCCTTTCGGGTGATGGACATCCTCGTCACCGGTGGGGCGGGCTTCATCGGCGGCCACCTCGCCGAGCGGTTCGCCCGCGACGGACACAGCGTCGTCGCCCTGGACAACCTGGACCCGTTCTACGACCTCGACATCAAAGAGTACAACGCAGAAGTCGCCCGCGCGGCCGCCCGCGAGGGCGACGGGAGCTACGAACTCGTCGAGGGCGACGTCCGCGACGCCGAGCTGGTGGAAGAACTCGTGAGCGACGCCGACTACGTCTACCACCAAGCGGCCCAGGCCGGCGTGCGCCCGAGCGTGGAGAACCCACGGAAGTACGACGAGGTCAACGTCGACGGGACGCTCAACCTGCTCGACGCGTGTCGGGATACGGGCATCGAGCGGTTCGTCATGGCGTCCTCGTCGTCAGTGTACGGCAAGCCCCGGTATCTCCCCTATGACGAGGAACACCCGACGACGCCCGTGAGCCCCTACGGTGCCTCGAAGCTCTCGGCCGAGCGTTACGCGTGTGCCTACAGCGAGGTGTACGACTTCCCCGTGGTCGCGCTGCGGTACTTCACCGTCTACGGCCCGCGGATGCGCCCCAACATGGCCATCTCGAACTTCGTCTCGCGGTGTATGAACGGCGAGCCACCGGTGATTTACGGCGACGGGACGCAGACGCGGGACTTCACCTTTATCGACGATGTCGTGGAGGCGAACGTGACGCTGCTCGAGGAGGACGCGGCGGACGGGCAGGCGGTCAATATCGGGTCGACAGACAACATCGAGATTAAGACGCTGGCCGAGGAGATTCGTGACCAGCTAGCGCCGGACCTGGAGTTGGAGTACGCCGAGCGATACGACGCTGATTCGGAGCACACGCACGCAGATACCTCGAAGGCCGGGGAGTTGTTGGGGTACGAGGCGTCACACACGATTCGGGAGGGCGTCGCGAAGTTCATCGAGTGGTACGAGGCGAATCGAGAGTGGTACGAGCCGCTGGTTCGGCGGTCGTGAGGCGGTGACCACCCCGACTCCTAAATCAAGGTGCACCTCGACGACAGCTACGTTAGGGTGCCACGGCCGGTTTGCACCAACTGTCAGCTGATGTCATTTGTATCCGAGGAGTTCCAAGTGTTTGCGAACGTCTTCTTCGCGCACCCCTTCCGATTGTAGTGGTTTGTCAGTCTGGATATCACGCCGCTCCTCGTGGTCTACGACAAACCACGGTACAGTCCGTACGGGTTTGGAGAACAGATTGTATCCGTGACCCCAGTCCCGAAGATACAGCGGCGGGAGACGCTCTCCCAATAGCTCACCGTGGTCGGCCGTCAGAACTGTTTTCCCGTCTAGTTCGTCTATCAGCGACTCGACGTACCCTAAGATATGTTCGAAATCATACTGATAGACCTCTCGTAGCACCCTGTCAGAGAGGAACCCGAAACGTCTCGCCGTCAGCAAACTGTGGAATTCGAGTAACGAGTCAGAGTGACTCTGACTGCCGTCGTCCAGAGAAAACGAAAACTTACTCTCCGACGCAATCTGCTCTCGCAGTTCGGCAGCCCTCTCCGAGATATACGGCGCGTGAGGCTGCATGAAATGAGTGATGATTCGTTTATTCGGGTACGTCTGGTGCAACTCTACCGTAGCTTCGAGTAACCGCCTGTTCGTCTCTTGCCGCCCATCGACAGTGACATCACCGTACACTCGCTCTACGTAAAAAAAGACGTCATCGTCTAGCTGTTCGAAGTGAGAGTTTGCCGTGACGTAAATGGTGTCGTGCAGCTGTTTGTCCCCAAAATTGTTCAAGATGAACTCGCGGCTGGCCGAACCCATCGAGGTCATAGACTCACACTCGCCCGGGAAACAGTTCAGTTGTCGAAAATAGTCCAACCGCCCACAGTCCAAGATTACTAAATTGTCCCAGTCACGAGCCGGGACACTTTGGCCCTCCTCCGCGAAATACTGGTAGAGTTTCCTATGTAGAACCCTGTTCACTCTCCGGGGAAGTTCCAAGAGAGAGGTTGGCCTGTGTCGAAGAATAGCCAGATTGCGTTTTGTAAAAAAATCGAGGACCATCGAGTGATTCGTCGCAGCTATAATCTACTATAGTTTTCGGTACTTGCATGAGTACCACGAGAGCGGAGATGGGTAGTCAGGATGAATCCACAGATTTCCAAAGGATGGGACATTCGGTAGACTCGCGGTGCGTATCCACCCATCTGTTAAAGGTACCTCCTTGAAACTCGCAGACTGGCGGAGCCGACTGCCCATGTTGAAACACCGTCTTGAAGCCCTCGTCTGGTTCTATCGATAGCCTAAATCACTGAGTCGTGACTCAACGATTTCCCGTTCAGCGTCAGTTTGTGCTACGGGTGTGTCACTGACAACGTCTCTCCGCGTTTCAGCTTCGATTACGTGCCACGGGACTTCGAGAAGTTCTGGGACGTACATATTCGGTGGATGCCCGTACCCTCGAACAGGTAGCGGCCCAATCCACTCCCCGACTAGATTTCCGTGATCTGCCGTTATCACAGTTTTTCCACCGAGCTCGTGACACAGGGATTCGACTGCCGGCATCACGACATCCAAGTTCTCGTTGTACGCCTCCCAGACGTCTTCGTGAGAAACATCGGCCAAATCGTAGTGTAAAACCGCCCATATCGTCTTTGATTGTTTCGTCGAGGATACGAGGTCACCGTCCGAGGTCCGCTTCCCGACCCCGCTGTGCTCTATCTGTTGCCCGAGTTCCCCGATAAATGGATAGTGGGGCTGCATGAAATGGACGACGAGACGTTTATTCGGGTACGTTTCGTGCGCATCTCTTGCAGCGGCGACGACATCTTCCGGAAGTACGACACCTGTCTCTTCGTCCCAGGCGGTATCCAGTAATGTTATTACGTCGTGAAAGGTCCCCTCGGGGACGAAGTGACTGTGTGGGTTGGCTGACACGTAGACAGTGTCATGAAAACTGTCGCCGTAGAAGTTGTTTTCCATGAACTCTTTGCTGGCGCTCCCCATCGAGGTCCTAGACTCTAGTGACCCACCGAGAAAATCAGCGTAGCTGTCCGAGAACATATCAAACCGACACCCATCTAGAATCAGCAAATTATCCCAGTCCTCCTGCATTACGGGTGTCCCGTTTGAATTCTCAAAGGCAGTATAGTATTTTTTGTTAACGTGTTTCCCCAATTCGAAAAACACACCTTTCAATCTAGAGGGCTTTTCGAGGAGTATAGAGACGTTCTCTGTATTAATCCGACGCGCTAGCGGAATCCGCATTTGATAACGCTCGTCTGTAGATATACAAGTAACCTTCGGAGAACTGAGGTACCATCACTATAGAGCGCCGTACCAGAAACACCTGGCCATAGGAGCCGTTGATAGGAAGGAGCAGACTCCATCCGTTTGGCGGAGTCGAGCGTTTCACGGTGACGAAAGCGGTGTTTCCTGAATATGGTGAGTCTACGAATGGTTCACGACGTGTCAAGGCGCGGAAGGAGCCAAGCGAGGATATCATACTGGAGGAGTCTACACCAGTTTTCGGCCCGATAATCGTGCCGTTTTTATATGGCAGCGAGAAAACGGAGGACTGTGGAAAACAGCGAGTCCGCTGTCGATAACTCCCGAAGACAATTCCGTTCACTCATACAAGTCGCGAGATATCGGCCGGTTCTCACCGTTGCGATTGTTGGAGTAGGGGTCTGTGCAGCCGGGCTCGAAGCAGTCGGGTTAAGTTTCATCCTTCCTATCGTCGAACTCGTACAGCAATCAGGCGACCCGGCAGCAGAAGCCTCCGGCGTGCTGTTGGCTTTCGTCACACTGTATCGAACGCTCGGCGTTCCCTTCACGCTGGGTACGGTAGTGGCAGGGGTCAGTGCCATTCTCACCATCAGATGGACGGCGACGTTTGTCGTCCGATGGTTACGTGGTGCGCTGGTCTTCGACTACACCCGAGAATTACAGGTGCGTGCCTTTGAGAACGCGCTGGACGCTCGGATAGACTACTTCGACAACCAGGGCTCGGACGGTATCCTCAACGCGATCGTAACCCAATCGGAGTACGCAGGCGACGTGATTCAAATTGTAATCAACTTTCTCGAGCAGTTATTTCTCAGTTTGGTGTATCTCGCCATCGCGTTTGTCCTCGCGCCGTATCTGACGGTTTTTTCCATCGTTTTCCTCGGGGCGTTTTCGGTCTTTTTCCAGTACCTGCTGGAGTCGGGATACGATATCGGAAGTCGAGTGGCCGACGCCAACGAGCGGGTACAGCAAACCGCGCAGGCGGGCACACAGGGAATCCGAGACACCAAGCTGTTTAATTTGAAAGCCGAACTGTTCGAGGACTTCATCACGTCGGTAGACCAGTTCGCCGAGTCGGGTGTCAAGAAGACCAGAAACGAGGAGATAATCCAGAGTTTTTATAATCTGCTGACGGCGGTGTCGGTGTTTCTGCTCATCTACCTGGCTATAACCTTTGCAGACATGTCACTCGGTTCGTTGGGTATCTTCCTGTTCGCGATGTTTCGGCTCGGACCGAAAGCCAGCAACCTGAATTCGCTATTTTACAAAATTGAGAACAAACTGCCGCACCTGGTTCGAACACAGGAGTTCATTCGAGAACTCGAAGCGAATCGGGAGCCGACCGAAGCGACAGAGGACGTACCAGAGACAATCGAACACGTCGAACTGGACGAGGTCTGTTTCTCGTACGACGACGACCAAGAGGAGGTGCTATCGAACGTCTCGCTGGAGTTCGAGCGCGGCGAGTTCATCGCGTTCGTGGGAGAGTCCGGAGCCGGGAAGTCTACCATCGTCTCGCTGTTAACGCGGCTGTACGAACCGGACACGGGCGAGATTCGCGCCAACGGAGTCCCCGTTCAGGAGATGGATATCAACGAGTGGCGCGAACGAATCGCCGTCGTACGGCAGGATCCGTTTATCTTCAACGAGACGCTCCGGTACAATCTCACAATCGGAAACCGGAACGTCTCACAGGACGAACTCGAAGAAGTAGCCCGAATAGCCTCGGTAGACACGTTCCTCCCGGAGCTACCCAACGGATACGACTCCCAGTTGGGAGACGACGGTGTACGGCTGTCGGGGGGGCAGAAACAGCGGGTCGCAATCGCTCGCGCGCTGCTGAAAGACGCCGAGATACTGGTGCTGGACGAGGCGACGAGCAACCTCGATTCGAACCTCGAGAAACAGGTCCAGGAAGCAATCGAGAGTATGGACCGGGATTACGCTATCGTCGGCATCGCACACAGACTCTCGACCGTAAAGCGGGCTGACCGAATCTACACCGTCGATAGCGGCGAAATCATCGAGTCCGGTCGACACGAACAGCTACTCGAGAAGAGCGGCCAGTACGCCGAACTGTACTCGATTCAGTCGAGAACAGAGTAGCGCATGAAACCAATTTCTTTCGTCGCCTACGGTGACCTCGGTCTACACACGAGCCGGCCGATCACCGAGCTGGCACGTGGACTCCACGAGCGGGGGCTGTTGGAACAGTTATACTGCCGTGGTGTCGAGGAGTGCGTGCTTCCGTCAAATCTCGTCACAGCACCGATTCCGTTCGGTCGGATGCTGCCGCGTGCCATGACTGGCATCAATCGGTTCGTCACGGAAAACTTCGATAAGCGGTACTACTCCGAGCAACTGTTCGATTTCTTCGCAGCCAGAGCGGCTGCTGACCATACCATCCAGTTGCACCATACACCCGGGTACCTGCGGACCCTTCGAGCAGGTAATCGAAGTGGGGACCGTACCGTGGTCAAAGCGACAACGGAATATGCCAGACCGCACGGGAAACGAGTCGCAAAAGCGTATCGGGATTTCGGTATCGACCCGCCGGAAGCTGTGACGAGCAACAGACGGTTCGACCTGCGACAGAAAACCCTTGAGGAGTGTGACCGGATTCTCGCAATCTCCTCGTTCGTGGAAGAATCGCTCGTCCGGAGCGGATTCCCGCCCGAGAAGGTAGCAGTCACCCCGTTGGGCGTTACCCCCGATGAGTACCCGACGAGCAAGTGGGACCAATCGGGTCCGTTCACCGTCCTCTACGTCGGCTCGGTGACCATCGCAAAAGGGGTTCCCTATCTCATCGAGGCGTGGCGGAGGAATGGGTGGGGTGATGACGAGGACGCGAAACTGCTCCTCTGTGGGCACGTGTCGCAGGATGTGAGGGAGATGCTCGACTCGGCGGAGTTCAAGAATATCGAAACGCCCGGGTTCGTCGACCCCGGAGAATACTACCATCGAGCATCCGTATTCGTCTTTCCCTCAGTTTCCGATGGATTCGGTAAAGCGCCGCTGGAGGCAATGGCCGCTGGCGTCCCAGCAATCGCGACCGAAACGACGGGGATGCCGGACATCATAGAGCCGGGTCGGGAGGGATACATTGTGCCATCGAGGGAAGTAGGACCGCTCGCGGACCGACTGCAGTACCTCCGTGACCACCCGACAGAGCGCCGCCAGATGGCGGAAAACGCTCTTGAACGGGCAGAGGAACAGACGTGGGACAGACACGTTGAAAACGTCGTGAACGCACTCGAAGTGTGAGACGAGCGGTCGCGGGCGAGAAGATGTCTATCCGCCGTGGCCAGGTATGCCTCCGGTCACGAACGTGGCGACACAGACTGGTCCCGTCGGCCCGGGGAAGTAAGCGTCGCGTCGCTGTCCGGGCGACAGCGGTAGCCAATGTATAAATCGTTATCTTCCGGGGCACGCAACATCGGCTACTTGATGACAGATTTTGGGTATTGGCGGAAGCGAAGCGAGGAATACGAGGGGAAGTACTCGAATCCGGAACGAGTCCTCGACTACGAAAAGCGGCACCGACTCGATGCAGCACTGAACATGGCAGATGTCCCCGCGAGCGGCGTGGTAGTCGATATCGGCGTCGGATCGGGAGAGCTGTTCAACCGGCTCGAGGGACACACAGAGGCAGAGAGGGTCGGTGTGGACTTCTCCCGTGATATCATCCTCGCTGCGAGCGGTGATGACTCGACAGCGAGGTACGTTCAAGGCGACGGAGGGAGTCTGCCGCTGGCGACGGATTCGGTCGACCTCCTCTTCTGTCTCGGTGTCGTCGGTCACATCGGTCGTGACGGCCTCGAGGACCTGATAACAGAGATAGCGCGAGTGCTTCGACCCGGTGGACAGCTCCTGTTTTCGTTCGCGAACAGCGCGTCCCCGTTCCGTAAGCTCCGGAATCGATACGTGAGACTGCGGAACGGGTCCCCGTCGGATTACGACGAATACGACCCTAGACGAATAGTCGAACTGCTGTCCGACTGCGGGTTGTCTGTGGAGATATCTCGCTATCTGACGTATGCGACGGGACTCGTGAATACACCACTCAATATAGAGCTCTACAAGCTTCTCGACGACTACTGCGACGAATGTTCGGTCCTGTCTCGACTCGCGATGACCTGGGTCGTCCGTGCCACGAGGGACTCATCGAGTAACCGATGAGCGGGAAAGAGCGAATCTGCTTCGTTCTCACTTCGGCATACGGTTACTTCGAGCCATCGGTAGAGGCAGTCGGCGGCGGGGCGAGACAGCTGTCGTTTATCAGCCGTGAACTAACAGACACGTTTGATGTTCATTTCGTCGTCGGGGACTACGGTCAGCCACGGACTGAACAGGTCGACGGGGTAACACTACATCGGGCGTACAGTCCATCGCCGGATACGTCACCGCTCAGGAAACCACTCCAGTTACTGAAACTGTTGCGTGCGATGCGAGCGGCAAATGCAGACATCTACGTCTATCGTGGACGACCGTATCAGGCCGCGATTATCTACGCGCTCACTCGCCTTCTGGATGGGAAATGGGTCTACAACCTCGCGAACGACCCTAACATCGGAGAGCAGCCGGCCGCACTGTCACCGTGGATGCGGAAGCTATTCGTCCGGGCCCTCCACGACGCGACAACAGTTATCACACAGACGAACGGACAGGCTACGAAGTTACAGGCAGAGTACGGAATACAGTCGACAGTCATCCCCAGTGGCTATCCCGAAGCCGATGACATCTCGGGTCACGACGAACGGGAGTACGTGCTGTGGGTCGGTCGACTCGACCCGAAACAGAAACGGCCCCATCTGTATCTTGACCTCGCGGCCGCGTGTCCAGATGTTTCCTTCGTTATGATCGGCCCTGAAGGGCAAGACGAACAGTACAACCAGCGCATCGCCGACCGAGTTCGTGAACTCGAGAATCTCGACTATCTCGGGTCGGTCGATCCTGCACACATTCACGAGTACTACAGGGAGGCGATAGCACTCGTAAGCACGGCGGCGTTCGAGGGGTTCCCGAGCACGTTCTTGGAAGCGTGGCGCTACGAGACTCCGGTCGTGAGTTTGGATGTGAAAGTGAGTCGATTCGCCAACCTCTCGGAGTACGAGGGCGATGCCGATGGGGACTTCGAGACGCTGGTAGAATTGACTAGATTATTGGTTTCATCACCTGCAGCCCGGTCCCGTCTGAGTCAGCCGACGAGCGATCATTTCACCGAGAACCTCACGCTTGCGCAGGTCGTGAGTCAGTATCGGTCGACACTCGAGCGGGCACTGGCTGCCTGACGTTACACGTATCCCAGCTGTTCCAGCCTATCCTGAACCAACTCGTCGGTAACGTCCGATGCCCTTTCTGCCGGCTCCTCGGCAACGGTGTCCCGTCGGTCACCCTCAACGACGAACCAGGGGACAGTCACTAGTTCCGACGTGTATATCCCTCGGGGATGGCCCCATTCACGAATCGGGAACGGCGTGGCGCGTTCGCCGACCATGTTTCCGTGGTCAGCGCTAACGACTGATTTTCCATCGAGTGTGGCAAGCAGTTCCGCGACGGACGGTAGTGTCCGGTCGAGCGTCTCCCGGTAGGCAGTCCAGATAGTGTTAGCGTCCGCATCGAGCTCACCGGTCATTACCTGATTCCAACTGCCCGCCTCGTCCGGCTTGAGGAACGCCTGGTCGTTATCGAATGGCTGCCCTCTCTCGGTGAGGAACGGATAATGTGGTTGAATGTAATGGACCAACAGCCGCTTGTCTGGATACCGCTCTGCGGCCTCGATTGCATGTTTCGTCGTGACCTCCGGGGGGACGGTTTTCAGTTCCTCGTCCCATCCCTCCTCTTTCCAGACGTCTACGACAGCATGAAACGTCGTACCGAGTACGTCACGGTGTCGATAATACTGCGGATTCGCCGTGACATAGACTGTATCCCGAAGGTCCCGATCCGTAAAGTTCGCGTGTAACCACTCCTGGGTACTCGACGCACGGGAGAGACGCCGTTCGAGCGTCCCGTCGAGATTGTGTTGTTCCTCGAACATATCGTATCGACAAGCGTCGAGGATGAGGAGATTGTCCCAGTCAGCATCGAAGATATCGATACCGGCGGTGTTGAACCGTCTTGAATTCAGACGGCGATGATAGAGCCGATTAAGCTCGCGGAAAAACAGATTCGGGCTGCCCAGGGCTCGCTTCAGTTGTGACAGCGAGTACATAGCCAAACGGATGTATCTGTGGGATTTATAAGCTTTCACATCACCCACACTGGTACAGTTCGCTGCCCATGGATATCTGTCTGCTCATCAACGAAGTCGCGCCTGGTGGCGCACCGACGGTCGTCCTCGATATCGTCAGACAGACCGACGACCCGGACGTCTCCTACACGGTTTGTATCATCGAAGGGGAGCGGACACTCGTTCCCGAACTCCGGGAGGCCGGTGCGACAGTCGTCGACTTCGATGCGTCGTTCAAATTCGACCCGCGTGCCCTGTGGCGGATGGCTCGCTTTTTCCGTCGCAATGACTTCGATATTGTCCACGCACACTTACCGTACGCACAGTTTCTCGGTCGAGTGCTAGGGGGACTGGGAGGCACCGAAAGCATTGTCAGCACCCAGCACAACGTACCTGAGAACTATCACCCGATTACTCGTACTCTCGAACGGCTGACACGGTCGCTCGACACGAGAACAATCGCTGTCTCTGAGGGCGTCGAACGGGCGTTTACCGGCCAGAGCGCGAGATACGAGCCCGGCCAGCACAGACAGTGGTGTACGATATACAACGGGATAGACGCCGAGGTGTTCGCAAACGCTGTCCACCGCGCCAAGACCGAAGCAGTCCGAGAGCGATGGGGAATCGAGGACGCTATCGTCTTCCTAAACGTCTCTCGATACGTCGATGCGAAAGCCCAACTCGACCTCATCGCCGCGATGGAGTCGCTCGGCGAACGACGCACGGACGTACACCTGTTACTTGTGGGTTGGGGAGAGCGTGAACCAGCGTTACGAGCCGCAGTTGAGCAACGTGGGCTCGGCAACCTCGTGACGGTAACTGGGAAAGTGCCGACCGTACACGAGTATTATGCCCTCGGGGACGTGTTCGTCTCCTCGTCGGTGTTCGAGGGGCTTCCCATCGCCCATCTCGAGGCGATGGCAGCCGGTTTGCCGGTCGTGGCGACCGAGATCGCGGGCGTGACTGAAGTAGTCCGAGACGGCGTCAACGGCAGACTCGTCCCCCCGAAACAGCCGGAGGAACTGGCAAGTGCGATGGCGGAGAGTTGCGACAACGAACGACGAGAGCCGTGGGGAACAGCGAGCAGCCGTCTCGTACGAGAACAGTTCAGTATCGAACAGACAGTCGAGGATCACCTGTCTCTGTATCTCGAACTCGCAAACGAGCGACGCAAATGAGAACAGTGTCCCAGAGCCGATACCACAGACCGAGACAACTGACCAAGACAGGGACTGGAGAGAATCGAAGGATGGTATCTCTCGCCAGTGGGACTACCAGCTACCAGCATGGATAGAACGAGTAAACAGGCCCTTTCCGTCTTTCTCTTGGCGTTTTCGGTCCGGGTAGTCGGCGCGGTCGTTACGACCGTCACGACCCTGAATCCCGATTCGAGAGCCGATGCAGTGAGATTCGGGAACGGTGCGGAAGCTATCGCGCGCGGCTTGCCAACGGGTCAACCGTTTCGCTACACTGCGGATGCTGTCGAGCTCTATCAGGTGCTAAATCCCATTGCGGGGTCCGACACGATTCTCACGTGGGGTATATTCATCTCGCCGTTCTGGTTGCTTCCCGGTCCCAGTGGGCTCTACGCGCGGCTTGGTAACGGACTGTTAGGCGCGATAGCGATCTATCACGTTTACCGTATCGGCCGTTACTACTACTCTCATCAGGCCGGCGTACTCGCTGCCCTCCCGATGATATTGTATCCAAGCTTCGTCGCGGTACAGACGACACTCCTTCGTGACGTGTTCGTCTTTTTCGGTATCGTGACAGCAGCCAGATTGTTGGTATTGCCACCGAAGCGCCTGAACAGGTGGCTCTCATACGGATTGGCGTATGCGATGCTACATCTAGCACTCATCCACCGCCAGCTCAACGTCGTTCTCTATGTCGGAGCAATCACAGCAGGGATAGCGACGTATGTAATCGTGTCTCGCGACCTGTATAAGGAAACAATAGGTCTTGGAGCCCTCTCTGGACCAGTGGTGTACGTTTTGTCGTTACCGTTGATACGGAGTGGCATCACGAGGTTGGCACGAATTCGTCGGCTCCGGGCCAGCGGACGTGCAGTCTATCTTCCGAATGTGATTCCACAGACACTTCCTGAACTTATCAGCTTCAGTTGGATAGGTGCGGCATACTTTCTGTATGCCCCGTTCCCCTGGATGGTTAGGACGGCTCCGGACCTGATCGTAAGTCTCGAGGGGATTAGCACGCTTGCGTTCACTATCTGCGCTGTGTGGGGTGTCCGGTCTATGGGCCGAAAAGATGTACCGGTAACAGTCGGTCTGGTCGTAGGCTTGGTTCTTGCAGTCGTATTTTACGGCGTTGGAACCGTAAATTACGGAACTGGGCAGCGCCACCGTCAGATGGTCCTGTGGGTTATCTTCCTCTTCGGTGGTATCGGTATCACCGAACACGTGAAGCTGGTCTGGCCATTCCCTCAGAGACGGAGCCCGCCGGAGGGAACAGCTACCAGCGATTCGTCCCAAACAGAGTGATTCTACTGGCTATCGAGTGAGGCGGTCTGTAGCAGATTTCGAGAGCAACCCCTGATACAGTGAGTCTAGTTTCGCTAGCATCGTGTCGACTGAGAACATCTGGGCCCGTTCGCGTCCTCGTCTTCCCATCGTGGTCCGCAAGTCGGGCGACTCGAGTAACTCGTTCAGTCGGTCGGCCAAAGTATCTGGGTCTCCGGTCGGAATGAGATAACCGGACTCACTGTCAGCAACCTGTTCCGGAATCCCAGCGATATCCGTTGCGATGACTGGAAGCCCGCTCGCCATCGCCTCGGTGATGACACGCGGGGTCCCCTCGCGGAACGATGGGAGAACGAGGACATCACTGGCAGCCAAGACGTTCGGAATGTCGTCTCGGTACCCCGTGAGGAACACGCTCTCGTCGAGCCCACGGGCTTCGACCTCGGAACTCAGGGTCTCGTACAGTGGTCCATCCCCGACGAGACAGAGAGAGACATCATCGTCACAGATATCCTCAGCAGCGTCTAACAGCACGTTGAACCCTTTTCCGTCAGCGAGTCGACCGATCATAACGACTCGAGGGCGACTGCCTGGAAGGTCCGTCGCGGGGCCTGCGTTCTCGAATACATCAAGTTGGATGCCACTGTAAATTGTCGTGTACTGGTCGGGTGAACCGATACCTCGATGCAGGTAGTCCGACGCGATGACATCCGCGTTAGTGACGATTCGGTCCGTGTGTTCCGCAGCCCGTCGTTCACAGCCAAGGACAAACCGATTCAACGTATGGTGCCGGTCGTCTGCAAACGGGACACCATGCACCGTGTGAACGACGTGTGGTATATCGGCAATGGCTGCAGCAAAGCGCCCGATGATGCCAGCTTCCGTGCTGTGAGTGTGAACGATGTCGAACTGCTCCCGGCGCAGGTACTGCGCGAGGGAAAGAACCGCCGGGAGGGCCGTCAGTGGGTTGTAGTGACGGACAAGCGGAAAACAGACCGTCTCGACACCAGTACGTTCGAGTCGGTTGACCTGCTCGCTGTCGTATTCAGCTCCGTGGCCGACGGTGAATTCGTATCCGTCGAGGTCGGTGACGGTCGCAATCGTCTTCGCCTCCGCACCCCCTTTCAGAAGCCGTGTTATGAAATGGAAGATCCGGGGATGACCATCAGGCATCGATACTCACACTGTCCATGGAACGGGCGCCGGATTAAAATCATTCGGCACAGTCATCACCGACAGCACCTACCCGGATAGTCGTGGCCAGTTTCACGATTGGGATTGATAAACAATAGATAAAGGGTGGCGAAGCATAACTCGGTACTATGCAAAATCGCACGCGTGTAGGTGTCGTCGGTCTGGGATATGTAGGCCTCCCGCTTGCTTTGGCGATGATGGATGCGGGCTACGAGGTCGTCGGTGTAGATACTGACGTTGACAAGGTGAAGCGGCTTCGGGCAGGAAAGTCGACGGTCGAAGACGTATCGGACGATGCCGTCACGGACGCGGTGGAAAACGGACTCCAGTTCACTACGGAGTATCAGGCCCTCTCGGGCGTCAACGGCGTTTCTATCTGCGTTCCGACACCGCTCAGGAAGACGGATACACCCGATCTATCGTACGTTATCGATGCTGCAGAGCGTCTCGCGCCAGTACTTCCCGAAAAGGGTACCGTGGTACTGGAGAGTACGGTTTACCCTGGAGCGACGGAGGAAGCCGTCAGTGGTGTTCTCACCGCGAACGGAGCCACTGTGGGAGAGGACATCTATCTTGCGTTCTCCCCCGAGCGTATCGACCCGGGTAACGAGGAGTACGGTCCCACGGACATCCCGAAAGTGCTCGGTGGCGTTACTGCGGACTGTACTGACCATGCCGAGGCCCTATACAATCCCGTCTTCGACGACATCGTGCGTGTCGATTCCGCAACGGAGGCCGAACTAGTCAAACTTCTGGAGAACACGTTCAGGGCCGTCAACATTGGACTCATCAACGAGCTAGCACAGATTGCGAACGAACTCGGCGTCGACATCTGGAACGTTATCGAGGCAGCGAAGACGAAACCGTTCGGATTCATGGCCTTTTATCCGGGGCCGGGGCTCGGTGGCCACTGCATCCCGATAGACCCGTTCTACCTATCGTGGAAGGCCGGCCAACAGGGCGTTGAAACCAGATTTATCGACCTCGCAGACACGGTCAACAGGGAAATGCCGGACCACGTTGTCCAGCGCGTCGTATCCCTGTTAAACGACCGTGGGACCGCACTTTCGACCAGTTCCGTACTGGTCGTCGGAGCGGCCTACAAGCCGGACGTTTCGGACGTCCGAGAGTCACCAGCGCTCGATATCATTGCAGAGCTGACAGAGTGGAACGCCGAAGTTGCATATCACGACCCCTATGTTCCCGAGTTGGATGTCGGAAAGGACACGTATTCGTCTGTTCCGTTGGCATCTGAGCGCCTCGAATCGTTCGACTGTGTCGTCCTGGTCACCGACCACACTCAGATAGATATCGACAGAATCGTCGAGAACGCATCTCTCGTCTTCGATACGCGAAACGCGACGGAACGAATCGATGCCCAACACGTGGTTCGGCTGTAGTCACCGGAAGTCGACACACTGACTTCTCTGCATAGAAACGGAAGGGTATGTCGACCGCATTAGTAACAGGCGTCGCAGGTTTTGTCGGATCGAATCTGGCTCACGCGCTTCTCGAAGACGGATACACCGTTCGCGGAATAGACAACTTCGAAACCGGCCGTGATAAGAATCTCGAGTCCCTGCAACAGGACGAGGCATTCACGTTCCGTGAGGTCGACATCCGTGACAGCGAGACTGTCGCTGAGCTGACTGCGGGGGTCGACTACGTCTTCCACCAGGCGGCCGTGCCCTCTGTTCCAAGGAGTGTCGATGACCCGGTGATGACGACCGACGCCAACTGTACCGGCACTGCAACAGTTCTGGATGCAGCACGCAACGCCGGTGTCGATACTGCCGTCGTTGCCTCATCGTCTTCGGTGTACGGTTCGACGGAGCAACTACCCAAGGTCGAGACGATGGAACCACGACCTGAATCGCCCTACGCCCTCTCGAAGTACTACACCGAAAAAATCGCGCTTCAATTCAGCGAACTCTATGATATCGATACTATCGCCCTCCGCTATTTCAACATCTTCGGCCCGAGACAGGACCCCGACGGGGAGTACGCCGCGGTCATCCCGAAGTTCATCGACCTCATGCGTCGCGGCGAGCGGCCCGTGATATACGGCGACGGCGAGCAGTCACGGGACTTTACGTTCATCGACAACGCGGTCCAGGCGAACATCCTGGCCGCCGAAGGGGACGCGACAGGAGAGGCTATCAATGTCGGCTGTGGTGGCCGGAAAACGATAAACGAAGTCGTCGACGCGCTGAACGAGCGGCTCGGGACGGATATCGAGCCGAGATACGATACCCGTCGCCCCGGAGACGTCCGACACTCGCACGCAGACATCTCGAAGGCAGGTGAACTGCTCGGCTACGACCCGGTCATCGGGTTCGCTGAGGGACTCGAGCGGACTATCGAGCACTACGAGGGGATGTAAGCGAGGCGTTTGTGATCAGCACGACATCGTGTAGCTACTAAAAACGGGACAATTATTAGCCTCCGTTTGAACCGGTAGCTATGTTCTCCTGGAAGAACCGTTACTGGTTCGGCCCGTTACTAATCTTTGCCGTCGGGTTAACTGCTCGAACAGCGTACTGGCTATACAAGGGTACATCTCTGGGCAGAGATACTAGCGTGTACACGGATGTCTGCAGCCTCTGGGTAGCTGACCCTGCAAGCGCACTCGTCGCAAAGAAGGGTGTTCTCTACAGCGGCTTCACGCTACCCCTGTGCGGGTTCCTCTCGATACCTGGTATGACATACGACCACTGGGTCGGATTCCAGATTCTCCTTTCGGCCCTCAGTTGCGTTGTCGTTTACCAAATCGGTTCGAAGTTGGTCGATGACCGCACCGGTCTGGTTGCCGGTCTTGCACTCGCACTCCTTTGGGACACTTTCAACTGGGATGTTTACGTGTTGAGTGATTCCCTGTTCACGGCCGGGATGGTGTTCGTCCTATGGGCGCTAATGTGGCACCACCACACTCGGGGCTGGCAATCACGGGCTGCCGTACTTGCTGGCATGGGATACCTTCTGCTATCGAGGCCACATGGGTTCCCACTTGTCGCAGGGTGGCTACTGTACGACGTGTTCCAGAGTGACAGAAAGCGTCTGGGCATCTTCGCCTCGCGAGCGGTACCCATAGGAATAGGAGTCTCTACACTCGCTAGTCTGCCGTATGTCGTTCAGCGGTACGAACTGCTAACGAAGTGGAGTCGAGGGGACATAATAGTAAGTGACGCGACATACGTGTATCCATTCATAACTGGAAGCACAGACCAGCCAGTACAATTCGTACTGACTAATGTACATCATTTACTCGTAATGGGGATTCTAAAAGCCGTGTTCTTCTTCACACCGCTACTCCTTCGACATTCGGCTATCCACATGGCGATTAATCTCACGACGTACCTGCCGGTCATTCTGATCGGCTTCTTCGGCCTCTATAGAGCGTACTGTGACGATTTCTACCTCTTCCGAATGTGGGCGACACCGGTCCTCGTCCTAACGCTTATCACTGCAGTGACGTTCGTCTCGTGGGACCTCCGCTATCGCGCGCCACTCGGACCCGTCTTCGCGCTGGCGTTTGGCTACGCCGTTAGTGATGTAGCAGACCGACAGTCAGTACGGTCGGTCCGACAGTCGCTCTGGAGGCAGGACTAGACGGAGAACCGACAGCATCTTGATCATGGCATCTCCTCGCAGTATTTTTATATTGTAATCACAACCTACCACACGATGCAGTCTGGGTGGCGATACCGACTCGTAGCTGTTTGCGGTGCGACACTGTGGGTCGCCGGCGCAGTCGTCGTCGCCAACGCGCCACTGACACAGATGGCGCTTACGGCTATCCCGCCACTCGATAACCTTCAGCCGACGACGTACACGAACGGACAACTGCTCGACCAGATCGCGACGACACTTCTTATCACACTCGCTGTCCTGTGGCCGCTGTTCAAGCCGCGTCCACGCAGAATCCTCGATACGATTTCACTGACCCACAAGCGGGTGTTCCTCACGGCCGCTGTCCTCGCGACTATCGGCTACTTCGACTGGTCGTCACGGCTGCCCCGGACGACGCTGGTGGCGACGGTGCTCTTTCTCGGTGTTGTCCTCCCGATGTGGTTCGTCGCTATCCGCCGGCGTCCGAGCGTCTCGAAGCGGGCCATCATCGTCGGTGACGACACTATCGTGATGAAGAAACTGTATGAGAGTGCGACAGTCCCCATCATCGGGGTCGTCGCGCCGTCTGGCGTCCGGTCCTCAGAGCGACCACGACAGGTCGCCGACGGCGGAATGACTATCGAGAGCGCGAGCGAACTTCCCCGGCTCGGGGGGCTATCGCGGCTGGACGCCGTCCTCGTCGAACACGACATCGACACTGTCTTACTCGCGTTCGAGCAGCCGGACCGCGAGGAGTTCTTCGGCGCGCTCGCGACCTGTTTCGAACACGGGGTGCAGGCAAAAGTGCACCGTGAGCACGCCGACAGCGTGCTGGTCGCCGACGCGGCCGGTGGCGACCTCGTCGATACGCACTTAGAGCCGTGGGACTGGCAGGATTACGCCGTCAAGCGGGTATTCGACGTTGCGTTTTCGAGTATCGCCCTCGTCTGTCTGGCTCCGCTCGTGCTCGTCATCACTATCGCCATCAAACTGGGCAGCCGCGGTCCGATACTATACACCCAAACCCGGACAGCGGCCTTCGGTGAGATATTCACCATCTACAAGTTCCGCACGATGCGGACTGGCGAGCCTGATACTGCGCCGGACTCGGACGAGAACCACCGTATCACCCGAGTCGGGCGATACCTCCGGCAAACCCATCTCGACGAGATACCCCAACTGTGGTCGATACTCGTCGGCGACATGAGTGTTGTCGGGCCGCGTGCCGCCTGGACCGACGAGGAACGACATCTCGAAGCCGAAACCAGCGAGTGGCGCAAGCGGTGGTTCGTCAAACCGGGGTTGACCGGACTCGCACAAATTAACGACATGACGAGCGAGGACCCGCGAGAGAAACTCCGATACGACATCCAGTACATCCGTCAACAGTCGTTCAGCTTCGACCTGAAGATCGTCCTTCGGCAGCTCTACAGTGTCTTCGTCGACGTGGGCTCGCTCATCGGGGAGAAGATAAGAACGCGGTAGCAGACAAACACAAAGAACATACACTGTGACAGAAACGGGTATCTATGGCCGCCCCTACAGATGCCGACGGACTCGTCGACGACGAGGGGAATCTCTTCGGCGTCGTCAACGTCGTCGATGCACTCGCACTCTTGCTCGCGCTCGCGGTCCTCGTCGCCGGCGTCGGACTAGTTCTCGGTACCAGTGACGACACCGAGACCGCCACGACACCGGAGACGGATACGACTTTCGTCACACTCGACCTCGGAACACAGCCCGACTACATCGTCGCCGCGCTCAACGAGGGGGACACCTACGCGCCGAGTAACGCGTCAACTTTGACGCTAACCGATATTTATCTCGCCCCGCAAGGCGACAAGACGCGCGTCCTCGCCCGTGCCAGACTCGAAGGTAGCATGCGTGGAGGAGCCTTCAATTACGCGGACGCACCGCCGCGACTGGGTCGGACCCTCGATATCAGCACGGATACATACAATGTCACGGGTCGAATAGGCGCCGTGGGCAGCAAGTCGAGCCTCGACACCACCACGACGACCGTTTTGCTCCGAGAGACTGTCGCGGCAAACGACGCGAGCGAAATCGCGCCCGGTGACGAAATAACGGTCAGCGACCGCACCGCAGCGACAGTCGAAGACGTAGCCGTCTACCCGACGACAGACCCCAGCAGCCGCCAGGTTCTGGTCGAGGCGAATCTCTCGACGTACACGCAACAGGGAACCCGCCACTTCGGCGGAACGGCACTCCGCCCCGGACAGCAAGTTACGCTTCCCGCGTCAGGGTACACCCTCAACGGCCGCATCGACCGAGTCGACAGCGGGCTCGAAACTGACTCATTGAGTAATCGAACAGTGACGCTGGAGATGACGGGGGTACAGCCGGAAATCGCGACGGCCATCCGTCCGGGACAGACAGAACGCGCCGGCGGACAGATGACGGCCTACATCACCGCCGTCACCACGGAGCCGACCCCCGTCGTCGCGACGGCCCAGAACGGCTCAGTCGTCGTCAGCGACCATCCGTCGCTGCAGGACGTGACGCTCACGACCGAACTTCGGGTACGCGAGACGGACAACGGCATCGAGTTCAGAGGGGAACGGCTCCAGTACGGCTCAACGGTCGTCCTCGACCTCGGAGTAGTCACTGTGCGAACGACTGTCACCGACATCGACCGATGACGTGGGACGAGTCACGAACCGCGAAGATGCTCCAGGCGGCCGAGAAGCGACTGTCACAGGCGAGCGAGGGGGCGGTGCTCGTCGGCGCAGCTGAGTCACTCGCGGGCCGCCTCGAAGCGCTGGTCCGAAACTCGCGCTGCTACCGGTGGCTAACCGCGGAGCCCAACCCGGATGTAATCGTCATCGACCTGCGGGAGACGTACACGGTGGGGCCATTCATTGGCCTGCTGGAGACAGTCGCCAGACCGGTCGAGCGGGCGTGGTCGAACTCGGGACTCGAATCCGCTGCAGCCACCGCGGGGACGACTATGTCGGGTTCGCGGATTGGGCAACTACTGAGTGCGTTTTTAGAACCGCCGGAATCGCCCGAGAGGGAACGGTAAAGAAGTGAGGGCAAAGGCGAGTAGCGCTCCAGCTTACCCACACTTGTGTTCTACTTATTTCGAGGCTCGCTGATTCGTTCGATTCGTCGGCGCTGCTCGGTGGAGATATCTGTGTTTCTGGCCGACGCAAGCTGGGAATTGATAAGTCCGTTGAGCTGTGGCCCCCACGTTTCCGGCGGGTTCGAATCAATATACTCGGCCCAGCGCTTGATCTGTTCGAGCCGTTGCTCTCGGTTGCGCTCTCGCTTTTCGGCGAGCGACTTACGCTCGCTGGAGTCGGTCATACGCGTCAGTCACCTCTAACTCTCTGACCCACTGTTCGAGTTCACGACGACTAAGCGTTTCGCCGAACAACACGTACAGACGGGCTGCATCCTCGAAATACTTCTGCGTACCAGATACAGTTTGTACGCGATTTGGAGTTCGAGTGGACCAATCGGAAGCGAACTGCTGCCGACACGATCGGTAAGACCATTATCGAGGGATTCCCGGTCGTACTGGTCAGTCGTGTATTTCATTTCTACGGTGGTAGTTGTCACGTTCAAATACAGTCCCCACTCACAAGGCACTCTCCACTGCTCATAATCTATTCTCTCGTGGATCATCGACAAATTCGTAGAGCCCGCCCTGATTCACTTGCTCAATCCATCCGGCATTCTTTAGATTACGAAGAGCGTACTCAACCTGCCCCTTGTCAAGAGAGGTATTCTGACGTATAAAGAGAGGATTCACACGCCCCCAAGGGTCGCCGGAGTCACGGCCTTGCTTGAACAAGTCAATCACGGTTGCCTCCCGATCATTCGGCTCGTAGTTCTCGTTGACCATCCGTTGTTCTTGCATATTGGGTACGAAAGATAATACTCAGCATTTTGCCCGGTGATTTTCTTGGCTTTACGCCTAGTGTTTTGCTAAGCAAAAGACTAAGTAGTAGCCCAGTGTAAATAATACTGAAAAGCGCGGTACGCCTCACAGAAGATGAGGCCGGTGTTGAAGGCACCGACCCCGCGCTTCGGAGCAACCGAAGCATGTCAATGAAGATATCCGCCGGACTTCAGGATTCCGGCACGACAGACGAATCAGTCCCCGAAAACGCGGAAGCCGATATCAATCTCGCGGAACTGATTGAGCGGAGCGAGAACACCGACTGGAATAACGTGCCGGGCACCATAGGTGCCGAGGCCGACACGCGGATGGCGCATCTGATTGAGATGCGCGGGACCGTTCGGGGGAGATCTGTGATTGTATGCCGAACCGTCCCAGATGCGGCAATTGCTCTCTCGGGGGTGTCGGTGTCGACCTCTAACGTCGGCACCGATGGCGGTAGTGATGACATCAACGAAGATGACAGCAACGCCGAACTCGACTACGGTCGCAACACGATCGTAAACACGTCTGCCGGCTGGAGGTCTGGACGGACGGCAACTACGGCACCTCAGAACCGTGATTGAAGACATCGACCGTGACGTGTTCGTTCGGATTCAGACCGACCTGCTGGTGGTCGGGGATAGCATCATGACCGATAGACACCACGCCTCGAACGGCAACTACGAGGACAACGACCCGCAGAACCAGATCGGCGGTATCATTCCCGCCTTCCCGCTCTCGGGCTGGCTCCGGCACGGAATGGAGCGTGTCGTCTCTGAGAACGACGGCACCGCTTGCCATCCCGGGGAGTCGAACGCGAACTTCATGAAGGAAGATGTCTACGAGCGCGACCTCGATGACGGCTATCACGAGAAGGGCGCGTGCGTCGAAGATGCAAGAGAAGACCACGGTTGTGTGGTCTTTGACCTCTTTGGTGGCTTCGGCAATCAACCGGGAAAGGTGATGCGTCGCCCAATCAAATTCAACCCCGTCCGCACCAGCGTGGACTACACGCGCGGACAGGCCGAGGGTCACTACCGGCGACTCAACCGGAATATCGTCTCCCGAAACCGGGAGGACAACCGCGAACCGCTACGGAACGCGGAGCTGGACGCAGTGGCAAATCTGGACGGCTGTTGGCATCTCTCGTTCCGAGAGACGAAGCCCGAATTCATCGGTCTCCTCGCGGAGGGGATTGACTTCCTCGATGGGCACAAGACGGACTTCATGCACCAGCTCGGTGGTGCGCGGAACTTTGGTGCAGGGATCGTCGATTGTCACCTCATCAATCCGCTTTACGAGAAGCGCGAGCTGAAGCGCGTTTTCGACCGGGGAAAGGGCAACACGAACAAGATGGACGAGAAAGACGCCCAGTGGACCGAGGAGTACCGCCCGGCGTTCGTGGAGGCACTGGAAGCGCGTGTCGAGGAGGGGCCGTAGATGGGAGAGAACGCCACCCGCAACGACTTCCAAGGCGACAGCGGTCAAGATGTGATGGTTACCGCGTACCGCCACGACACCCACAAGCTGAACGGCAAGACGCACCAGGACGCGCCGGACACCTTCCACGGCGTCCCGGTGAATCAGACCGTCCCGCACGGCGCGGACGGCGATGCGTCAGCACTCTCCCGACCCAACGGGAAGCCCGAGCAGACGGTTGACAACCACGAGACGCACTACCGGCTCTCGCTGCTGACTGGCGACTCTCATTACGACCCAGAAGAGTTCTCACGCCCGCGTCTCTCTGAGGCCATCAGCGATCTGCTGACGGGTACCGACCCCGAGGCGATGCATCGGTCGTGGCTCACGTCGGACGTAGCGAGCGGCTTCAACGAGAGCATCTACTACCCGTACACGAGCCTCAAGTACCACACGCTCCTCGTGACGGCGCTCTTGGACAACTACCGCACCGGTCACGAGTTCGGCGATCTCCTCCTGGTTGTTGATGATGCCGATGAGATCGTGCCCCACCGGACAGTGTACGCGGGTGACCGCTTTGCGCTCCGAATCGACGAGAGCGCGGACGGGCGACCGTGGGCGCGCCTTGGAAGCCGCCCATGGCGGTCGTGGGCGTCGGCGTGGAAGCGCCTCACTGCACACCCACTCAATGTCAATCACGATAAGCACAACATGGTGCTCGATGCGAACCTCCGGCGGATCTGGAGTTGGAGCACCGCGCTCCAGTACATCGAGGATCTCGAAACCCGTGGAGAGAACGCGTGACGCGTATCCAGCAGGTTCATTGGGAGTTGGATATGGACTACCTCGGGCACCCGTACTACGTGAGCGGGAACGCGATCTACCATGCGCTCGGGATGCGCCTGGAGCACGACGTCCACCAGCACGTCAACGCCAGCCACGGGATGTTCGTGCCGGGGCAGTTCGGGAGGTTTCCCGAGGACCACTCACAGAGCGGGATTCGCCCGTACATGGGGTCGTCGTTTCCTGGCGTGGAAAGCTACGACGACTTGTTCCTCTTTCGGCAGCCCGACCATCCATGGCTGCTCGATACCCGACCTCGCGACGGGCTGAACGCTCATGACATCCGGTTCCAAAGCGGGATGCCCGCGCTGGCTTACGAGACGATTATGGGTCGGCCTGACGGCGCGCGAAAGCAGCAACAGACCACGCGTTGGTACGTGAACGCCTACTTGCACGCCGATGACCCGGACGTTCTGCCCATCGGCGAGGACGTGCTTGACGGCCTCCAATTCGGAGGCAAACGCAACTACGGGTACGGGACGACCACGCTGAAAGACACGCAAATCGTTGACCTAGAGGCCCTGGATTACTCGCGTCTCGAAGACGGCGAAGCGTTCATTCTCGAACTCGTGACGCCGTTCGTGCTCCGGTCGGAGTACCCGGAGGCGAACAACGTGGACGTGCCGTGGTGGTGGAACGTAGACGATGAAGCGCAGCTGCGCCACCGACTGGAGAAGGTCATCGAGGGCGGCGACATATACGAGTTGGAGACTGTCGATCACGGCATAGTCGTCGGCTACGATGGTGACCGCCCCGTGGAGACCGCAATGTCCGGACTCACCCGCGTCGGGAACCACTCGAAGTACGGCTTCGGAGAGCTTCGAGTGAAGCCAGTCGAGCCAGATGAGACTAACGTCAAGAAACAAATAGAAAAGCCGAACTCGGAGCACTGACAAACGAACAATGACCGGCAAGGATTCTGCAGTGTCCCGGTCGGTCAAATTAAATAAAGTAGATCACATTATCAACAAAAATTACTCCACCGTCACGCTTTTCGCCAGATTCCGCGGCTTGTCGATGTTGCGCCCCAACTTCGCCGCGACGTGATACGACAGCAACTGGAGATGAGCGTTCGCCAGCACAGCAGCAGCCCGTTCGTGAGTCTCGGGAATCTCCAGCACGTGGTCGGCGTACCGATGCACGTCGGTCTGGCCGTCCGTAATCGCCACGACCGGCGCGTCGCGCGCTTCCACTTCCTTGACGTTGCCCACCGTCTTGCGGGCCTTCTCGTCGTCGCCGATAATCACGGCGAAGACCGGGGTCTCGGAGGTCACGAGCGCCAGCGGGCCGTGTTTCAACTCACCAGCGGCGAAGCCCTCGGCGTGTTTGTACGTAATTTCCTTCATCTTCAGGGCGCCCTCCAGCGCGACGGGGAACTGGAGCCCGCGGCCGATGAAGAAGTACGCGCCGGCGCCGGTGTACGTCTCGGCGACCTCCTCGGCGCGGGACTCGTCTAAGATGCGCTGGAGGTCCCCGGGGAGTTCCCGGAGCGCGTTGATGACCTCGCGGGCCTCGTCGGAGCGGGTCATCCCCAGCGTGAGCAGGTTTAGCGCGGCCAGTTGCGAGGAGAAGGTCTTGCTCGCGGCGACGCCGATTTCGGGGCCGGCGCGGATGTAGAAGGCGTGGTCGCACTCGCGGGCGGCCGTCGAGCCGACGACGTTCGTGACCACCAGCGTTCGGGCGCCGCGTTTCTGGGCCGCCCGGAGCGCCGAGAGGGTGTCGGCCGTCTCCCCGCTCTGGGTGACGCCGACGACCAAGGCGTCGCCGATGGGCGGTACCGAGGTGGCGTACTCGCTGGCGAGGAAGGCCTGGGCCGGGATACCGGCCTCGCGAAACAGCTGCGCGCCGTACAGCGCGGCGTGGTAGGAGGTCCCGCAGGCGACGAAGTGGACGCCGGTCGGCGAGAGGTCACCCAGGTCGTCTAAGTCGACGGTGCCGGCCATCTCGTCGACGCGCTCGCGCAGACACTGTCGCAGGGCGCGGGGCTGTTCGTGAATCTCCTTTATCATGAAGTGGTCGTAGCCGCTCTTGCCGGTCTCCTCGGGGTCCCACTCGATGGTGTCGACGTCCTTCTCGACGCGGACGCCGTCGGAATCGGTGACCGTCCAGCCGCTCTCGTCGAGGCGGGCGAACTCGCCGTCTGAGAGGTAGACCACCTGGTCGGTGAAGTCGCGAAAGGCAGGGACGTCACTGGCGAGGTAGGTCGCGCCGTCGTCCAGTCCGAGCACGAGCGGGGAGTCGTGCCTGGCCGCGAAGATGGCCTCGGTGCCGGCGACGACGGCCGCGATGGCGTAGCTCCCCTCCAGTCGGGCGATGGCTTCCCGGACGGCGTCCTCGGGAGCCAGCCCATCGGCAAGCCCGTCCTCGATGAGGTGGGGGACGACTTCGGTGTCCGTATCGGAGGTGAAGGTGTGGCCGGCGGCGACCAGTTCGTCGCGCAGGCGCTGGTAGTTCTCGATGATGCCGTTGTGGACGACGGCCACGTCGCCGCGGCAGTCCTGGTGGGGGTGGGCGTTGCCGTCGGTCGGCGGCCCGTGCGTGCTCCAGCGGGTGTGGCCGATACCGACCGAGCCCGAAAGCGAGGTCTTCGAGAGAGCGTCTCGGAGTTCCTCTATCTTGCCCGAGGTCTTACAGAGCGACACCGAGTCGTCGGCCATCGCGACGCCGGCCGAATCGTATCCCCGGTACTCCAGTTTCGAGAGGCCGTGGACCAGCGTGTCGAGCGTCTCGTCGCCGCGGCCGACACAGCCGATAATGCCGCACATCAGCGGGTCACCTCCGCGCCCTCGGAGACGTTGCCACGCACGGTCACGCCCACGTCGAGGTGGGCCTTCGGGCCGACGAGCGACCCCGGCGTGACGCTGACGTTGCCGCGGGCCCGCGCCCGGTCGGCGATGACCGCACCGAGGCGCTGTTCCTCGAAGACCTGCGTCCCGACCTGAACGTCGGCCGGCCCCGACGGCACCGTCGTGCTCGCGCCGAGGTGAACGTCCTGGCCGGTGACAGTGTCGATGAGTGTCGAGCCGGGGTCGATGCGCGTGTCGGCGTCGACGACGCTGTCCTGGACGACGACGTTCGAGCCGACGGTGACGTTACTGCCGAGTGCCGTGTTCGGACCGATGACGGCGTCGGGGCCGACCTCGCAGTCCTGGCCGACGACGACCGGTCCCTGCAGGACGGCCTCGCGGTGGACCCTGGCGGAGTCGGCAATCCAGACGCCGTCGCTGCGGGGCGACTCGACCACGCGGCCCCGGGAGAGCACCTCGCGGGCGACGGTCAGTAGGTCCCACGGGTAGGTGGCGTCGACCCACATCCCGTCGACCTCGACGCCGCGGACCCGGTCGCGTTCGATGATGCGCGCTAAGGTGTCCGTCAGCGCGAGTTCCCCCTCCTGTCGGGGCGTCTCCTCGATAGCCGTAAAGATGTCCGCGGAGAAAGCGTAGACGCCGCCGTTGATGAGCCGGTAGTCGCCGTCGCGAGGTTTCTCGACGAGTTCCGCTATCTCGTCGCCGTGTATCTCGACGGCCCCGTAGCGGCTCGTCTCCTGGCGTTCGACGACGGCCAGCGACGGGTCGCCCGTCTCGGCGAAGCTGTCGGCGACGGCCGACACCGTCCCGGCGTCGATGAGTCGGTCGCCGTTGAGCACGAGCATCGAGTCCTCGACCGCCTCGCGCGCCTGCAAGAGCGCGTGGCCGCTGCCCAGTTGCTTGTGCTGGGTGACGTAGGTCACGGGTACGTCGCGATAGGTCGGGCCGAAGTGGTTCTGGACCCGGTCGCGCTTGTAGCCCACGACCGCGACGAGTTCCTCGACGCCCGCCTCGACCAGGGCGTCGAAGACGTGTTCGAGAATGGGGCGATTCCCCGCCGGCAGCATCGGTTTCGGTCGGTTGCGCGTCAGCGGTCGCAGTCGGGTCCCCTCGCCAGCGGCGAGTACCACCGCCGTGTCGATGTCCATACACGTATCACTGCAAGCAGGGATTTGAATATGGCGGGCCTAGTTGACGCAAAAATTGCGCGCGTGGCCGAAACCGGCATACCGAAGCGTCGTCGCGCGAATTCGTCCGGGTGTCGAAGCGGCCGGTATCGCGCTGTGGTGTTCCGGTTCCGGTCGCCGTTCTGCTTCGAGGTAGTTCGCTTCGCTCACTCCCTCGCTACTCGCGGGTCGTCCCTCCCCGTTCGCTTGTTCGGAGGACCCTCCCACTGGTCGGTTCCTCCTACTGCTCGCCCATCCGGTCCCCAGCGACCCGCCGCCCTTTCGTGGTCAGCGACACCTCGGTCCGTTCGCGCAACACGCTGATGACGTCGAGTTCGATGAGGCGGTCGAAGATTTCCTCCGTCTTCTCGACGTCGATGCCGACGAAGTTCGGGATGTCGAACGGCGACACGCCCGAATGAAGCGCCATGATGACCCGCTTTTCGGTCGAGGAGAGGTCCAGGTCGGCGCGGTTCTGTTCGGCGCTGTCTTCGAGCATCGTCCGGAGGACGGTGGCGTGGAACTCCTCGCCGGCGAGGTGAGTCTCGACGCTGATGTCGGCCTCGCTGTGTTCGACCTGGATGACGGTCCGCTCCTCGCCCGAAACCTGCTTGTCCTCGACGGTCAGGTCGCCGATGTCGGTCCGTTCGATGTCTACGGCCTGTCCGTCGGCCATCGCGAGGCGAACGGCCTCGTCGGAGACCTTCAGTCGGCCCTTCGTCCACTCGTTGCTCTTGACGACGCCGCCTTTCACCGCCGGGTGCTGGACGAGGATGACCGCACCGTCCAGGCTCGCCCGGTAGAAATCCGTCTGGAACGCCTCGTGGTCCGACGCCGAGACCAGGAGGACGTCCTCGCCGACGTGGAGGGCGACGTACTCGGAGACGCCGGCGCTCTGCTGGTTCACGTCGAACCGGTCGGCGATGCGGTCGATGTCGGTCAGTGCGACCTGTCGCTTGCCGTCGGCGATGAGCGCCAGCCGTTCAGTGGTGAGGATGATGCGACAGTTCTGCCACTCGGCGTCGGTGAGCCGCTGGCCCTGCGAGACCGCCTGCAGGTACTGGCCCTGCATGTCGGCGATTTTCTTCTCTGTGTCGCTCATACGCCGGTCTTACGCCGTCGTTATCGAGGCCTGCGCAAATAGGTTCCGCCGCCAGTGTCGATACTGAGAACGGGCCCGGCGGTGGCAGGGTCGGTCGACGCGCGCGAACCCGGACACTGGGGTACGATTGTGCGAGCCGTAGGAGGCCCCTACCGGGGGTGACCGACCCCTCCGTTTATCATTGACCCCCGAGTTGTCTGTGATAGACCATGTCAGATGAGGAGGTCCAACTTGAAGCACGACTCGAAGCGCAGGACGTCTTCGAGCCACCGGAGTCGTTCGTAGAGCAGGCCAACGTCGCCGACCCCGCCATCTACGACGAGTTCGAGGAGGAGGGGGCCAAAGCCTGGGAGCGGGCCGCGGAACTGCTCGACTGGGAGGACGAGTGGGACCAGGTGCTCGACGACAGCGACGCCCCGTTCTACGAGTGGTTCACGGACGGGAAGCTGAACGCCTCGGCCAACTGCCTGGACCGACACCTCGACGAGCGGGGCGACGAGGCGGCCATCGAGTGGGTCGGCGAACTCGGGGAGACGCGGACGTACAGCTACGCCGACCTCCACCGGGAGGTCAACGAGTTCGCCGCCGCGCTGCGCGAGCTGGGCGTCGAGGAGGATGACGTGGTCACGATGTACATGCCGATGATTCCGGAGCTTCCCATCGCCATGCTGGCGTGTGCCCGCATCGGCGCGCCCCACTCCGTCGTCTTCGCGGGCTTCTCCGCGGACGCGCTGGCGACCCGGATGGAGTCGGCCGACTCGGAGTTCCTCGTCACCTGCGACGGCTACTACCGCCGCGGGGACCCGCTGCCACACAAAGAGAAGGCAAACGAAGGGCTCGAAGACGTGGGTCACGACGTCGAGACGGTGGTCGTCGACCGACTGGACGACGACTACGACCACCCGATGAAAGACGGCGAGCACGACTACGACGAACTCGTCGCCGACCACGAGGGCGCCGAGGTCGACCCGGTGACGCGGGACGCCGAGGACATGCTGTTTCTCATGTACACCTCCGGGACGACCGGCCAGCCAAAGGGCGTGAAACACACGACCGGCGGCTATCTGTCCTACGCCGCCTGGACCAGCCACGCGGTACTGGACGTCAAACCCGACGACACCTACTGGTGTTCGGCCGACATCGGCTGGATTACCGGCCACTCCTACATCGTCTATGGCCCGCTGGCGCTCGGGACGACCACGGTGATGTACGAGGGGACGCCGGACTACCCGGAGAAAGACCGGCTGTGGGAAATCGTCGAAGACTACGACGTGACCCAGCTATACACCGCGCCCACGGCCATCCGCGCGTTCATGAAGTGGGGGCAGGAGTACCCCGACGAGCACGACCTCTCCAGTCTCCGCTTGCTGGGGACCGTCGGCGAGCCCATCAACCCCCGCGCGTGGAAGTGGTACTACAAACACATCGGCAACGAGTCCTGTCCCGTCGTCGACACCTGGTGGCAGACCGAGACCGGCGGGATGATGCTGACGACGCTGCCCGCAATCGGCGAGATGAAGCCCGGTTCCGCGGGGCCGCCGCTGCCGGGTATCAGCGCCGACGTGGTCGACGTTGGCGGCGACCCCGTGGGCGCCGGTGAAGCGGGCTATCTCGTCGTCAACCAGCCCTGGCCCGGCATGCTCCGGACGCTGTACAACAACGACGAGCGCTTCATCGACGAGTACTGGCGGGAGTACTCCAACCCCGACCGCGACGAGTGGGTGTACTTCCCCGAGGACGGCGCGAAACTCGACGAGGACGGCTACATCACCGTGCTGGGTCGGGTCGACGACGTGCTCAACGTCTCGGGCCACCGCCTCGGGACGATGGAGATAGAGAGCGCCATCGTCGGCGTCGAGGGCGTCGCCGAGGCGGCGGTCGTCGGCGGGAAACACGAGATAAAGGGCGAGGCCGTCTACGCCTACGTCATCACCGAGGACGGCACCACGGAGGACGACGACCTGAAAGACGCAATCATCGAGGGCGTCGAGGACGCCATCGGCCCCATCGCGCGGCCGGAGGCCATCATCTTCACGCCCGAACTGCCAAAGACCCGCTCGGGCAAGATAATGCGTCGCCTCCTCGAAGACATCGCCAACGGCGAGGAACTGGGCGACACCAGCACGCTGCGCAACCCCGACGTGGTCAGCGACATCCAGTCGAAAGTGAGCGACGACTGAGCGGGACTGCTACCGGTCTCCCGGATATCGCCGACGCGGGTCGGTAACGGCGCACAGAGTTCCCCGCCTGTCGGGGCACCGCTTTTCGAACACACGCGGTACCGGTCCGGCGCGGACGCGACCATGATAGATAAGGACACACATAGTACGAACTACGACGATTCTGTCGCGGCGGCCGAAGACGAGGTGGGAAACGCACAGCGAGACATATCGGACCAGCGGTCAGAGGGGAGTGAGGCGAGTGAAACGAACCGGACCTCGTCGGACCAGCGGTCCGACGGCGGTGAGGCGAACGACGTGAGCCGAGCCACGGCAGAACTGCGTTCTGACGGAGGTCTGTCACGGGCGGCACAGAGCCACCGGAACACGAACTACCTCGACGAGGAGGTGAACCTCCTGCGGCCGAGCACGCCGTTCATGCGGGACCACCTGCGGGTGGTCTGGACGGGCTTCGTCGCCTGGGCGCTCATCGTCTTCGGCCCGGTGACGCTGACGGCGATTGTCCCGGGTGTCATGACGACGACCATCCCGGGACTGGGCTTTCCGCTGCACTACTTCCTCGTCGCCATCGGCGCGCCCGGCGGGGCGCTCTGCCTGTCGTTCTGGTACGCCCGTAAACGCGACCAACTGGACCAGAAGTACGGTATCACACACGGGAGTGACGCGGACGCGGCCGAGGACGCCGGCACCGAGGAGACGACGGCGGCCGACGGTGGCCGCCCCGACGGAGGCCACCCATGATGCTACAGACCGGCCTCCTGCCCGAGGGGCTGAACGTCTCGTTCAAACTCGTGCCCGCGATACTGGTGCTGTCGATGCTCGGCCTGTTCCTGGCTATCGGCTACGCCTTCCGGGTGGCCGACACCGAGGGGATGTGGGTGGCCGGCCGCTCCATCGGCAACGTCGAGAACGGGATGGCCATCGGCGCCAACTGGATGTCGGCCGCGTCGTACCTGGGAATGGCGGCGCTCATCGCCCTCTCGGGCTTTTACGGGCTGGCGTTCGTCGTCGGCTGGTCGACGGGCTACTTCATCCTGCTCATCTTCCTCGCGGCCCAGATGCGCCGGTTCGGGAAGTACACGGCGCCGGACTTCGTCGGCGACCGCTTCAACTCCGATACGGCCCGGGTCATCGCCGCCGTCACCACGTTCCTCATCGGCTTCGTCTACGCCATCGGGCAGGCCCGCGGGATGGGCCTGGTCGGTCTGTACATCTTCGGCGACATCGGCATCCCCGGCTTCTCGGGCTACCAGTCGATGGTCATCTTCATGATGACTATCACCGTCGGCTACCTCACCCTCTCGGGCATGCTGGGCGCGACGAAGAACATGGCCGTCCAGTACGTCATCCTCATCGTCGCCTTCCTGGCCGGGCTGTACGTCGTCGGCTTCACGCAGGGGTACTCGACGGTGCTGCCACAGGTCGAGTACGGACAGCTCTTTGCGACGCTGTCCAGCGAGTTCAGCGAGCCGTTCGTCACCGGCGGCTACTACCTCTGGATAGCGACGGCGTTCTCGCTCGTCGTCGGGACCTGTGGCTTACCGCACGTCCTCGTGCGCTTCTACACCGTCGAGAACGAGCGCACCGCCCGCTGGTCGACCGTCTGGGGCCTCTTTTTCATCTGCCTGCTCTACCTGTCGGCGCCCGCCTTCGCCGCCTTCGGCACCGACCTCTACAGCCAGGACATCGGTCCGGTGTACGGCGACCCCGGCATGACCAGCGCCGCCGGTGACGTCATCGTCGTTCTCGCCGCACAACTGTCGAACCTCCCGCAGTGGTTCGTCGGCTTCGTCGCCGCGGGCGGCATCGCCGCCGCCATCGCGACGACCGCCGGCCTGTTCATCGCCGGCTCCTCGGCCATCTCCCACGACATCTACGCCAACATCGTCAACGAGGACGCCAGCCAGCGCCAGCAGGTGCTCGTGGGCCGGCTCTCCATCGTCGCGCTGGGCGTCATCACGACGCTCGCGGCGCTGGACCCGGCCGCGCCAATCGCCGCGCTGGTCTCGTATGCCTTCTCGCTGGCCGGCGCGGTCCTCTTCCCGATGTTCTTCCTCGGCCTCTGGTGGGAGAACACGAACCGCCCCGGCGCGCTGGCCGGGATGACCACCGGGCTCGTCATCTGGACCGTCCCGATGATAAACGAGGTCCTGCCGAGCTACGTCGGCGGGCTGGAGGGGCCGCTGTGGCCCGTCCTGGCCCAGTGGCTCCCTGCTATCGGGTCGGCACTTATCGCCGTGCCCGTCGTCTTCGCCGTCACCATCGGCGTCTCGCTGGCGACGGACGACCCCGACCTGGCGACCAAGCGGCTGGTCCGCCAGTGTCACAGCCCCGAGCCGATGTCGAAGATGCAGTCGGCCGAGGAGGTCGCCGCGACGGACGGCGGTGAGGTCCGCGGAACGAGCGACGACGGCGCTACGGGAGGTGACTGACCATGTACCACGAAATCCTCGTTCCCACGGACGGCAGCGCCGTCGCCGGGGTCGCCGTCGACCACGCGGTCGACATCGCCGAGAAGTACGACGCCACGGTCCACGCGCTGTACGTCGTCGACCCCGACTGGCTCACCTACAGCCTCGGCACGGAGCAGCTCGACCGCATCAGACAGGGCGACTTCGGCGACCTGACCGACCTCGAAGCCGACGCCGAGGACGCCACGGGCGCTGTCGCCGACGCCGCCCGCGAGCGCGGCTTACACGCCATCGAAGAGGTCCGGGCCGGCACGCCACACCGGATAATCACCAGATACGCCGACAGCGAGGACATCGACCTCGTCGTGATGGGGAGCCACGGCCGCTCGGGCGTCAAGCGCGCCCTGCTCGGCTCCGTCACCGAGCGCGTCCTGCGGTCCTCGCACCTGCCCATCCTCGTCGTCGACGAACAGGGGGTCCGCGAGGAGTGAGCGAGGGTCGGCGACGGGGTGCCCCCGTATGAGCCTCCTCGAAGCCGTCGGCGAGCACGTCCGCGAGCACCGCGGCGGCCTGCTGGTCGACCTCGTCTTCGCGATGGCGTGGGTGACGGTGGTGTCGGCCCTGTTCGCACTGCTGCCCTCGCCGCCACAGTGGGCCTACTACCTGGCGATGGCCAGCGGCGTCGTCGCCTACTACGGCTTCTTCTGGTCGCTGGAAGCGGCGCGGGCCGGGGAGTGACGGCGGTCGGGGGTAGCACCGTAGTTCACTCTCGTGCCCCGACCGGATATGTGCTACAAACCGGTTAGTTTATTTTGAGCGTATAGATATACATCCAACGCCTTCCTTCGATTTCGGATACAATATAACGGAAGATATTTACGATTAATCCACTATCGACTTTCCATGAATAGTAAACGTTCTAAATTGGTTACTGACGGTATCAAATATGGAAGTATTCTGGTCGTTGCGACACTCGTCGTGCTGACTTCACTCGCAACCCCGGCTGCCGCGCTACAGTCGGAAAATACAACCGCCACGGACACACAGGCAGCAGAGACTGCGACATCGGACGCCACGTGTACGCCGGGACCCAACGAGCCGGAGATGGATCAGGCACGCCTCTACGCGAGTGATACGACGGTCAATCAGGACAGCCCCGGGCAGATAGCCGGCGGCTTCCAGGTATCACCAGTTGCCAACTGCCCGGTCGTAGTCGTCATTACGATGAGCGTCCCCAGTGGGATGACGATCTCCGGAGGATCGGACTTCGCATCGAGCGGTGCCGGGTTGGTGTCGACGCGGTTCACCGTCCGCCCCGGAGCGAACATTCGGGACGTCCGGGCGACCGTCTACAGCGAGGACACCGGTGAGAAGACAGTGACCGCGGACATCCAGTACTGGCCACAGGGCCACCAGGACCTCAACCGTGAGATCGACGGCCTCAGTTTCAGTTTCAACGTCGAGGAATCCGTGACGCCTACAGCTAGTAGCCAGAGCGCCGGGACCCAGGCTTCGGGCGGCTCCGGTGCCGGTGGGTTTGCCTTCGTTCCTGCGCTCGTTGCCGCTGCTCTCGGGACGCTGCTCATCGCACGTCGGACGGGTCAGTAACAACGGAGCTACAATGACTGCTGATTCTGCCACCGTAACGACCGTGACAGGTGTGTCAGGGATGGTGCGAGAATGAGTCCACGAAGTCGTATCGCGGGGCTCGGCCTGATAGCTGTGGTGCTGGTCCTGATTGCCGCGCCGGCTGTCTCGGTTGCGACGAGTGGTGTTGCAGCACAACCGACGGCCGACTTGACAAGCGGTGGGAGTCAACCATTGCTTTCGACGCACTCGCCACCGACCGCGTCGTTCAGCTACTCACCCTCAACACCCAACCCTGACGATACTATTACACTCGACGCGAGTGATTCGACCGACAACGGTACCATAACGTCCTACGAGTGGGATACCAACGGCGACGGGGACTACAGCGATTACAACGAGGATGCCGACGACGGCCAAGTCGCCTCGGTGACATTCCAGACGGGTGGCACCTACACCGTCGGACTCAGAGTGACAGACAGCAACGGTAATACAGATACGATAAGGCGTCAGATTACGGTCGAGAATCCGGCGCCGACAGCCTCGTTCAGTTTCTCGCCGGAGACTCCGAACCCCGACGATACCGTCACATTAGACGCCAGTAGCTCGAGTGATTCCGACGGATCGATCACGTCTTACGAGTGGGACACCAACGGTGACGGGGACTACAGCGATTACAACGAGGACGCCGACGACGGCCAGACATCCTCGGTGACGTTCCGGACGGGTGGCACCTACACGGTCGGCCTCCGTGTGACAGACAACGGAGGCAAAGAATCGACCATCACCAAACAGATTACTGTCGACAATCCTGCTCCGACGGCGTCGTTCAGCTATTCCCCCTCGACCCCGAATCCCGACGATACGATCACGCTTGACGCCAGTAGCTCGAACGACAGTGATGGGAACATCGTCTCCTACGAGTGGGATACCAACGGCGACGGGGACTACAGCGATTACAACGAGGACGCCGACGACGGCCAGACCACGTCGGTCAGTTACGGCACCGGTGGTACGTACACTGTCAGCCTTCGCGTCACCGACAACGGCGGCAAGGAGCGAAGCGTAAGTAAGCAAATCACGGTCGAGAACCCGACACCGACGGCGTCGTTCAGCTATTCCCCCTCGACCCCGAATCCCGACGATACGATCACGCTTGACGCCAGTAGCTCGAACGACAGTGATGGGAACATCGTCTCTTACCAGTGGGACACCAACGGCGACGGGGACTACAGCGATTACAACGAGGACGCCGACGACGGCCAGACGACTACAGTGTCGTACGGAACGGGCGGTACGTACACTGTCAGCCTCCGAGTGACCGACAACGGCGGCAAAAGTGTCACCACCACCCGGCAGATTACCGTCGAGAATCCGGCACCGACGGCGTCGTTCAGCTATTCCCCCTCGACCCCGAATCCCGACGATACGATCACGCTCGACGCGAGTGGCTCTGGCGACCCCGATGGGAACATCGTCTCCTACGAGTGGGACACTAACGGCGACGGGGACTACAGCGATTACAACGAGGACGCCGACGACGGCCAGACCACGTCGGTCAGTTACGGCACCGGTGGTACGTACACTGTCAGCCTTCGCGTCACCGACAACGGCGGTACGGAACGGACAGTAACGAAGCAAATCACGGTCGAGAACCCGGCACCGACGGCGTCGTTCAGCTATTCCCCCTCGACTCCGAATCCCGACGATACCATTACGCTTGATGCAAGTGCGGCGAACGACCCCGACGGGAACATCGTCTCCTACCAGTGGGATACCGACGGCGACGGAGAATACAGCGATTATCGGGACGATGCAGACGACGGCCAGACCACCACCGTGTCGTACGGTACCGGGGGAACCTACACGGTGAGTCTGCGAGTAACAGACAACGGCGGGAAAACGGTTACCACCACTCAGCAAATCACAGTCGAAAACACTGCACCGAACGCCCGTATCAGCGTGTCACCAGCGATGCCGACGCCGGGCGGTCAGGTCCAACTTGACGGCAGTAGGTCCGGTGATCCGGACGGACAAATCGAATCGTACACCTGGTATATCGACGGCGACGAAATCGGACACGACGAGGCGCTCTCATACCAGTTCGATCGACGCGGAACCTACGAAGTACGCCTGGAGGTGACGGACAACGGTGGTCTGACGGCGGCAAACACCACGACAGTCGGCGTCAGCAACCCACCCGACCCATCAATGACGACATCGCCGGCCACTATCGGTACCGGAGCGTCGGTGACGTTCGACGCCAGTGGCTCAACTGACCCAGACGGCCGGATAACCAGCTATCACTGGCGATTCGAAGACGGGACAACGAAGACCGGTGAGGCGGTCTCCCGGAGCTTCGACCGGACGGGCGAACGTAGTGTTACCCTCACAGTCACCGACAACTCCGGCCACGAACGGACACTGGAAGAGACCATTACGGTGTATCCAGCACCCGAGGTGTCGATGGCCATAACACCCGACAATCCGATAGAGGGGAGTCCGGTCGAACTAACCGCCAGTTCGGCGGACGCGATTCGGTCTTACCAATGGATTATCGACGGGTCGGCAGCGTACACCGGCGCCACCGCGTCGCACGCGTTCACCGAAGCAGGCGATCAGACGGTCGTGCTGCGAGCGACCAGTACGGAAGGCGTGACCACACAGGTGTCTCAGACGGTCTCGGTCGATCAGGACGCCTCGTTCGAACTAACCTCGAACCAGGGACAGGTCAGAGCAGGTGAGACTGCGGTCATCATGTTCAGTGTGAACAACAACATTCCCAACCGCGGCCTCAACGCCAGCCTCCGGTTGGCTCTGCCCGATACTGGGGTCGAAATCGAGAGTGTCGACGGGGGCCAAATCACCAGTCGTAGTACGACCAACTTCATCAGTATAGACGGGGGCAGCCAGGATTCGCTCCGGGTCAGAATGCGGTTCAACGAGCCCGGAAATTACAGTATCGGTGGCCAGTCGGTCTACTACTACGGGAATCAGTCGAACAGCCAAGAGGCATCGGTCAGCCCAGTCTCGATAACTGTCACCGGCGGCCGAGAGGATTCGGCCTCGTCTGGTTCCGGCCCTGGCTTCGGTGTCGTGTCGGTGCTGGTCGCCGTACTCCTGCTCGTATGCCAGAAGCGGGAGTGGGTGCGCCAGTAAACCGCTCCTTGCAGTCGGTATCCTCACTCCACGGCTCACCTCGTTCGCTGCTCGCTTGTTCGGAGACACCTCGCTTCGCTCCCCGTTCCGTTTCGAGGCCGCTCCTTTCAGTCGCGGCCTCGCTACTGCTCGCGGTTCCCTGCGGTCACCGCTCGCCTGTGCAGAGATATCTCGCTACGCTCGATATCTCTCATTCCCCACTCATCGCTTCGCTCGCCATATTCCGTCCCTGGGCGTTCAGACTGACCTCCGTCCGCTCCCGAACCTTATCGACCGCACCGACATCCAGCAGCTTCTGGTATATCTCCTCGACGTCGTCCGGCGTCGTTCCGACGAAATCGGCCATCTCGAACGGCGAGACGCCCGAGTACAGCGCCATCAACACCTGACTCTCCATCTCGGTGAGTTCGTAGTCGTCCTCGCGTTCCTCGACGACGGCGCCAAAGAGTGCTTCGAGCGCGTCGGTGTGGTGGGCCATCCCGGAGAAGTGCGTCTCGACGCTGCGGTCCTGCTCGTCCGTGTGTTCGACTTCGACGACCGCCCGCTGCTCGCCCAGGACGGTGCTCTGGCCGGTCTCGATAGTCCCCACGTCGTCGATGTCGAAGACGGTCGAGTCCCCGCCGGGGAACTGCAGGCGGACCTCCGCGTCGTCCAGGCGAAACCGGGCCTTGCTCCACTCGGCGTCGTCCTGGATGACGCCGCCGACGACCGCCGGATGCCGGGCCAGGATGACCTCGCCCTGCAGGGTCGCCCGTCGGTACTCGAAGGCGAAGTCGGAGACGTTGCTCGCGTCCACAAGCAGGACGTTGTCGCCGACGGAGAGGACCGTCGCGCCCGGCGGCACGTCGTCGGGGACGGCGCTCTCGGGGTCCTCTGGCAACGAGATGTTCGAGTGCGGGATGGGCTGTTTGTTGCCGTTGGTCGCGAGCACGACCCGCTTGTTGGTGACGATGAGCCGGCAAGACTGCCACTGCGGGTCGGCGACCGGGTCGCCGCTGCGGACGACGTACTGGAAGTCGCCGGACGCGTCGAGTACCTTGTGTTCGTCACCACTCATGGCCGCAATCGTCGGAGAGTTGTCGCCGAATCCTATATAAGTTCCACCACCGCTCGCGTGGATCCGGCCGCCGCGGGCGAGACGGCGCGAGCCCAGCGGCTCAGAGCAGGTCGACGACGGCGTGCAAGCTCTCGACGTCGTGGGTCGGTCGCGTGTCGAGCGTGGCGTCGGCGTTGTGGCCCCGGCGCAGGAAGGCGACGTCGACGCCGGCGCGCTCGGCCGCGACGACGTCCGTGGCGCTGTCGCCGACGTACAGCGGGTTCGACGCACCGATGGCGGCCGTCGCGGCCTGGATATACGTCGGCTCGGGCTTCTTCTCGGCCAGGCTGTCGAGCGTCGGTTCGCGCGCGACCACCGTCTCGAACCAGTCGGCCATGTCGTGGCTGTCGAGTGCGTGGTGGATAACCCGGCGCTGGTTGTTGCTGACGACGCCGGTCGGGATGTCGACGCCGTCGAGCGCCGCGACGTCGTCGTAGGGCGCTTTCCGGCCCGCTTCGATCGCTTCACGCAGACACGCTTCGATTCGGTCCTCGCGACACCGCCAGAGCCGTTCGGGCGCGAGCGCGTGGCGGTCGGCCAGCGCCACCAGTTCGTCCGTCGAGACGCGGATGCTGAGCCGCTCGGCATCCGCCGCCTCGGGCGCCTCGACGCCGGCGTCACGGAGCGCCGCCAGCGCGGTCTCCCGGAGCGTCGACCGGTCGGTCAGCGTCAGCAGGACGCCGTCGTGGTCAAGCAACAGGGCGTCGTACTCGGCCATGCGCGCCGGTAGAGCCGCCAGCTACCTGAGCGCGTCGGCTCACAGCGCGACGAGCAGGCCGCCGACGACGCCCAGCCCGCCGAAGACGACACAGACCGTCCAGAACGGGACCCGCCGCACCAGTCGGACCAGCGCGTCGACGGTCAGATAGCCCACGACCGCGCTAACCGAGAGCGCGACCACGGCGCCCAGCGGGTCGATAGCCGGGACGCCGTCGTCGGCCAGCACGAGCGCGTTCGCCCCCAGCGCTGCCGGAATCGACAGCAGGAAGGAGAGTCGCAGCGAGGACTCGCCCTCGTGGCCGCGCAACAGGAGCGCGCTGACGGTCGTTCCGGAGCGGGAGACGCCGGGGAGGATGGCCACGCCCTGCAGCGCGCCGACGAAGACGGCGTCGACCCAGTCCGGCCGGGACCGGGCGCCGAGCGACAGCGCGACGGCGAAGCGCTGGAGCAGCCCCGTCAGCACGAGCAACCCGCCGACCAGCGCGAGAAAGAGCCCGCCTTCCAGCCCGGAGACGGCGGCGTCGAGCAGGAGATACGCCGGCAGCCCGGTGAGGCCGGTGGCGACGGTCGCCACGGCGAGAAAGGAGAGGTCCGCCGTCTCGTCGGCGAAGGGGCGGCGCGTGAGCTCGCGGACCGACGCGAGGATGTCGGCGACGTCGGCCCGGTAGTACGCGATAGCCGCGACGGCGGTGCCGGCGTGGAGAAAGAGCGCCAGCCGCGTCGCGTCGGCGGGCGCGAACCCGCCCAGGACGGTCGAAGCGAGCGCGACGCCGCCCTCGCTGGAGACGGGAATCCACTCCAGAATCCCCTGCAGGATGCCGAGCAGGACGGCGACGAGGAGGGAGTTCATACCCACCCAGCGGACAGCCGAGAGTAAAGGCGGTTCGGTCCGGAGACGGCGACGGAGCTATCAGTATTTATACACTGCCTGTCTAACGGCTGGTATGCAACTGGGTGGTGTCGTCGACTGGCTGGCCGGGCTCCCGCCCTGGCAGGGCTTTGGCCTGCTCATCGTGACCAGCCTGGTGCTTTCCGTCGCCGTGCGGGACCTCGGGGACCGATATCTCAAGCGGCTGACCGACCGCATCGACGGGGACGTGGACGAAATCGTCTTCGGCGGCGTCCACACCGCGCTGTATCTCACCGTCGGACTCGCCGGCGCGTACGTCGGGACGCAGGTGTACGACATCTCGCCCGGTATCGCCGTCCCGCTGGAATCGGGGACGCTGTCGCTGGTCATCGTCGTCTGGGCGGTGACGCTGCTGCGGGTGGGTCGGAAGGCCTCGACGGTGGTGACCGACAGCCGCTACATCGACCGCCAGATGGTCCCCATCCTCCAGAACGTCTGGAGCGCCGTCGTCGCCGCCGTCGCCATCTTCCTGCTGTTGGTGCTGTGGAACGTCGACGTGACGCCGCTCTTGGCCTCCGCTGGCATCGCCGGCATCATCGTCGGCCTTGCCGCGCGGGACACCCTGGCGAACTTCTTCGGCTCGCTGTCGCTGTATCTGGACGGGACCTACAAGGTCGGCGACTACGTCGTCCTCGAGACCGGCGAGCGCGGGCGCGTCGAGGACATCTCCGTGCGCTCGACGGTCATCCGGACCCGCGACGACATCCTCGTCACCGTCCCCAACTCGAAGCTCTCGAACGCCGCCATCGTCAACGAGTCCACCCCGAAGACGAAACGCCGCATCCGGGTGCCCATCGGCGTCGCCTACGGCACCGACATCGACGTCCTGGAAGCGCTCCTGCTGGACATCGCTGCCGAGGAGGGACTGGTACTCGAACGTCCCAAACCCCGCGTCCGCTTCCGGGAGTTTGGCGGCTCGGCGCTGAACTTCGAGTTGCTGTGCTGGGTCTCGAATCCGGCCCAGCGGGCGCGGGCGACCCACAAGCTCAACAGCGCCATCTACAAGCGCTTCCAGACCGACGGCATCGAGATTCCGTTCCCGCAGCGGGACGTCTCCGTCTCCGTCACCGACGTGCCGGGAGACCTATTCGACCGACCCAGCGAGCCGCCGGCCGAGCCGTTTCCGACGGACGGCGGGGCTGCCGGTGAGGTGAGCCAGCCGGCGTCCGAGCACCGCTCCGACGGTGGGCACGAGGAGCGGTGAGACAGTCCACGGCAGGTAGCCGCCCCAGCAGTCCACGTGGGTGGACTGAGCGGAGCCAACGGCTCCGCGAAGGTCGACAGACGCTTCGCGTCTTGCGGGACTGAGAGGGGCCGGTCGATGCGGGAAGACGGGCGATGCAAGCACCACAGGAGCGACCGTCGGGAGCGACGAGGCGCACAGCGAGTCCCTCGACTGCATCGGCCGGGGGCGTTCTGGCCGTCAGCAGTATCCACAGTAGCGACGGGAGCTGTTACAACGAGGTCGAAACGCAGTTACCGACCCGCCACGACGAACGGATAATGACCGTACTCGAGGACGCGGCGTCCGCGCTGGCCACGGGGCCGCTCTGTGATTCCTGCCTCGGCCGGCTGTTCGCCGAGCGGAGTTTCGGGCTTGCCAACGCCGAGCGGGGCAGGGCGTTGCGTGTCTCGCTGGCGCTGGAGGACGACGAGCCGTTCGAACCGGACGGGGACTGCTGGGTGTGTGAACTGGAGAGCGAGCGGGTCGACTGGTGGGCCGAGCAGGCCGCGACGGCCGTCCGGGGCTACGACTTTGCCACCTATCAGGTGGGGACGAAGGTGCCGCCGCTGCTGGAGGAGAACGACGCCCTGCTCCGGGAGGACGTGGGCCTCGACGCGGACGCCGGCGAGGCGCTGAAGACCGAACTCAACCGCGAGGTCGGCAAGCGGGTCGGCGACCTGACCGGCGCCGAGGTGGAGTTCGGTCGCCCGGACGTCCAGTTCACCCTCGACCTGGCGACCGACGAGGTCGGCGTGCAGGTCAACTCCGCGTTCGTCTACGGCCGCTACCGCAAGCTCGAACGCGACATCCCCCAGACGAAGTGGCCCTGCAACGACTGCAACGGCACCGGCCGCTGGCAGGGCCAGCCCTGCGAGGGGTGTGACGGCTCCGGCTTCCGGTACGACGAGAGCGTCGAACAGCTCTCGGCACCCGTCGTCGTCGACGCGATGGACGGCGAGGCGGGCACGTTCCACGGCGCCGGCCGCGAGGACGTCGACGCGCTGATGCTGGAATCGGGGCGACCGTTCGTCATCGAGGTGGACGGGCCCCGCGTTCGCGATATCGACGTCGAACAGCTGGAACGGGATATCAACGAGTTCGCCGACGGCAAGGTCGAGGTCGAGGGGCTCCGGCTGGCGACCCACGAGATGGTCGAGCGGGTCAAGGAACTCGACGCCTCGAAGACCTACCGGATGGACGTGGAGTTCGACGAACCGGTCGCGGAAGACGACCTGGCAGCCGCCCTCGACGAACTCGAAGGCGCGACCATCCACCAGGAGACGCCCCAGCGCGTCGCCCACCGACGCGCGGACCTCACGCGGACCCGCGAGGTGTACGAGACCGGCGGCGAACTGGTCGACGACACGCACGCAGACATCCGCATCCACGGCGAGGGCGGCCTCTACGTGAAAGAGCTGATTTCCAGCGACGAAGGGCGTACCGAGCCGAGCCTCGCGGGACTGCTGGGCGTCGAGAGCGTCGTCACCGCGCTCGACGTGGTCGACGTGCAGGGCGAAGACGAACCGTTCGAGAAGGCGGAGTTGTTCCGGTAGCAGCGACACCACACTGTCGCCCGGCACAGCGCAGGAACCGCGGTTCTAGTCCGACCCACCGTCGCCGAGTGGCGACACACGGACGTCACCGCGGCCGGTGATATCGACCATCGTGCCGGCGAACTCGAAGGAGACGGTACACTCCGGTCGGGTGCGCTCCGCGAACAGCAGGTCGATAGCGTCGGGGTCGACCGCCTGCCCCAGCGGCGGGAGGTCGGTCACGGAGACGTCCCGAGCGGCCGCGACGCACTCGACGACGCTGGCGACCGCCGAGCCTGACGACCGCTCCGCCCGTCTGACTACCTCCCGCACCTCGGTCTCGTCGTCACACATCGCGGTTCAATCACTCGCGCTCTCGACCTCGGCGCTCGACCGCTGTGTCAGCGGCTGCGGGGAGAGCAGTCCGATGGGGATTTCCAGGGCGAGCGGCGTCAGTGAGACCGCGTCGCGTTCTCGGTCCCAGCGTGCGAGACCAGCGTCGATAAGCTTGGGTAGGTGCTGGTGGTGCAGCAGTACCCGCGTGCGGTCACGGGCCGCGGTGGTCTCGGCCAGGTGGACAGCGACGTCTTCGACCCGCGCCTCGTCGTTCACCTGCGTGAGGTACCGAAGCGTTTGCCGGCGATAGGAACAGGCAAGCGCGTCGAATATCCGCGACCAGTCGACGGTCTCTGTTAGGTCTGGCATACAGGTTGTCGGTTGGCGTATCGAAGGCTAAGCATACCGCCTGTTATTTCAGGCGCTTGTTACCACATCTGTGCATAACAGGCCAATTTCAGCCGATACCGGATATAACAACCAAAAGCTAGAGGTCCGACACCGAGGCGGCGAGTAGGACCCCCTTTAGAACCTTGTCGGCGCCGCGTCGGACGTTCTCGGAGACGGACTGCTCGGTGATGCCGAGGTCCTCGCCGATGTCACCGAGCGTGGCCCGGCGAGGCACCTCGAAGTAGCCACGCTCTACCGCGGTGACGAGCGTCCGTCGCTGAGCGTCGGTCAGGTCGAACGAGTAGCCACCCTCCTGCCTGTCCGCCAGCGTGTAGACGCGGTTCAACTGGAACTTGATGCCGTGGTCCGTACAGAAGTTGTGGAAGTCCGTCAGTCCGCCGTGGTCGTCGAAGCGGATGCGGAACAGCCATGTCTCGTTGCCCGTCGCCGAGAGGATGGAGGCGTTAGTCTCTGCCATCCCGTAGATGAGGCTCTCGACGTCCTCGGCCCACTCGACCCGATAGAGGGCGCTCTCGCCGACGATATCGAGCGCGGTGAGCGCCTGCACGTAGTCGCTGCTCCGAACCGACTCCTCGAACGCCTCGAAGTCGCCGTCGTGGACCCACACGTACGGCATCACTCGCCCCGACGCGGGGACGACACGCTCCATCTCGACGTGCGTTCCGGGGTCCCGTGCCAGGACCTGCCCGAGGATGAACTCGGAGGACTTGATGGTGAACTCCGCGATGACACTCATGACGTTTGCTTGACAGTCGGGGCCCTTGTAATTATGCCGACAAACAGGGCGGCGACCACAACGGATTTACTCCGTGCCGCGAACACACCGGCCATGCGAGTAGGCGTCGACGAGGCCGGCAAGGGGCCCGTGCTGGGGTCGATGTTCGCCGCCGCGGTGCGGGCAGTCCCCGACATGCTGCCCGACGGCGTCGGGGACTCGAAGGGCATCGCGCCGGCCGAGCGCGAGCGCCTCGACGAGCGGATTCGGGCGGCCGCCGACGCCGTCGCCATCGCCGAAATCCCCGTCGTGCGAATCGACGACCCGGAGACGGACATGAACACGCTGACCGTCGCCGCCCACGCCGAGGCGCTCTCCGGGGTCGCCCGCGACGGCCTGGCTGGGCTGGTCGACGCCGGCGACACCGACGCCGACCGATTCGGCCGCCGGGTCGCCAAGCGGGTCGACGCGACGCTCCACCTCGACGCCGAACACGGCGCCGACGAGACCGACCCGCTGGTGGGCGCGGCCTCCATCGTCGCGAAGGTGGCCCGCGACAGCCACGTCGAATCACTGACCGAGGTCCACGGGGAAGTGGGTTCGGGCTACCCCAGCGACCCGACCACGCGAGCGTTCCTGGCGGGCTACGTCGACGACCACGGCGACCTGCCGGACTGTGCCCGCGCGTCGTGGTCGACCTGCGAGGACGTGCTCGCCGCCGCCGAGCAGTCGACGCTCGGGGAGTTTTGAACGGCTGCAGACCGTCCAGCCGGACCGGTGGCAGCGATTGGATACGCAACACGGGCGGACTGAAATGGGCGACTGGCTACACGAACCCCGACGAAGTAAGGACCGCAAGGGGCGAGAGCGACTGAGGACCACAGCGAGTCGCGGGAGTGTAGCCAGTCGGGGCTTTCTGACTGTTAGCGGTGCTGGAGTCGACAGAACCGACAGTGAAACCGAAAAGTTCGGTCCTTACTCGTCAAGCACCAGAGCGCGGAGGATGTCACCGTAGGCCGGTCGGGTGACCAGCACGCCGATGAGGACCCCGACGATGGTGATGATGGCAAAGCCAGAGAGGTCACCCAGCGGGAAGCCCACGAGGGGCACCATGGCGACGATGGTCGTCGCCGCGGCCGCGCCGATGACCCAGAACGCCTTGCGGAAGCGGCTCTGGAAGACCCGGGCCGTCCCGACCTCGCCCTGCTGGAGAATCTCGTCACCGATGATGATGAGGTCGTCCACCCCCGTCCCGATGACGGCGATGAAACCCGCAAGATGCGAGAGGTTCAGCGGGTACTGCGCCAGCGCGACGAAGCCCAGCAGGATATACACCTCCGAGAGGGCGGTGACTATCATCGGCAGGGCGACCTCACGCCGGCGATAGCGGACGTACACCACGAGGCTGACTGCGAGCACCGCAAGCAGGCCCGTGATGAGCGAGTTCGTCCGGAACTGGTCGGCCAGCGCCGGCGACAGCGAGTTCTGGTTGCCGGCCTCGAAGTCCAGGTCCGCCGGCAGGCGGCCGGCCTGCAGGGACAGTTGGAGGTCGCGGGCCTCCGTCATGGAGGTGGTCGTCATGACGAACTGCGGGTCGTTGGCGAACGTGCCGTCCGCGAAGGACTGGCCGAGGCTCGGCTCGACGCCGCCGACGAAGACGGGCTCGCCGTTGAGCGTCGTCACCAGACAGTTCGCTTCGATGGTGTCGACGGAGTCGTGGTCGCTCGCCTCGACACCGCAGGTGGCCCCGTTGCCGAAGCCCGCCTGTGCCATGTCGTCCTGGAACCGCTGGGCCGCCTGGTCTCTGACGACGACCGGGACCTGTGGCTGGTTGTTCACGGTCTGTGCGTTGCCGATGTCACGGAAGTCGTTCTGGCTGAGGACCTCCTGGCGGGTCCAGTTGCCCGAGGAGTCGTTCTGGTAGACGGCGTAGACGCGGACGACGCCCCGCTCTTCGAGGATGTCGATGAGGTCGTCGGCGTCGCGTCCGGGCGCGGTGATGCTGATGAAGTTCCGGCCGCCGGGCGAGTTGACCTCCTGGACCCGGCCGCCGCTGAGCGCCGAGGTGCTTATCTTCTCGCCGATGACCTCGACCATCTGCTGGCGAGTGGCGTCGGTGACGCCGTCACGGATAGTCGCGGGCTGATACCCCTCGGCCTGGAGCGCGGCCCGGAACTGCTCGCGCGTGACGTTCTCGTTGAACACCTCGACGGTGCCGTTCTGGCCCGCCTGCTGGGCCGCTCTGACCTCGACGTCGATGGGGTCGATACCGAGCTGGGTCGCGACGGCCTGCTGGGCGGCGGCCTCCTCGTTCGGGCCGACGTCGACGCCCTCGGCGGTCATCCCGACGACCGGCGCCTCGATGCGGGCGCCGCCCGAGAGGTCGATGCCGTACTGGAGGTTGGTGAGCTGTTCGCCGCCGGCGGTCTCGTTGGCGCTCGTCCCCGGCGGCGCTCCGGGGACGAACAGCGCGACGGTGCTGCCAAGCAGGAGGACGACGAGGACGATGATGCGCCAGTTCTCGCGGACGGTACTCATCGGGCGACCCCCTCGTACTTGTACCAGCGAAGCAGTGTGACGTTGAGCATGTAGGTGTTCATCAGGTCGGCGGTCAGCCCGAGCACCAGCACGATACCGATGGAGGCCATCAGCTCGATGCCAAACAGCGTCGCCGCGACGGCCATCACGGCCATGGCGGCGATGGAGGTGATAGTCATCGTCACACCGGTCCGCATCGCCCGGTAGGTGGACTCGTAGAAGCCACCGGAGCGCCGGAGGACGTGGTTGTTGAGCAGGATGTCCGAGTCCACCGAATACCCGATGAGCATCAGGAGCGCCGCGACGGTCCCCAGCGAGAGCTTGATGCCGACGAGGTTCATGATGGCGACGGGGATGACGATGTCCGAAAAGGCCGAGATGACGATGGCGATGCTCGGGACGAACGAGCGAAAGAGGGCAAAGGCGAGCAGGCTCATCCCGACGAAGGCGACCCCGACGCCGATGAGCGCGAGACGCTGGTTCTGGGAGCCAAAGACGGGCGAGGTACTCCCGCTCTGGAGGACGGTGATGCCGTCGGCCTGCTCGGCCGCCGTCGTCAGCTCAGATATCTCCGCGGTGTTGTCGAACGCGATGATGTACTGGTTCTGTCCCGAGACTTCCTGGACAGAGACCACGGAGTCGCCGAAGACGTCGGTGGCTTGCTGTTCCGAAATCGGGTCGGACGACTGCACCTTGAGCTCTGCGCCCCCGGTGAAGTCGTTCCCGAGCACGACCGGCGACCCGGTCATCGCGAACGTGACCGCGAGCACCCCCAGGGCGACCGCCAGCACCGCGAGCGGCACCGCGATGAGCTGGCGGTTGGAGTACTGCGTGTAATCGACTTCCGGGACCTCGAACGCGACCATGGGCGTGGGTGGAGCACGGCCCCGAATAAGCCTTCTTAATCCGTGCGGCTCGGCGCGGGAAGCAACTGGGTGCCTAATCCGGGAGATACCGGACGCTGACGACCCCGCTCGCCGTGCGAATCTCGACGCGGTCGACCCCGAGTCGCCCCGCCCGGGCGACCGTCTCCTCGTCATCTGCGACCGCCTCGGCCGTCGCCGCGGCCTCGCCGTCGGGCACGGTCAGGACGTGTAGCTCGCCGGTTCCCGCCCGCTCCCGGGTCGTCAGCTCGCCGACCGGCTGGTCGGCGGCCAGCGACTTCGCCTGTGCCGTCGGCTCCAGGTCGACCACCTCGACCGGTATCTCGTGTTCGGCCGCGAGGTCGGCCACCGCGTAGGTCACCTCCATCGGCGGCTCCGCTTCGAGTGTGGCGTCGATGACCGTCCCCGATTCCAGCCCGGGGTTTGCCGACAGCGTCAGTACCTGCGCGTCGACCACGTCCCGAACCGTGACGGACTCCTCGTCGGCGTGGGTAACGAGAAAGGTCCCCTCCTTCTGTGTCATGGACCGGAGTAGGTCGGGGGCGTTTTTCCGGGTTTCGACTGGGAACAGGGGCCCTCTCGCTCGTCTGGGACCCGTCGCCGAGACACGGGGAGACTGTCGGTGAGCGAGTCTCGGCGCCTTCGGCGGGGCTGATAGAGACGGACCAGTCCACGGGCGCGGGCAGTGCCGCGCCCGTCGGCATACCCGGTGCTACAGACACAGGTGCACTCGGACGTCACACCGCGTCGGGCTACCGGAGTCAACCGGTGAGTCCCGAGCGCCGTCGCCGACCGGGAGAGCTCAGAACGTGTCCGTCTCGTAGAGCTGTGTTCCGGTCGGTTCGTGCGTCAGTGTCACCCTGTAGTCGACGATATCGGCGTCGTAGCCGCCGTTCGGTCTGATGGCAATCTGGAAGTGGTGGGGGGCCGTTGTCGGCCGCTCGCTCCAGTCCGAGGTGGTGACCGCGGCGTAGGAGAGGCGCGGGCTGCCGCCGCTGTGGAGAGTCGTGAACGCCGGGTCCCAGTCTCTGACGTCGTTCGCCGAACTCCAGCTAGACAGTGGCTGGCTCTTCGTCACCGTCTCCGCGTTCCCGTTACTCGGGTTCTCGGCCCTGATTTCGAACTCGACCTGGATGTCGTCCGGGTCGATCGTGGAGCCGCTATTCACGTTCGTGAACCAGACCCGGACCGCATCGCCCGGCCCCGACATCGGGGCTTCCTGTCTGACAGCGAACGAGGCGGCCGGAGCCGAAACGCCACCGCCGCCACCGCCGGTAGTTGCCGTGGAGCTATCGGAGTAGAGTACCGACGACGACTGGCCACCGGAACTCCAGACCACCGACGTATCGACCTGTGTGATACTGACATCCGACGCGCCGGACAGCTTCAGCGCGAAGGAGTCACCTGCCTGTACGTCTGTGCCGCTGATACTCGGCTGGAATTCCACGGTGACGGACGTTCCGCCGACGGTCACCGATTTCGTCTCGCCCCCGGCGAGACCGGTGTCGAAGCTCACGGTCTTCGTCGCGCCACTCGACTGGTCGTTGACGAGTACGTCGGCGGTCACGTTGGCCTCGTTCGCCGTGAAGCTATCGCCACCCTGGAAGGTGTACCTGGCTGACTGTTCGTGAATCTGCTCCGAGATAGCCGTCGAGGGCGCCGCTTCCTGCGTGGTGCCGCCACCCAGGAACACGGTCGCGACGACCGCTGCCAGGATGATCGTTATCGCGACCAGCAACACTACCCCCACTACTGGGCTGACTCCTCTCTCGCCCAGCCGCACGGATTTTTCCCCACCAACCATGCAACCATAGAGATATTTTGTAAATATAATACTTATGCAAACGTATCAAAGCCTGGTTACCGGAACGACTGACTTACCGTCGGTGTCGTGGGCGTAGTTGGGGCCCGACATCTATCCCCACGTGTAGCTGACCGTGCCACGCCGACTGGTAGCGCAAGCGGCTGCCACTCACTTCAGAATCCGGTGGACGACGTACATCAGGCCGACAGCCAGCAGCGGCGGGGCGAGTCCGGCGAGCTGTGGGAGGTCGTACAGCGCCGTCACGACGCCGCTGTCCGTCGACTCCTGCAGCGCTGGCGGGACCGAAATCACCAGCCCGACGTACAGCGAGGCGACGAACACGAGCGCCGACAGCGCCAGCCCGCGGTCGTAGGCCGTCGACGACGCGGTCCGGCGGTGGCGACGGGCGACGAGCAAGACAGGGGCCAGCAGCGGCGCGACGACGAGCAGGCCGACGAAGAGGAAGAAGGTCCGCGAGAAGGTGAACGTCCCGCCGCGGGCGCCGGCGCTCCCCGCGAGGACGCCGATGAGGCCGAAGGTGAAGATGAGTGCGATGGCGACCGTCAGCAGGACGGCCACGACCACGTAGCCCTTGAACAGCAGCGACTCACTGGAGCGGATAGCGTAGGGAAAGGCGCCTGGCAGCCCGTTGTAGCTCCGTTCGCTCTCGGCCGGCTGCGCGTCTGTCATCACCGCCAGTTGGGCCAGGACGGGGTTAAGCGCCACGTTGTCCGTCGGGACTCCCCCGAAAATATGTAAGAGGGCCTCGACGGTACGCCTATGCATCTCGATATCGGTGCGGCGCTCGGTGACGACGCGGAGCCGGGCGTCGACGAGGGCGACCTCGACGACCTCGACGAACAGGTAGCACAGGCCCACGAGACCATCGCCGCGGGCCGCGAGAACGACGACTTCGGCTACGCGGCGCTCAACCTGCCCGAGGAGACCGACACGTCGGTCATCCGCGAGGCGGTCGAGCCGGTAGCGGACGCCGAGTACGTCCTGACGGTCGGTATCGGCGGCTCCGCGCTCGGCGCGAAGACGGTGACGGCGGCGCTGGCCGACGACCCCCACCGCCACGTCATCCTCGACAACGTCGACCCGGAACACGTCGAACGCACGCTCTCGGACCTGCCGCTCGACGACACCGCCATCAACGTCGTCTCGAAGTCCGGCACCACGGCCGAGACGCTGGCGAACTTCCTCGTGGTTCGGGCGGCCTACGAGGACGCCGGCGTCGACTGGACGGAGCTGACGGTCGTGACGACCGGCGAGTCCGGCCCGCTGGCCGAACTGGTCGCGGAACACGACCTGCCCCGGCTCCCGGTCCCCGACGGCGTGCCCGGCCGCTTCGCCGCGCTCTCCTCTGTGGGTCTGGTCCCGGCCGCGATTCTGGACGTCGACATCGAGGGGCTGCTCGCGGGAGCGAGCGCGGCCGCCGACGGACTCGGGCCCTCGCTCTACGACTCGCCGGGCTACGCCTACGGCGCGGTCTGTTACGCGCTCGAAGAGGAGGGCGCCGCGGTCAACGCCGTCATGCCCTACGCCGAGCGCCTGGAGTACTTCGCGGAGTGGTTCGCCCAGCTGTGGGCCGAGAGCCTCGGCAAGGAGGGTCGGGGCCAGACGCCCGCGCGCGCGCTCGGCGCGACCGACCAGCACTCCCAGCTCCAGCTGTATCGGGCCGGCCCGAACGACAAGATGGTCACCGTCGTCCGGCCCGGCGAGCGGGCCGAGGTGCCGATTCCGGAGAGCGAGCACGACTCCCTGTCCTATTTCGCCGGGGCGGACCTCGGGCAGCTACTGGACGCCGAGTACGACGCCACCGTCGCCAGCCTCGCCGAGGCCGGCCGACCCGCCGTCGAGATAGAGCTCGACGAACTCGACGCCGAGGGGCTCGGTGAGCTGCTGTACGCCATGGAGGCCGCCACCGTCCTCGTCGGCGAACTGGCCGACATCGAGACGTTCACTCAGCCCGCCGTCGAGTGGGGCAAGCGCGCCGCGCGCGGGCTGCTGTCGGGCGAGGAGACCGAGGAGACCAAGACCGTCGCACAGCGGCCCAGCTACCGCATCGACTGACGAAACGCACCGGCGCCCGGACGGCCCGGCGGCGAGGCGGCCCGCTACGCCAATCGGTGGGGTCTTGAATCCCGCTCGCGTACGTCCGCCAACCGCTATGGCACTCTCCCCGCCGTACGTCTCCGTCGCCGACGGCCGCACGATAACCGAGAGCGTCGTCCGGGCGCTGGCCGTCGTCGTCGGCGCCTTCCTCTTTGCGGGCGTGTTCTCCTCGCTCGGCGCGGCGCTGCTCGGCGTCGACGTCCAGAACGGGCTCGACGCGAGTTCGACGCCTCCGGCGCTGTACGCGGCGATAAACGCCATCTCGTTCGTCGGGTTCATCCTCGCGGCCGTCGCCTATCTCCAGGTCAGAGACGACAGCTCGCTGGTCTATCTCCGCCGGCCCCGCCCGTCGGACCTCGGGTGGGCGCTGGTCGGGGTGGTCGGTATCCTGCTGGGCTCGCTGGTGATGGGCGTCGTCGTCCAGGCGCTCTCGGCGCTGGCCGCGGCGCTGTTCGGCGTGACCGTCGAGAGCGGACAGAACAGCATCATCACACAGGGCCGGGAGAACCCCGTCCTCTTTCTCTACATGGTCCCGGTCGCGCTCCTGTTCGTCGGGCCGGCCGAGGAACTCGTCTTCCGCGGCGTCGCACAGGGCCTGCTCCGGCGCGCGTTCGGCGTGGTCCCCGGCCTGGTCTTTGCCAGCCTCCTCTTTGGCTTCGGCCACTACCTCGCCATCAGCTCCGGCAGCGCCTGGACGTACATCCTCACCGCCAGCGCGCTCGGACTGGTGCTGGGCGCGGTGTACGAGTACACGGAGAACATCGCCGTCCCCGCGCTGGCACACGGGCTCTGGAACGCCGGACTGTTCGTGCTGAACTACTACATCGCGACGACGAGCGTCACGATGCCGGGCTGACAGCGGCGCTGAGCCACACAGGCGCCGTGTGACGGCTGTCTGACGGGTGTTTAAGCTGTCACCGGCCGAACAGGGGACTATGACAACCCGGTACACGGTCGTGTGCGAGGACGGCCAGGCCCGGGCGATTCAGATGCTGGCCCGTCGGTACGGCATCACCGAGGAGGAAGTCGTGAAACAGCTCGTCGAGGTCGGGCTCGAAGACGTCGATGAGCGAACGGTCTAGGCGGGGTTCTTGCGGGAGAGCGAGCACCCACACACCGGACAGCGGTCGTGGTTCTCGTCGAACTCGCGGCCACAGCCGGCACACTGGAACAGCCACTCGCGTTGCTCGCTGATGCCGTCGCGGGCGATGACCTCGACGGCCACGTCCAGTTTCTCCGCGACGTTCTGCATCGCGTAGTCGTCGGTGACCAGCGGAGCGTCGAGTTCGAAGGCGGCGGCCACGAGGCGGATGTCGGTCGCCGACAGCTCCGCGAGGTCGCCGGTCTCGCGAGCGGCCCGCTCGATGCGCTCGACGGTGTTGTCCTCCGGGATGTGCAGGTGCATCCCCGAGCCCTCCAGGGCGTCGAAGCGGTAGGCGGCCTCGCCCTCCAGTTCCTCCTGGACGAGCGGAATCGTCGCTATCCGCTCGTCGGTGTGGTAATCGTTGATAAACGCTGACGAGTCGAGAACGTACATCTACCGTTGGACGATCATGTGGTCTTTGACGGCCGTGACCCGGTCGACGGGTACCATCAGCCGGCCCTGGTCGCTGTACTCGAAGTCCGTGTTGCGAAGCGACTCGGCGGGGTCGATGACGAGGTGGTTGAGCGAGCCCGACGAGAGGTCCATCGTGATGTTGTAGAGGCTCCCCAGCTCCTTGCCGTCGCTGCCCATGACGTCCTTCCCCGAGAGGTTCTCGGCGAGTATTTCGGCCATACCCCCCTTTCTGAGCGAGCTACCATAAACGCCACGGGGGTGTCTGACGGACGCAGTACAGCTATTAGCCCAGGGTTCAGAAGATGGGCCATGGAAGAAAGCCGACGGCGGTTCCTGGCGGCACTGACGGCGGGCGTCACCGGGGCACTGGCAGGCTGTGGCGGCGACAGCGCGACGCCGACCGGCGACGGGACCGACACACCGACAGCCGCCGAGACGCCGGGGACCGACACACCGACAGCCGCCGAGACGCCAGCCGAGACGCCGACGGCAACCGACGCGTCGACTGAAACCGGGGGGGCGCCAGCCGAGACCGTCGCCGTCGGCCCGGACGGCGACTACCGGTTCGACCCGGAGTCGTTCACCGTCTCTGTGGGCGACACCGTCACCTGGGAGTGGGCGTCGGGCGGGCACAACGTCAAGCCCGACGCCGTCCCCGACGGCAGCGACTGGAGCGGCACGTCGGGGACCGGAACGTACGCCAGCGGCTACAGCTACAGCTACACCTTCGAGACCGCCGGCGAGTACGAGTATCACTGCTCGCCACACCAGAGACTGGGGATGGTCGGCTCGTTCACGGTCAGCGACGAGTAGGGCGCCGCCGTCTCCGGGGCTGTGCGGACGGTACGGCGTCGCAGGGGCGGACCATGACGACGAACTTAACTACTGTGGCCGACACCTTCCAGTAACTTCTGAGGCCCATCTATGTCTGACCAGGACGCCACCACTGAGACGGAACACACCCTTCGGACGCCCATCGTCGCCGTACTGGGACACGTCGACCACGGGAAGACCAGCCTGCTGGACCGCATCCGCGGCTCGGCCGTGACGGCCGGCGAGTCCGGCGCCATCACCCAGCACATCGGGGCCACCGCGGTCCCACTGGACGTCATCTCGAACATCGCCGGAGAGCTGGTCGACCCCACCGACTTCGACCTGCCCGGCCTGCTGTTCATCGACACGCCCGGCCACCACTCCTTCTCGACGCTGCGCTCGCGGGGCGGGGCGCTGGCCGACATCGCCATCCTCGTCGTCGACGTCAACGACGGCTTCCAGCCCCAGACCCTGGAGGCCATCGACATCCTCAAACGCACCCAGACGCCCTTCATCGTCGCCGCGAACAAGATAGACACCATCGCTGGCTGGAACCCCAACGAGAACATGCCGGTCCAGCAGACAATGGACGCCCAGTCCGAGCGGGTCGTCTCACGAGTCAACGAGAAGCTCTACGAACTCATCGGCGAGCTCTCCGACAACGGCTTCTCCGCCGACATGTACTGGCGCGTCCAGAACTTCCAGGCCAACATCGGCGTCGTCCCCGTCTCCGCCGAGACCGGCGAGGGCATCCCGGACCTGCTGACGGTGATGATGGGGCTGTCCCAGCGGTACATGAAAGCGGAGATGGAGATAGACGCCACCGGGCCCGGCGTCGGCACGGTACTGGAGGTGAAAGACACTCAGGGCTTCGGGACCACGCTCGACGCCATCATCTACGACGGGACGATTCGGGCGGACGACACCATCGTCGTCGGGGGCCTCCAGGGTCCCATCGTCACCGACGTGCGCGCCCTGCTGCGCCCGCGCCCGCTCGAAGAGATACGCACCGAGAAGCAGTTCGAGCAGGTCGACGCCGTGGCCGCGGCCGACGGCGTGAAAATCGCCGCACCGGACTTAGACGACGCCATCGCCGGCGCGCCCATTCGCGTCCTGCGGGACCGTGACCGCGCCGAGGTCATCGCCGAAGTCGAGGAGGAGCTCTCCGAAATCGAGGTCACGACCCAGGAGGAGGGCGTCGTGGTCAAGGCCGACACGCTCGGCTCGCTGGAGGCGATTTCGAGCACGCTCGAAGAGGAGGAGATTCCCATCATGCGCGCGGAGGTCGGCGCCGTCGCGCCACGCGACGTCCGCGTCGCCGAGACGGCCAACGAGCCGACCCACCGCGCCATCCTCGCCTTCTCCGTCGAGGTGCTTGACGACGCCCGCCGGCTGGCCGAACAGGAGGGGGTCACGCTGTTCGAGGACGACGTCATCTACCAGCTCGTCGAGGGGTACGACGACCACGTCACCGAAATCGAGGAGTCCCAGCAGGAACAGATTCTCGAGAACATCACCCGCCCGGCGAAGTTCCGGGTGCTGCCCGACCACACGTTCCGCCAGAACGACCCCGCCGTCGTCGGCGTCGAGGTGCTGTCGGGCGAACTCCGGCGGAACGTCAACGTCGTCAAGTGGGACGGCAACGAGCCCACGCGGGTCGGCCGCCTGAAGTCGCTACAGGACGAGGGTGAGGACGTCGACGCCGCGAGGCGGGGCGAACAACTCGCGGCCTCCATCGACGGGCCGACCGTCGGCCGGCAAATCGAGGAGGGCGACGACCTCTGGGTGGAAATCCCCGAGAAACACGCCAAGATACTCGAACAGGAGCTCAAAGAGGAGATATCCGTCGACGAGCGCGAGGCGCTGTCGATGTACCTCGAAAAGCACCGGAACCGGGACCCCTTCTGGGGGAAGTAGGGAGGTTCCGCCCGGCGGGCGGAACCTCCAAGCGAAACGGCGACCGCAGCGAGCCACAGAGCAGTAGTGAACCCCGCGCGGTAGCGCCATCCTTTTTTCCGACCGGGGTGAATCGCCGGCGATGGTCTCCCGCGAGAATCGGATTGTCCTCGGCTGTGGCGCCCTCGCGGCGCTACTGAGTCACGTCGCCGCCTGGCTGGACGCACCGGGCCCGCTCCTGCTGGCGATACTGCTCGGTGTCGGCGTCGTCGCGCCGTTCTATATCAACGAACGCCCGAACGTCCGCGAGTTCGTCTCGGGCGAAGGCACGGTCGCGGAGCGCGAGTAATAATATTTAATTAGCCGGCGTGTCTTCGAACGGACACGATGACCGACTCGCCCTCGCTCTCCCCGGCCGACCTCGTCCTCGCGAGCATCGCCATCGTGATGGCGCTGGCGGCGTTTGGCGCCGTCGCGACCTCGCTCAGCGTCGCCGTCGCCATGGCCGCGGGCTCGATACCCGCGACCGGCTCTATCGGCTACGCGCTGTTCTACAACCCGCCGACCGACGCGTGACTGGTTCGCAGAACGGTTACTGGGCCGTCGGCGACCGGTCCTCGCCCATGACCTGCTTGACCTGCAGGGCCGCCGAGGCGGCGATACCCTGGGCGAGGTCGTCCCGTTCCTCTGCCGAGATGGTCACCGACTCGGGGTCTTCGGGCCGGTAGTCGGCGCTGACCACGGAGCCGACCGGCGGCTGGACCGCTATCGTCGCGCGCGGCCCCGTCTCGCTGTCGCTGACCTCCGACCCCACCACGAACTCTCCGGGGAGCAGTTCCCGCGTCCGGGCCGCGACGCTGGCGAGGTCGCGCCGCAGGGTCTGGCGCTGGTCGCGCGTGAGCGTTACTTTCTCCGTCTCGCCACCGAGCGGCGAATTACCGTACATGAAGGTTCTGCTTTAGATAGGTAGCTAACCGATAAAAACCCAGTGGCTTTGCGAGAGTGTTGCCGTCGAACCGGCGCGGCGCGGGCGCGACGCCCGACGGGGCCGAAAGCCCGGCTTATACGCCGGCCGACCCGTCCGGACGCGTAGCCCGTCTCTCACACGACGGGGTGGCTCTCGCCGTAGGTGGCGATGACCACCGCGCTGGCGTGGGTCGCCTCGGGGGCGACCGACTCGACGTGGACGTCCTCCTCGACGAACTCCCAGTCCCGAAGCTCCCGGCCGGCCGCCAGTCCCTCGCGAATCTCCGCGCGCACCGCGTCGGGCTCCGTGCCGTCGACCTCGTAGAAGATGCCCGGGCCGCCCTCGCTGCGGGCCCAGCCGATACCGGCGGCGGCCCGCTCGCCCGGCGCGGCCGTCGCGGCCGACTGGACGACCTCCAGGGCCTCGCCCGGCGGCCCCAAGTCCGGGGCCGTCCCCGCGAGTTCGATGGCGGGACCGGCGGGGATGACCGACGAGAGCGTCACCAGGTTGTAGTTGTGGACGCCGGCCTCGGCGAGGGCCGCGTCGTACGACGAGAGCGCGGTCGGGCCGGTGGCGGTCCCCCACACGACCCGGATGGTACTCATGTGAGAGCGTGGACGACGCGGCCGCTAAGGGGTTTCGTTTCGCGAGCGGGGAGGCCCGCAGGCGGCCGATAGCGGCTCCCCGTCTCGCCGGCAAGCCCGGCTTATCCGGCTCGCCCGCCCCGCCGGGACCCGACAACGCGGCGATAACAATGGACAAGTGGTCCTTCCGAGTGAGTGATGCAAGTCACATACCTCGAATCGGCGGCGGTGCTGATCGAGACCGAAGACACGTCGGTGCTCTGTGACCCGTGGCTCGTCGACGGCGCGTACTACGGCTCGTGGGCGCACTACCCGGACCCCGACTTCGAGCCCGAGGATTTCAACGACGTGGACTACATCTACGTCTCCCACGTCCACCCGGACCACTTCCACCCGGGCTCGCTGGAGCGGATGGACGACGACATTCCCGTCCTCATCCACGACTACCGCTGGGACTACCTCAAAGACGCCGTCGAGGACCTGGGCTTCGAGGCCGTCGAACTGCCACACGCCGAGCGGTTCGACCTCGGGCCGGAGACGCACATCCAGATTCTCGCCGCGGACGGCTGTGACCCGGAGCTCTGTGGCAACTTCTTTGGCTGTACGTGGTACGACAAGGAGGCCGACCAGACCGGCTCGACACAGGTCGACTCGATGGCCGTCATCGCCGACAGCGAGGAGACGGCGGTCAACACCAACGACTGCCCCTACCCCATCGCCGAGTCCAGTTGCAAGGCCATCAAATCGGAGTACGGCGACATCGACATCCTGTGTCACCAGTACAGCGCCGCGCAGTTCTACCCGCAGGCGGTCACCAACTACGACCACGAGCAGAAAATCGAGGAGCGCGACCGCGTCATCCAGGAGAAACACGAACTCGCGCTGAACTTCATCGACCTGTTCGAGCCGAGCTACTACCTCCCCTTCGCCGGCGAGTACGTCCTCGCGGGCGACCTCGCCCACCTCAACGAGTACACCGCGAACCCGCCCCGCATCGAGGCCAAGGAGTTCTTCGAGGAACACACCGGCCCCGAACACGAGTGTGTCTTCCTCAACTCCGGGGAACACATCGACGTCACCACCGGCGAGCGCTCGGCCCCCTTCGAGCCCATCGACCAGGAGGAAAAGTGGGAGTACATCGAGAACGAACTGGCGCCCCGCGAGTTCGACTACGAGTCCGACCCGATGCCCAGCCTCTCGGAGTTCCGCGCCTACGTCCCGCTGGCCTACGAGAACATGGAGGGCAAGCGGGCCAACATCGGCTTCGAGACCGAGACGACGGTGCTGATTCCGCTCGTCGACGACGTCTGTCTGGAGCTGTCGATGGACGGCTCCGGATTCAGCTACACCCGTGACCTCGATACGGACGACTACGAGGACGGCTGGGTGAAGATGGAGGTCGACCCGCGACTCCTGCTTCGCCTCTTCGAGGGCCCCCATCGGGCCTACTGGGCCGACGCGAAAATCGGCTCGCACATCGGCATCAGCAAGGAGCCCGACATCTACGAACGCGGCCTCTACAACGCCCTCGGCGAGTTCCACGCCGACGGCGCCGACGTGCAGGCGACGGCGAGTCACGCCCGCGCCGGGTCTGACTGAGAACTGTCAGCGGCGGCCGTGAGCGAGTGGCGCGACTCCCGTCGCGTCCGAGCGAAGACGGGGAAAGGCAGGCTGTACGGGTGAAGCATACCGCTCGCCAGCGGCGAGCGGTTTCACCGAATCCGAGCCACGCGAGGATTCGGCCTTTTTCGCGAACGTTTTTCGAGGAGCCCTCCCGCAGCGCGCTCAGCGAGCGCGCGAGGAAGGGCGACGATGAAAAAGGTTCAGGCGAACGCGACCGGCTGACTGCCCGTCTCTTCGTCCTGGTCGATTTTCGCCAGCGCGTCGTGGAAGTCCGCCTGCTCGACGACGGTGCGGTCGTCGCGGATGGCGAACATCCCGGCCTCCGTGGTGAGCGACGCGATTTCCGCGCCCGAGAGCCCCTCCGTCTCCGCGGCGAAGGCGGCCAGGTCCACGTCGTCGGCGAGGTTCATCTCCTCGGTGTGGATTTCGAGGATGCGCTCGCGGCCCTCGATGTCGGGGTTTGGCACCTCGATGAGGCGGTCGAACCGGCCCGGCCGCAGGATGGCGCGGTCCAGCATGTCGAAGCGGTTGGTGGCGGCGATGATGCGAATCTCGCCGCGGTCGTCGAAGCCGTCCATCTCCGAGAGGAGTTGCATCATCGTCCGCTGGACCTCCGCGTCGCCCGACGTTTTCGACTCCGTTCGCTTGGCGGCGATGGCGTCGATCTCGTCGATGAAGATGATGGCGGGCTGGCGCTCGCTGGCGAGTTCGAAGAGGTCACGCACGAGGCGGGCGCCCTCGCCGATGAACTTTCGCACGAGTTCGGAGCCGGCCATCTTGATGAAGGTGGCGTCGGTCTCGTTGGCGACGGCTTTCGCGAGCATCGTCTTGCCGGTGCCGGGCGGGCCGTGCAGCAGAACGCCGCTGGGCGGTTCGATGCCCACGTCCGCGAACTGCTGGGCGTTGAGCAGCGGTTCCTCGACGGCTTCCCGGACCTCGACCAGTTGCTCCTCCAGACCGCCGATGTCCTCGTAGCTCACGTCGGGCGAGGACTCGACCTGCATCGCCTGCGCTCGCGAGTCGGTCTCGGCTTCCAAAATCTGCTTGACGCTGAAGGAGTCGTTGATGGCGACGCGGTCCCCGGCTTCGAGCGTGTCGCGGATGGAGGGGGAGACCTCCGTCAGCACCTCCTGGTTGTTGCCGTGCTGTTTGACGACGACGCCGTCGTCGGTCAGCTCCTCGGCCGTGGCGATGTACAGCGACGACGTCTTCAGCGTCTCGTTCTCCCGTTCGAGCTGGTCGACGTCATCGGAGAGGTCGGCCTGTCGCTCCTGGGCGCTGTCGAGCTGGTCGGTGAGCTGTTCGTTGACGCGGACTATCTCTTCGAAGTGGTCCCGGAGCGCCTCCAGACGCTCTGACGGCGTCATCTCTGGGTCGAGGTCGAGGCGTGGTCGTTCCGGAAGCGAGGGACTGCGCGACATTTGACTGCCCGGTACTACACGGCTGAGACACAAAGTGCCTTTGGGTCACACACCCCGCTTCGTGTCGACGGGGCATCGGTTTCGGGCCGCGGCCAGCAGTCGGGTCGGGCCCGCGGCCGGGGGATGGCCGACCCTACCGGAGGCTGGCGAACTCGTCGAGATACTCGCCGTAGGTCGACAGCGCCGACTCGACCGGGTCGGGCGAGGCCATGTCGACGCCGGCCCCGCGAAGCAGTTCGAGCGGGTACTCCCGCGACCCGCTGGAGAGGAAGTCGATGTACCGCTTTGCGGCGGGCTCGCCCTCGTCTAAGATGCCGTCGACGAGCGCGACCGCAGCCGAAATCCCGGTCGCGTACTGGTAGACGTAGAAGGCCCGGTAGAAGTGCGGGATGCGCATCCACTCGCGGGCGATGCGGTCGTCCAGTTCTGCGGGCGCGTAGTAGTCGCCCTTCAGCTCGGCGTAGAGGTCGTCGAGTCTGTCGGGCGTCAGCGGCTCGCCGGCCTCGGCCATCTCGTGGGTGCGGTGTTCGAACTCCGCGAACATCGTCTGTCGGTACAGCGTCGAGCGGAACCGTTCGAGGTACTCGTTGAGGACGTGCCGACGGAGTCGTTCGTCCTCGACGGTGTCCAGCAGGTGGTGGGTCAGCAGCGTCTCGTTGACCGTGCTCGCGACTTCGGCGACGAATATCTCGTAGCCCGAGTAGACGTACGGTTGCTCCTCGCTGGTGTACTCGGAGTGCATCGAGTGGCCGAGTTCGTGGGCCAGCGTGTACATCGACTCCACGTCGTCCTGGTAGTTCATCAGGATGAACGGCTGGGAGTCGTAGGTCCCGCCCGAGTACGCGCCCGACTGCTTGTGCTTGGTCTCGTAGACGTCGACCCACCGCGAATCGAGGCCCTCGGCGAGCCGGGACTGGTAGTCCTCGCCCAGCGGCGCGACGGCCTCGGTGACGTACTCACAGGCCGCTTCGTAGCTGACCTCGGGTGACTCCTCCTGGACGAGCGGGACGTAGAGGTCCCACATCCGCAGGTCGTCACCTGCGACGGTGTCGGCCTTCAGTTCGGCGTGGCGGTGGAGTTTGTCGAGGTTGTCGTGGACGGTGTCGACGAGCGTGTCGTACACCTCGACCGGGACGTTGGGGCCGTTCAGCGCGGCTTCCCGTGCGGTGTCGTAGTTGCGGGCCTGTGCGAGCTTCACGTCCGTCTTCACCGAGTTCTTGTAGGCGGTGCCGACGGCGTTGCGTACCCCCTCCCACTCGTCGTAGAACGTCTCGTAGACCCGCTGGCGGAAGTCGCGGTCGGACTCTTTCTGCAGCGTCGTGAAGTTGTTCAGCGTGATGGGCTGGTCGCCGCCGTCGGGCCCCTCCACGGTCGGGAACTCCATGTCGGCGTTGGCGAGCATGTTGTACACCTCGCCGGCGGCGCCGGTGACCTCACCCAGTTCCGCCAGCAGGTTCTCGACCTCCGTCGAGCGGGTGTGGGGTTTCATCCGCAGCACGTCGTCGAAGTAGTGCTCGTACTCCGCGAGGGCGGGTTCCGCCTCGACGAGGCCGTCGATGTCGCGCTCGTCGAGTTCCTGCAGTTCCGGGTCGAGGAAGGACGCGGCCGAACTCGCCTCGGAGGAGAGCGACTGCGAGCGCGCGGTCAGCGCCTGATAGGTGTCGTCGGTCGTGTCCTCGTCCCGGCGCATCCGGGCGTAGGAGGCGACGTTCGAGACTTTCCGCATCAACGCCTCGTAGGTCTCCAGCGTCGCCAGGAGGGTGGCGGCGTCGTCCGTACAGCGGCCCTCGTAGGCCGCCAGGTCCTCGATGAGGTCCTCGGCTTCCTCGTAGGCCGCCTCCCACGCCTCGTCGTCGGCATAGAGGGATTCGAGCGCCCACTTGTACTCCTCGTCGATGTCGTCGCGTGCGGGTACCGAACTCATGGCTCGCCGTAGGGAAGGCGCCGAAGTAAGCCTTTCCGGGCTAGCAGTGTGTGGATTCTGTGCCACGGGAGCTACTGCCACCAGCCAGAAAGCCCCGAGTCGACACGGCCGGGGCTTTCGGGCTGGTGTAGCCATCCACTCCGTCGGTAGTAGCACCGAATCACTCCAGTCCGGAAACCACATACCTGGCAACCCGCGCAGCCGTTTGCCGTTCGACCCGCAGGGCCTCGAACGCCGAGCGGGCGTCCTCGATAGCGTCCTCGTCGGCCTCGAACGCCACCCCCGGATAGTCGACCCCGGAAAGAACGAGCGGGTAGGCGGGCGCGGGGGCAACCCCCTCGGGACCGGGCAGGGACTCGGCCGAGAAGACGCGGTCGACCTTCGCCAGCGTGGCCTCGCCGCGGAGCATCTCGTCGAGCAGGCCGACGACCCGGCGGACCAGTTGGCGACAGAACCCACCAGCCCGAAGTCGGACGACCAGCGAGTCGCCGTCTCGCTCGACACGGCCGTCCAGTTCCCGCACCGTCCCCTCGGCGTCGGTCGTGAGGTTGTGGTAGTCGTGGCGGCCACAGAGGGCCGCGAGCGCCTCGGCAGCAAGGCCGTCGTCGGCCCCGGGTGCGTGGAGGAAGTAGGTGTAGCGGCGCTCGCTGGCGTCGTGGGTCGCGTGGAAGTCGTCGGGAACGTCGGCGCTGGCCCAGACGCGGACGGCAGCGGGCAGTTCGCTGGTGAAGGCCGCGGGCGTGAGCCAGTCGGGGGCGTCGAAGGCGACGGTCTGTGCGACCGCCGAGACGCCGGCGTCGGTGCGGCCGGCCGCAGCGTAGCCGTCGGGAACGGCGTCGCGCTCGCAGACGCCCAGTCGGGCCAGGCCCGAGAGGAGGGCCCCCTCGACGGTCGGGACGTCGGGCTGGCGCTGGAAGCCGCTATATGGCCGGCCGTCGTAGGCGACCCGGTAGGCACGCATGCACCGGGGTTTGGCGGCCTTGCACTTGTGGGCCTCGGCTTTGTGTCCGTCCGGCGCCGCCCTGCTGGTGTGTCCCGTCCGCGGACGAGTGGGGCGGTTCTCACGCGGCGAGGACAGCGGCGGGGTTTACCAGGGTCCGGCCCGTAGCTGGCAACAGAATGGAAGCATCCGGCGAGGACACGCGACAGTTCCCGCGCCCGCCACAGGAGTTCACCGACGGCGAGGGCCGGACGGTGACCATGGAGGCGTACGACGGCGACGCCGAACCGCTGGTGGCGATGTACACCGATTTCGACGCCAACTCCCGCTCGCAGGGCGTCCCGCCGCGGAAGGAACCCGCCATCCGCGAGTGGGTGCAAGAGCTGCTAGCTGAGGGGCTCAACGTCGTGGTCCACCACGACGACCGGCCGGTCGGCCACGCCGTCCTGGTTCCGGTCGAGGACGGGAGCGCCGAGTTGGCCATCTTCGTCCACCCAGAGTACCAGTCGGCGGGCATCGGCACCCGGCTCATCGAGGTGTTGCTGGGCCACGGCCAGGCGGAGGGTCTCGACCACGTCTGGCTGGCCGTCTCACAGCGCAACCACGTCGCGATGCGGGTCTACCGGGCGGTCGGCTTCGAGACCCGGCTGCGCGAGCACGTCGAAATCGAGATGGAACGCGATCTATAGGAAGTCCTCGAAGGTCGGCCGGTCGCGGTCGCCCGGGAACTCGGCGACTGGGACGCTCACCTGCTCGCCGTCGTCCATCTCTTTTAGCGTCACCTCGTCGTTCTCCAGGTCGCGCTCGCCGACGATGACGACCGTCTCGGCGTCGACGTTGTCGGCGTAGCCCATCTGTGCGCCAAAGGAGCGGTCTGCGATGTCGGTCTCGACGACGTGGCCCTTCTCGCGCAAGTCGCGGGCGATGCGGGCCGCCGTCGGCCGCGTGTCGCCCACCTGCAGGACGTAGTAGTCCGTTTCGAGCCCCTCTCCGGGCCAGACGCCGGCCCGTTCACAGAGCAACTGCAGCGTGGCGTGCCCCGGCGCGAAACCCACGGCGGGGGTCGGCTGGCCGCCAAAGCCCTCGATGAGGTCGTCGTAGCGCCCGCCGCCAAAGACCGACCGGGACACCTCGCCCGTCGCGTCGAAACACTCGAAGACGACGCCCGTGTAGTAGTCGAGCCCGCGGGCGGTCGACAGCGAGAGGGTGAGCCGGTCACGGACCCCGAAGTCGTCGGCGGCCGCGAGCACCGCGCGGAGGTTCTCGGTCGCCGCGGCCACGTCCTCGGAGCGGTCGGCGAGCGCGTCGAGGTCGTCCTCGCCGGTCTCAAGCAGGGCGTCGAACTGCTCGGCGTCCTCGTAGGAAAGCCCCGCCTGGTACAGCGAGTCGAGGTACTCGTCGCGGTCGACCTTCGCGCGCTTGTCGACGGCGCGGATGGCCGCGCGGGTGTTCACGTCGGCGTCGAACGATTCGAGCAGCCCCGAGAGGATGTCCCGGTGGGAGACCCGAATCTCGAAGTCCTCGTCGTCGAGGCCGAGCCCGGTGAGCATGTCGACGGCGACGGCCAGAATCTCGGCGTCGGCGTCGGGTTCGCTGGAGCCGAAGATGTCGACGTTGGTCTGGTAGAACTCCCGGAACCGGCCCTGCTGGACCTGCTCGTAGCGCCAGAACGGCCGCGTCGACACCCATTTGATGGGTTTCTGGAGCTCCTGCTGTTTGGCGACGACCATCCGCGCGACCGTCGGCGTGAGTTCCGGGGTCAGCGCCACCTCGCGGCCGCCCTTGTCCTCGAAGCTGTACAGCTCCTCGACTATCTCCTCGCCGCTCTTGTCCGTGTACATACGCGTCGGCTCCAGCGCCGGCGTCCCTATCTCACGGAAGCCGTAGCGCCGCGCCGTCTCCTCGATGGTGTCTATCGCCCAGCGCCGCGCGCCCATCTCCTCGGGGTAGAAGTCGCGAAATCCCTTGACGGAGTCGTACATACCTCCGCGTACACTGAGGGCGCGCTTGAAACTGTTCGTTCGCGTCCCGGGCGGTCGGCCGCCGCTGTCGGCTTCCAGCCGCCCCGCTCCTGTCACTCCGCATATATATACTGCCCGGTCGGCATGAAAAGAGTTACACCGTCCTGCCACAGGAGTCCGGACAGTGACGTCGACCGATGACAGCGAGTTCGTCCCGGTGAACCGGTCCGTCGCCAGCGTCCAGAAGCTGGCGTCGGTAGCGCTCTGTCTCGTCGCGGTCGGGTTGAGCGCCTACGCGGCTCTGAACGAGGTCTGGTCGTTCAGTGCCCTGTTCCTCCTCGGCCTGGCGCTGGCCGTCCAGTCGTACAGAGCCGTCGATGACCCGACACCTGGGCTGTGAAATCGGCGCCAGCCCGTCGCGACGACGAGATACCCCCGCTACCGGCGGCCGCGCACCCGAGACTGGACGTGGTCCGGGAAGACGTCGTCGACGGCAGTCTCGCCGTACTCGTCGGCGAGCAGCGCGCGTAGCTCCACCTCGTAGTCGGCCTTGGGAATCGCCTCGCTCGGCCCGGTCTCGACGACCAGTCGGTCGGCGACCATGTCGTCGATGGCGCCGCGACCGATACCCGCGAGCGGGGCCAGATAGTCCACGTCGAAGCGGTCCTCGACGCTCTGGGCCAGCGGGCGGTCGACGGTGGGCACGCGGTCGTCGCGGCGGGTGCCGTCGGCGACGGTGTCGAAGTCAGTCACGTGGGCCACTCGCTCGACGGCGTGTTCGTGGACCCGCTGGATGCCGTTACGGGGGTAGCCGTCCTCGTGCATCCGGTCGACCGCCTCGCGGGCCACGTCGGGGTCCAGGTCGACCGTCTCGTGGGGGAAGCCGAGCGCGGCGGCGGCCTCGCGGGCGGGTTCGGGGTCGACGACGCCGAAGCTGGCGGTGACGAGCGTCACGTCGTAGAACTCCTCCAGCAGGAGCGCCGCCAGTGTGGAGTCTTTCCCGGCGCTGTACAGCAGGGCCGCGCGCATCTACCGGCGCTTGATGTCGAAGCTCTTCGAGTCGGGTGTCAGCTCCGAGAGGAGCTGTTTCATCTGCTCCTCGTCGATGGTGTCACCGACGCGGCCGCTGCGGGCCAGCGCGACTATCTGCTGTTCGACCTGCTCGCCCACGTCGGGTTTGGACATCTTGACGGTGTTGAGCCGCTTGCGGGCGCCGTCGGTCAGGTGCTGACGGAGGATGGCCTTCTTCTGGGCCTCGGCCTGCTCCTGGGCGGCCTGCTGGGCCTCGGCGTCGCCCTCGCCCTGTTGCTCCTTGAGCTGTTCCATCTTCTGCTTGCGGAGCTCTTCGAGTTCCTCCTCGCTGGGGTCGCCACTCATAGATACGAGAAGGTACCGCGTTCGGTCGGAAAACGATTTCGGAGAGGCTTACGCGTAGCGTTCGAGTTCGGGGTTGTCGAGCGACTCCATGACCTCGCCGGCGGTGTCGTCGAGCAGGCTGCGGCCCTCGCCGGTGACGCGGCGGCCGTCGGCCTCGCTGGTCTCGACGTAGCCCGCGTCCTCGAGTTGCTGGAGCACGGTGCGGATGATAGAGCCCGACCCCTCAGCCTTCTGGTGCGGGCGGACGCGGTAGCGGGTCGTCCCCTGCTTCGCGGTGCCGTACTCGGTGCGGAGCTTGTTGACGCCGACGGGGCCGTCGACGGCGACCTTCCGGAGCAGGCTGGCGGCGCGTCGCTCCCAGAAGTCGGGCTGCTCGGGCGGGAGTTCGCGGTCGACGCCGGTCTTCGCCACGGCGGCCCACTCGGGGGCCTCGATGTCGTCTTCGTCCTCGAACGTCTCGGTGAGGGCCTCGATGAGGTCCTCCGCAGGCACGTCGTAGAGTGTCGTCATTGGCCCTTGGTTCCCGTCGGCGTCATTTAAGCGCATCGTTGTCCGGTCCGGGACGTGAACGGTCGACACGGCCGGAGGAGGCGCCGGGTCGGCGCTCCGGGCCGCCGGGTCCACTCACAGCACCGCAGTCCTACCGCGTGGCCTCGGAGTCGCTCCCCCTAGTCGTTCGCACTCGTAGCCGCGTGGTCGGCACCGAGCGCGCTGGCGACACCGGCGCCCAGGAGCAGCGGGAGCAGATACGTCGCCCCGCGGTGGATGAGCACCGCCGACGCCGCCACGGCCGCCGGGACGGCAGTGGTCGAGACCAGCAGCGTCACCAGCACGGCCTCGATGGCACCGGAGCCGCCGGGCAGCGGGGCGAGACTGGCGATACTGCCGATGGGGACCACCAGCAGGGGGACGGAGACGGGGACCACGTAGCCCACGGCGTACAGCGAGAGCCACAGCGAACCGGCCAGACAGGCCCAGCCGAGCCCCGAGAAACCGAGCGTCTGCAACAGCGTCCGCCGATCGGTGGCGATGCGGTCGATGGCGGCGAAGAAGCTCTCGATTCGGGCCCGGATGCTTTCGGCCGTCGGCGGCGACCACCTCGGCACCGTCTTCCCGAGCCAGCGGATGACCGGCGTGAGCAGGCGGACGACGGTCTCCTCCAGTTCGTAGCGGTAGCGCCAGCCGAGGAAGGCCGCGACCGGGAGCCCGACCGCCAGCGCCGCGATGGCCACCGCGGCGAAGACGAGGTTCCGCCCGAGCTGGACGGCCCCCGCCGTGACGAACGTGAACCCGGCGATGGCGAAGCCGACCGAAGGGACGAAGTGGGCCGTGTCGACGCTCGCGATAGCCGCCAGCCCCGTCTCGTACTCCGTGTCGGCCGCCGAGGAGATGAGCAGCGCCGAGAGCGGTTCGCCGCCGGCCTGTCCGAAGGGCGTGACGTTGTTCGAGAAGACGGCGCCAGCGTAGACGAGCACCGCCATGTGGGTCCGGACCGGGCTCCCCAGCGCCCGCAGGACCGACCACAGCGCCAGCCCCCAGGTCGTGAGCCAGAGCCCCGCGACGACGACCACGAGGACGAGCGCGACCGGGTCCGCCGTCAGCAAGGCCGTGATGGTCCGGTCGACGCCGACGACCCACACGAGCACGCCGAGCACGGCGAGCGCGCCCAGAAAGCCCGCTATCGTCGCCGCGCGATTGCCGTCCATATCGTGTCGGTGGGCCGTCTCGGGTTTGAACGTACCGACCAGTCGACTGAGGCTGTGCGTGAAGGCTGTGGGGACGGCAGTTGGGACAGCCAGAACGCTCCTGTCTCCGCGACGAGCACACGACATCCACGGCCGTTTTTACCGACGAAAGCTAGGACCGCGTATGGACGAACAGACCGCCCTCGGACTTATCGGCGACCGGTTGCCGGCCGCCGGCGACGACTGCGCGGTCGTCGACGGGCAGGTCATCACGACGGACATGCTCCACGAGCGGACGGACTTCCCCGAGGGGACGACCCGTTACACCGCCGGCTGGCGGGCCGTCGGCGCGTCGCTGTCGGACGTGGCCGCGATGGGAGCCGAGGCCACGGCGGCGGTCGCGGTGTACGCCGCCCCGGCGTTCGACGCGACGGAACTGGCGGCCTTCCTCGACGGCGCGACGGCGGTCTGTGACGCGGTCGGCGCCGAGTACGTCGGCGGCGACCTGGACGGACACGACGAGTTCACCGTCGCCACGACGGCGCTGGGCGAGACGGACGCCCCCGTCCGGCGCTCCGGGGCCGACCCCGGGGACGCGCTCTGTGTCACCGGTACGCTTGGCCGGACGGGAGCGGCGATGCGGCTGTTCGAGCGAGGCGACGTCGATGGGGCAAACGAGCTGTTCCGGTTCACGCCGCGGGTGGCCGCGGGGCGGGCGCTGGCCCCCCACGCCTCGGCGATGCTCGACTCCAGCGACGGGCTGGCGCGGTCGGTCCACCAACTCGTCGAGGCCAGCGACTGCGGCACAGCCCTGACGGAGCCGTTACCCATCGACGAACGGGTCGACGAGGTGGCGACGGACGAGACGGACCGGCGCGAGCTTGGGGTCTTCTTCGGCGAGGACTTCGAACTGGTGTGTACGGTGCCCGAGACCGAGCTAGCGGCGGCGCGGGCGGCGACGCCCTGCCCGTTGCATCGGGTCGGGACTGTCACCGAGTCGGGCGTCACGCTGGACGGGACGGTGCTGCCCGACCGGGGCTACTCACACTGAGACGGGCCGCCGTAGCGAGAGGGCGGGACGGTCCGGCTACGCTACGACAGTCCGTACGTTACCGGCGCTGGGCGGCGAGCGTCAGCGCCACCTGTTCGACGGCTCTGGTCGCGGCGCCTTCGCGCTCCTCGTGGGTCAACCCCGCTGGCGGGTCATCAGGCGGCGGGTCGTCGGCCGCGGCGTCGGCGTCGGAGGGCATGTATTGTCAGGACAGTGGCGCCACAGATAGGTATAAACGGCCGATAGTTCAGTTCTGTTTACACGATTCGCGTGATTTCAGTCGCGATGGGCGTGAACCCCGATTATCGACCGTTGAGTAAAAGCGGCTTATACCGTTCTCTCTCGGCGGTTTCGACCGGTCAGGCGGCGACTATCTCGAACGGAATCGGCGTGAAACAGGCCAGCCCGAGGGCGAACGTGACGCCGCCCAGTATCGCTCGCCGCCGGTCCAGCGGTTCGTCGACGGTCGGACGCGCGGGGCCGGCGTAAGCCATCCCCGCCGCGAGCAGTCCCCAGAACACCCACAGTGTCCAGACGCCGAAGCCGACGGGCGGGGCGTCCTGAGTGAAATAGAGGAAGCCGGCCAGCGCGAACAGGCCGCCGGGGACGGCGGCGGCGACGGTCTCCTGGCGGTGGCCGACGATGGAGCGGACGATGTGACCCCCGTCGAGTTGGCCGACCGGCAGGAGGTTCAGGAACGTGAAGAACATCCCCGCCCAGCCGGCGAAGACGACGGGGTGGACCGCCTCCGTGGGCCCGACCGACGTCCCGATTCCCAGCGTCGTGACGAACCCCTCGATGGCCTGCATGAGCAGTGGGTCGTGGAAGTTGATGGCGTACTCGGCCCCGCCCGAGCGGACGCGCTCGGGCACCGCTATCGGGTCGAGCGTGAAGCCGACGACGGTGACGACGACCGTCGCGACCAGCCCCGCGAGCGGCCCCGCGACGCCGATATCGAACAGCGCCTTGCGGGAGGGGATGCGACCGCGGATGTTGATGACGGCCCCCATCGTCCCCAGCAGCGACGGGAAGGGGATGAAGTAGGGCAGCGTCACGTCGACGCCGTGGTAGCGGGCGGCGGCGTAGTGGCCCAGTTCGTGGATGCCCAGCACGCCCAGCATCGCGACGACGAAGGGCCAGGCCTCGAAGATGCGCAGCGGCTCGTCCGTGACGGGAATGTAGTACCAGCTACTCGCGCCGACGAACAGCGTCGACCCGATGGTCGCGACCAGCAAGACGACGTTGAGCCACGGAATCCCGCCGTCGTCTTTTGGTTCGGCCACCAGCGCGTACTGCTCGGTCTGTGGCACGCCGAGCCCGTCACTGGCCGGCCGGGCGTGGGAGTTCGGGCCCGACTGGCCGGGCGGCGCCGGCTGTCGTTCGAGCGACAGCGAGTACCCCGACTGGGAGAACTGCGGTCGGAGCGTCTCGACGACGGCGTCGGGTCGGACCAGCGGCTCGCCGAAGTACCGGACGGCGCCGTCGGTCCGGTCGACGGCTGCCACGCGAAAGACGCCTGCGAGTTCGTCGGGGGACGGCGCGTCGTCGCCGTGACCACTCATCGACTACGGGTAGACGGCGAGGACATTAATACTCGGTGTTCCCGCGAACCGGAGAGAGAGGAGGGGGACCAGGGTGTGACCGGCACTACGCGGGTTCGATACGCCAGGTGGTCGCGCTCGTGTACGACCACTTCTCGACGTGTATCTCCGTCGCGCTGTCCTTGAGTTTGACCATCAGCGCACCGATTTCCTTCGGGGAGAGCCCGACTTCGTCTGCGATGAACTTGCTCTTGAAGTACATCTCACCGTCGGCCGCCTTCTCGGCCAGGAACGACTTGAGTCGCTGTTCTTTCGAGGGCTCTTCCTCACCGGAGGGCTGCGTAGTTGCGCTCATCTGTGTCACCTCACTTCTCCAGTGGTCCGGCAGTAGTATATAAAGGAAGGAAGGTTCGCGTCGCTTTGGGGACTTTCAGGCCAAATCATGCTAAATAGTACTTTTTATAACGCTTTCTGAAGCCCCGAGACATTTCATACGCACCTCTGAAGCCGTCGTTTGGGTTCGGGGGAGACCACCGTATCGGGGCCGTGAAACGGCGAACGGTGCCGGTTCCAGCGCCGTTTAGCAGCATATATTACCCCATCTTCGTCAGACGCTGTCCGTCCGGGCTTGACAACTCTTAAGCGCCTTTCGCGGTTACGCCGGGCCAATGAAAGTCGTCGTCTCCGTCGGCGGGAGCGTGCTGGCCCCCGACCTCGAACCGGACCGGGTTGCAGACTACGCGGCCGCGGTGCAATCGCTCGACGAATCGGGCCACACCCTGGGCGCGGTCGTCGGTGGCGGCCCCACGGCCCGCGAGTACATCACGACCGCCCGCGAACTGGGCGCCAACGAGATCGAACTCGACCAGCTTGGCATCGCCGTCACCCGACTGAACGGCCGGCTGCTCATCGCGGCGCTGGACGACCGTGCCGCGCCCACACCGGCCGAGGACTACGAGACCGGCCGCGAGGCCATCCGCCGCGGTGACATCCCCGTGCTGGGCGGCGTCGTCGCCGCCCAGACCACCGACGCCGTCGCCGCCGCCTTCGCCGAGTACGTCGGCGCGGACCTGCTGGTGTACGCGACCTCCGTCCCCGGCGTCTACGACGCCGACCCGAACACCGACGCCGACGCGACCCGGTTCGACCAGCTGACAGCCGGCGAACTGGTCGACGTCATCGCCGACATCGAGATGGACGCCGGCTCCAGCGCGCCGGTGGACCTGCTGGCCGCCAAAGTGATAGAGCGGTCGGGCATCCGAACCATCGTGCTGGACGGCACCGACCCCCAGCGCGTCGTCGACGCGGTCGAATCGGGGACGTTCGACGGCACGGAAATCCTCCCGGAGGCGTAGATGGCCGAGGACCCCTACGAGGTCGGCCGCGGCAGCGAGCGGGCGTTCTGGGCCGACTCGGTCGCCGACGCCGTCGAGGCCCGCGACCCCGACGAGCCCATCGTCGTCAAGGGCGGCGTCTCTCCCTCCGGCGTGCCCCACATCGGCCACTTCAACGAGATTATGCGTGGCTACTACGTCGCCGAGGCGCTGCGCGAACGGGGCCACGAGGTCCGTCAGGTGTTCACCGCCGACGACAAGGACCGCCTGCGGGCGGTGCCCCGACAGCTCGCGGACCTCGACTGGAACATCGTGGGGCTGGGAGAGGTCGACGCCGGCGCGCTCGGGCGCAACCTCGGGAAGCCCTACACGGACATCCCGGACCCCTTCGACTGCGACTGTGGCTCCTACGGCGCCCACTTCACGAACCTGCTGAGAAAGAGCGCCGAGCTCGTCGGCGTCGACGTCGAGTTCGTCTCCAACACCGAGCTGTACGAAGCCGGCGAGTTCGAGGCCGTCACCCGGCGCGTGCTGGAGCGGGCCGATCGCGCCCGCCAGGTGCTGGCCGACTACCAGAACAAGGTCGACGACGACTACGTTCCCTTCCTGCCCCAGTGTGCGGCGTGTGGCAAGCTCACGGAAGGCGTCACCGAGGTCGACCTGGCGGCCGGCGAGGTCCACTACGTCTGTGCGGACGTGGAGGCGGGCGACCAGACCATCGAGGGCTGCGGGCACGACGGCGTCGCCACCCTCCGCGAGGGGAAACTGCCCTGGCGCTTCGAGTGGCCCGGCCAGTGGGAGATTCTCGGGGTGGACTTCGAGCCGTTCGGGAAGGACCACGCGGAGGGCTCCTGGCCCTCCGGGGAGGACATCGCCGAGAACGTGCTGGACATCCAGCCGCCGGTACCGATGGTGTACGAGTGGTTCACGCTGGAGGGCGAACCCCTCTCCTCGTCGTCGGGCAACGTCGTCACCGTCGACGAAGTACTTTCGATTCTCGAACCCGAAGTCCTGCGGTACTTCTTCGTGAAGAACCCGCGCAAGCAGCGCGATTTCTCCGTCGAGCACATCGACCAGTTGGTCGAGGAGTTCGACCGGTTCGAGGCCGTCTACTTCGGCGACGTGGAGCCCCGCGACGAGGCCGAGCGCGAACTCGCCGAGCGGGCCTATCCGATGGTCGTCGACGAGGTGCGCGAGCAGCGCGTGCGCATCCCCTACACCTTCGCCGCCGTCCTGGGGATGACCGAGGACCCGGAACTGCGAGAGCAGATAGCTCGCAAGGAGGGCCACATCCCCGAAGACGCCCCCGAATGGGCCGTCGACGCGGCCCTCGCCCGCGTCGAGCGCGCCCAGCGCTGGGCGCGTCGCACCGGCAACGAGTTCGACTACGAACTCAAACGCGCCGAGCTACCCGACGTGGACTTTGCCCCCGAGATGGAAGCGGCGCTCGACGAACTGGCCGACTTCGTCGCCGAGGGCCACGACGGCGATGAGATTCAGAGCGAAATCTACGAGACGGCAAAGCGACACGACATCGAGATTTCGGAGTTCTTCGCCGCCGGCTACCGCCTGCTGTTCGACGACACCGAGGGTCCACAGCTGGGCCCGTTCATGGGCAAGCTCGACCGGGAGTTCGTCGTGCAGCGGCTCAGCCGCGAGGCGTGAGTCTGTCGCGGGACGACGCAACTGACACGTGTCCCTAAGTACGTGGGAACCGTTCTCACGTACATGTCCGACGAACCGAGGGACGGCACTGACCGGTCCCCCACGACGGCGTCGACGTTTCGGCTCGGCCGACTGCTCTACGGCGGTATCCTCGCGATGATGGCCGTCGACGGGTTGCAAAACGCCGATGAGCGCGCAGCCTACGCCGAAGCGAAGGGCGTCCCGATGCCCGAGGTGTCGAACAAGGCCGCCCACGGCCTGTTGCTGTTTGGCGGCGCCGGCGTCGCGCTGTGGAAACTGCCGCGACTGGCCGCCCTCGCCGTCGCGAGCTTCTTCGTCGGCGTGACCCCGATGATGCACGACTTCTGGGCCGCCGACGAGGACGAGAAACAGCAGGAGCAGATTAACTTCCTGAAAAACGCCGCGCTGCTCGGGACGGCGCTGGCGCTGTTCGGTGTCGCCAGTCGGGAGTAGCTGAAGCCGTACCAAACGCAGCGGACTCCAGTGAGTTGCGGAGATACGATACGTTGCTGTTAGCATACGGCGGCTCCGCCGCCGTTTCACCGGAATCGAACGCAGTGAGATTCCGGCCTTTTTCATCGACGTTTTTTCAAGCGGGGGTTCCCGCAGGGCCAGAGGCCCGAGGAAACCCCCCGCAGAAAAAAGGTCGAAGGGAAGCGCTCTTCCCTCACTGGCACTTTAGGTCGGGCAATGGTAGGTACGCTGACGTGGGTTCTCGCGGGGGTCGCCGCGTACACGCTGGCGGCGATGGCGCTCGAGTCCCGCGGCCTGTTACCGGAGTACGTAAACATCAGCGGCCCGCTCGCGACGGTTCACACGCAGCGAGGGAAGCAGATACTGACGCGGTTGGCCCGGCCCAAGCGCTTCTGGCGGGCCTGGGGGAACCTGGGAGTCGGTGCCGGCCTCGTCGTGATGGTCGGCTCGTTCCTGCTGGTCGTTTTCAGCGCCTACGAGGCGGTGGTCAACCCGCAGCCGTCGGCGCTGAACGAACCCCGCAACGCGCTGGCGATACCGGGCGTCAACGACTTCTTGCCCCTGTCGGTCGCGCCCGAGATTCTCCTGGGACTGGCCCTCGCGCTCGTCGTCCACGAGGGCGGTCACGGGCTGTTCTGCCGGGTCGAGGACATCGACATCGAGTCGATGGGGCTGGCGCTCCTGGCGGTCGTCCCCATCGGGGCGTTCGTCGAGCCCGACGAGTCGGAGCTGCTGCGCTCCAATCGCGGGGCACAGGTCCGGATGTACGCGGCCGGTGTGACCAACAACTTCGCGCTCGCCTTCATCGCGCTGTTGCTCCTGTTCGGGCCGATAGCGGGCTCTATCGCCGTCGTCGACGGCTACCACGTCGGCGGCACCGTCGAGTCGACGCCCGCGGCCCAGGCCGGCATCGAGTCGGGTGACGTGATAACGGGTATCAACGGCCAGGAGGTGCAACGGCCCGCCGACCTCGAATCGACGCTCGCGGCGACCGACGAGACGCGCGTGACGGTGAACTTCCGGGAGAAGGAGTCGGTGACGGTCCAGCGCTCGGCGGTCGTCAGCAGCGCCATCCAGAGCGCGCCCCTAGAGAGCGGGGAGACCGTCGCCAGCGTCAACGGGACCGAGGTCTCGACGACCGAGCAGTTCGTCGACGCCGCGCGGGCCAACCCGGTCGCGGATATTCGGACGGCTGAGGGCCGCACGGTTCAGATGCCGACCGGGAGCTACGCGCTGGTCAGCGCCGAGGGCGCCCTCGCCGGGGCCGGCGCACCCGCCGAGACCGGTGTCGTCATCACGCAGATAGACGGCGAGCGGACGGTGAACACGGCCGCGCTGCGTGCCGTACTCGACAACCGCTCGGCCGGCGAGACGGTCACCGTCACCGCCTACGTCGACGGTGACCGGCGGACCTACAACGTCACCGCCGGCGACGACGGCGAGGGCGGCGCGTTGCTGGGCATCCTCCCCCAGGCGGGCGTCTCCGGTATCGAGGTCAGCGACTTCGGCCTCGACCAGTACCCCGCGGCGGCGTTCCTGAACGGTATCGGCGGGGACGGCGGTGGCGGGGCCGACACCGGCTTCTTCCGCCAGATTTACTTCGCGTTCATCCTCCCCGTCATCGGTGAGGCCCCGGGCGGCGGCCTCGGCTACAACTTCCCCGGCTTCACCGGCTTCTGGGCGGACTTCTACACCGTCCAGGGACCGCTCTCGCTGCTGGGTGACTCGACCGTCTTCGTGCTGGCGAACGCCCTGTTCTGGACCGGGTGGATAAACATCGTCATCGGGCAGTTCAACCTCATTCCGACGTTCCCGCTCGACGGCGGCCACATCCTCCGGGCCTCGACCGAGTCGGTCGTCTCGCGGCTCCCCGTCCCTGACCGCCGGAGCCTCACGACGGCCGTGACACTCGCCGTGACGGTGTCGATGATAGGCGGCCTCTTCGTGATGCTGTTTGGCCCGCGCTTTTTCGCGTGAGAGGGGCCCCATCGTGCCGAGTTCCGGGACGTGCCGCCCGGGACCGGCACGTCCCGGACTGATGGACAACGGCCCCGCTGGCCCGGCGTTTCGTTACCCATTTACTCCCCGCCGATGGAGGTGGGCGTATGTTCAGACAGCTCCGCTCCGAGGCCGAAGACGCGCTCCGTTCGGCGTTGACGGCGCTTTCCCTCCCGACCGACGACCTCGGTATCGAGGAGCCGCCGGAGGACGTCGACGCCGTCCTCGCGTCGAGCGCCGCCTTCCGCCTGGCCGGTGAGGTCGGCGCGCCACCGCCGAAGGTGGCCGCCGACGTCGCCGACGCCATCGACGCCGACGACCTCGACTACGTCAGCGAGGTGACCACGCAGGGGCCCTACGTCAACTTCCTGCCGAGCGAGGCCTACTTCGCCGAGACGCTGACGGAGGCCACGGACGGTGGCTACGGCCGCCTGCCCGACCGCGAGGAACGCGTCGTCGTGGAACACACCTCCGCGAACCCGACCGGCCCGGTCCACGTCGGTCGAGCGCGCAACCCCATCATCGGCGACGCCGTCGCCCGCGTGCTGGACTACGCCGGCTACGACGTCGACCGCCACTACTACGTCAACGACGCCGGCCGCCAGATAGCGGTGTTCACCTGGGCCTACGAGACGTTCGACGAGTCCGACCTCCCGGAGCCCGAGCGGGACTCACCCGAGTACGAGATGGTCCGGTACTACCGGAAGGGCAACACGTTCCTCGAAGAGGGCGACGAAAGCGAGGTCGAAGCGGCCGAGGACGAGATTCAGGCCATCCTGCAGGGGCTGGAAGACGGTGACGACGACACCTACGACCGGGTCGCCGAAGTGGTCGACACCGTGCTGGGCGGGATGCAGACGACCCTCGAACGGCTCCCCGCCGAGTTCGACGAGTTCGTCAAGGAGACGCGGTTCATGCGCAACGGCGACACCGACGCACTGGTCGACCGGCTCAAGGAACTGGACTGTGCGGTCTACGACGACGACGCCTGGCAGCTCGAACTCGACGATTTCGAGAAGAACCTCGTCTTCCTGCGCTCGGACGGCACCTCCCTCTACACGACGCGTGACCTCGCCCACCACGAGTGGAAGTTCGCCAACTACGACCGCGCGGTCACCGTGCTGGGCGAGGACCACCGCCTGCAGGCCGACCAGCTCGCCGCCGCGCTGGAACTGCTCGGGGACGACACCGACCAGCTCAGCCAGGTGTTCTACTCGTGGGTCAACCTCCCCGAGGGCGGCATGAGCACCCGCGAGGGCACCGGTATCGACTTAGACGACCTGCTGGACGAGGCCATCGCACGCGCCCGCGAGGAAGTCGAATCCAGACTGGACGACCGGACGCGGGGCGACCTCACGGACGGGGACATCGAGCGCATCGCCCACCAGGTCGGTATCGGCGCCGTCCGCTACGATATCGTCTCGAAACAGCCCACGAAGGGCATCACCTTCGAGTGGGACCGCGCGCTCGACTTCGAGGCCCAGTCGGCCCCGTACGTCCAGTACGTCCACGCGCGCTGCTGTGGCATTCTGGAGGAAGCGGGCGACGGCGAGATACCCGACGAGCCCGACTTCGACCGGCTGGGCGAACCCGAGGAGCGAGACCTCCTGCGCGTGCTCGCACGATTTCCCGCCGTCGTCGAGGAAGCGGCCGACGACCTCCAGCCCCACACCGTCGCCACGTACACCCGGACCGTCGCGGAGACGTTCAACGCCTTCTATCGGGAGTGTCCCGTCCTCGACGCGGACGAGGAGACGCGGGCGGCCCGACTCGCGCTCGTCGCCGGCACCCGCCACACCGTTGCGAACGCGCTGGACGCTATCGGCGTCGACGCCCCGACCTCGATGTAGCGCCGACGGCGGTTGCAACTGCAAGGCGACCGCTCACCTGCGGGACCGACTTACCGCCGGGAATGGCAGCCACATCCACCGGCGTCGCCGTCCTCCTCGCGGGCGGACTGGCCGCCGTCCACGCCGTCGCCGGGCGTCTCCGGTTCCTGACGTCGATACCGCGGAGCCAGTATCTCTCGCTGGCCGGCAGTGTCTCGGTCGCCTACGTCTTCGCTCACCTCCTCCCGGAGGTAACGGCCCGTCAGGCGGAACTCGCGGCGGCCGCCGAGTCACCGCTTCCCGGCGTCTTCGCCGGCGAACAGGCGCTGTTTACGGTCGCACTGGCCGGCTTCGCCGTCTTCTACGCGCTCGAACAGCTCGCCGCACGGTCGCGCCGGCGGTCGGGGCCGGGAGCTGTCGCCGGCGGGGCGACGACACCCACCTCGGAGCGAGTCTTCTGGCTCCACATCGGTTCTTTCGCGGTGTACAACGTGCTCGTCGGCTACTTCCTGTTCCACCGGGAGGCGACGGGGACGGTCGCCCTGCTGCTTTACTTCGTCGCGATGGCGCTGCACTTCGTCGTCAACGACCACGGCCTCCGCGAGCGCCACCGGGCGGCGTACAGTCGAATCGGTCGATGGGTACTCGTCGCGAGTATCGGCTGTGGCGCCCTCGTCGGCGTCCTGGTCGCCGTCTCGACCACGGTTCTGGGCCTTCTGCTCGCGTTCCTGGCGGGGGGCGTCATCCTCAACGTCATCAAAGAAGAGCTTCCCGAGGAACGCGAGAGCAGCGTCCCGGCCTTCGCCGTCGGGCTGGTCGGCTACACCGCCATCCTGCTGAGTGTCTGAACGCCGGTCAGTTGAACAGGCCGAAGACGCCGCCGGAGCTCTCCTCGTCGGCGTCGTCCTTCTCGGCGTCGGCCTCCTCGTCGAGGAACCACGCGTCGTCGACGATGGTGTCGAGGTCGGCCTCGGCGGTGTCGTCCTCGAAGAAGACGCCCTCCAGCGCGTCGGTCAGGCGCAGATAGGCGTCCGCGGCGGGGCTGTCGGGCTCGTTGCGGACCAGCGGCTCCTCGTGGGTCGCCTGCGGGTCGTCGGGGATGACGGCGAGCAGCGGGAACTCGAAGCGCTCGTTGATGTCTGCGACGTCGGTGTGGCGGGTGACGCGGGTGATGAGGCCACCGATGACGTTGCCGTCGATACGCTCGGCCAGCTGGGCGGTCTTTACGGTGTCGCCGACGGCGACTTCGTCGGGGGTCGTGACGAGGACGATGCCGTCCGCGAGTCCCAGGGGAACGGCCACTTCGTGGCTCAGGCCGGCGCCGGTGTCGATGATGACCACGTCGTAGGCGGCCCGGAGCGTCTTGATGACCGTGCGGAGCTTCGCGGGGTCGGCGTCGGCGAAGGCGTCCAGCGACTGCTCGCCGGCGATGACGGTCAGTCCGCCGGGGGCGTCCGTGAGCGCCTCGCTGACGGCCGCGTCGCCGGCCAGAATCTCGTGGACGCTCTTCTCCGGTTCGACCGCCAGCATCGAGCCCAGATTGGCCATCCCGAGGTCGGCGTCGACGACGGCGACGTCGTAGCCCAGTTCCTGCAGTCCCGCGCCGACGTTGACAGCAGTCGTGGTCTTGCCGACCCCGCCTTTGCCGCCTGCGATGGTACAAACATACCCCGCCATAATCTGTTGTCTGTTCCCAATAGTGGCAGTCATATAAACCCGGCTGTCCGTCAGTCGTCATGACAGCCGTCCAACAGCCCGAGTTCCGGCCACGTGACCCACGGCCGGGGGTCCCGCCGTACGGTAATCACCTGCGAGGGCATGCAGCGGGTGCGGGCGGTGTCGTATCGAACTCTACACCGGTCGCTCGCGTCGTCTCGGGCTCCCTACGGTCGCCGCTCGACCGTCCGGAGGCCCCCCGGGCGCCCCTGCTCGCGGGTTCACCGTTCGCCCCAGAGACACACCCCGCTCCGTCGCGCCACGGCTCGAGGGATTCTCACTGCGTTCGCACTCCCCGCTGTCAACAGGTTCTTACGCGGCCTCACCGAAACAAAGACAATGAGTGAGCAGGAAGGACAGGAGCAATCTGACAAACAGAAGTACGAGTTCAAGAAGGTCATCGAGGAACTCAAGGGGTATCAGGGCTCGGGGACCCAGCTGGTCTCTATCTACGTCCCCGAGGACAAGCTCCTCAGCGACGTCGTCGCCCACGTCACCCAGGAGCACTCGGAGGCGTCGAACATCAAGTCCAAGGACACACGCACCGCCGTCCAGGACGCCCTGACCTCCATCAAGGACCGGCTGCGCTACTACGAGACCCGTCCGCCGGAAAACGGGATGGTGCTGTTCTCGGGCGCCATCGACAGCGGCGGCGGCCGGACCGACATGGTCACCAAAGTGCTGGAGTCGCCCCCGGACCCCATCGAGTCCTTTCGCTATCACTGTGACTCCGATTTCCTCACCGAGCCCCTGGAGAACATGCTGGCCGACAAGGGGCTCTTTGGCCTCATCGTGCTCGACCGGCGAGAGGCCAACGTCGGCTGGCTCAAGGGCAAGCGCGTCGAACCCGTCAAGTCCGCCTCCTCGCTGGTGCCGGGCAAACAGCGCAAAGGTGGCCAGTCCGCCCAGCGGTTCGCCCGACTGCGGCTGGAGGCCATCGACAATTTCTACCAGGAGGTCGCCGGCATGGCCAACGACCTGATGGTCCCGGACCGCCACGAGATGGACGGCGTCCTCGTGGGCGGCCCCTCGCCGACGAAAGACGAGTTCCTCGACGGCGACTACCTCCACCACGAGCTACAGGACATGGTGCTTGGGAAGTTCGACATCGCCTACACCGACGAGTCCGGGCTGTACGACCTCGTCGACGCCGCCGACGACGTCCTCGCCGAGCACGAGATGCTCCAGGACAAGCAGGTCATGGAGGAGTTCTTCAAACAGCTCCACGACGGGGACAAGGCAACCTACGGCTTCGACCAGACCCGCCAGAACCTGAACATGGGCGCCGTCGAGGAGCTACTCATCTCGGAGGACCTCCGGAAAGACGTCGTCGCCTACACCTGCGAGAACGGCCACGACGAGTTCGAGCTCATAGAGAGCACCAAGTCGACGCCCGACCACGACTGCACGCGCTGTAGCGCCACGGTCGACGCCGACGCCGGCGAGCGGGAGGACGCCATCGACCACCTGATGGAACTGGCCGACCAGCGAGGGACCGAGACGGTCTTCATCTCGACGGACTTCGAGAAGGGCGAGCAGCTACTGACGGCCTTCGGCGGCGTCGCCGGACTGTTACGCTACTCGACTGGCGTCTAGAGCGGTAAAACGGGAATGGGGTGGGGTGGGGGGGAGTGGACAGAGTGTCGGTCCGCGAGCGGACACACGCTCCGTCAACCGCATTAGATACGAGCGGTCGTAGGGGTAAAACAACGCTGCCTAACAAATTAGGCTCGCGCGTCAGAGGAGCTGTTCGAGCTGGTGCCGACGGGCCGCGAGGTCGACGTGGGCCTCGGCGCCGTAGCTGTCGGCGAGTCGGTCCACGACGAGCAGCGGGTCGGTACCGGCCCGTTCGACCCGTTCGAGCAAGGCGGTAATCTCCGCGCGGTGCAGCGCCAGCGAGTCGAGCAAGCCGACGAGCAACATCAGCGGGACGGCTGCCTCGGCGTTCCGGGGAACGGCGTCGTCGATGGCCGTCAGGTCAGGAACTGTCTCGGGGGCGTCGTCGGTCGGCTCCATCGCCAGACAGGCGCGACAGACCGTGACAGCGGGGGCGTCGCCGGGGAGATACTCGCGTAGCTCCGTGGACACCGGCACGGCGAGCGTCTCGCCACCACAGGACTGGCAGGACATAGAGAGAGAGAGAAAGCGTCCGAGCGTCAGTCGTCGGCGGTCAGTCGCTCGGCGTCCGACTTCTCGGCCTCCTCGGCCGCGATAGCGTCTTCCTCTTCCTCCTTCTTGGCCTTGATCTTCTTCATGCGGAAGATCTCCTCGCGCTCTTGCTCTTCGAGCTTCTGCTCGATGTACTCCTTGTTGTCGTGGAGGTCGGGCAGGAGCTTGAACTCCAGGGCGTTGACGCGCCGTTTGGTCGTCTCTATCTCTTCGAGCATCTTCTTCATCGCCGTCTCTACCTCGGCGGCGAGGATGATGTTCTCGATGAGTTCCTCGTAGGCGTCGGCGGCCTCGTCGATGCGGGCGGACGTGCCCATCACGCCGTAGCCCCGCTCGTCGAGGGACTTCTTGACGCCCGTGGAGTCTATCTGGGGAACGACGACGCCCATGATGTTTTTCGACTGGGTGGTCAGTTCGGGGTGTTCCTTGAGCGCGGCTGCGGCGCCCCGCACCGCCACGTCGCCCTCCATCGCCCGGGCCATGTTGATGGCCTCCTGGGCGCGGTCGTAGGAGTCGTCGAGGTCATCACGGACGTCCTGTGCCTGGTCGAGGATATCCATGAACTCCATGATGAGGCCGTCACGCTTCTTCTCCAGCGTATCGTGCCCGCGCTCGGAGAGTTCGATGCGGTCCTCTATCTGCATCAAGTTCTTCCGAGTGGGTTTGACGTCCTTCGCCATTACAGGGGCGTTTCGGGCGTAGCCAGTTAACCGTTTTCAGTCGTCTCGGGGTCGGTGACGGTCTCAAAAAAGGGCGTCAGTCGGCGGACCGTACCGCGGGCCCGTCGCCCGCGATGCGGTGTGTGGTGTCCGTTTCAGTCATCCGCCGGCGTCGCACCCGTCGGCGCGGCCGCGCCGTCGAGGACGCTGTGGCTGCGCAGGAGGATGAACCCGAATCCGACCTTCGCGACCAGGTCGATGACCATGAAGCCGGCCGTCTCGGTGAAGATGCCGACCAGGGCCAGCCCCTCGGTGCCGATGAGCCACCAGACGGGGTATATCAGCCAGACGACGGCCACGAGGTTCCGCAGCGTTCGGAACGTCCCCTGTGTGTCGCTGGGGAGGTCGGTCACCCTGCTCGACAGCGTGCTGAACAGGAAGTACAGCAGGACGAGCAGGAAGGCGGTGCTGATACCCCACCAGATGAGTCGCTCCGCGCCGGCGGCGAGCACCCCGCTCCCGGCCGACAGCGTCGCGACCACACCGGTGCCGATCATCAGCACGTCGAGGCTGACGAGCGACGCGATGGTGTTACGGTCCGCCCCCGCGAGTAGCGCGAGGTCGTACAGCAACAGCGGTGTGGTAAAGAGCCAGTCCGTGTAGCGGGCCCAGTAGATGGGCGCCTCGGGGTCGTTGGGCAACTCGATTATCGTCAGTCCGAAGCCAAGCGCCATCGCCAGGTAGTTCACGAAGGCGATCGCCGTTATCAGTATCGTGGCGATATAGAACTTCTGGCGACGGTCGTCCGTCTCGCCCCAGCCTCGGCCGATGAAGTACAGCATGCCGAGGAACATGCCTGCTGTGCCGAGCCATAGCCATATCTGTTCGCTTCCTGGTTGTGGCATAGTGCAACTAGAGTTTGGGTTTCCAAGATAAAGTTTAGAACACCCAAACAGTTAGGCAAGAAGCGGCGAAGGTTGCGCGAACCCGGGGCGCCAGCGGTAGATTCGGCCTAGAGAGCGAAAGCGGCTGGTGGCCGAACTCGCCGGTCTCAGTCCGCAGCGACCTCTTCTGCCGTCTCTTCCTCGCGGTAGTGCTCCTCGATAAGCTCCTCGTCGATGCGGTTCAGCGCGTCTTTCGGGAGCATCGAGAGCAGGTCCCAGCCGAGTTCGAGCGTCTCGTCGATGTCGCGGTTCGTGTCGAAGCCCTGGTCGACGAACTCGTCCTCGAAGCGGTCCGCGAAGTCGAGGTACTTGTTGTCAAGCTCCGACAGCGCCTCGCGACCGACGATGTTCACGAGGTCACGCAGGTCCTCACCCTCGGCGTAGGCGGCGAATATCTGGTCTTTCACGTCGGCGTGGTCGGCCCGCGTGAGGCCTTCGCCGATACCGTCGTCCATCAGCCGCGACAGGCTGGGCAGGACGTTAATCGGCGGCTGGACGCCCTGGCTGTTGAGGTCGCGGTCGATGTATATCTGGCCCTCCGTGATGTATCCGGTCAGGTCCGGAATCGGGTGGGTGTCGTCGTCGCCCGGCATCGTGAGGATGGGAATCTGCGTGACCGAACCGTCGCGACCCTCGATACGACCCGCCCGCTCGTAGAGCTGGGCCAGGTCGGTGTACATGTAGCCGGGGTAGCCACGTCGGCCCGGGACCTCCTCACGCGCGGCGCCGATTTCACGCAGCGCCTCGCAGTAGTTGGTCATGTCCGTGAGGATGACCAGCACGTGGTAGTCCTTCTCGAAGGCCAGGTACTCGGCCGTGGTGAGCGCGAGTCGCGGCGTGATGGTCCGCTCGACGGCGGGGTCGTCCGCGAGGTTCATGAAGACGACGGAGCGTTCCAGCGCGCCGGTGCGCTCGAAGTCGTCCATGAACTCGTTGGCCTCCTCGGCCGTGATACCCATCGCGCCGAAGATGACTGCGAACTCGGAGCCGTCGTCGTCCTCGCCCTCCTCTTCTTCCGGCACGGACGCCTGTCGCGCAATCTGGAGCGCGAGGTCGTTGTGGGGCAGCCCCGACGCCGAGAAGATGGGCAGCTTCTGGCCGCGCACGAGCGTGTTCATGCCGTCGATGGCGGACACGCCCGTCTGGATGAACTCCTCGGGGTACTCCCGCGAGAAGGGGTTGATGGCCGCGCCGACGATGTCCTGGCGCTCGTCCGGGACGATTTCGGGGCCGCCGTCGATTGGCTGGCCGGTCCCGTCCATGACCCGCCCCAGCAGGTCCTCGGTGACGGGCATCTTCATCGTCTCGCCCAGGAAGCGAACGGAGGCCTCGCGGTCGATACCTTCCGTCCCCTCGAACACCTGGATGGCGACGTAGTCGCTCGCCGATTCGAGCACCTGGCCACGGCGCGTCTGGCCGTCGCCGGTCTCGATCTCGACGATCTCGTCGTAGCCGACCGGCTCGTCGGTCTCGACGAACACCAGCGGGCCGCTAATCTCGGTGATTGTCTGGTACTCTTTCATTAGTATAGCTCCCGGAGCTGCGAGGTGATGTCGTCCTCGAGCTCGTCGATGTACTCGTTGTAGTCCTCTTGGACGCCGATGCGGTTGAGACGGGGCGCGGCGTCGATGTCCGTGATCTCCTCGACCGGGACACCGGCGTCGAGCGCCTCGAAGGCGGCGTCGTTGTACGTCTTGATGGCGTCCATGATGCGGTACGTCTTCTCGGGCTCGCAGTAGGTGTCCGTCGGGTGGAACGCGTTCTGCTGGAGCCACGCCTCACGCAGGTAGCGGGCGATTTCCAGCGTCAGCTGCTGGTCCTCCGGCAGCGCGTCCTTCCCGACGAGCTGGACGATCTCCTGTAGCTCCGCTTCCTCGTCCAGCGTGTCGATGGCCCACTGTCGCGTCTCGGGCCAGTCGTCGCGGACGTTCTCGACGAACCACGGGTCGAGCTGCTCGCGGTACAGCGAGTAGGACTCGTTCCAGTTGATAGACGGGAAGTGCCGACGCTCCGCGAGGTCGGCGTCCAGCGCCCAGAACGTCTTGACGATACGCAGGGTGTTCTGGGTGACCGGCTCCGAGAAGTCCCCGCCGGGCGGGGAGACGGCGCCGATGACCGAGACCGAACCCTCGGTGTCGTTGATGTTCTGGAAGTAGCCGGCCCGCTCGTAGAACTCGCTCAGGCGAGCGGAGAGGTACGCGGGGTACCCCTCCTCGCCGGGCATCTCCTCCAGTCGCGAACTGATTTCGCGCATGGCCTCGGCCCACCGGGAGGTGGAGTCGGCCATCAGCGCGACGTCGTACCCCATGTCGCGGAAGTACTCCGCGATGGTGATACCCGTATAGACGCAGGATTCACGCGCTGCGACGGGCATGTTCGACGTGTTCGCGATGAGGCAGGTCCGGTCCATCAGGGCGTTGCCCGTGATGGGGTCCTCCAGCTCGGGGAAGTCCTCGATGACTTCCGTCATCTCGTTGCCCCGTTCGCCACAGCCGACGTAGACGACGATGTCCGCGTCGGCCCACTTGGCGAGCTGGTGCTGCGTGACGGTCTTCCCGGAGCCGAAGGGGCCGGGAATCGCGGCCGTCCCGCCCTTCGCGATGGGGAAGAGGCCGTCGAGCACGCGCTGGCCCGAGATGAGCGGCTCCGTGGGCGTCTCCTTCTCGACGGAGGGGCGCTGCTGGCGCACCGGCCACTCCTGGCGCATCTGTATCTCCTCGCCCGAGTCCAGTTCCACGACCGTCTCCTCGACGGTGTAGTTGCCCGACTCGACCGACGTGACCTCGCCGCCATCGGAGTTGGGCGGGACCATCACCTTGTGGTCGATACTGGGCGTCTCGGGGACGATACCGACGATGTCGCCGGGCTCGACCGAGTCACCTTCCTCGACTTCGGGGTTGAACTCCCAGGTCTTCTCTAAGTCGATACCCGGCGCGTCGACACCGCGGTCGAGGTACGCCGAGCCCATCTTCTCTTCGAGCACGTCGAGCGGGCGCTGGACGCCGTCGTAGATGGCGTCGAGCATGCCCGGCCCGAGGTCCACCGACAGCGGGGCGCCGGTCCCTTCGACCGGCTGTCCCGGGGAGACGCCGGAGGTCTCCTCGTACACCTGGATGGTGGTTATGTTGCCTTCGATCTCGATGACCTCGCCCATCAGCCCTTCCGAACCGACGTAGACGACGTCGTTCATCCGGGCGTCGAGGTCCCGAGCCGTTACGACCGGTCCCGAGACGCTTTCGATAATGCCGTCCTCGCGGACGTCGGATTCTGTTGCTTGACTCATTGTTAGTCCTCGTCCATCAGGTCGATACCGATGGCTCGTTTGATCTGTTCACGCAGCCCGCCGCTCCCGGCGCCGTCGCCGCCGAGCGTCACCAGCACGGGTTCGACGCTCGTCTCGGCGCTTTTCCGGACCGACCGGGAGAGATGGTCCATGTCGTCGTCGTGCATCACGACGATACCGACGTCGTCGTCTCCCAGCATCTCCGAGACGGCGTCGTCCAGCTGTTCCTCTTTCTCCTCCGCGGGGATGTCCGCGAACCTGCGGACGCCCGCCAGCCGAAAGCCCGTCGTGAACTCCGGGCTCCCGATGACCGCTATCTCCTGGCTCATAGTATCACCAGCTCCTGTTCTATCTCGTCGGGGCCAAGGCCCGCCTCGCGACCGCGGGCGATGGCCCGGATGTTGTCGACCTCGCGCTCCTTGGCGAGGATGTACGACAGCACCGGACACACCGACAGCGGGTACCGGTTCGACAGCGTGTCGGCGTACTCCAAGAGCGCCGCGTCCAGCGCGCGCTCGAACTCGACGAGGTTCTGGGCGTCCTCCAGTGAGTCCAGCGCCTCGTCGAGGTCGTCGCCGTAGGTGCTCTCGCGGACCGCGGCGACCAGTCCGTCGACGTTGGCCGTCAACTGGGCCAGCGACTGTTCGTCGAACAGCCGACCGCCGGCGATGTAGTACTCCGTCGGGTCCGTGTCGGCCCCGCTGCGGGCCAGCCGCAAGGCGTTCCGGAGGTTCCGGAAGTCCACTTCCGCCTGCAGGAACCGCACGTACAGTCCCGTCGGGCTGTCGACTTCGGGGTTCTCCGGCAGGCCCTCGAGGAGCGTCTCGTAGAACGCTCGGTCGACGGCGTTCTCCAGGGGCACGAGCACGTTCTGGTCCTCGTACACCTCGTAGGCGTCGGCGAGCGAGTCGCCGAAGATGGTGTCCGAGAGCGACTCGACGACCTCCTCGATGGAGCCCGCGCCGAGCAGGCTGTCGATGCGGTCGTCGCCGAACTCGCCGGCGCGGATGAGGTCGTCCTCGACCTCCTCGGCGTCGGAGCCGGCGTAGAGCCCGCGAACGACCGTCTTGACGTTCCAGGCGTCGAACTTCCGCAGGTAGCGAGCGATGTAGTCGTACAGCCCGCCCTCGGACCACGCCAGCAGGTCGTCGAAGTGCTTGCTGAGGTTCCGGTTCAGCGCGTACTCGACGAGGTCCGAGCCGCTGTAGCGTGCGCCCAGCGCGTTCATCTCCGTCTCGTACTCCGTCTCCTCCATGAAGCGAGCTATCTCGCTCGTCCCCATCCGCACGAGTTTGCGGTAGTCGTCGTCGTCGAACAGCGAGGCGCGGCGGGAGCGGACCCGAGCGATGACGTACTCGTAGTTGCCGCCCCGGCCACTGGATGCTGTTCCGTAGCTGCTCATTGGTCGTCGAAGAGGCGGTCGCTGATTGCTTTCAGGTTGTCCTCCCAGACGCTCTCCAGGACCGAGTCGAACGTGTTGTTGACCCGGACCCGGGAGGCCTCGCTCTCGACAACCACACCGCCGAGACAATCGTGGCTCCCGGCGAACGTTGCGCCGTCGTACTCCGTGAGGATATCCTCGATGAGCGCCTGGTCCTCGCTGCGACCGTGGACCAGCAGCGTCGCCCCGTCGTCGAACTCGTCGACGGCGGCGTCGAGTAGCGCGCGGGTCAGCTCCTCGCGACGGTCTCCCTCGAGGTCGGCGACGGCCTGCTCGACCTCGGTGTGGACCTCCTCTAACACGTCGCGGCGGGCGCCCAGGCGTGCCTGCTTGGCCTCGAGTTTCGCCGACGAGAGGCGCTGCTCGCGCAGCTGCTCTATCTCGCGCTCGACTTCGGCCTCGCGCTCCTCGCGGATCTCCTCCGCGTCGGCCTCGGCCTCGGCGATAATCTCCTCGGCGCGCTCGTCGCCCTCGTCGCGTATCTCCTCTGCACGCGCGCGGGCCTCGTCTCGGATGTCCTCTACAACTGTTTCAAGACTCATTGTTGAAAAGGGGGGTACGTTAGTTAGGGACGACGAAGACGACGACCAGCGCGAGAATGACGAGCGTCTCCGGCAGGACTGTCAGGATGAGTCCACGGCCGAACATGCTGTCGTCCTCCGCGACGGCACCGACAGCGGCGGCCCCGATACCTCGCTCCGCCAGCCCGGCACCGAGGGCAGCCATGCCGACGGCGAGGGCAGCAGCGGCCTTGTTTGGGATGGCCGGCGCAGCAGCGCCACCTTCCTGCAGTACAGCGTTGACAACGGGTGCGATGGTTTCGATCATAGCGTTGAAGTCCTCTCTAGGGTTGCTCGTGTCCGAACATGCGTATGTGACGCCACGGAGTTCATAAAGGTTCCCAAGTTCGTCAGCAGTCCAGTCCCGTGATTTCGCGGTGCTGAAGGACCTTCTGGACAGTTATCAGATACGGAGAAACCGACCGGCGGTCGGCGCCGGAGCGGCCGACGGCTCAGTCTTCGGTGGTGTAGGTCCGCTCGTAGCCAAAGGGGTTGTACGGCTTGCCGCCGCCCTCGTAGAACTTCCCGAAGAACTCGACGTACTCGAGACGCACGCCCTGCAGGCCGGCGCTGGTGATACCCAGCACGAGGACGAGCAGGTGGCCGACGACGAGGACGAGCAGGCCGCCGATGACCCCGCCGATACCGGAGTGCATCAGGCCGCCGAACATCACTTCGGTCACCTCGTGGCCGTGGTAGGTTCCCTGTTCGAGCATGTGCTGTGGAGAGTGGTTGATACCGAAGTGCCACTCCGCGTCGGCGCCCTCACCGGTGACGTACACGCCGAAAAAGAGGAGGTTGACCACGAAGGCCATCCCCGCCTTGGCGAGCAGCACCGCGGCCAGTCGGGTGTACGAGAGCACGTTGACGAGCACGTTCAGGAACTCGACAATCTCTATCGGGTCGGCGAGGTACAGCAGGCCGAGGCCCACGAAGAAGACGGCCAGCCACGCCGAGAATGGCGCGCCGATAACCGGTAGCGTGAACAGGTTCAGTGCCGGCAGGCCGGTAAACCCGAGTGGAATCGGGTTCCCGTCGAAGATCCCGCCTGCGGCGTAGAGGAACTCCGGTGCGCTACCGTTCGCGCCGGAGAAAATCCACGCCCACAGACCGAACAGCATCAGGAGCCACGACCCGCTCTCGGTGATGGCGTCCCAGAGCCCGTGACCGAGGTTCTCGACGAAGTCGAAGGTCCAGCCCGCAGCGAGGTGGACCATCCCGGCGAGCAAGCTGATGGCGAGCCACGCGGTGGCGTACTCACCGTAGTGTGGCTGCAGCCCCTTGTGTATCGGCGGGTTGCCGCCCCAGACTATCTCACCGAGCTGGTGCAGCCCGAATATCTCGCCGTACAGCACGCCAAAGAGCATCGTGAACCCGCCGGCCCACATCGCGACGCCGCCCAGGCTCTTGAGCACGTCGCTGTCGACCCGGGAGTACAGCAGGTAGCCAAGCAGCAGGTAGGCCGCACCGTAGCCGAAGTCGCCGATCATGAACCCGAAGAAGGCCGGGAACGTCAGGAAGAAGGCCACCGTCGGGTCGAACTCGTTGTACTTGGGTCGGTTGATGACCTCGACCAGCGACTCGAACGGTTTGACCCCGCGGGGGTTCTTCTGGATGACCGGCGGGCTGTCGCTGCTCATCGTGACCAGTCCGCCGTCGGCGACGGCCTCGCCGGGACTGCCCTCCTCGTCGGCGGTCGGGCCGCCTTCCTCGGCGGCTTCCTCGCTCTCCTCGATGGCCGCTTCTTCGCGGGAGTGGGCGTGGCCGTCCTCGTACTCGGCGATTTCGAGCTTCTCGATGTCGATTGCCTCGCCGACCTCGCTGCCGACCTGCTGTTCGAACAGCTCGTAGCGCTCGTCGGGAATCCAGCCCTCGGCGATGAAGGCGTTCTCCGTCGTCGCGAAGGTCAGCGGCGCCTCGGTCTTCTGGACCTCGATGGCCAGTTTCTCCTCCGCGGCCAGCAGGAAGCCCGCGTAGTCCAGGCGAAGCTCCTCCAGTTCGTCCTCGACCGTCGCGAGCTTCGATTCGAGCTGCTGTTTGCGGTGGTTCAGCTCCTCCAAGTACTCGCCGGGGTCGCCGTCGCCCTCGGGGACCGAGAGCGCCGAGAACGTCGCCCCGACCAGCGCGTCCTGAAGCTCGTCATCGTCGGCGCGTGCGAAGGCCGCGACGACGTCGCCCTCGGTGAACAGCTGGTAGGTCTCGATGTCGCTGTCGGCGAGCGCGTCCTCGATTTCGTCGGCGTCGCCCTCACCGACCGCCACGGCGAGCGTGTCGTAGCCCCGCAGCAGGTCCAGGTCGATACCGAGCTTGACGAACGGCTCCATCGTGTCGATGCGGTCCTCGACGTCGCGCAGGTCGTCACGGACCGCGTCGCGTCGGTCGTCGAGTTCGGTGACCTCCGTCCGGACCTCCTCCAGGTCCTCTTCGAGCGCCTCGTCGGTGACGAGCCGGGTCGGCCCGGCGTCGTCGGCGTCCACGTCGAGGATGGACTTCAGCGAGCGGACGGTGACGAGCTGGTCGGAGGCCTCGTCGGCGCCCTCGACCGGGTCACCGGGCTCGAAGCCGTCCCACGAACCGTCGTACTCGGTGACGTGGAGCATCTCCAGGTCGTGGACCGCCTCGACGACGGGGCCCATGACGCGTCTCGACCCCGTCACCGAGACGCGGCACATCTTCTCAGGTCTGAGCATGCACCGCCTCCTCGAAGAGGTCTGTGACGTAGTCGACCACCTCGTCTTCGCGCCCTTCGGCCTGGGATTCGAGCTCCTCGCGAGCGTTCTGGCCCTCCTCGATGAGTGCTTCGCGCTCGGCCTCTATCTCCTCGCGCGCGTCATCGAGGCGCTCCTGGGCCGCCGCCTCGGCTTCTTCGCGGGCCTGTTCGCGAATCTCGTCGGCCTCCTGGCGGGCGTCCGCGATACGCTCCTCGCGGTCCGCCTCGGCCTCGGCGACGATATCGTCGGCCTCCTGCTCGGCCTCCTGTATCCGGTCTAGAACTTCTGGCCGTGGCATTCTCTAATCGTCCGAACCTTACCATAGCGGCTATTTGGTAGTTGCGAAGTTTTCGCGGCGTCGACCGACGCGTCTCTGGGGCCGAACGCGGGAGAGAATCCGGGGAATTATCACCAGTCAGGCCCAAACGCGAGCAATGGGAGTCCTCGAGAACAAGGCCCGGGCGCGGACGTTCTACAAGTACCTCTCGAAGGTGTACGACCAGATCAACCCCTTCGTCTGGGACGAGCGGATGCGCGACGAGGCAATCGACATGCTCGGGCTGGAGCCCGACGACACGGTGGTCGACATCGGCTGTGGCACCGGCTTCGCCACCGAAGGCCTGCTCGAAGAGGTCGACACCGTCTACGGGCTGGACCAGAGCCCACACCAGCTCTCGAAAGCCTACCAGAAGTTCGGCAAGCACGGGAACGTCCGCTTTCACCTTGGCGACGCGGAGCGACTCCCCTTCAAAGACGACACCTTCGACGTGGTGTGGTCCTCGGGCTCCATCGAGTACTGGCCAAACCCCGTCGACGCCTTGGCGGAGTGTCGCCGCATCGCCAAACCCGGTGGCCAGGTCCTCATCGTCGGCCCCGACTACCCCAACTCCTCCGTCTTCCAGAAGGTGGCCGACGCCATCATGCTGTTCTACGACGAGGACGAGGCCGACCGGATGTTCCGCGAGGCCGGCTTCACCGAGTTCGAACACCACATCCAGCAGTCCCGGCCGGGCAGCCCCCGCGCTATCACGACCATCGCCCAGGTTCCGGAGTGAGCGTCCGACGAGCGAAGCGAGTCGGTTCACGCGAATCGCGCAGCGATTCGCGCCTTTTTCGCCCACGGTTTTCGAGGAGGGTGCCCGCAGCGAGCCAACAGCTCGCGAGGACACCCGACGATGAAAAAGGTGGCCGTGGCAGCCCCCGCGCTATCACGACCATCGCCCAGGTTCCGGAGTAGCGTCGCAGCCGCCACTCGCAACTGCAGGCATCCCGCTTTTTCGGCTGCTATGCGTCGATTAGAGCGTGTTCTACCACGACGACGAACTCCAGTTCGAGGTCGAGGTCGAAGAGCCCAACCCGAAGTTCGCCAAGCTGCTCCAGCAGGCCATCGGCGGCGCCGAAGGCGAGATGCGTGTCGCCCTCCAGTACATGTTCCAGGCCTTCGCCGTCCCCGCGGAGAAACAGGATATCCGGCAGTTCCTGATGGAGACCGCGACGGAGGAACTGGGTCACATCGAGATGCTCGCCACGGCGGTCTCGAAGAACCTCGAAGGGGCATCCGACGAGGCCCGCGAGGCCGCCCGCGAGGACGCCGTCATCGACGAGATGCTGCGCTCGGGCCAGCCACGACAGGCGCTTTCCGCGGGCCTCCACGCGATGCCCGTCGACAGCAACGGCAACGCCTTCACCGGCAACTACGTGGTCGCCTCGGGCAACCTCGCGGCCGACATGTACGCCAACATCATGGCCGAGTCGACCGGCCGACTGCTCGCGACGCGACTCTACGAGTTCACCGACGACCCCGGGATGGAGGACATGCTGGAGTACCTCATCGCCCGCGACACGATGCACCAGAACCAGTGGCACGCCGCCCTCGAGGCCATCGGCGAGCACCGCCCCGTCCCGAACAGCTTCGACCAGGAAAAGGAGAACCAGGAGTACAACTACACGTTCATGTCCACGACCCGGGAGGAACGCGAGGAGCCCGACCAGCCGTGGACGCAGGGCGACGCCCCGGACGGCAAGGGCGAGTTCAGCTACACCCCCCAGCAGCCCGGCGGCGGCCGACCGGACCTCGACGAGATGATAGACGAGATGCACAACGAAGTCAACTGAGGACGCTCTGCGTGGCGAGTCACGGGTAGTAGCGGTCGCAGTGGCCGGGCGCGGCCGCCGTGCCGCGCCGACGGGGAAGGGCAGGCCCGTTACGGAGAGTATCCGGCGGCTTTGCCGCCGGTTCCCCGGAATCGCGGCGTGGCCGCGATTCCGGCTCGCCCACGTTTTTGCAAGCGGGGGTTCGCTCCGCGAACCCCCCGCAGTAAAAAGGTGGTTGGTAAGCCTTTACCCGCGTGGCGGTGTACGTACCCGTAACAATGGTACTCGACAATCTCGGAAGCTCCCTTCGGGGGACGCTGGACAACCTCAGGGGGAAGTCACGCATCTCCGAGGAGGACATCGAGGACATCGTCAAGGAGATTCAGCGGTCGCTGTTGCAGGCAGACGTCGACGTGGCGCTGGTCCAGGAGCTGTCGAACAACATCAAGACCCGCGCGCTGGAGGAGGACCCGCCCGCGGGCACGACGCCGCGGGACTGGGTGCTTCGCATCGTCTACGAGGAACTGGTCGAACTGGTGGGCGAGTCCACCGACCTCCCTCTGGAGGAACAGACCATCATGCTCGCGGGCCTGTACGGGTCGGGGAAGACGACGACGGCCGCCAAGATGGCGTGGTGGTTCTCGACGAAGGGGCTGCGGCCGGCCATCATCCAGACCGACACCGACCGGCCCGGCGCCTACGACCAGTCGAAGGAGATGGCCGAGCGGGCGGAGGTCGACTTCTACGGCGACCCCGACGAGGACGACCCGGTCAAAATCGCCCGCGACGGGCTCGAGGCCACCGAAGAGGCCGACGTCCGCATCGTGGACACTGCGGGGCGGGACGGGCTCAACGAGGAGCTCATCGAGCAGATAGAACGCATCGAGGACGAGGTCCAGCCCGACCGGGACCTGCTGGTGCTGGACGCGGCGATGGGCCAGAGCGCCAAGAGCCAGGCGGCGGACTTCCAGGAGGCCATCGGCATCGACGGCGTCGTCATCACCAAACTCGACGGGACGGCGAAAGGTGGGGGCGCGCTGGCCGCCGTCGACGAGACCGACTCCACTATCGCGTTCCTCGGCTCCGGTGAGACGGTCAAGGACATCGAGCGCTTCGAGCCCTCTGGCTTCATCTCCCGGCTGCTGGGCATGGGCGACCTGAAACAGCTCACCGAGCGCGTCGAGCGGGCGATGCAGGAGACGGGCGAGGACGAGGACGACTGGGACCCAGAGCAGATGCTCGAGGGCTCTTTCACCCTGAAAGACATGCGCAAGCAGATGGAGACGATGAACAACATGGGCCCCCTCGACCAGGTGATGGACATGATTCCCGGCCTGGGCGGCGGGCTGATGGACCAGTTGCCCGACGACGCGATGGACGTCACCCAGGAGCGAATGCGCGATTTCGACGTCATCATGGACTCGATGACCGAGGAGGAGTTAGAGAACCCGCGCATCATCGGCCAGGAGCGGACCGAGCGCATCTGTGCGGGTTCGGGCAAGCCCGAGGAGCGCGTGCGCGAACTGCTCGAACAGCACAAGCAGATGTCCCAGATGTTGAAGCAGTTCCAGGGGATGGGCGACGGCGACATGGAGCGCATGATGAAACAGATGCAGCAGGGCGAGGGCGGCGGGATGGGCGGTATGGGCGGTATGGGGCCGTTCTGAGCGGCGCGGGCTTTTCAGCCGCTGGGAATCCCCGCCCGGACTTTTCAGGGAAAATTCCAAATCCTGTCACATGGCAGAGTCGGAGGGTGAGTTCATCGAGTGGAGCGACGAGCGCTACAGCACCGACATCGACCGCTTCGACGAACAGCACAAACACCTCTTTGGCCTGTTGAACGACCTGCACGTCGCTATCGAGGCGGGTCACTCCGAGGCCGTGGTCGGGGATATCCTGGAGGAACTGGAGCGGTACACGGAGTACCACTTCGGCGACGAGGAGGAGTTCATGCAGGACTGTGGCTACGCTATGGACTGTGCGGACTGTTTCTACCAGCACCGGGAGTTCCACGAGGAGTTCGTCGAGACGGTAGGGGAGTTCCGTGAGCGCCACGAAAACGGCGAACCAATCACGACGGACGTCCTGGAGTTCACGAAGGAGTGGCTCGACGCCCACATCGCGGGCCCCGACGTCGACCAGAAGTACAGCCACTACTACCGACAGGAAGTGCCCGAGGACTACGACTACCAGCCGGGGAAGCTCAACAGCGAGCGGGAGGGCGAGCGGACCTACGCAGCCGACGACGACGGCGAGGTGACACTGGCCAGCGACGTCCGGGCCGGCGGCGCCGTCTCCATCCCACGGGGGTCGATGGCCGAGTGGTTCGGCCGGCTGGTCGACCGCCACGGCGACAGACCGGTGGCCTACGCCCCGAACGGGGACGGCTACGCGACCCGGACGTTTCGCGACCTGTACGACCAGGCGTGGGCCGTCGCCAGCGGTCTGCTGGAGGCCGGCGTCTCGCCGGGGTCGACGCTCGGGCTCTGTGCCCGGTCCGGCTACGCCTGGTCGGTCGTCGACCTGGCCTGTCACCTCGCGGGCGTCGTGTCGGTCCCCATCGACCCCGCGGACACGCGGGCGGTGGCGGTCGAGACCACGACAGGCGTCGACACGCTCGTGGCCGACGACAGCGCGAGCGCGGCGCTACGGGAGGCCGCCGGGACGGTGTTCGAACTGGACGCCCTGCCGACGGGCGACCGCGACCACCTCCCCGGCTTCGACGCCGACCCCCACGACGTGGCGACGGTCGTGGCGCCGGTCGACGAGGAGACGGGGACGCTCGGCTGTGCGGTCACCCATCGGAACCTGCTCGCCGCCGTGGCGATGCTCGGCGAGCAGTTCCCGGTCACCCGCGGGTCGACGGGGACCTGCCCGGGGCCGCTGTCGCGCCTCTTCCCCCGGGTGGCGACGTACTACCTCTGGGACCGCGGAGCGACAGCGGCGTATCTCCCGGGCGAGGACCTGCGGGCGGAACTGAGCGCCCTCGAGCCCGACGTGCTGGTCGGCCGCGCCGAGTTCTACGAGGGACTCGCCGCCGCGCTCCGGGCGGCCATCGACGACATGGGCGGCCTGAAACGCCGGCTGGCGGACGGCGCGGCGGTCGACCGCGGGCGGGCCCTCCGCGAGGGCGCGACCGGGTCGCTGACCGACTCGGCGGCCGCACGGGTCGTCTTCGGCCCGCTGCGGGAGTCGTTCGGAATCGCCGACCTCGACTTCGCCATCGCCGGCCCCGACCCGGTGGGTGCCGAACTGGTCGAGTTCCTCTGGGGCGTCGGTATCCCCGTGAGCCAGGTGTACGGCGCGCCGGAGCTCACCGGAGTGGGGTGTGTGACCCCGTACGGCTCCGGGGCGCCCGAGGCGCTGGGGACGCCGCTCCCGGGGACGGAGGTAGCAGTGACCGAGGCCGACGAGTTAGCCGTCCGCGGCGCCCACGTCGTCGAGGCCTACTGGGAGACCAGCGACGTGGCCGCCAGCACGAGCGCGGGCGAGTGGTACACGACCGGCGTCCGGGGGCGCTTCGACGACGAGGGACGCCTTCGAGAGCACGACGAGGCGCCCCTGGAACAGTAACTACTGGCCGCCGGCCCGCTCGCGTGCCGCGCCGCTCTCGTTGAACTCCGAGACCATGGTCTCGAGCGCACTCGTCGTGACGCCGACGGCGGGGGCCGTCAGCGGGGAGACGCTGACCGCGCCCTCGACGATGGCCCGGCGGTCGCTGCCCTCGGGGTAGCGCTCGGCGAGGTCCGCGTCGCTCTCGAAGGGGTTCTCCCACCCCGCGGTGTCGGGCCAGACCACGTCCCGCAGGGCGATGTCGCCGACGGTGCCCTGGGTGGCCTGTTCGTCGCCCGGCGTCTCCGTGTCGTGTTCGACCCGCAGGTCGTAGTCGTGGTAGGGTTCGGTCAGGCGCATCTCCGGGTCTGCCACGTCGACGGGGACGTTCAGGTTCAGGAAGTCGGCGGTGTCGAAGATATCGCCCGACAGCGCCCGGACCACGACCTCGGTCATGACGCGGGCCGGCCGGTCGAAGTCGTAGTCGTCCGCCGGGTGGACGAAGAAGTCCTCGCAGTGGTACGCCGACACCGCGATGCCCGGTGTCCCCAGAAAGCCGGCCTCGACGCAGGCGCCGACCGTCCCCGAGCGGCCCACCACGTAGTTGCCGGCGTTGGGGCCGTGGTTACAGCCCGAGACCACGAGGTCGAACGCCGCGTCGAGGCCCCGGAGCCCGTAGGCCACGCAGTCGGCGGGCGTGCCGTCCAGCGCGTACCCCCAGGGGTGGGACTCGACGGTTGTCCGGTGGCTCCGGGTCCGCCCGACCCCGCTCTGGTTGTCCATCGGCGCGACCACCGTCACGTCCGCGACCGCCCGGAGTTCCTCGTAACAGCTCGCCAACCCCGCCGCGTCGATGCCGTCGTCGTTCGTCAGCAACACCCGTGGTTCGCTCATTACTCCGTGGTAGGCGCCAGCCCGTGTGAACACTTCGGTCGCTAGCAACGGTGACCGTCGATGGTTCTAACGGCGTTACGAACAGCCAGAAAGCCCCGACTCTTTCAGTCCCTGGGGACGCTTCGCGTCTCCAAACCCTCGCGAAGCCTCCGGCTTCGCTCAGCCCCCCATGCCGGCTGGTCAAACAGCTACGGGTGGGACTGAAAGGGGCCGCGCTCTCGGCGTTCGAGACGAAGCAAGCACGCGAGTGAAACGAGCGCGCGCAGCGAGTCGCAGTTCGCGAGGGACCGCAGGTCCCTCGTCTTGGTGAGCGGGCCTTCGGCCCGCGAACCAAAGCCGAGAGCGCGGGGGCTTTCTGGCTCTCAGTCTCGCTTACAGCCGTAGCCAGAGTAGTATCCGTAGTGGTCACGGTATCACTCGCGTCGATTCCAGAGTCGAACACGGGTGCTTTTTGCGACTGGATACGCTTGGGTGTCGTAATGACCGTCCGCGAGGTGGCCCAGCAGGCCTACCGGGAGTCACTCCCCGTGTTGGCGCTCAGTGCCGCCGGCGGACTGTTCGCGGGCGTGGTTCTCGGGGGGATGGACGCCGAACTTGAGCAGGTTGCGGGCCTGCTCGTGCTGGTCCCGGCGCTGCTGGCGACGCGGGGGAACGTCTACGGGTCGCTGGGGGCGCGGCTGGGGTCGGCGCTGCACCAGGGGCTGGTCGACCCGACGTTCTCGACGGACGACGAGCGGGTGAACGCGGCCGTCGCGGCGGCGCTGGCCAACGGCGTCATGGTCAGCGCCATCGCCGCCGTCCTGGCGGTCGCGCTGCTGGCAGTTCTGGACCGGCCCGCGGCGCCGCTGGCGACGATGGTGGCCATCGCGCTGCTGGCGGGGCTTATCTCCGGTGTCTTGCTGACGGTCGCGGTCGTCTCGGTCGTCTTCGTGGGCTACCGACGCGGGCTGAACCCGGACACGCTCGCGGGGCCGGTCGTGACGACGACGGGCGACGTCGTCGGCATCGCGACGCTGCTGGTGTCGACCCGTATCGTGCTCGCGCTGGGAGGTGGGTAGCGTGGCGGCGTCGGCCTGGACCGTTCGGGGCATCGTCCGCCGGATGCTGCCCGTGCTCGTGGTCCTCACGACCATCGAACTCGGCAGCGGCATCGTCCTCGATACGTTCGAGGGGACGCTGCTCCGGTACCCGACGCTGCTCGTGCTCGTGCCGGTCACCATCGGGATGGCCGGCAATCTCGGCAGTATCCTCGCGGCGCGGCTCTCGACGGCACTGCATCTGGGCTTGCTCTCGTTCGACGCGGCCGACGACCGCCTGCTGGGCAACGCCGTCGCCACGATTGCCCTCGCGGTCACCGTCTTCCCCGCCGTCGGCGTCGGGGCGTGGCTGTTACAGACGCTGCTGGGCGGGAGCGAACTCGCGGCCCTGACGGTCGTCGCGGTCGCGCTCGCGAGCGGCGTCGTACTCGCGGCGCTGGCCGTCGCCGTCACGACGATAACGACCTACGCCGCCTACCGGTTCGAACTCGACCCAGACGACGTGGTCATCCCCATCGTGACGAACGTCTGTGACGTGCTGGGCGTCCTCGTTCTCTTCGGCGCCGTCAGGGTGCTGGTGTAGCCGGTCGGAACCGGGCGAGCGGTGGCGCTCAGTCCTCGCGTGCCTTCGCGAGGGCCTCTTTGGGCGCGCCGCAGTTCGGGCACGCCTCGGGGAGGCCGTCGTCGAGTTCGCCCATCTCGCCACACTCCGTACAGCGCCACATGATGTAGCCCTCGCCGAACGTCTGGCCGGGTTCGTCCTCCTCGCTGGCCGCCGCGTCGCCGTGTTCGACGGCCGCCGAGGCGACCGTCTCGACCACGAATCCCTCGTCGGTCGCGTCGCCGACGACGCCGACGAGTTGGCCGTCGTCGTTGAATATCTCCTCGTTGCGCTCGACCGAGACGTCCGTGGCTGTCGACTGGGTGTCGTCCATCGACCGTGCTATCGGGCCCGGCGTGGCAACGCTGGTGCTTGAAGGTGCAAGTCCCGAGAACCGAGCGGGGTGAGAGCGGCGTCGGCTAGTCGCTTTCGGCCCTGGCGGACGTGCCGTGGTCGCTCACCGTCTCGGACGTGAGCCCGTGCGTGATAGCCTCGCCGGTCTCGCCGTCGAACAGGTGGACCATATCGAGGTTCAGGACGATCTGCGTGCGCTGGCCCTCGGCCTCGTAGGTCGACATGTCCGGCATCGGCGGGATGCTCATGAGGAGTCGCTCCTCGCTCGCGTTCTCGCCGGCCTCCGTGTGTCCGTCCGCCTCGGCGTCGGCCGCCGCCTGCCCGTCGGACCCTGCCGGCGCGGCCGACGAGGCGCCGCTCTCGCCCGCGTCGGGGAAGCGCGTGTAGACGTAGATGTCGTCGCCGACCGGTTCCAGCACGTCGGTGACGACATCTATCGGGTCGGAGTAGGCCCCGTCCAACTCGCTCTCGTCCTGGGTGTCGACCGGCCCGGAGTCGGTCTCGAAGGTCGCGCTGTCGGCGAGGGTGATGTCCTCCGGCCGGACGCCGACGGTCACCGCCTGACCGAGCTCGGCGTCGGGTAACTCGCGGTCGACGGCCAGCGTGAAGTGGTCCGTCTCGACGCCGTCCTCGGTGAGCCGGCCCTCGATGAAGTTCATCGAGGGCGAGCCGATGAAGCCGGCGACGAAGCGGTTCTTCGGGTGGTAGTAACACTCGAGGGGCTCGTCGAACTGCTGGAGTTCGCCCTCGTTCATCACCGCGATGCGACTGGACATCGTCATCGCCTCCTCCTGGTTGTGGGTGACGTAGATGATTGTCGTGTCGAGTTCCCGGTGGAGCTCCTGCAGTTGGGTCCGCATGTGGACCCGGAGCTTCGCGTCCAGGTTCGCCAGCGGCTCGTCCATCAGGAACACCGCCGGCTCGCGGACGATGGCGCGGGCGATGGCGACGCGCTGTTGCTGGCCGCCGGACATCTCGTCGGGCATACGGTCTAACATCCCCTGCATCTGGACCATCTCGGCGGCCTCGTCGACGCGGCGGTCGACCTCGTCGCTGTCGGTGTCCCGCAGGCGCAGGCCGTAGCTGATGTTGTCGTAGACGTCCATGTGGGGAAACAGCGCGATGTTCTGGAACACCATCGCGATGTCGCGGTCCTTCGGCGGCCGGCCGGTCACGTTCTCGTCGTCGATGTAGACCGACCCGCTGGTGGGCTCTGTCAGCCCCGCGACCGTCTCCAGCGAGGTGGATTTCCCACAGCCCGACGGGCCGACGAGCGTGACGAACTCGCCGTCCTGGATGTCGATGTCGAGGCCCTCGACTGCGGTCGTGTCGTCGTACTCCTTGCGAACGTCGTCGAACGTTACGTCTCCCATTAGTGGATTCTCCGTGTCATTCTTTGAGTCCGCCAGCGGTCAACCCGCTGACAATCTTCTCTTGTGCGATGACGACGAGGATGGCGATGGGGATGACCCCCACCAGACTCGCCGCGGCCATGAGGTTGTACGAGGTCTGGTACCGGCCCTGGTAGCTGAGCAGGCCCCAGACGATGGTGCCCCAGTTTTGCACGCGACCGTCGGTCATCAGGAACGCGAAGAAGTACTCGTTGTAGACGGCGATGAACGTCAGCACGCCCGCGGTGGCGACACCGGGGGCCGACAGCGGCATGATGACCTTGAACAGCGCGCCCAGACGGGTGTTCCCTTCCACGCGGGCCGCGTCTTCCAGCCCGTCGGGAATCTGGCTGTAGAACGTCGTCAGGATGAAGATAGACAGCGGCAGGAACAGGGCGGTGTAGGGCAACACCATCGCGCCGGGCCCGTTGAACAGCATCGGGCTCGTGACTTCGCTCCCGCCGGGCAGCGTGAAGAACGTGATGTTCGCCGTAAAGAGGTTAAAGAGCGGCAGCAGGAACGCCGCCGGGGGGAAGTAGCTGATGGCGAGGAAGATGAGCATGAGCGGGGTCCGGCCCGGGAACTCGAAGCGCCCGAAGGCATAGCCCGCCAGACTCGCGAGCACCAGCACCAGCGCCGTCGTCAACAGTCCGATGATGACGCTGTTGAGCATGTAGATGTGGAACGGCACCGTCGTGAACACCTCGACGAACGCACTGGGGTTGAAGCCGTTGGGCAACAGTCCGACGTTCGTGAGGCTGCCCTGTGGCGTCAGCGCCACGACGGCGAGCCAGTAGAACGGGAACAGCGTCGTCACCAGGAAGGATATGGTGACGATGTAGAACAGCACCTTGTAGGTCCGCTCCGGGTTCGAGATGCTGCCGCTGGCCCACCGCTGGACGAAGCTCTTGTCCTCCGATTCGGTCGCGTTCGTCGTGCGGTTCTGGGTCTCGGTACCCATCAGAACCCACCTCCGCCCTCGACGTCGGCGAACTTCACGATGTACACCGAGACGACGAGACCGATGATGGCCGCCGTCACGAACGCCACCGTCGCGGCCGACGCGTATCGGCTCGAACTGAACGCCTGGATGACCAGACAGGACAGCGACGGGACGGTGCTACACGAGGAGACGGTCTCGATGAGGCCGAACACCCGCATCGCGCCGATGGTCCGGAACAGCATCGCGACCAGCACCGACGGCAACACCAGCGGCAGCGTGATGGTCCGGAAGCGCTCGAACTTCGAGGCCCCCGCCACGTCGGCAACGTCGTACAGCGACCGGTCGATGCTCTGCAACCCGGCGAGGATGATGAGCGCCATGAAGGCCGAGGTCTTCCAGACGTCGGCGACGATGACGATGATGAGCGAGTCGAGGCTGTTGGCCTGTGGCGTCGACGAGAAGATGCCCAACTGGTTGAGTGGCTCCACGAGGAAGCCGATGGTGGGCTGGAAGAGCAGGAAGAAAATCATCCCCTGGATGACGATTGGCACCGCCCACGGGAGGATGATGGCGACCCGCGCCCAGCGCCGACCGCGGAACTCCTGGTTGAGGATGAGCGCCTGCCCGAAGCCAAGCAGCGTCTCGAAGAAGACGCTGACGACGGTGAAGATGATGGTCACCGTGAGCGCGCTCGTGAATATCTGGTTCGGGTCGAAGAAGGGCCGGGGCAGGGCGGCGTTGCGCTCCCCGGTGAGGAGTTCGACGTAGTTCTCCAGGCCGACGAACGGGCCGAGGCGCTCGGCGCCGTACAGCAGGTCGGCGTGCAGGGACATCTGGAACGTCCGGAAGAGCGGCCAGAACGCGATGACGCCAAAGACCAGCAGACACGGCGTCAACAGTAGGTAGGCAAACTGGGTGTCGCTCAGGCTCTCGACCCAGCTCCCCGGAGAGGTCAGCGAGACGGACTGTCCAGAACCGGTCTCGGTGGCCATCTCACCCGCCTCCCGAGGTGGCGGTGCCCGACGCGGGCTGTCCGCCACCGCCGCCCGCGGCGTCTTTGCGCTCCGATGCGTCCTCGATTGCTTGCAGTTGTCCTTTGAGCGTCTGCATCTGCTGGGTGGGAGTCCCGTCGCCGCTGAGTGCGGCGTTGACTTGCTGTGCTATCTTCGTGGATTCCTGTGGCCACGCGACCGTCACCGGCCGCGGGGTCGAGTTCTCCGCCGTCAGCTTCAGCGTGTCGACGTAGCGGCCCATCACGGGCACGTCTTTCATCCGCTCGGTCTCGAACAGCGCCGGCCGCGGCGGGAGCCAGCCGAGCAACTCGAAGAGGAACAGTTGCATCTCCGGTTCGGTCAGCGCCGCCATCACTTCGAGCGCCGGCTCCCGCTTTGGCGTGCTGGGGTTGAGCGTGATGTGCCAGCCGCCAAGCGACGACGTCGTGCCGCCGTAGCCGTCGTATTTGGCCTCCTGTTCCGTGACACCGTAGGGAATCGGCATCACGCCGAGGTCACGACCGAACGCGTCCTCCGCGCCGTCGAGCGCGATAGCGTAGGGCCAGTTCCGGTGCATCACGACGTTCCCGTTCGCGAAGGGCCGTCGCGATGTCGCCTCCTGCCACTGGAGGACCGCTCGCGGGGAGATGTCGCCGGCGACCGAGTCGAGCGCGTTGTCGGCGTCGCCGTCGATGAAGGTCCGCACCATCCGGGTCGCGTTCACCACCGGGTCGCTGTCGACGGTGACGGGACGCTCGCCGACCGGCCCGAAGAGGTTGTCCTTCTCGCCGAAGTACGAACCGCCCCAGGAGCCGGTGAACTCCTTGAAGTCACAGCAGGCCAGCCCCTCGTAGGCGTTTGCCTGGAAGGAAAAGCCCCACCGGGTGTCCGTGGCGTCCATCGTCTCTTTCGTCACCCGCGAGAACTTCTGCCAGGTGAGTGGCTCGGTGGCCCAGTTGTTCCGCTCCGGCGAGAATCCGGCTTCTTTGACGAGGTCCTTCCGGTAGAGCATCGTCCCCGTGGTGGGAAAGAGTGGCACCCCGTAGAGCCCGCCGGTCCGGTCCTCGATAGACCGGACGAACGTCTCGAAGTACTCGTTCTGTATCTTGTTGGCCAGTTCGGGCCGAATTTCGGAGATGTCGACCAGTTGCTTGCGCAGGATGAACGGTATCGTCCAGCCGCTGTCCATCATGAACAGCGACGGCTGCTCTAAGTTGCCCGACAGCCAGCGGTTGTACTGCTGTTTGCGCGCCCCCGACGAGGAGACGCCCGCGATGGCCGAAATCTCGATGTCTTCCGAGAGGCCGACCTCGTGGAGCTTCGACTCTATCTTCCCGACGTTCGACTTGAAGTCGGTGTTGGCCGCGACCTGTATCGTCTGTGGCCCGCTCGCGCCCCGCGAGAGACAGCCCGCGAGGCCGCCACTGGCCGCCAGCCCGGTGGCGCCGAGCGCCTTCACGAACCGGCGTCGGTCGACGCCCCGCGACCGGTCGCCGTCAGCCATAGTTGTTGTGCGACACGTCTGGTCGGTCAGAGGATGTTCCCATCGCTATCACTACCTCAGGTGTATAACAATCGCTACCATGTTGCAGGACCCGCTTGCACTGGCAGGCTCCCGGCCCGCTGTCTGGCCCCAGACAGTCCGACATGGTCTCGCATCGAGGTTTCGGCTCTGAGACAGGGTCGGTAGCGTCCGTCTGCAGCGAGCCAGCGTCCGTCGCCGTCGATAGCTTGCCAGCGCAAGCCGGCGGGCCCAACGCTCCGGGGCGGCGAGACCGACGCTCCTATGGCGCTCTCGGCCCAACTACGCCGCGTGAGTTCGCTGGTCGCGCTGCTTTCCGACGTCCTCGTTCGGGTCCTGCGAATCGCCGTCTTCCTCTCGATAGGCGTCTTCCTCGCGAACCTGGCGGTCGCCTTTGGCCTCGTCGAGAAGATAGCCGTCGTCTCGCAGTATCTCACCGGCCCGGCCAACCTCCCCGACGAGGTCGGCACCGCCATCCTGACGACGACGGCCTCGCCGACGGCCGGCTACGGGATGCTCGCCGACTTCCGCGACTCCGGCGTCCTCGACGACCGCGCGACCCTCGTGGCGGTGACCATCAACACGTTCTTTGGCTTCGCCCAGCACATCGTCACGTTCTATGCCCCCATCCTCATCCCCATCCTGGGCGCCCGCGTGGGCGTGCTCTACGTGACGACGCGGGGACTCGTCGCGCTGGCTATCACGCTGACCGGTATCGCCGCCGGCGCCGTCCTGCTCGATGGCTCGAACGTCGACCACGCGGCGATGGCCGAGGGACCGACGACGGACGGCGGTGCGGCGGTGGACGACACCGGAGCGGCCGTGGACGACGGCGCGAACCGGGACCGCGTGCGCGAGGCCCTCGGCGAGACCGGCGAGAAGCTCGGCGACGTTCTCCCGCGGCTGGCCGCCATCTACGTCGTCGTCGCCCTGCTGGTGGCCTACTCCGAGGAGATTCTCGCACTCGCCGGCGGCTCCGGACAGGCACTTTCGGTCACTGCCGACGGCCTGACCGGCCTGCTCGGCCTGCCGGGCGCGGCCGTTCCGGTGGTGGCGGCCTTCGCGCTCGATACCACCTCGGGCGCCGTCGTCATCGCGCCGCTCGTCGAGAACGGCACCTTCACCGCTCGGACCGCGGTGGCGACGATGCTCGTCGGCGGCATCGTCTCCTTCGCCGTCTCGACGTTCAAACGCTCTATCCCCTTCCAGTACGGCATCTGGGGCCGCGACTTTGGCTCGAAGGTCATCGCGGTGAACACGGGGCTGAAGATAGGGTGGATTGCGCTGGCGCTCGTCTTCCTACTGGTGCCCTGATTAGGCACTGTCCGGAATCGGGTCCGAGATGACGACGGCCTCGCCCTCGACGACCGTCTCGCCGTCGCCGTCGTCGACGGCCGTCGACAGTCGGAAGCGGTCCGCTTTGAGCTGTTCGACCACCTCGCAGTGGGCGGTGACGCGGTCGCCGATATCCACCGGGCCCCGGTAGGAAAGCTCCTGCGAGAGGTAGATGGTCAGTCCCGGGAGCCGAGCCAGCGCGGCGCTGATGATACCGGAGACGAGCGTCCCGTGGACGATGCGGCGGCCGAACCGGCTCCCCTCCGCGAACCCGTCGTCGAGGTGGAGTCGGTTGGTGTCGCCGCTTATCTCGGCGAAGCGTTCCACGTCGCTCTCCGAGAGCGTCTTCGAGAAGCGCACGTGGTCGCCCACGTCGATGCCGTCGGCGACGCCGTAGCTGTCGAACTCCCAGTCGTCGTCCTCGTACAGCGTGTCCGGGCGCGTGAAGCGACGGCGCTCGGGGTGGGACTCGGTCGACAGTTTCGGCCGGGTGATGTGGGGGACGTACCGCGAGATGTCCGTCGTCGTCACGATGCCCACGAGTTCGCCGTCCTCGACGACGGGCAGTTTCTTGATACCGTGGGTGCGCAGGCGCTCGACGGCGGTCTCGATGGGTGCGTCGGGCCCGACGGTCACGAGCGCCGTCGCCATCACGTCCCCGACGGTCAGCTTGCGCGTGTCGCCCTCCTCGGCGGTGACGGCGACGATGTCGCTCTCGGTGACGATACCGACACACTCCCCGTCGCGCTCGACGACGAGCGAGCCGATGCCCTCGTCTCGGAGCCGCGTCGCGGCCTCGACGACGGAGCTCTCGGGGGTGATGGTCCGTGCCGGCGTCTGCATGACCTCACTGACGTGCAGGGCGAGCATCGGCTGGAACTGCTCGGGCCAGTGGCATAACTCTCCGCCCGACAGCGTGTTGTAGGTGGCCGCCCTCGGTCCGACGATGACAGGCCGTCGCGTCGAAGTCGTGGTCGCGCTGGTGTTGCTCGCGGGCTGTGGCGGCCTCGTCCCGACCGGGAGCGACGGCGCCGCCCCGACGGGGACGGCAGCCGACGTTCCCGACGACCTCACCCGGGTCAGCGTCACCGCCGTCGTCGACGGCGACACGATCCGCGTCGAGTACCGCAACGGCACCCGCGACACCGTCCGGCTGGTCGGGGTCGACACGCCGGAGGTCCACACCGAGAACGACCCCTCGGAGTTCGAGGGCGTCCCCGACACCGCCGCCGGCGAGGACTGTCTCCGGAGTGCGGGGATCAACGCGTCGAACTTCGCCAAGGACCGCCTGCTCGGCCGGAGCATCGGCATCGCCACGGACCCCAACCTCGACCGGCGGGGCTACTACGACCGCTTGCTCGCCTACGTGGTCGTGGACGACCGCCTGTTCAACTACCGGCTCGTCGCGTCCGGCCGCGCCCGCGTCTACGACAGCGAGTTCAGCCGACAGGAGTCGTTCACGAGCGCCGAGACGAGCGCCCGCGAGGACCGGCGCGGCCTCTGGCGCTGTACCGACCCCGACGCGGCCGACTGGACGACGCCCACGGCGACGGCGAGTCCCTCGGGGCTCGCGCTCGTCGAGATACACGAAGACGCCGCCGGCAACGACAACGAGAACCTGAACGACGAGTACCTCGTCTTCGCGAACCGGGGCGACCAGTCGCTCGCGCTGTCCGGCTGGACCGTCACCGACGCCGCGGGGCACAGCTACGCCTTCGGGGAGTACTCGCTCGCGCCGGGCGAGCGCGTGACCCTCCACACCGGCAGCGGGACCGACACGGCGACGGCGCGCTACTGGGGCGCGAGCGGCGCGGTCTGGAACAACGGCGGCGACACCGTCACCGTCCGGACGGACGGCGGCGACGTGGCACTGCAGCGGGCCTACTGAGTCACTCGCCCGCACCAGCGGGCGTACTAAGCCCGTCCAGCGCCACGGGTCGGTATGGACTGGCGCCGGTACACCCCCTCGCCGCGGGCCGTCGACTGGGGGCTGTTCGTCGCCGTCGCCACGCTCCTGGCGACGGGTATCGGGACCATCTTCGTCGGGACGGTCGCCGCTGCGTGGGTCATCGACCTCCACGCCGTCTCCGGAATCGTCCTCGTCTGTCTGTTGCCCGTCAAGCTGTGGCGGGTCCGCCACCGAGTCGCCCCCGGGCGCCTGACCGGCGCGCGGGTGCTCTCGGTCGCGCTCGCGGTCGACGCGACCGGGGCGCTCGTCACCGGCGTCTGGTGGCTATTCGGCGGCTCGCTCGACCTGGGCCCGTGGGGCCTCTTTCACCTCCACACCGCGCTGGGGCTACTCGTCGCGCCGCTGTTGCTGGCCCACCTGCGCTATCGCGTCCACTCCCCCGCGACCGCGATGCGACACGGTCGCCGCGACGCCATCCGCTACGCCGGCCTCGTCGCGACTGGCGCGGTCGTCTGGCGGCTCCAGGGGCCGGTCAACGACGCGCTCGACACCGCCGGCGCCGACCGGCGCTTCACCGGCTCCCGCGAGGAGGGTAGCGACGCGGGCAACCGCTTCCCGGTGACGAGCTGGGTCGCGGACGACCCCGACCCCGTCGACCCCGCCGACTGGACGCTCACCGTCGGCGGGCGCGTGGCGAACGGGACGGCCTACGACCTCGCGGACCTCCCCACGGGCGCGAGCGGGCGGGCGCTGCTGGACTGTACGAGCGGCTGGTACTCCGAACACGACTGGCAGGGGGTGCGCGTGGGCGACCTGCTCGACGCCGCGGACCCCGACGACGCCGCCGCGTGGGTGCAGTTTCGCTCCGTGACGGGCTACCGGTGGAGCCTCCCCATCGAGGCGGCCCGCGACGCTCTGCTCGCTACCCGCGTCGACGGCGACGTGCTCTCCCACGGTCACGGCTACCCCCTCCGGCTTGTCGCGCCCGGCCGCCGGGGGTTCCAGTGGGTGAAGTGGGTCGAGTCGGTCCGCGTGACCGAGCGCCGCGAGGTCGGGGAGTGGCTGGCCATCTTCCTCAGTGGCGTCTGAAAGCCACCCATTTATCAACTAGCCGACAGTACCGCCGGCATGGTGAACACCGACCAGGAGGCGGTCGACGAAATCGTCCACGAGGGCGACGCCCTCGGCAGCAGGGAGCTCCTCGACATCCTCGAACGGCACCACGACGAACAGCCCGGCGTCTCGCGCGAGGCTATCGACGCCTACGCCCGCGAACTGGCCGAGCGCGAGGACAGCAGCTTCGACGTCGACACGTTCGAGGAGACGATAGCCGAGCGCCTCACCGAGTCCGACAGCTGGGTCGACGACACCGGTCGCCTGTACGAACTCGGCGACGACCGCATCAGCCAGTACCCGGCGACGTGGCACGACCGGCTGGGCGGCGAGCGCGACCCCGCGGCCTACATCCGGTTCTTCGAGGCGGAGGCCCCGTCGGTACTCAACAACGCGGCCGGCGGCCGCAAGGGCGTCAACGAGGACCAGCTCATCGACGTCATGACGGTCGTCGGCGGGCTGAGCCGTCGGTCGGCCAAGGCCGCCATCGAATCCGGCCGCGACGACGGCCGACTCGTGGAGGACGCGGACCAGCATCCGAAAGCCGGCGTCTACCTGGCGGAGGAGTGAGACAGGCGGAGAGAGTGACGCGTCGACGGCGGCTCAGAGCAGCGCGTCGATAGTCGCCCAGAGGTCCGGGCCCTCCCTAGCGTATTCTATCGGGACGAACCCGGCCGCTCGCGCGCCCGCGACGGCCTCGCTGTCCCCGACCATCACGTACTCCTCGGCGGGGAGCCGCTCGCCCAGGCGCTCGAACGGAGCGGTATCGGGCGTGTGCGCGCCGGCGTCGTAGGAGGCGACGACGGCGTCGAAGCGGTCGGACAGGCCGTGGTAGTCGAGCTTCCCGACCTGCCACTCGCGGGGGCCGTCGGTTATCACCGCGAGCGCGCTGTCGTCGGCCAGCCCGGCGAGGCTCTCGCGGGCGGCCTCGGGCACTGCAGTCCCGGCGTAGGTTTCCTCCCGCAGCGTCGCGACCATCGCGTCGGGGTCGGCACCGCTGTCGGCCGCCGCGACGGCCGCCGCCATCGACTGCCGGTAGGGCTCGGGCTCTAACCCCTCGAAAGCGCGCCGGAACGAGTCACGCGCCGTCGCCAGTAGCTCGTCCGTCGGGTCGACGCCGTGGGCGGCGAAGACGTCCCGCAGAATCTCGGCGTCCGAGCGGGTCCGCTGGACCAGCACGCCGTCCAGCGCGAAACAGAGGGCGTCCGTCATTCCGTGTCTATCGGTTTCCCGTCCTCGGTCGGCGGCGCGACGTAGTCGATGTAGCTATCGGCGTCCGGTTCGCGGACCGTCACCTCGACGTGGATGTCGCCCAGTTCGGCGGGTTCGCCGACGGCGAAGTTCACGCGGCCCTCGAAGGCCGCCTGTTTCTTCAGGTCGAACGCGAAGCGGTCGCCCGCCAGACTGTCGAAGAAGACCGAACGGGCCGTGTCCAGAATCTCCGCTCGGTGCAGTTCCGCCGAGAACCCCTCCATCGTGTGGACCTCGGCGACGAGTTCGCCCGCGCGGTGGTCGGGGTCGGCCTCGGGGAACAGGTTCTGAACGGCGTCTGCGACCCGCGCCGTGACCTCGGTGTCGTTGACCGGCGCGGTAATCTCGACGTCGACGCTGTAGACGCTACTCACGACTGGGCCTCCACGCCCTCTTCCAGCAGCGCCCGGATACGTCGCTGGAACGCCGCCAGCGAGTCGGTGTTCTCGACGGTCACGTCGGCCATCTCCATCGCCGCGCCCATCCCGAAGCCCAGTTCGCGCTCGTCGCGGTCCTCTAAGGCTTCGCCGCCCTCGTCGACGCCGGCGTCCCGGCCCCGGAGGTCCAGTCGCTCGGCCCGAACGTCGAATGGCGCGGTTATCTCGACCAGCACGAACGCCTCGCCGAAGGCCTCGCGGAACGCCTCGACCTCCACGTCCGAGCGGATGCCGTCCACGAGGACGGTGTCGCTATCCTCGCGCTCGGCCTCGATGACCGGCAGCGACCGCTCGGCGATGGCGCCCGGCCCGTTCTCCTCGCGCAGCGCCTTCGCCACGGTCCCGTGGTCGGTCGCCGGGTCCAGCCCGCGCTCGCGACACTCCGCGCGAATCACGTCGCCCATCGTCACGACCGGCACGCCCATCTCGCTTGCGACCTCGGCCGCCTCGCTCTTGCCGCTGCCGGGGAGTCCGACGACACCGATGACTGTCATTGGAGGCGCTTTGTCGAGAACCGGCTAAAGACCTGCTGTTCTCGGAGCGACGGTCTTCGGTGGTAGAGCGATAGGGAACAGCCAGAAAGCCCCGGCATGCTACACGAAGGCGGACGACGTAAGCACCGAAGGCCGGAGGCCGAGGAGCGCAACGAGCCCCCCGAGTGTAGCATGCCGCCCCTTTCAGTCCACCCGTAGCCCGGTTGGTCAGCCAGCATGGGTGGGACTGAAAGGGGCGACTGGCTTCGGGAACCCCGGCGAAGTAAGCACCGCAAGAGTGAGCGGAGCGAACGACGAGGAGCGCAGCGAGTCGCGGGACCGAAGCCAGTCGGGGCTTTCTGGCTCTCTGCACCGGTGGTTGTCTGCGTCACACAATCACATGTCGTCACAAAAACCGAGTTTCCGAGTCACCGTTCCCGAACGACGACGAACTCGGCTAGCTCCCGCAGGTACTCGACGGACTGGGAGTGAGACGCATCGACCGTCTCCAGCGCTTCGAGGGCGGCGTCGGACTCGGCGCGGGCCCTGGCGTTTGCCTCCTCGGTCGTGAGGTCGGTCACCTCGACGAAGGAGGGCCGTTCCATCTCGGCGTCGTGGCCCGTCGGCTTGCCCAGCGTCTCCTCGTCGGCGGTGTCGTCTAACACGTCGTCGCGCATCTGGAAGGCCACGCCGACCCGCTGGGCGTACTCGCCCATCGCCTCGACGGTGTAGGCGTCCGCGTCGGCGGCGATAGCGCCCAGTTCGGCGGCCGCCCGGAACAGCGCGCCCGTCTTCCGGCGGGCGAGTTCCATGTACTCGGCCTCGTTGGTCGGCTGGGCGATCAGTTCCATAGCCTCGCCCTCACCGAGTTCGACCATCGCCTCGGAGACGGTCTGCATCGCCCGCTCGTCCGCCGAAAAGAGGGCGAAGGCCTCCCCGAGCAGCCCGTCGGAGGCGATGATGGCCGAGCCGTGGCCGTACTGCGCCCACGCCGCGGGCGTCCCGCGGCGGACCTCGGACTCGTCGATGATGTCGTCGATGACGAGCGAGGCGTTGTGGACCAGCTCGATGCCGACGGCGTAGTCGACGGCGTCGGCCGGGTCCCCGCCCAGCGCCTCACAGACGAGCACCGCCACCGTCGGCCGGACCCGTTTCCCCCCCGAGAGCACGACGTGGCCGACCTGGTCCGCGAGTTCGTCGGGTTCGACGTCGTCGATGACGGCCTGTAGCCGCGCCTCGACGCGGTCACGACGCGCCTCGAGATACTCCATTAGCGCCGAGTTAGGACCACGGGGAAAAGTACCTGACGACCCAGCGTTCGGTCGTCCGTTGGGAGCAAAATCGGGGTGCTATCAGCCAGAACGTTCCGGCTGGCTCTGTGAAGCGTCGCTGCTAAACGGAACACTGCTGGGTGTCCGTGGGGGGTGCGCCGAGAAAGATGGCCGGACCGCGTGTGACAGACCGTCTCAGTCGTCGTTGTCGACCGGCTGGCTCGGACCGCCCGAGAAGACGAACTCGTGTTCGGCGGCGGTCTCGAAGCGGTCGAGGATACCACCGAGCGGTTTCGCGTAGCGTTTCAGCCGGTCGGCGCGTTCGGAGACCTCGTCCAGCTCGTCGGCCTGCTGTTTGGAGGTCTCGGCGGCGCTCTCGGCCTCCGTCCGGATGGACTGGCTCCGGCCGGTCGCCTGTTCGAGGACGTCGGCGACGGACTGGAACTGGGCCAGTTCCTCGTTGATGTCGACGTGTGGGTTGCCCTTCAGCGAGTGGAGCCGGTCGATGACGCCGTCGAGGTCGGCGGCCAGCTCTTCGAGGCGGGCCTCCTGGTCGGTCGCGTCCGCGTTGATGGCCTCGATGGAGTCCGTGACCCGCTCTCCGGACTGGCGCACGTTCTCCGTGTTGGTCAGCACGATCTCACTGGACTCGGCGACCTCTTCGCTGAAGGTCTTGAGCTGCCCGGTGGTCTTCTCCAGTTCGCCCAGCATGTCGTTGAACTCCTCCGCGATGCGGTCCATCGCGTCGTTCTCGTTGTCGATCTCCATGCGCTGGGTCAGGTCGCCGTTCGCACACCGCTGCATGACCTCGCTGTAGTCCTCCGCCTTCTCCTGGAGGTAGTCGGTCATGGCGAGCGCTTCCTGCCGGGAGACCTCCGCTTCCTTGCGGGCGGACTCGGCCTCCTGGATGCGGTCCCGGAGCGCGTCGCGCATGTTCGCGAACGAGGCCGTCAGTTGGCCGAACTCGTCGCGGCGGGTCACCTCGAGGTCGATGTCGAGGTTCCCGGCCTCCAGGCGCTCGGCTTTCTCGGTCAGCCGGTTCAGCGCGCTGGTCGCGCCGCGCCCGAAGACGATGCCGATGACGGCGATGCCGAAGAACGCTGCGCCCGAGAGGACGAGCAGGTTCGTGGTGATAGTGCTCCGGAGCGCGTACGCCGTCGAGAGCGGGACGTGGGTCGCGACGACCCAGTCCTCGCCCGCGACCGGGGCGAACGCGACTGCGAAGGAGCCGTGTGACGGGGCCGTCGTCCCGTTGATATCGCTGCCCTGCACGAATTCGGTCTGGCCGTTGAGGCCGCTCTGGAGGACGCCCAGCTGGTCTGGGTTCTCCGTGTACACGGAGAGGCTCCCGTCGTTACGGTCGAGGGCCTGGGTCTCCTGGGTCCCCGCGACGATGCGGCCCTGGGAGTCGACGACCTGCGAGTAGACGTCCTCGGACGGCGCCGGGAGGCTCCCGGCCAGTGCGTCCATGTCGGCCTGGACCACGAGGTACCGGTTCTCACCGTCCGTCGTCTCGACTGGCGTCACGAACGACACGAGCGAGCGCGTCAGCGCCTCCTCTGCGCTGGAGATGAACACGCCGTCGCTGTTGTACACCAGCTCCGTCTGGGTCTGCCAGGGTGCCTCCCGCGTGTTGAGGTTCTGCCCGACTTCGGATTCGTCCGTGCTGGCGGTGATGTTCGCGTTCGAGAGGTTGACGAGGTGAACGTTGTGGACGTCCTCCGGGAGCTGCTCTTTCTCGCTCTGGAGGAACGCCTGCCGCTCCTGTTGGGTCCCGCTGCGGACCACCTCGAACTGCGAGAGGCGGCGGGTGGTGTCGCTCCGTGACTCGCGCCAGTCCGCAATCTGTGCCGCGCTCTGGTTTGCGACACCGATGTACTCGGTCCGGGTCTCCTCGGTCAACTGGTTGGACGTCTGGTTGTAGGTGTTCGCGCTCACACCGACGATGACGACCGATATCAACAGCAGCGCGACCAGGAATTTCGCGAGGAAGCTCCGCGCTAGGAATCCGGGAAGGATACTACTGGCTTCGTCGACGCTTCGGGCCTCTGGTGTGTCGTCCGTGCTCATCGTTTGTCTATTAGCTCCCGTTAGTTCCGTATTGCTGGCCGTAGTCCCTGTCTAAGAATCTGTCGTCCGCGACGTAGCGAGCGGGAATCGACTCCTCGGAGAGGTAGCCGTTGCTCTCGATAGTCGAGGCGGCGCTGTCGAGGGCGGCCTGTGCGGTCCGCTGGCCGCTGACGACGCTGCTCATCGCCTTGGCCGCCTCGCCCATGATGTTCATGTTCTGGGGTGTGTCGACCGGGACTGGCGGATAACTGCTCGGGTCGTCGGGGTTGCCGCCGGGGACCGCGCTCATTCCCTCCTCGAAGGCGCTGATGTAGCCCTCGCCGGGGACCGGCGGCGCGTTGCCCTGCTGGACCTGGTCCTTGATGTAGTTGAACCGGGCATACCCCGCCCGGGGCCCGTCACCCTCCCACTGGCGAGTCGAGAGCAGCAGGTTCGCCATCCGGGAGTTAGCCCACTGGAGGTAGAGCCACGCCGCCTCCGGGTTGGGCGTGGTGGCGGTGATACCGGTCGCCCAGACCCAGGTGTCGACGACCGGGTCGCGGCCGTCCGGCCCCTGCAGCGGCGGGAGCCACTTCGTCTCCCGCATGACCTGGGTGTCGACGATGCCGGACGTCTGTGGCGTCGAGTACATTATCCCAACGTCGCCGTTGCTGTAGGCGTTGTTGTTGGCGTACCAGTCGTAGGTCCCGGGGTCGACCGGGCCGTACTGGTTCAGCATATTGCCGAACCGTTCGAGGGATGCGACGCCCTGCTCCTCGTTGAGCCGTGGCACCCGCTCTTCTCGGTCGATCCACTCGCCCCCGTAGGTCTTGAACATCGTCCCCCAGTTGGCCGCCGACAGCGTGGCCGAACTGGTCCGGGAGACGATACCCAGGCGGTCGACCTCGTTGGACTCGGCTATCGTCTTGGCACAGGACTCCAGTTCCGCGAAGTTCGTCGGTTCGCTGAGCCCGAGCTTCTCGAACGTCGGCTTGTGGATGGCCGTCCCGCCGTAGAACTCGATACCGTTGGGCAGCGCCGTTAGCTCGACGGTACCGTCCGCGTTGGGGTAGGACATCAACTCGATGGTCTGGCGCCGGAAGTCGCCCATCTTGAGCCACTTCTTGTCGGTCAGACTGGCGTCGTTGATGAAGGGAATGAGGTCACGGACCCAGGAGGTACCGTCGTCGCCAAAGTGGTACCCGCCCGATGGCCACAGCCCGTTCATGATGCCGTCGTACGGGTTGTCGTCGCTGGAGAGCGCGTTCTCGGTCTCGGACCAGAACTTGTCCTCGGAGACGATTTCGTACTCGATTTCGATACCTGTAAGATCCGTGAAATAGTCCTTGACCGCCTTCTCCTCGCCTTCGGCCGTCGTCGAGAACGTCGTCGAGTACGGGTGCAGTCCCATCCCGAACGTCAGCGTGATGTCGTCGTCCTTGAACTGCTCCCAGTCGATGTTGGCCTCTCTCGCGTGCTCATTGAGCTTCTGTCCCCACTCCTCGATGCCGGCCTGTTTGGGCGGGACGTCGGTCGGACCGTACTCGGTCTCGGATTCCGAAAAGACTCCCCCGCACCCGGCGAGGCCGACTGTCCCCGAGACAGCCAGTGATTTGAGTGCGCTCCGTCTTGATATGTGTTCAGTAATCCGGTCTGTCATTGTGATGTATCGTGTGCTGAGAGGTCCCACGCGGTCGCAAAAACGACCGGTCCATACTCACCCCTCTTGCTGACACGTACATCATTAATCACACATCATAAGTTTACCGGAAACCGGGGTCTTGGCAGTAAAGAAGAGCCTACTGGCGGCTATTAGCTTCCTAAAACGGTCCAGTAGCACGGCTCTCCCCAACCCGACTCGACGCAAACAGCGCCGCCGTAAATTTCAGCCGTCGTCGGGGTGGAACTCCGCGATGAGTTCCGGAACGATATCGAAGAGGTCGGCGACCACGCCGTAGTCGGCCACGTCGAATATGGGCGCGGTCGGGTCGCTGTTGACTGCGACGACGGTGTCGCTCTCGCGCATCCCGGCGAGGTGCTGGGCGGCCCCGGAGATGCCGATAGCGAGATAGACATCGGGGGCGACGGTCACGCCAGAGTGGCCGACCAGTCGCTCTGCCGAGACCCATCCGCGTTTCACCGGCGGGCTGGCGGCGGCGACGGTCCCGCCGACGGCGTCCGCGAGGTCGAATATCGCGTCCAGATGCGCCTCCGCACCGATACCGCGCCCGACAGCCACGACCACGTCGGCCTCGGCCAGGTCGGGGTCGGTGAGCGCCTCGTGGCCGGTCATCGTCGAACGGACCGCTTCGTCGTCGACGTCGGCCGCGAAGGGGACCACGTCGGTCTCGCCGGTCCCGTCTTCGGGGGGCCACTCGCCGGGCCGGAGGGTCACGACGGCCCGCCCGCCGTCGACGGCGAGTGTCGTCGACGCGCCGTCCAGTTCGCGGGTGACAGCCAGGCCGTCCGCGGCGTGGAGCGCAACGGCGTCCGTCACGACGGGCCAGTCGAGTCGGACCGCGAGCGCCGGCGCGTAGTCCAGCCCGGTCGCCGTGTGCGGAACGAGGACGGCCCGGGCGTCGACGGACGCCGCCAGTTGCGACAGCGTCTGCACGTACACGTCGTGATTGAACCCGTCGCCACCGGGGACCGTGTGTATCGTGTCGACGCCGTCGCGAGCGAGTCCCTCGGCGACCTGCTCGGCGTCGTCGCCGACGACGGCGGTGTGGACGGGGTCGCCGGTCGCCTCGGCCAGTTCCCGTCCGGCGGTCTGTGCCTCCCGGCTCACGTCGCACAGTCGGCCGCCGCAGTGCTCGGCGACGGTGAGGACGGTCACGGTTCCACCCCGTGCGCGCGGAGGACCGCCGCCACGTCGGCGGCCGTCTCCGCTGGCGTGCCCTCGAACAGCGTCACGCTCCGGTCCCGGTCGGCGGTGTCCACCGGCGTGAGCGCACCCTCGACGGCGTCGGGCTCGGTCCCGATGTCGGCGAGCGACCGGACCGCGACGTCGGCGCGCTGGGCGGCCCTGACCGCGCCGAGGCTCGCCGGTCGCGGCTCGTTGCAACCGGCGCCGACGGTCAGGACGGCCGGCAGGTCGACGTCGACCAGTTCGGTGCGGTTGCCGCCGCGGTCACAGCGGACCGAGACGACGCCCGCCTCGCGGTCGAGCGACAGGTCGGTGACGACCGTCGCCCAGCCGTATTCGAGACGGGCCGCCAGAGCCACGCCGGTCGCGGCGAACCCGTCGGGTCCGGATTGAGCGCCCGCCAGGACGAGCGTCGGGTCCACGTCGGCGGCGACCGCAGCCAGGAGCCGCGCCGTCACCCGAGCGTCGAGCAGGGCGGTCCCGTCTACCCGGTCGTCCCAGACACGGACCGCGCGGTCGGCCCCCCTCGCCAGCGCCGCCCGGACGACCGGCTCGGCCGCCGGCGGGCCGACGGTGGCGGTGACGACCTCGATGTCGTCGCGGGTCGCCCGCAGCCCGACCGCCGCCTCCAGGGCGTGTGCGTCCCACTCCCCGAGGGCGTACTCGGCGCCGTCGGCGCTCCCGGCCGACCGGGACCCCGGCGCCACTGTGACAAGTAGTTGCACACCGAACGGACGGTCGGCAGCGAGAAAACGCTACCGCCGGTCAGTCCTCGATCTCGGTGACGTCCTCGTCGGGGAAGGAGATGAGATTCTCCCGCCCGATGCGGAGCTTGTCGATGCGGTCGTCCTCGTCCATCGCGGAGAGCAACTGCGAGACCTTGGCGTTCGACCAGCCGGTCTCCTTGACGATGCGGGCCTGCTTCATCCGCCCGCCGTTCTGTGTGAGCAGCCGCTCGACGCGCTCCTCGTCGCTCAGCAGTTCCACGTCGATGTCGTCGGTCGACGGCTCCGCGTCGTCGGTGGCTATCTCGGGCGCCGGGGCGTCCCCGCCGCCGTCGTCGGTGTCGGTCGCGCCCACGGCCGGGAACCCGTCTTCCCCGTTCAGATAGAGCAACGCGGCCACCAGCGCGACGACGAGCAGGAGGCTCATGCCGAGCCACAGCGGGAAGTCCCCGCCCCGAATCGGACCGGTCCCCGTCGACGTGGCGTTGTCGCTCTCGTAGACGATGTTCAGGTCGCCGCGTTCGAACGTCGTGGTCGGGCTGCCGTCGATTCGCAGGTCGCCCTCGTCGATGTAGGAGTTCTGGGGGGAGTTCGTCAGGACGTACCCCCGTGGCGGCGAGATGACGAGCGACTGCCCCGCTTCGAGGTTCGTGAACCACGTCCCATCGGGCGTGTAGAACGCGTCCCGAAGCAACAGCCGACCGCCGCGGACGGCCGCGAAGTTCGTCCAGTTAAAGGAGAGGACGAGCCGTCCCTGGCCGTCGTCGACCACGTAATCACGGCTCGCGTCGGTGATCGCCATCTCCCGGCCGGTCGCCGTCGACGCCGCGTCGCTCGCGGCGCGAAACTCCGAGAGCGGACCGGCGTCGCCGTCGCCCGCGACGAACGACTCGCCGAGCTGTTCGAACGCCCGAGTGTCGTTCGCGTCCGACAGGTTGAACGTCTCGGTCACCGTCCAGCGCGCGTTCCCGTTGGGACGTAACTGGACGCGAAACGTCGTGTTCTCGGATTCGAGTTCCTGGGTCGCGGCCGACTGCGCGGCCGGTGCGCCGGCCGTGGCGGCGAGCGGCGTGGCCGCCGAGACCGCTGGGAACGCACACAGGAGGAGGACGAGGAGGACGGCGGATGCCCGCGGGGCCATGTCACCCAAACAGTCGACAGGCCGTCGGCAAAACCCTTTCTATCGAAGAATAAAACGTCAGCGGTGGCGGTGAAACGTCTCGGCAGTTCTCCGACCGCAGTTACTGGTCCCGTAATGGGGGAGGTTTTTGTACGCTGGCGCTATACTGGTCGGCAATGCGACCGCTTCCTGCCCTCCTCGTCGCGCTGCTGTTCGTCACCGCGGCGGGTATCCCGGTCGCTGGCATCGGCACCACGCCAGAGCGTCCCCAGACGACCGCGACGTCCCTCCCGAGTATCGACACCGTCGAAAACACGACGAATCAACTCAGCCTCCCGGACGACGAAGTCCGGCGCGCCAGCTACAACGACACCGGTATCGACGTCGGCACCGCCACCGAGGCCTGGTCGGCACAGCTCCACCACCGACACGACGCCATCGCCTTCGAGGAGCGGTTCCGTCGCACCGACGGCCGCGAAGCGCGAGCAGGGCTCGTCACGGACCGCCTGGCCGCCATCGAGGCCCAGGAACAGGCGCTCGACGAGCGCCAGGACAGGGCCGTCGCCCGCTACGCCCGCGGCGAGATATCGGCGACGGCGTTTCTCAGGACGCGCCTCGTCGTCAACGCCGAGGCGAGCGAACTGCTGGAGACGGTCGACCGTATCGCCGCCGCCCCCAACACGGCGCCCAGGTACTCGCTGAACGAGTCGCTCACCGCCAGACTGCGGGCCGTCGAGGGCGAGTTGCGGACGCTCACCGGTCCCATCGGCGCTCAGCTCCAGTCGGGCGGGGCCACCGACCGCACGCTCTACGTCGAGGCGTCCGACGACGGCTACATGCTCGCGACGGTCGACGGCGACGAGTACGTCCGCGAGACGCGCCTCGACGACGCGCGCGACCCCGGCGCCACCGACCAGTTCCTCGCGGAGGCGACGAACGACGGCGACCCCGAGACGGACCGTCTGGACGTCGCGGACGAACGGGCGGCCGACCTCTACCCGTGGCTGTACGAACGGCAGCGCCCGAGCTTCACCTTCTACGGGACCTCGGGCATCTACGAACTGACGGCCGATCACCCGAACGGCGTGCTGACGGCGTATCTCGACGGCGGGACGACCGACGTGTTCTACGAGGAACAGGTCCGCCAGCTCTCCAGCGTGCGGACGAGAGCGACCGAGCGCAACGTCGACGACACGCTCGCGGTGGCTGTCCGCCAGTCCAGTTCGACCGGTCCGCTGCTCGTCAGCGCCGCGAACAACGAGACGAACGCGCCCGTCGACGGCACCGTCACCATCGACGGCCAGGTGGTCGGGACGACCGGCGGCGACGGCGTGCTCTGGACCGTCGAGCCGCGGGGGGCCTACACCGTGACCGTCGCGACCGACGCGGGCAGCACCTCCGTCGTCGTCCCGGCGTCCTGAACGGCCCCGACCTCCGGGGCCCGTTTGCCCTGCGAGCGCGTCACAGGGCGGCCCGGTGACGAAAGCGACTAAAACGCCTGCCCGAAGGGGTCCGTATGGCCGTCCTCGAACAACTCGGATTCATGCTGGTCTTTCTCGCCGTCGGCGCGGCCGCCAGCGGCGTCTCCCTCCTCGACGAGCGCCGCACCGAGACACTGACCGCTTTCGCGTTCTACGTCGCCCTGCCGTCGCTGGTCTTTGCCTCGACGTTCGACCGCCCCCTGGGCGAACTCGTCTCGCCGGCGTTGCTCGCCGGCTTCTGGACCGTCCTCGCAATCACCCTCGCCGTCGGCTGGCTCGTCCACCGGAAGCGGACGAGCGACGCCCGCCGGAGCGTCGCCATCGTGCAGTCTTACCACGGGAACATGGGCTTTCTCGGCCTGCCGCTGGTAGCGGCGACGCTGGGGGGCGAGGCCGCCGCCATCGCCAGCGTCGTCCTCGGGCTGGGCGCGCTGACCCACGCCCCCGTGACGATGCTCACGCTCGTCCGCATCAACGACAGCGACGCGTCGCTGTCGGCCGAACTGCGCTCGCTTCTGCGGAATCCCGTCCTCGTGTCGCTGGCCGCCGGTGTCGCCGCCTCCGTCGGCGGGGTCGCCGTGCCGTCGGTCGCCATCGCCGGGCTCGACGCCGTCTCGACGCTCGCGCTCCCGCTCGCACTGGTCTGTGTCGGCGCGAAACTCGACGCGGAGCTGTCGCTGTCGACGCTGCGGCCGACCACCGGCGTCGTCCTGCTCAAGGTGGTCTGGATGCCCGTGCTCGCGTGGGTCGTGTTCTCGGCGCTCGGGCTCGGGTCGACGGCGCTGTCGGCCGCCGTCGTCATGCTCGGCGTGCCCACCGCCGTCTCGACGTACGTCTACACCAGCGAACTCGGCGGCGACGAGTCCTTCGCCTCGATGAACGTCGTCGTGACCACCGTGGCCTCGCTCGTGACCCTCTCGACGCTGGTCTGGTTGCTCGGCTGAGGCGACGGCGTCACGGCCGCTCACCGTGCGCTTTTCCCCGCTCCCGGACCGACACCCACCGTGACCTACCACCACATCGACCCGGCGGACCTCCCCGAGACCGAGGACTACCCGTGTGACCGGCGGGGCATCTCGGACGCCGCGGAGCTACTTGCCCTGCACGCGGCCACCTACGAGATGGCGCCCGGCGAACAGCTCCCGCGCACGTATCACTATCATCAGCAGCGCGAGGAACTGTTCTACGTCGTCTCGGGACCGGTCCACGTCGAGACGCCGGAAGGGGAGTTCGTCGTCGAGCGCGGCGAGGTGTTCGTCGCCGAACCGGAGAGCCCACATCGGGCGTTCAATCCCGCCGACGCCGACTCGTCGGCCCGCGTGCTCGGCGTCGGCGCGCCAAAGAGCGACCCCGGCCTGCCGTACGAGCCAGACGAGTGACGTGTGTGACTACGCTTTTCCCGCCGGCCCGTCGAGAGACACCCATGACACGAAAGCAGGAAGTCAGAGCGGCACTCGTCGACAGCGGCGTCACGGCCGTCCTGCGTGACATTCCGGAGGACCAGATGGTCGACGTGGCCCGCGCGGTCCACGAGGGCGGGGTGCGCGCCCTGGAGTTGACCGCCGACGCCAAGCGGTGTTCGGAACAGGTCGCGGCCGTCGACCGCGCGCTCTCCGACACCGACGCCGTCGTCGGCGTGGGGACGGTGATGGACCCCGCGGCCGCGCGCAACGCCATCGAGGCCGGCGCCGAGTTCGTCCTCGGTCCGCACTTCGACGCGGACGTCGTCGAGGTGTGCAACCGGGAAGGGGTGCTGTGCATCCCCGGCGTGATGACGCCGACGGAGGCCGCCGACGCGATGGCCGCCGGCGCCGACATGCTGAAGCTGTTCCCGGCCTCCACCGTCGGGCCGGGCCACATCAGCGCCATCCAGGGACCCCTGGGCGACGTGCCCATCATGCCGACCGGCGGCGTCGACGCCGACAACGCGGCCGACTACTTCGATGCGGGCGCCGTCGCCGTCGGCGCCGGGTCGGCGCTGGTCGACTACGAGGCCATCCGCAACAAGGACATGGACCAGGTCCGCGAGAGCGCGGCGGCGTTCGTCGACGCGGTGGAGGAAGCGAGGGACCGAACGGAGTGAGGTCCCTCGAAGCGGAACGGCGAACGGAGTGAGCCGTGGAGCAAGCGAGTCGCCGAGCGAAGCGCCTCGGACAAAGCGAGCGGGGAGCGCAGCGACCCGCGAGCAGCGAGAAACGTCGCTACACTCCGTCTCTCGAAGCGAACTCTCTCGGTCAGGGCGAGCGGTGAAACCGCGAGCAGCGAGGCGCTGAGCGATAGTTCTCGAAAGGGGTGCGTAGCGCCGCCGCTCGCGGCAACCGACGAACAGGGAAAAGACGCGTCGCGACAGCGTGACCCGGGCGCCGTCACGACGGGCGAACGCCGTGGCTCGTGGGGCCGGCTTACATGCCGCCGGTCGACGTGCCGGTGGGCGTCCCCATCTCCGTTCCGGACGGGGTGCCGGTTCCCATTCCCGTGCCGGTCTCAGTCCCGCCGCCCATTTCGGAGGGTTCGGCGTCCGTCGCCACGACGAGTCGGGCGCCGGGCTGGTCGCCGGAGGGTTCGAGATACCCCGCCGCGAAGACGGTCTGTGCGGCCATCTCGGTCAGGTCGACGCTGAACGTCGCGACCGGCTCCGCGTCGTTGTTCAGGTTGTCGGGGCGGAGTTCGACGGCGGTGACGTCCGACGGGACGGTGACGTAGTCGCCGGCCTCGCCGAACTCGAGTCCGTCCGCGATGACCGTCTCGCCGGAGGTCACGTCGACGGCGGGGGCGTCGGGGATGGTGTGGACCGCCCGGACGCGCGTGCTGCCGGCCTCCGCCGCGGTGGCGTCGTCGGTCAGCAGCGTCACGGTAAAGGGCTGGTTCTCGCCCGACACTTCGCCGATGGCGGCGGCCGTCTGGCGGCCTGCGTCCAGTGTGACGGCCTCGTCGAACACCGCCTCCGACCCGCCGGTCGGCGTGACGGTGACCTGGTGTTCACCGGTCGTCAGCGCCAGGTAGTCGCTCACCGTCTCGAAGGGCACGTCCGTGAGGACCGTCGTCCCGTCGACGGCCACGTCCACGTTGGGCGCGTCCGGCGCGAGGTGGGCGACCCGGAGCATCGCGTCGCCTTCGGGGGGCATCCCCTCCTCGGTCCCCTCCGACTCGGTGCCCTGTTCGGTCCCCGATTCGGTGGGCTCGGCCGTCTCGGTCATCGGCTCCATGCCGTCCGACGCGGTGCCCGTCTCGGTCGGCGTCCCGCTCTGCCCGTCGCTGTTACTACAGCCCGCGAGGGCAGCCAGCGCGCCGCCGGCGACCGTCAGTACACCGCGTCGAGTCTTGCTGTTCCGTTGCATCGGTAGGGCCGACACCGGCGGGGCCTTTGGTAAGTGACAGTGTACGGGACGTAAATCGTGAGTTAATTCGGAGGGTCCTCGACGGTATCTGGTACAGATATCTGTCGTAGGCGACGCTGACCGCCGATATAGTGCGTAGTGTGTGAGGAAGACCTGAGACGGGTTACTCGTCGAACAGGCTGTCGACGATTTCCTCGGGGTCGAACGGTTCGAGGTCGTCGTAGTCCTGCCCGGTCCCCAGGAAGAGGATGGGTTTGCCCGTGACGTGGGCCACGGAGATGGCCGCCCCACCCTGTGGGTCGGCGTCGGCTTTCGTAAGTATCGCGCCGTCTATCTCGGCCGCGTCGTCGAACTCGCGGGCGCGGTTGACCGCGTCCTGACCCGCGACGGCCTCGTCGACGAACAGCGTCATGTCGGGGTCGATGTTGCGGTCTATCTTCTCAAGCTGGGCCATCAGGTCGTCGGAGGTGTGGAGCCGACCGGCCGTATCGCCCAGCACCACGTCGACGTCGTTGGCCTTCGCGTACTCGACGGCGTCGTAGACGACGGCCGTCGGGTCCGACCCCTGCTCGTGCGTGATTATCTTCTTGCCGAGGTTCTCGGCGTGCTTTTCGAGTTGCTCGTTGGCGCCAGCGCGGTAGGTGTCACCGTTTGCAAGCACCGTCGAGCGGCCCCGGTCCTCGAAGTACCGCGAGAGCTTGGCGATGGTCGTGGTCTTCCCGACGCCGTTGACGCCGGTGAAGATGATGACGACGGGCTTGTCGGCTTCCTGGACCCGTTCGTCGAAGTCGAACTGACCGACGCTGATGACGTCGAACAGCGCCTCGCGCAGGGCGTCCCGGACGAGGTTCCCCGTACTGGAGAGGCGACGGCGCGTCTGGCCGGTGAGGTTCGCCTCGACGCCGCTCAAAATCTCGTTGGCGACGCTCATCTCGACGTCCGAGGACAGGAGCGCGAGTTCGAGGTCGTCCAGGTGCGTCTGGAGGTCCGCCTCCTCGATGACCGTCTTCCCCGTGGCCATGATTTTGGCCTTCTCGGTGAAGCTTCGGCCGCCGTCGTCGTCCTCGTCCGCTTCAGCGGCGTCCGCCTCGTCGTCGGCATCCGCGTCCTCGTCCGCTTCAGCGGCGTCCGCTTCAGCGGCGTCCGCCTCGTCGTCGGCATCCGCGTCCTCGTCCGCTTCAGCGGCGTCTGCTTCCGACGCGTCCGTCGACTCGGTATCTGCTTCGACCGTCGCCGCTTCGTCGGCGTCGGCTTCGCTTTCGTCGTCGCCTTCGCCAACCGGTTCCGGCGGCTCCTCGGCGGTATCGGCCGGCGTCTCTGGCGTGGCCGCCGCTTTGGCGGCCGGCTCGACAGTCTCCTCGCCGGGCCCGCCCTCGGGCGTGTGCTCGGCGCTATCCGTCGAGTCCTCGGGGACGCTCTCCGCATCGGCAGTTTCCGCGTCTGCAGCGCTCTCCGCTTCGGGAGCGTCCGCTTCCTCGGGGGTCGCCTCGGCGTCGCCGGGTTCGTCCTCCTCGACGGCCTCCTCGTCGACGTCCTCTTCGACGTCGCTTCTGAAGCTGCTGAGCTTGTCCTTCAGTCCGTCGAACATGTGGACCTTACTCGTCGGACTGCTCTTCGCGCTGCTGCATCATCTGTTGCATCTGCTGTTGTTGCATCTGCTGGGCCTGCTGTTCGAGCTCGGTCATCTCGCTCTCGACCTCGGCCTTGTCGGAGTGGAGGCCGTCGATGTGGTCGTCGAGGGTCTCCTTCTTCGCTTCGAGCGTGTCGACGGCGCCGTCCTGGTCGCGCTCTGCGGCGTAGCCGCCGCCCAGCGAGACGACGATTTCGTCGATGTCGTCGACCGTCGCGCGGACGTAGGCGTCGCCGCCGACGGGGACCTGCACCGTCGAGCCCGACTCCAGCACGTCGATGGCCTCGATGGCGTCGTCGATGTCGGATTGCTTCTCCTGCAGGCGCTCGACTTCCTCGTCGATGGCCTCCATCTCGGCTTCGAGCTGTTCTATCTCCTGTTGCAGCTGCTGCATGCCGCCGCCGCCACCGCCACCGCCGCCCATCATGCTGCCACCTCGTCGATGGTAATCTGTGTGCGCTTGAGGTTGTGCTGGGAGCCGAAGTCGCTGTAGACGCGCTCGGTGGCGACGTTCTCGTTGGGCGCCTCTACCTCCTTCTCGAACTGCTGTGGCCCGTCGCGGGCCGGGAAACTTCCGCGGACAGTGTACGTGCTCATACCCTCCGGTGCGGGCAGGACAGGGAAGTATCTTCCCCTTCGGTGATTCTCACCCGCGCCCCCGGAGTCCGGGACGGCGGCGGGACGTGGGGGAACAGCGCTTATGTCGGTCGCCACCGATTGGAGAGACAACAGTGGGGGAAGACAGTTCTGTGCTTGACGGCGGCTGGCTCCCCGGCGAGCGCCAGTTGTCGGAGTCACACACCGTGCTGTGGACCGTCGTCATTCTGTCGTCGCTGTTCGACATCGTGACGACGATGGTGGGTATGGACCGGGGCCTCGGGGAGGGCAACGCCGTCGCCCGGGCGTTCATCGAGACCTACGGGACGCCCGGCATCGGCCTGTTGAAGTTCAGCGCACTGCTGGTCGTGGTGGTCACGTGGGCCCGCCTGGACGACCGGCGGGCCACGGCAGTCCTCGTCGGGTTCGCGCTGGTCTCGCTCGGGGTCGTGGCGCTCAACGCGGCGACGCTCGCGTCGCTGGGGAGCTAGCTCTCCGGCGCGGATATCATGTCGCCGCCACACAGCGGACAGGAGGTCCTGAGAACCTCCGTCGCGTAGTCACACCGTCGGCAGACGAGCGGTTTCGGTTTCGACACCGTTGGTTCTTTCTCTGACATGTATCTATCTCCAGCGTCTATCATGATAAATGTTGACATTGCTGGAGCGTCGCCGACAGCCGACGCTCGCAGTCGAAGCGAAGTGCCGCCCGAAAGCCGCGTCGTCAGTCGATGTAGCCCAGCGTGGCGTCGATGCGACCCAGTTCCGGGCCGGAGGTGTCGGTGCCACAGACGTAGCCGCTGTCGTTGGCCACGAGCCCGGAGCCGACCAGCGGACCGCCGTAGTTGACGGTGCCGATGTCGGCGGGCACGTCGAGCAGGTCTTCGAGCGCGTCGAGTTCGCCGTCGGTGGCTTTCGGGTGACAGAGGACGCCGCTGTCGGTGGCGACGGCCGCCGTGCCGACGGTGTTGACGCCGGCGATGACGCCGCGCTCGACGGGCACGTCCAGCCCGTCGCGGACCGCCTGGACGGCCTCCCGCGAGAGGTCGGGGTGGACGTAGGCGCCCGAGTCGTTACAGCAGACGACGTTGCCGGCGGCGTTGATACGACCGGGTAGTTTCGTCACCGGCACGTCGACGACGTCCTGAATCCGGTCTATTTCCGTCTCGCGCACGCGAGAGGAGACCAGCAGGCCGTTTCCGTTACCGGTCGCGAGTGCCCCGACCGTCGCGGAGTGACCCACCGTCGTGGGGATGGCCGGCACGTCGAGTTCCTCGCTGAAATCCTCGGCCAGCGACTCGTCTACGTCGGGGCGAACCAGCACGCAGTCGTCGGTCGCTCGGGCGAAGACACCGACGTACGACGACCCGGAGAATGCCGCGCGGAGCAAGGGTTATTCCGCTGTCTCGGCCTCGACGACGGCCTCGCCCTCTTCCTCGAAGCGGGCGGCCCGAACGCGAAGCTTGCTCGGCGGGCTCGACCGGCCGCGGGCCCACGTCGTCTCGTTGATGGAGGGGTCGATGCGGACCGCGTCCTCCTCGACCGAGAAGTGCTTGGCGAGGTGCTCGCGGACGAGCCTCATCGCCTTGTCGGCCTTCTTGTGGTTCGGCTCGGCACGGGCGTCGCGGAGCGGAATCGTGACGACCCGCTCCTCGAAGTCTCCGGCGCTCATTATTCGTCAGTGTCGCCCCGGCGCCAGTGGCGCCGTTTCGGGTTGCGCTGGACTTCGCGGTCGGTCTTGAGCATGACCCAAGACGGGACGCGGCTGTTCTGGTTGTCGAGTTTGGCCAGACGCTTCTTCTTGGCCTTCGACTTCTTGCTCATGGTGTCGGACCTTCTCCGTCCCGGCTTAAATTCCTTCCTTTTCGGTCGCTGTCCTCCGGCCGGGGGTAGGTTGCTTTCGTTATCAGGGATTGTAAGTGGGCGGATAGAACTAAGTAGAGAAATCGGGAGATAGCCACACGTGAATCGTCGGTCGTTACTACGGACGGTCGGTGCGGGGGTGGTCGTCGGCGGCTCCGGGTGTCTCGGTGGCGGCGGCGAAGTCATCGTGAGCGTGCAGCAGGACGTCTCCGTCGACCCGGGCGACGCGTGGATGGAGACGGATATTCCGAACCTCTCGGAGTCGGGCGGCGCCATCGAGTACATCGTCCGGGCCGAGCGGGCCTTCGACGTCTACTTCTTCACCGACGAGTCGAACTTCGAGCGGTACAACGCGTATATCAAGGGCGACGACCCCGAGGAGACGCCACCGGGCAACGACGAGTTCAGCCAGGCGGCGGTGCCAGCGGAGGGCAAGGAACTGTACGAAGCGACGACTGACAACGGCGGGAACCGCCAACCCGTCCAGACCGCGGGCCCGTACTACTTCGTCGTCGACCACTCCAACTACCGGATGGAGAACCGCGTCGAGGAGTTCGACGACCCGCTGCAGGCCTTCGTGGACCTGAAGGTCATCAGGAACCGCTCGCTCATATAAAGGCGAGCGGGACCATCGCCAGCACGCCCGCGAGCACGCCGGTCAGCAGTTCGCGCTTGCCGCCCCCGGCGAGGTTCTGCCCGTACTCCAGCGCCTCGGGGACGAACTCGGTGGCGACGAGATATATCATCGCCCCGGCCGCAAAGCCAAAGCCGAAGGGGAGGAACTGCCGGGCCAGCGTCACGAAGTAGTAGGCGATGACGGCGCCGATTGGCTGGGGCAGCGAGGAGAACACCGCCCACCACACCATCTTCGGTTCGCTGACCCCCAGCGAGCGCAGCGGGATGGCGATGGCCGTCCCTTCGGGGATGTTGTGGATCGAGATGGCGACCGTCATGAACACCGCGAGCAGCGGCACCGCGACGCCGGCGATGGCGACCGTCTCCCCGGTGACGTTCCCCTCCAGCCCCAATTCCGCAAAGGAGACGCCGACGGCGACGCCCTCAGGAAAGCTGTGTATCGTCAGGATACCGAGGATGAGCACGAGTTTCTTGAAGTCGGCCTGCTCGAACTTCTTCGGCCCGGTGTCGTACCCCTCAAGGACCTTGTGGCCGACGACGACGAGGGCGACCCCAGTGAGCAGCCCCGGTACCATCAGAATCGGCGAGCCGTAGTTCAACCCCTCACGGACGAGGCCGAACAGCGACGCGGCGACCATGATACCGGACGCGACCCCCCACAGCAGGACGTTCCACCGGTCGGAGAACTCGTCGACCAGGAAGAACGGCACCGCTCCCAGCCCCGTCGCCAGCGCCGTCAGCAACCCGGCGACGAAGACGAAGGCGACGTTCTCGATGGTGACCATGCCCCCCCTACTGTGCTGACGGGCATAAGAATTATCATGAATCTGATTTGTTTTTGGTCGACCTAGAGCCGATTTCTGGCGCTCAGAGCGGTATCGACTCGACGGTGGTGTAGGCCGGGCCGTCCTCGCGCAGGACGCTCTCCGTCAGGCGAATCTCCTCGACACGAAGGCGTCCCACGTCGGGGTCCTCGTCCCGGACGACGGTCTGAACCCGTTCTTTCCCGCCGGCGTGGTCCATCCGGGCGATAGTGGCATGGGGCGTGAAGTCGTGGTCCTCGGCGTCGAACCCCATCGCCGTCGTGCGGGCCTCGATGGCCTCGTGCAGCGCCGTCAGTTCGCGGTCCCCCTCGCCGTCGCGGACCCCGACCCAGACGACGCTGATGTAGGAAAGCGAGGGGAAGACGCCCAGCCCGCCGACGTGTGCCCCGAAGGGGTCGACACCGCTCTCGGCGACGGCCGCTTCGAGTTCTGTCACCAGGTCGTCGACGGCGTCGGGGTCGGTGTCGCCCAGGAACGTCAGCGTGACGTGGGCCTGCTCGGGGTCGGTCAGCCGCAGTCCGTCGGCACCTTCGAAGCGCCCCTGGACCTCCCGCACGGCGTCGGCCAGTCCGTCGAGGTCGACGCTGACGAACAGTCGCTTGCTCATACACACCAGGACGCGCCGGCCGCCCTTGGCTTCGGTGGCGAAACACGTATCCGACCCATCCGTGAGACGACGTGTATGGACGACATCGACGCCCTCCGCCTGCCCAGCCGGCGATGCACCGCCATCCTGGTGGCGGCCATCGGGCTGGCCATCGTCGGGCTCACCACCGGCGAACCCGTCGTCGGCTACCTGCTCGGCGCCGGCGGCCTCGCCGCCCTCGCCGTGGGGAGCGACGCTCTGGGACGCCGGTTCGCGGCGCCGAGCGACACCGACGCCGACGAGCCCGGGACGTAGCCCTTAACCCACCTGACCGACAATCGGAGGGTAATGACAGACCGCGAGCGCGAGGACCACCAGTTCTCGGAGGGCCAGGGGTTCGACGACCCCTACGAGGGCTTTGACCTCGAACCGCCGGAGTTCGAAGTCGACCCGGACAAGGTCGACCCCGTCGACTCACGCGTGCTGACGGACATGCTCGACCGACGCAACGTGACGAGCGACGCCGTCGACCCGGAGCAACTCCTGAACGTCGGCCTGGAGTACATGCACATCAACCGCCACGAGCAGGCCGCCGAGACGTTCGAGCGGGTCGCGCAGTTCACCGAGGACGACCGACTCGAACAGGAGGCCTGGACGAACAAGGGCGCGGCCCACGCCCAACTGGAGGAGTGGGACGCCGCCATCGGCGCGTACAAGGAGGCGCTGACCTTCGACGAGGAGTCGGACCACGCCGCCACCGCCGAGACCAACCTCGCGTACGCGCTGTGGGAGTCGGGCCACAGTGAGCAGGCCCTAGAACACGCCGAGCGCGCGGTCGAAATCGACCCGCGCTTCGGCGAGGCCTGGTACAACCGGGGCTTCTTCCTGCTGGAGCGGGGGCTGGCCGAGGACGCCGTCGAAGCGTTCGACAACGCCATCCGCCTGGGCTTCCGGAACGCCGACGTGTTAGAGGAGAAGGCCCGTGGGCTCGAAGAGCTGGGCGAGTACGACAAGGCCGAGGAGCTGGCCGACGAGGTCGAGGAGATGCGCGACCGGGCCGAACAGCAGCTGCTCGAATGATACTCAACGAACGCGAGACCGACGAGGGGCTGCTCGTCTCCGTCTGTGACGCCGACGTGATGGGCGAGACGTTCGAGGACGGCCCCGTCTCGCTGACGGTCGAGGAGTCGTTCTACGGCGGCGACCAGGTCTCGGAGTCGGAGGTCGTCGACAGCCTCGCACGCTGTAGCGTCGCCAACATCGTCGGGGCCGAGAGTGTGGACGTGGCCGTCGAACACGGCTTCGTCGACGAGGAGAACGTCCTCGACGTGGACGGGACCCGCCACGCGCAGCTACTCTGGCTCTAAACCGGCTACCGCAGCTCCAGCTGTTTCAGCTTCCAGCCCCCCTCGAAGACGACCAGCCGGAGGGTGTGGATTCCCCGGGGGAGTCGGACCTCGGTCGTGACCTCGGCCCAGTCGTACCAGCCCCCGGTCGACTCGAACGCGACCCGACGGAGGGGGTCGTCGTCGACGACGACGCCGAGGTCGCCGCCGCCGAAGGTGTCGGCCGCGGCGACGTGAAACGTCAGCTCGTAGCTGCCTGCCGCCTGTATGTAGACGTCGTAGGCGAGCCACTCGTCGCTGGCGAGCCAGTCGATGTCGCCCGCCGCGCGCAGCGGGGTGTCGACCGCGTTCCACCGGTCGGCGTGGTGGTACTCGTGGTAGTCGCCCACGCGGACGGTGCCGGGCACCTCGTGGCGCTCGATACCGGGCTGTTCGTGGGTCCCGTTCGGTCGAAGCGAGCGGGCTCGCCCACCGCGGCCGCGCTGAATCACGCCGCCGTCGGGCTGTTTCACCGCACCGGAACCGCGGTCGTCTGGGTCACCCATTGCTGTCTTACACCTAGTTCCACTCAAATAAAATAATTGTCATTATTTCAGCAGCTGATAAACGGAGCGCGTTTCCAGCCGAATTTATCCCTGGTCCGGCGAAATCAACCCCTCCCCGACTATCTGCGGTGAGAACGACGGTTTCAGCCCTTTCCGGGGCCGGTTTTCGGTCCAGACGAAGCGTGGTTTTGGTGAACCAAAAGAAAGTTCACTGCCCGACCCGTTTCCGTAGCCAATGGGACAAACCGATATCGAACCCCTCGACGTGGCGGCCATCAGGGAGGAGTACCCCATCCTCCAGCGGGAGTTCGGTGGCGAGCAACTCGTCTATCTCGACAACGCTGCGACCACACAGACGCCGGAACGGGTCGTCGAGACCATCGCCGACTACTACCGGACGACCAACGCCAACGTCCACCGCGGGCTCCACCAGCTGAGTCAGGAGGCCTCCATCGCCTACGAGGAGGCCCACGACCGCGTCGCCGAGTTCATCGGCGCCGAGGGCCGCGAAGAGATCGTCTTCACCAAGAACACCACCGAGAGCGAGAACCTGGTGGGGTACGCCTGGGGCCTGAACGAACTCGGCCCCGAGGACGAAGTCGTCCTCACGGAGATGGAACACCACGCCTCGCTGGTGACCTGGCAGCAGATAGCCAAGCGGACCGGCGCCACCTGCAAGTACATCCGGGTCGACGACGAGGGCCGCCTCGACATGGACCACGCCCGCGAGCTAATCACGGACGACACGGCCATGGTCAGCGTCGTCCACGTCTCGAACACCCTCGGGACCGTCAACCCCGTCTCGGAACTGGCCGACGTCGCCCACGACCACGACGCCTACATCTTCGTCGACGGCGCCCAGTCGGTCCCGAACCGGCCCGTCGACGTCCAGGCCATCGACGCCGACTTCCTCGCGTTCTCGGGGCACAAGATGGCCGGCCCGACCGGCATCGGCGTCCTCTACGGCAAGGAACATATCCTCGAAGAGATGCAGCCCTACCTCTACGGCGGCGACATGATAAAGAAGGTCACCTTCGAGGAGTCGAAGTGGAACGACCTCCCCTGGAAGTTCGAGGCCGGCACGCCCAACATCTGTCAGGGCATCGCGCTCGCCGAGGCCTGTGACTACTTAGACGACATCGGGATGGACGCCATCCGCCGCCACGAGAACGAACTCGCCCAGTACGCGCTCGACCGACTCGAAGCCGAGGGCGACGTGGAGACCTACGGCCCGCCCGCCGGCGAGGAGCGGGGCGGCCTCGTCGCGTTCAACGTCGACGGCGTCCACGCCCACGACCTCTCCTCTATCCTCAACGACTCCGCCGTCGCGATTCGCGCCGGCGACCACTGCACCCAGCCGCTCCACGACAAACTCGGCGTCGCGGCGTCGGCGCGCGCGTCCTTCTACGTCTACAACACGCGCGAGGAAGTCGACAAGCTGGTCGCGGCGATAGACGACGCCAGACAGCTGTTCGCCTGAGGCGTGGGTCCTAGCGTATCGGCACAAGCACGTGCCGGCGGGAGAGCGCCGGGACCGGCGGGCGGCCGGGTGGAGTCGAATCCGTGACCTCGTGGTCGACTACTCGGCGCCGCCCCACTGCCACTCGCTTCGGCTGATATCGTCGTCGAGGGCTTCGAGACTCTCCTCGAACGGGCTGACGTCGACCGTCGTGTGCTCTTCGATAATCTCCATCGCGAACACCATCACCTTTCGCGCCTGCTGGTAGGTCTCGCTGGCGCCGTCTTCGGCGATGTCGGTTTCGCTCGCGCTTCTGTGGGCCTCGCTGCGGAGTTCCCTGGCGAGGTCCGCAGCAATCGGTTCGAATATCCGACGGAGATGGGCCGTCACCGCATCGCTGTCCCGAGCCGTCGCCCGAGCGGCCGTCTTCGTTTGCGACCGGACCTGCTTGCCGACGCGCCAGAGGTCGTCGAACGTCCCGTCCTCGTCCTGGTAGGCAGCGAGTACCTCGCGAGCGTTCTCGATGGCCGCATCCATCTGCTGCCACCCCTCGGCGGCGTCCCCTATGTAGTCCGCGACGGCCTCGCTGTCGTCACCGACGGGCGAAAACGAGACACGCTGGTCGGCGGTTTCGACGATGAAGGAACTCGACAACAGCGAACGCCGATACTCGGCGGCGGTGACAGCACCCAGCGGCAGTGTCGGGACGGGTTCCGAGGGGTCGGCGCCGCCGACCACGACGCGGACGCGCCGCTCGGTAACCAGCAGGAACACGTACCCGTCCGGGCCGGGCGACCGCGTCTCCTCGCGGCCCCCCCGCGTCCAGGTCAGGTCGCCCGCACTCAACAGCCCGTGTTCGACAGTCTCGTCGTCCGGAACGAACGTCGAGAGCTCCGCGAGCGTCTCCTCGTCGACGGCCGTCTCGTCCGAGACGCCGGCGGAGAGTTTCTGCTTCGAAGCTTCGAGGACTTTGTCGAACATTCCACCACTTATTCATAATCAATCATGAAGTAGTATAAGTATTCCTGATGACTCGGTTACCAACTTACGAGTAAGTACAGTAACCGACCGTAGCGAGCGAACGTCGACGGCGCCCCTGCCGAGGGCGGCCGGCCGTCGCGACGAGACGAGCGAGAGCCGCGGTTGCGAACGGTGAAACCGTCTGCAGCGCCCTGGATGACTGCAACACTTTCTGGTAGCTATGAGACACCCGACGCGGTCGATACCGGGCCAGAGCGCCGTCTCGGGCCGTCGCTCTGGGCGGCTCGCCCGGTACGCACAGTCATCAGTCGCTTCAGATACGACCGGAAGGCGTGGGGCGAAGTGCGGTGGGGCCGTCCTGTACCCACGCAGCTACTCGCGTCACATCCGTCCATGAGCTCGGAACAATCACACCTCGACGCCCAGCAGTTCGTCACGAACCTCGGCGACTTCCAGTATCGGGAGGTCATGATGGCCGTCGCGACGCTCGCCGTCGTCACCGGCTCCGTCGTGTTCTTCCCGGGGCTGGACAGCGTCACGAAGGGGCTCCAGTCAGACGTCTCCGTGGGTCTGCTCGCCCTGTTCGTCGTCGTCGCCGTCGTCGCCGGCGCCGTCAAGGGGATGCTGGGCTTTGGCTACGCGCTCATCACCACCCCCATCTTCGCGTCGGTCATCGACCCGACGCTTGCGGTCGTCGTCCTCGCTATCCCCCCGTGGATGCTGAACATGTTCCAGGTCGGCGAGACCGACACCGGCCTGAAATTCGTCCGCGAGGAGTGGGCCCTGCTCGTCCTGGCCGTCGTCGGCACTGTCGTCGGCGTCACCTTCCTCGCGCGGTATCGAACCGGCCCCGTCGTCCCCTTCCTCATCGGCCTGGTCATCTTCGGCTACGTGGCCTTCCAGGTGGTCCAGAACTTCGTGACCGTCGAGGAGGCCCACCACCCCATCGCCCTCGGCGTGGCGGGCGTCCTGGAGGGGTTCCTGCTCGCCGTGGCCAACCTCGGGCCGCTGCTGCCGGCCTACTTCCACACCTTCGAGCGGGACGTCGAGCGGTACATCGGCGGCCTCTCGATGGTGCTGGGGACCATCTTCACGGTCCGTATCGTCCAGATGGCGGTCTTCACCGACCTGCTGACGACCTACCGGCTCTGGCTCGGTTCGGTCATCGCGGTGGTCACCGTCGTCGGCCTCCTGCTGGGGACGTACCTGCGACGGCTGGAGGTCGACGAGGCGACGTTCAACTGGTTCGTCGTCGGTCTCCTCTTTCTCATCTCGCTCAACATCTTCCGGAACACGGTGCCCGCGCTGTTCCTGTAGCGACGGCCGGTTTCCGCCGCTCGACGCCCCTACCTGACGAACACGGTGTACATCCGGTGTGTGTCCGGACAGCCCCCGAGCCAGGTCGTCCCGGCGTCCACGGACCGTCTGAACACCCGTCGCGTGCCGTCGTCGGTGCCGATAGAGTCGCCGGTGTCGGTCCAGTCGTCGAGCCACGGCGCTGTGGCGTCGGCGTCGTAGGCGACGAAGGCGTCGGCCGGCTCCGCGAGGTCGAGCCGGTAGCCCGACGGCCGGTCGATGTCGGCGTCCGCCTGCTCCGGGCGAAGGTAGGTGAGGCCGGCATATTTGCCGGGCACCGTCAGGAACTCGGCGTCGCCGTAGACGTAGAGCCGCTCGCCCTGGTCGAGCCGTCCGAACTCGTACAGCGACCCCTCGGCCGACTCGACAGCCCGGAGCGGGCCGTCGGTGGCGGAACCGCCCGAACTGCCGGCGGCGAACCCCCCGGCCACGTCCGACCGTCGGCCCGCGTCGTCGGGCAGCGGTCGCCCCTCGACGGCGAGGCCGAACTCGTTCGATAGCTCGCGGTTTGACTTCCCGACGAGCGCGGCCGGCGAGGCGTCCGTCAGGTCACCCAGGGCGTCTTCGCCCGCGTCGTCGAGGTCCGCCGCGGTCGGATACGGCACCACGTCGGGGCGCTGGCTCTCGAAGTACAGCGGCGTGCCGTCGAGTTCGACGCCGCCCTCGGGCGAGAAGACGCCGTAGAGGTCGTCGTCGAGATTCGTCCGCAGGAACACCGACGCGCGGCCGCCGTCGCCGAAGTCGACGCCGTCGATGCGCACGTCCTGAGCGGGCGTCCAGCGGCGGTCGGTCCCGCCCCCGATGACGTGGACGTCGATATCGTTGTCGAGGCGCCCGCCGGTGATGGGGCTCTCACCGCGAGGGGGCGCGCGGATGCCGGTGAACCACCCCGCGATGTCCGGGTTCTCGACCCGGAGGTTCATCGGGGCGTGGTTGCGGTTGATGCCCACGCCACGAGAACCGCCGACGCCGTCGACGAGCGTGGGGTTCCGGACGACGACGTTGGCGCTGTAGCGAATCGAGACGCCGTTGTGGCCGCCCTGGGCACCCCGGTCGTTGGGGACCCGACGGCGGTCCCACGGGCTGTAGTGGTCACCGACGTTGAACGCGGTGAACTCGTCGACCACGCTGTAGCTGCCGACCTCGTCGTGGGCGTCACCGAAGCGGTGCCGGGAGATGTCGAGGCCGCCGCCCGACGCGAACACCGTGTTCCCGGAGAACGAGCGAAAGCGAACCTTCGTCGACGGGACCTTCCCGTCCGTGACGTCGTCGGACTGCAGGAGTCGGGCTTGCCCGACGACGTTCTCGACGGGGAAGTCGGCGAAGTCGACGGTGATGCCCGAGAACCGGTCGGGGTCCATCTCCCGGTCGGGTTTGGGCCGGGTCCACCAGACGAAGCCGTGGTGGCGGTGGCCGGCGGCGACGTTGCCGTCGACGGCGACGCCGGGGCTCTGGAGCCAGAAGCCGTAGCCGCCGTGGCCGAAGTCGTCGATGGCCCCCTCCCGTCCCGCCTTGAACTGCCGGCCGTCGGGCATGTCGCCGGTGCCGGTCGAGCGCAGCGCGAAGTTCCCCTCGAAGGCGCCTATCTCGGTGCCGATTTCGGCGACGAAGCCCGCGCCGAAGACGTCGTAGGCGACGTTGTCCCGGAACGCGACGTTGCTGTGGTGGTTGACGTACCCCCAGCCCGGACTGGTGTCGACGACACAGCCCTCGACGACGCGGGGGTCCTCGCTGGAATCGATGCCCGTACGGTGGAAGTGACAGGCGTAGCGGGCCTTCGGGTTCGGCGTGTCGGGCTCGGGCGGCGTCCCGTTGACCGGGTCGGTGACCGGCCGGGACTTGTCCGTCCGCCCCAGGCTCTCGAAGGCGGCGTGCTGGACCCGGACGTCCGTCGTCATGAACATCACGTGGCCGCGGCGTTTCGTCGCCGCGGACGCCGAGCGGAGCGCGACGCTGCGGTCCATCGCGGCGACGTAGGCGTCGAACTCCTCGCGGGGCGGGACGTGGTCGTGGGTCAGCGACCCGTCGAGGTCGACGGTCGAGCCCGAGACGCCGGCGACGGCCACGGACTCGTCCTGGTTCTCGTCGGGGTCGAGGCCAGCGACGACGAGGCGGTCGCCCTCGGCCCAGTCGGTCGGCGCTTCGGCGAGGGTAAGCGACCGGTCGCCGGCTTCGGGTGCTGTCGCGGTCCGGGCCCACGAGGTCCGCTCGACGCCGGCGATACGGACCGTCGACCCCGGCAGCGCGAGCAGTCCCCGACTCACCCGTTCGGGGTCCCACGCCTCGTCGATGGGGCCGCCGTCCGTGAACTCGACGACGGCCCCGGCACCCCGCTGGACCGGCTTCGCGGGCGTACCGAGTTCGAGCGTTCCCGTCCCCGCGACGACCATCGTGTCGACCAGCAGTCTGGTGGCCGCCGTCGGGTCGACCCGGAGCCGCCCGTCGACGCGAACGGTCCCGTGGGCCGCGTCGAGTTCGCTCGCCAGTGTGACCGTCGTCCCCTCCGGAATCAGAACGTGCGCGCCGTCGCCGGGGACGGCCCCCTCCCAGCTACCGCTATCGGCCCAGGCTCCGCCGGTCGCCCGGTCGGTGACCTGGTCGTCGGTGACGAGCCGCGTGACGTGGTCGGGACCGGAAAGCGAGTTCGCGCCGTCGCTCCCGCCCAGGAGCCACTCGCGCTGTGTGTACGCGCCGCCGGCCAGCGTGACCCCGATACCACCGGCCGCCGCGCCCTGCAGGAACGTCCGTCGGGATGACCCATCCTCCGACATTCTGTTCACGCACTCGCTGGACGGAAGGATAAGTGTGTGGGCTGGTGGGCCACCGTCTGGACGGCTGCTGTCCGAGCGGTGGCCCGGAGCGACCTCCGGGTCGCGACTCGGGGACGGGCGGGCTGTCACGAGAGCGTCCGATGGGGTCGCCGTCAGTTCCCCGGAATCGCCGCTCGTGGCGATTCCGGCTTCTTCGCCCACCATTTTGCCGGGAGTGGGTTGCGGGCCATCGGCCCGCAACCGTATGACGTGGCGGCATCGCCGCCACGCTGTGCCCGCAGGCCGACGAAATCGGCCGAGGACACCCGACCGGCAAAAAGGTGGTGAGGAAGTCTTTTCAGCGGGAGCCCCCTATCACGGACTAACAATGGGTATCGGAGGCTCCGACATGTACCGGCAGCAGATTCTCGACCACTACAAGAACCCCCGCAACACCGGGGAGCTCGAGAATCCCACCTTCACCCACGTCGGCGAGAACCCGATGTGCGGTGACGAAATCCGGATGGACGTACTGCTCGACGACGAGGAGGAGACCATCGAGCGGGTCGCCTTCCGTGGAGACGGCTGTGCCATCTCCCAGGCCTCGGCGTCGATGCTCTCCGAGCGGCTCCACGGGATGAGCGTCGCGGAGCTTGAGGAGATGGACCGCGACGACATCGTCGACATGCTCGGCGTCGACATCTCGCCGATGCGAATCAAGTGCGCCGTGCTGGCCGAGAAGGTCGCTCAGGACGGGGCGGACATCTACTTCGGCGAGAAAGAGCTCGACCGGACGACCACCGAAGACGACGACTGAGAACCCGTCACACGCCCCCGGTAGTTTTTATTCGCCACCTGCCGTCGCCGCTACCATGTCCGACAACGAGTGGGACCCCGACGACTACGACGAGGGCCACGGCTTCGTCGCGGAGTACGGCAAAGACGTCGTGCGGTTGCTCTCCCCCCGGCCCGGCGAGTCCGTCCTCGATGTGGGCTGTGGGACGGGGACGCTTTCGGCGGTCATCGCCGACAGCGGGGCCGAGGTGGTGGGCGTCGACGCCGCCGAGTCGATGGTCACACGGGCCCGCGAGCGCTATCCCGACCTGGAGTTCGCGGTCGCCGACGCCCGCGAGTACGACCCCGACGGGACCTTCGACGCCGTCTTCTCGAACGCCGCCTTGCACTGGATTCCCGGCGCGGACCACGACGCCGTCCTCTCGATGGTCGGGTCGGCACTGGGCGACGACGGCCGCTTCGTCGCCGAGTTCGGCGGCCGCGGCAACGTCTCGCGGGTCGAGCGAGCCGTCCGGGCGGAACTCGACGCGCGGGGGTACGGCACCGACCACTCGTGGTACTTCCCGAGCATCGGCGAGTACGCGCCCCGACTGGAGGCCCACGGGCTGGAGCCGACGGAGATACGGCTGTTCGACCGGCCCACGGAGCTAGAGGGCGGCGAGGCGGGGCTGCGCGAGTGGGTCGGGATGTTCGGCGACGAGTTGCTGGCGCCCGTCTCCGAGGCCGAGCGCGAGGCCATCGTCGACGGCGTCGAACAGCGCCTGCGCCCGGACCTGTTCGACCCCGAGACGGCGACGTGGACGGTCGACTACCGACGACTCCGGTTTGTCGCCGAACCGACGCGGTAGGCGTGCCGTCACTCGTCGAGGGCGGGCAGCGGCCGCTCCGAGAGCGTCACGTCGAAGCGGGCGCCGCCGCGCTCGCTCTCCGTCACGGCTATCGCCCACCCGTGAGCGTCGATAACCCGCTTGACGATGGCCAGCCCGAAGCCGGTACCGTCGTCAGCGTTGGTCACACCCAGTTCGAAGACGCTGTCGCGCTCCTCGGGCGGGATGCCCGGCCCGTCGTCGGCGACGTAGAACCCGTCGTCAGTGTCACCGACCGTAATCGACACGCCGGGGCTGCCGTGGTCGACGGCGTCATCGGACTGCGTCCGATTGCCTGTCGAACCATGTTCGACAGCGTTCCGAAAGAGGTTCTCGAACACTTGCTGGAGTCGGGACGGGTCGGCGACGACGGTCCGGTCCGTCTCGACGGACAACGTGGCCTCGGGAGCGTCGAGGGACGCCCACGCGTCGGCCACACGGGCAGCCAGGTCGACCGCCTCGGTCTGGTCCAGCACCCGTCCCTCGCGGGCGAGTTCCAGCAGGTCGTCGAGCAGGACCTCCATGCGCCGGGTCGCCTCGCTGGCGTCGTCGAGATGCGAGAGGTCGCCCGTCTGGCGGGCCAGTTCGAGACGGTTATCGATGACCTGCAGCGGGTTGCGGAGGTCGTGGCTGACGACGCCGGTGAACTCCTCCAAGCGCTCGTTCTGCGTCTCCAGCGCGCGCTTGCGCTGCTCCTGTTCGGTGACGTCACGCAGGACGACGGCGCGACCACGGACGATACCGTAGCGGTCGGCTATCGACGTCGTCCGCACGTCGTACGTGACGGGGCCGCGGTTCCCGTCCGGCCGGGCCGCCGTCACGGTCGCCGTGTTGCTTCCCGCACCGCCGTCAGTCGAGGTCAGCGTCCGCGTCAGGTCCGGAATCGCGATGTCGGCGAGCGTGGCGCGGCCGCCGCCGTCGACGTAGGCGTCGGCCGCGTCGTTCCAGTCGACCAGGCGGTCCCGCGAGTCGACGACGAACACCGGGTCGGCCATCTCTTCGAGCAGCGTGTGAGCCGCCATCGGTTCGACGTCGAGGAAGTCGTAGCGATAGAGGGCGACCCCGACGCCGACGGCCTGCACGGCGAACAGTGCCGGTGTCAAATCGAGTTGCGGATGCGGTGAGAGTTCGGCCACGAAGAGGACAGTCGACACCATGACCGCGAAGGTGACCGTGAAGATGGCCGCGGCCTGCTTCCGGAAGAGGTTGCGCGTCTGCAGGAGAAAGCGGCCGAGCAGGGCGAAAGAGAACAGCAACACGGCGTAGGTGACTGCGAGATAGCCCAGCGCGAGCGTCCCGAACTCGCCGTAGGGGACCCGGAGGAGTCCGTACCGGGCGACGCCGACCGACCGGTAGACGGGGCCCACCGGGTCCACCACGAGCAGCGTGATGTAGCCAGCCGCGAGGACGACGAACCCACGGACGACAACCGACGGAATCCAGTCGCTGTCGGTGGTGTACTCGATGACGAACAGGAACCAGAAGACGACGGCCAGCACGGCCGCCCCCGCGGTGAACGGGACCCGAAAGAGCAGCGCGAGTTCGTCGGTCGGGCTGACGTGGCCGAGCAAGGAGAACAGCGCCCATGAGCCGTCGGCGGTCATCAACAGCGCGAAGCGGTCGGAGATAGGGTGCTCGGCCCGCCGCCAGGAGTACCACGCGAACCCGTAGCTCGCGAGGGCCGCGACCAGCAGGAACGCGGCGACGACGACGCTGAGCACGGGCTCTCCAACCATCCTACAGGCTAGTCGGAGTCCCGGTCAAAACCGTTGTCGGCCCAGTATCAGCCGTGAGAACGCTGTCAGGCCAGGAAGACGTGGCGCGGGCGGTCGGCCAGCACGTCACGTCCCCAGGAGACGGTATCCGAGAACTCCTCTGAGCGGAAAAACGCCATCGCGTCCTCCCTGCTGTCCCACTGGCTGGCGATGAACATGTCGTTCTCGTCGTCTCGGTTGGCCAGCAGCGCCGTCTCGCGGTGGCCGTCCATCTCCGCGAGCAGACCGCCGACGGTGTCGAACTTCTCGACGAACTCCTCGCGGTGCTCGGGCTTGACCGTGTAGAACATCCCCATCGTCCCGAAGCCTTCACCCGCGCCCTGGCGGCGGACGACGCCCGGCAGGTCCGTCAGGTAGTCACTCGCCGTGCCGGCGGCGTCCTCGGTGTCCCACAGGGAGGCGACGGCGGTGGTCTCGGCGTCAGTGTCCCGGTAGATGGTCGTCCGGACGTGCGTGTCGTAGCGGTCGAAGGCGCTCCGGAGGTCCGCGACCTCCTCGGCCAGCGTCTCGGGGTCGGCCTCCGAGTAGACCACCAGCGCGTAGACGTCCTCGCCGTGTGGCTGGCCGGCGTAGACCCCTTCGGCGTCCAGTTCCTCGCGGATGGACTGCGAGGAGGCGGCGGTCTCCCCGCCGCTGTCGGCCTCGCCGCCGTCGTCGTCTGGCTCGCCCAGTTGCCCGCCGACGCGCTCCTCGATGCCGGGCAGGTCGCCGAGGAAGCCGGCGGCGGTCTCGGCGGCCTCCTTCGCGGTCCAGACGGAGACGACGTAGCTCTGGCCGCTCTGGGCGCGCACGGTCGTCGTCACGTGGCGGTCGTAGTGGTCGAAGCTCTCGGCGAGGTCGCTCACCTCCTCGACGAGGTCCTCGGCGTCGGCCGAGGAGTGAAAGACCAGCGCGTAGTCGCCGGCGTCGTAGGCCTCCCCCTCGTGGAGGCCGAGTCGGCCGACGCGACCGACGGCGTCGTCGACCTCCTCGAAGTCGCCCGAGACGTCCGGGCGGCCGCCGCTGTGTGCGGATTCCGCCGTGTCAGCCTCACTGCCCGCCGGATGGTCGGCGTCGGCGCGCTCCCCGCCGTGTGGGTGGTCGCCCTCGCCCGGGCTACCGGGGTGAGCGCTGTCGTGGCCGTCGGTGTCGCCAGGATGTCCCGAGTCGGCGGCGTGGGCGTCCGTCGCCGTCGCGCGGGTCGGGGCGTCCTCGCCGACGGCCGGCGGCGCGTCCGCCTCGTCCGTCGGAACCCGCTGGCCGGCCAGCACGGCGGGCAGGTCCGCGGGAGCGAACCGGCGCCCGACGTAGAAGGGACCGAACTCCGCGAAGCGGGACGTCGAGGGGTCGAAGCGCATCTCCGTCAGCAGTTCCTTGACGTGGGTCATGTCGTCGCTCCAGAGCGTGATGCCCCACTCCCAGTCGTCGAAGCCGATGGAGCCACATATCATCTGGTTCACGTCGCCGCCGTAGCCCCGGCCGATGTCGCCGTGGCGCTTGATGTGGGCGGCCCGCTCCTCGAAGGAGGTGTCGTACCAGTTCTGCTCAGGGTCCCGTCGCTTGCTCATCGGGTAGAAACAGACGAACTCCTCGTCGGGGATGTCGGGGTGGAGCCGGGCCTGGATGTACTGGGCCAGCCCGGAGTCGTCGTCGACCTCGCCGTCGAAGTACTCGCGGGCTTTCTCGGTGTAGCCCGACGCCTCCGTGACCGAGACGTACGAGTACGCTCGCTCGGTGAACGCGGCGAACTCGGTCTGCTCGAAGTGGCGCTCGGCCGCGTCCAAGTCGGCCATCGTCGGGCGCAGATGGAGTATCATGAGGTCGGCCTTGTGACCCATGACGGTGTAGACGGCCGTCTGGCCCTCGTCGGCGTAGTCAGACTCCGTCTGACTGCCTGCCGAGCTTCGCTCGGCAACGTCGGCCAGCGATTCGTACCCCTCGAAGAAGTCGATGCCCTCGGCGAGTGCCCGGTCGCGCGTCCGCTGGGGCGCGTCGCGCCAGGCGTCCCAGTCAATTCGGCGACAGTCGTGGAGCACGTACCAGCCCTCTTCGGTCTGGGGCGGCGTCCGTTGGTCCATATCGGCGGTTACGGGGCAGGCGTAAGGAAACTTGCCATATTGGCACCGGGACGAGCCGCTGCCGTGATAGCCACATACATACCACAACTATCCAGATGGTTTTATTGTGCATACGTGTTTTCGGTGAAACGTAGGCCCTATGAATAACCCAATTGATACGTATGTGGCGACTGCACTCCAGTCGTACACAGTCCTCGCGATTGTCGCCCTCCTTCTCGGCGCCGCCGTGGCGCCGTACGCGGTGGCTGTCGCGGAAAGCAACCAGAACCACGTGGTCGTGGTGAATATCGACGAACCGATAACGGGCGCGTCCGCCCAGGAGACGGTCCAGGAGCTCCGTGAGCTCCGGCAGAACGACTCGGTCAAAGCGGTCGTTCTCAGCGTCAACAGCCCCGGCGGCGGCGCCGCGGCCAGCGAATCGATGTACGTGGCGGTCAAACGCCTCTCGAACGAGAAGCCGGTGTACACGAGCGTCGGGTCGACCGCCGCCTCCGGTGCGTACTACACCGCCATCCCGAGCGACCGCATCTTCGTCACTCCCGGCAGCCTCGTCGGCAGCGTCGGCGTCCGCTCGACGGTACCCCCGAGCGGCCTGCCAAGCGGCGTGACGACCGGCCCGGACAAGGCCGGGCTGATGACACAGGACGAGTACTACGCTGCCATCGAGTCGATGCAGCGCTCGTTCGTCGGGTCGGTGATGGAAGAGCGCGGCGAGAACCTCACTGTCCCCCGTGAGACCGTCGCCGAGGCGACCGTCTTCGTCGGCGGCCGCGCGGTCAACACCGGCTACGCGGACGAACTCGGGACCACCGAGGACGCCATCGCGGCGGCCGCCGAAGCCGCCGGCGTCTCGAACTACCAGGTGAGCTACCGCGACCCCGCCGAACCACAGACGCTGAGTCTGCTGGCCTCGGCCGACTCGGACGCGGCGAACAGCACCGTGGCCGTCGAACAGGCGCCGCTGAAAGACGACGGCGTCGACCGTATCAGATTCCTCATGCTGTTTGGCACCATCGAAGACGAGACGCACCGGTACAACGCCACCGACCAGGGAGGTGTCCGCGATGAGTGACCTCGCCCAGCGCGTCGGCGTCTTCGTCGGCGTCTTCGTCGGCGTGCTCGTCCTGGCGATAGTCGTCGGGTCGGTCGCGATGGGCGCGGGCGGCGGCGGGTCAGCGCCGGCGGTCACCGACGCCAACGCGTCCGCGTTCAACACCGACGACGCGGTCGCGGAAGTCCCCGAGGAGAGCGGTGAGATTTCGATGTCGGCTGACGCCGAGGGGCAGGTCGTCGTCATCGACACCACCTACAGTTCGGGTGTCACGCCCGAGACGGTGACGCCCATGGCGAACGCGCTGACCGAGAGCGGCGCCACGGTCCGGTACAGCTCCGGCGGTTCGGGGTACGGCGCGGGCCTCAACAGCACGCTGAGCGAGGCCGACGCCTACGTCCTCGTCGGCGCCAGCCAACCCCTCTCCGACGCGGACGTCAACGGGCTGCAGGCCTTTACCGACGCCGGCGGCCGCGTCGTCCTGCTGAACGAACCACAGGGCGGAACCGCGGCCCTCGGCGGCCTGCTCGGCTCCACGTCCGGCTTTGGCTCGCCGAACCCGCTCTTGCCCCTGACCAACGAGTACGGGTTCTCCTACGACAACGGCTACCTCTACAACATGGGGGACAACGCCAACAACTACCGGAACGTCTACGCGACCCCGGACGGTGACTCGACGCTCACCGAGGGCGTCGACCGGGTCGTCCTCCACGAGTCGGTCGGCGTCAACGGCGGCCAGTCGGTGCTTTCGGCCACGGAGGGGACGACCCAATCGACGACCCGCCGGTCGGACACCTACACCGTCCTCACGCGCTCCGGGAACCTCGTCGCGGTCGGCGATTCGAGTATCCTCGACCAGGAGTACGTCTACCAGGCCGACAACGAGGTGCTGGTCGGGAACCTGCTCGACTTCCTCGTCTCCGGAGAGAAATCGCCCGAAGACGCGCCACAGGACGGTGCCTTCGGCGGCGGCTTCGATGACGGCGGTGGGTACGACGGCGGGTACGGTGGCAGTGACGGCGGTGAAGAGCCCCGTCCCACACCGACGATACCGTAACGACCGAAGCGATTTTTTTTAGCGTTCGACGCCGAAGATATCGTGTAGTTCGGTTTCCAGTCGGTCGACGTACTCCTCCAGTACGACCGATAGCTTCTCCTCGTCGACGATGACCGCCGTGAGCCGGTCGGCCGGGTCCTCGGGGAGTTCGACGTAGAACCCGCGGTCCTCGTCGTAGAAGGGCTCGGACTCGTTCAACACCTGCTGGTCGATGGCGTGGACGAGTTCCGAGTCGTAGCGGTCGTTCATCGCCTCGAACGCCTGCTGGTAGGCCTTCTGGAGCTGCGGGAAGTAGTTGGCGTACTTGTCCTCGAACTGCTCGGGGTCGAAGTCGGTCATTGGGCGGAGGAAGGCAAGCCGGGGATAAAGGTGGTACGGAGTCGGCGGCACCGATTACCGCGGACGAATGGTCCGGGCGTCCTTCTGTGGTAGATAGACGACGAGGTAGCCGACGAAGGCGATGCCAAAGAGGCCGCTGAGAACGAGGTAGACGCGGACGTCCAGGGTCACGAGAATCGCCAGTATCTCACGGATGGTCGCCCGCGGGTCCGCGAAGCCGAACGTCTCCGTGTAGGCCACCAGCCCGCCGACGACGACGAGCACGGCGTCGAACAACACGCGACGGTCCATCGGCTGATTATCGTATGTGAGAACGTATAGCTCTTGTTGCCGCCCCTAGCCCAGTTGGTCGGCGACGATGTCGTCGGCGGCCTCGATGAACGCCGCTTCCTCGCCCGCCGGGACGGTCGCACCGGCGGCGATATCGTGGCCGCCGCCGTCGCCCCCGACCGAGCGGGCGGCCTCGCCCATCACGACAGAGAGGTCGACCCCGCGGCCCACGAGCGGCCCGGTCGCCCGCGCCGAGACCTTCGTCTCGCCGTCGGCGTCGGCGAAGGCGATGATGGGCTTGTCGGCGTCGACGCCGGCGGTGCCCAGCGCCATCCCGGCGACGATACCGACGATGGTCTCGCGGATGGCGCCGCCGGCGTCGAAGTACTGGACGTGGTCGGCCTGCGTGACACCCCGGTCTTTCACCAGGTCCAGCCCCTGTGAGAGGTTCCGGCGGTGGTTCGCCAGCAGTTTGCGGGCCTGTTCCAGCGGCGCCGCGCGGTCGCCGAGACAGACGGCCAGTCCCACGTCGGCCCGCTCGTAGCGGGCGGTGGCGTTCAGCAGCGTCGAGAACTCGCTCGCGTCCCGGAGTTCGGTGCCGCTTGGCTCCGCGGTCAGCGTGTAGGTCGTGCCGACCAGCGACTCTATCTTCCCGGCCGGGACGCCGCGTTTGACGGCCCGCTGGACGAGCGCGCTGGCGACGGTCTGGCGCTCGTCGTCGGCCAGATCCGCCCAGGTCCGCCACTCCCCCTGTCGTTTGAGGTCCAGGCCGAGGTCTTCGAGGAAGCGGGTCGCCCCGGACTGGTCGTTCGAGATGCCCGGAATCGGCACCTCCGTCGCGTACTCCAGCAGTTTCGGGAGCGGTCGGGTCTGCTTGCCGTACAGCGTGAGGTCGGTCCCTTCCCGGAGCACGTCGGCCGCGATACCGTCCTCGACGATACCGCTGTTGGCGCCGACGAGTTCGCCGCCGACGGCCTGCATGTCGCCGACCGCGCCGACCACAGCCAGGGCCGCGAGGTCGCGGTTGTCACCGCCGTCGGACTCCAGCGCCCGGGCGAGGACGTAGGCCGCCCCGGCGCCAGACAGCTCCGAGGCCCCGTTGATACCGACCAGCAGCGGGTTGCAGTGGTACTCGAAGTCGGCGTAGCCGTCGGTGTCGTAGACGGCGTCGGGATGACAGTCCGCGGGGGCTGCGGGCTGGTGGTGGTCGGCGACGACGGCCTCGAAGTCGCCCGCGGCGACGTGCTCGGAGATGACGTCTAGCTGGCCGGAGCCAAAGTCGGTAAAGAGGACCGTCTCCTCCGGTCGCGCGGCGAGACTCGCTATCTCGTCTGCATCGAGTTGCTTCTTGAACACCGTCTCGACCGGAATCCCCGCCCGCGCAAGCGCCGACGCGGCGACGGCGGCGCTGGTCAGGCCGTCGGCGTCGATGTGAGCGGCCAGCAACACGCGGTCGGCCGCGCGGAGGCGGTCGGCGGCGGCGGTCGCGCGGTCGGCCAGCGCGGGGACGGGGTCGGTCATCGTGGCGAGGTAGGTGCGCCCCCGGATAAAAACTTTCAGGAGTGGCAGGTGACGGCGTGGCGGTCGAAGCCGCCGCGTCAGGGAACTTCGCGGCGGTCGAGGCCGACGCGTCACGCCACTTCGCGGCGGTCGAAGCCGACGCGTCAAGCCACTTCGCGGCGGTCAGTAACCGTGACCGAGCGGTCGGCGGTCTCGACCGTCGTGCGTATCGTCACCCAGCCGCCGCGGTCCCGTATCGCGAGGGCGTCTTCGAGGGGCAGTTCCACCCGGTGTGTCGTCTCGTAGGTCTCGCCGGCCCCGATGCGCTCCACTCGCTCGATACCCTGCCAGCGGACCTCGCCGCCGGTATCGTTGCCGGCGTAGAGTCTCGTGGTGATGGTGACGTCGCTCGCGGCCGTGGACTGCTCGTTCGTCACCGTCGAGGTCACGTTGCGACACAGCATCCCGCAGTTCTCGACCTCGCGGGTCTCGAGGGTGAACAGCCGACTCTCGTTTGTCACCGTCGTGGGGGCTGCCGTCGCGCTGGGCGTGGGCACCGCGGCGGATTCGGTCGCGACACCAGCCTCGTCGACCGTGAACAGTCCGAACAGGCCGGTCAGCGCCACGCCGGCGGTCACGAGCAAGAGTACACCGACCGCAGCGAGGAGCGCGACGACCGGCCAGTCGTCGGCCATCAGCGCCGCCCCTCGTCACCGGTCGTTGCTGACCCCGGCGTCCCGTCGCCTGCGAGCGGGCGCCCGAACGATACGACGTCGACAGCGACGCGTTGTCCCTCCATCGATGAGAGACAGTACAACTGGCCGTCATATCAATAAACGGAGATTGGAAATAAGCTGGTACGTATCTTACCTCCGGTCTGGTAGTAATCGTGGCGGAAGTCGCACAGACGGACCACGACGGTGGTTCCGTGACAGCGCCGGTCACTCGTGCTGTGCCCGATGGCATTATCTTGTCGTCAATCCTACACCGGTGTATGAATCACCACAGCCGCAGTGGCGCCGGGGCCGTCGAGGTGTGCCGATGAGTCTACTCGGTCGGCTCTCATTCACTATCCGCTCGAAGCTGTCGGCGCTGTTGAACCGGGCGTCGGACCCCGGGGCCGAACTCGACTACTCCTACGAGCAGTTACGCGACGAACTCCAGAACGTCACGCGTGGTATCGCCGACGTGACGACCCAGAAGAAGCGACTGGAGATTCACCGTCGACGGCTCCGCGAGAACGTCGAGAAGTACGACGGGCAAGCCAGAGAGGCCATGCGTCAGGACCGCGAGGACCTCGCTCGGCGCGCCCTGGAGAAGAAACAGGCCCACGTCTCCCAGATTACCGAACTCAGCGAGCAGATAGCGAACCTCCAGACGACCCAGGACGGACTGGTCGGCAAGCGCGCCGAGCTATCGAGCCAGATAGAGCAGTTCCGCACGCGCAAGGAGACGGTCAAGGCCCGGTACGAGGCCGCCGAAGCGTCGGCCCGCGTCTCGGAGGCGTTCACCGGCGTCGGCGAGACGATGGACGACGTGGGCCGGGCGATGGAGCGGGCCACCGAGCGCACCGAACGGATGGAGGCCCGCGCCGCGGCCCTGGAGGAACTGGAGGAGACCGGCCAGCTGGAGAACGTCCTCGAAGAGGGCGACGACATCGACCGGGAGCTGAACCGGCTCTCGACCGAGCGCTCCGTGGAGAACGAACTCGACACGCTGCGGGCGGAAGTTGAGGGCCAGCGCGCGACCGAGACGGCCGACTGACGCTGTCGGCTCCCGCCGGTCGCTACTCGTGGTGGGTCGGCGCGGCCGCCTCGACGACCTCGCAGGCCAGCCGCTCGAAGTCGGCCCGCTCGGGGACGATATCGACTGGAATGCCGGCCGCCTCGGCCGTTTCCTTCGTGGGTTCTCCGATAGTGCCGACGGTCACGTCGTGCATTCCTTCGAGCGTCTCGGTTCGCACACCTCGCTCCTCGGCCGCATCGAGGAAGTGTTCGACGGTGAGCGAGGAGGTGAAGAGCGCGGCGTCGAGGTCGCCGTCGGCGGCTATTTCGGCCGACTCGCCGGATTCCGGCGGCCGGACGAGTCGGTAGAGGACGGTCTCGTGGACGTAGGCGCCGGCGGCTTCGAGTCCGTCGGTCAGCACGGCCGACCCGTGGTCCGAACGGGCGACCTCGACGCGGGCGCCGACCACGTCGTCGGCGAGCGCCTCGACCAGTCCCGCAGAAGAGAACTCCTCGGGGACGACGTCGACGGCGTAGCCCGCCTCGCGCAGCGCCGCGGCGGTCGACTCACCGATGGCACAGACCGTCGCCTCGCCGGGGTCCCACCCGGCCTCGGCCGCCAGTTCGACGCCGGTCTTGCTGGTCAGGACGACGAAGTCACAGTCCTCCCGGGGCGCCGCGTCGGCGGGTTCGACGGCGAGCATCGGGTCGGGGACCGGGTCCGCCCCCAGCGACTCCAGCAGTTCGACCGCGTCGGCCAGTCGCTCGTCGTCGGGTCGGAACACCGCGACCCGCAGCCGCGGCGCCTCGCGCATCAGGCCCCCTCCAGGAACTCGACGACCCGCTCGCGCTCGCCGGCGACCTCGCCGATGACGGTGATGGCGGGCGGTTCGATGCCCTCGCTGTCGCGCACGTCGACGATGGTGTCGAGGGTGCCCGTCGCGACGCGCTGGTCGGGCCAGGTCGCCCGCTCGACGAGCGCCACGGGCGTCTCGGGGTCCATGCCGTATTTGAGCAGTTCGCCGGTGTAGCCGGGCAACTTGCCGACGCCCATCAGGACGACGATGGTCCCGCCGGTGTCGGCGAGGGCCTCCCAGTCGACGGCCGACTCGTCTTTCGTCGGGTCCTCGTGGCCCGTGACGAAAGAGACCGAGGAGACGTAGTCGCGGTGAGTGACGGGGATGCCCGCCGCCTCCGGCCCGGCGATGGCGCTCGTGATGCCGGGGACGACTTCGAACGGGATGCCGTTGTCCGCCAGGTGGACCATCTCCTCGCCGCCGCGGCCGAAGACGGTCGGGTCGCCGCCCTTGAGCCGGACGACAGTCTTTCCCTCCTGGGCAGTTTCGACCAGTCGCCTGTTGGTGTACTCCTGGGGCGTCCACTCGCCGCCGGCCCGCTTGCCCACGTCCTCGCGTTTCGCCTCGGGAATCATCCCCAGGATCTCCGGGCCCGGGAGCTTGTCGTGCAGCACCACGTCGGCCTCCGCCAGCAGGCGCTTTGCCTTCACCGTCAGCAGTTCCGGGTCGCCGGGTCCGGAGCCCACGAGATACACCTTGCCGACTGTCGAGCCGTCATTTCCTTCGTGTGCATCGTCTTCCGTGTCGTCGCTCATTCGTCTTCCTCCCGGGCCGTCGCGGCGTCGTCGTCGGCGTCCCCGGTGTCCCGGCGCGCGGCCTGGATGAGGTCGTCCGCGCCCCGGTCGGCGAGTTCGGCGGCGAGCTCCTGGGCGGCGGAGATGTGCCGTTCGACGGGGAGGTCACGGGAGACCTGGATGGTCTCCGTGCCGTCCTGGGAGAGCACCCGAACGACGGTTCGGACGACGCCGCCGGCGAGTCGGCCGTGGATGCCGATGGGTGCGACACAGCCGCCACCCAGTTCCGCCAGAATCGTGCGTTCGACGGTCGTCTCGACGCGGGTCCGGTCGTCGTCGAGGCGCTCGTGGATGTCCTCGGCGAGGGCGCCGTCGACGGCCGTCACCGCCAGGGCGCCCTGACCCGGCGCCGGGACGAACCGCTCCGGGTCGAGCGTGGCGGTGCCGACGTGATAGGTCAGGCCGGTACGGTCGAGTCCGGCTTTCGCCAGCACGATGGCATCGTACTCCGTGTCGGGCTCGCGTTCGAGCGCGCGCCGTTCCAGTTCGGCGAGGCCGTTGAACCACGCCTCGACGTCTTGCTCGTAGGGGAACTCGTAGTCGCTGTCGTCGTCCCCCGCCTGGCCCTTCCGCTCCTGTTCGGCCTCGTGGCGCTCCTGATGTTCGGCCTGGAGCGACGGCGCGAGTAGCTTCTCGAGACGGGTGTCGACGTTGCCCCGGAGCGGCTCGACGACGAGGTCGGGCCGCTCGGCGAGCAACTGGGCCTTCCGGCGCAGGCTCGACGTGCCGACGACGCTCCCCTCGGGCAGGTCCTCGAGCCCGACGCCGTCGGGCGTGACCAGCACGTCCTCGGCTGCCCCGCGCTCGGGGACCCCGGCGACGACCAGTTCGTCGGGCCGCTCGGTCGGCATGTCCTTCATCGAGTGGACGGCGGCGTCGAGTTCGCCGGCGAGTACCTTCTCGTCTAGGCTGTGGACGAACGCGCCGGTCTTGCCCAGTCGGTGGATGAGTTCGTCGGTGAGCTGGTCCCCCGTCGTCTCTACTTCGGCGAGTTCGACCGTGAGTCGTCGGCTCGCGAGCGAATCGCGAACCGTGGCGGCCTGGCGAAGGGCGAGGTCGGAGCCGCGTGTCGCGAGTCGCAGCGTGTCCCCGGATGTGTCCATACCCCACCTTCGAGTGGCCGCTGTGAAAAGCACATCACTTCAGACGGATTAGCGTCGCTACGTACGGGTGATTACCACGGTTCGTCTTTCAGCCCGACCCAGTAGGCACCGACGTTCGTCACGATGTGCAACAGCGGCGTGAGGACGAGCACGACCACCAGCATCGGCGCCGTGAACGTCACTTCGGTCCAGGCGGGCGCGAGTACCCAGACGCAGGCCAGCGCGCCGACGACGAAGTCTAGCTGGTCCAGCCCGGGGAAGGCCGCCCCTCGTTGTCGGCCGGTCCGGCGCTTGAGGAACGAGGCTGCGATGTCGCCCAGCATCGCGCCGAAGGCCAGAGCGAACCCGGCGACGAGGGGGAACTCGGGCAGCGGGGTACCGAGGATATCGCTCATCGTCGGCGCGACGGCAGTCAGGCCCACGGCTACGGCGGTGCCGGCCGCCGTTCCGACGGCGGTGCCTCGCCACGTCTTCCCGTCGCCGAGGACGCGGCGTTCGCCCAGGTTCCGACCGCCGTCTATCGGTTTGCCGCCGCCCGCCAGCACGGCGACGTTGTTGGGCACGTACGCGGGCAACATCGCCCAGAGCGCCGTGAGGACGACGCCGACTAGCTCCATACCCGCGGCGTCACGTGGCGCTGTCTTAATCCATGTGACTTCGGTCCGAAACACGGGGCCACGGCAACACTCTTCAGTAGTGAACGGCAAATATTACCTATGTTGCCGCCAGTCGCCCGCCGGTTCGTGGCCGGGGAGTCGGCCGCCTCGGTGCTGGACCACGCCAGACGGGAGAACGACCGCGGGGTCGGGGTCATCTGCAACCTGCTTGGCGAACACCACCGCGAGCGAGCGTCCGCCGACGCCGACACGGTGGCGTACGAACGGCTCGTCGCGGACATCGGCGCGAGCGACCTCCGGGCGTGTATCTCCGTCAAGCCCTCGCAGCTCGGGCTCTCCGTCGACGAGGACGTCTTCCGGGCAAACCTCGCCCGGGTCGTCGCCGCTGGGGCCGACCACGGCGTGTTCGTCTGGGTCGACATGGAGGACCACACTACCGTCGACGCGACGCTCGACACGTTCGAGGAGTACGTCCGCGACAACGACGGCGGGATGGGCCTGTGTCTCCAGTCGAACCTCCGGCGGACGGCGGGAGACCTCGAACGGTTGGCCGACTGTCCAGGGAAAGTAAGGCTCGTCAAGGGCGCGTACGACCCGCCCGAGTCGGTCGCCTACGGGGAGCAGTCACAGGTCGACGACGCGTACCGCGAGGACCTGGCGTTCATGTTCCGCGAGTTCGACGACGGCGTCGCCGTCGGCAGTCACGACCCCGAGATGCTGACGCTCGCGGCGGACCTCCACGCGAAACACGGGACCCCCTACGAGGTCCAGATGCTGATGGGCGTCCGGGAGCGGGCCCAGTACGACCTCGCCGGGGCCTGTGACGTCTGGCAGTACGCCCCCTACGGCACCTCGTGGCCCGCCTACTTCTGGCGGCGGGTACGAGAACGCAAAGGGAACGCGCTCTTCGCGCTGCGGGCCATCGCGGGCGGGTAGAAAGGGAAGGGCTCATAATCTGTCACTGTCAGGTGGGGATATGGCCTCGGGTTCGTCGTGGAAGCGGGACTTCGCAAGCGGTCTCATCATCCTGTTGCCGATACTCGTCACGACGTACGTCATCGTCTACCTCTACAGCATCCTCGCCTCGGCCTCGGGTATCGTCCCCGCCATCAGGCCCGAGTTGCTCCTGGCGCTTGGCGTCCCCGAGGACGCCGTCACTATGCGCACCGTCGAGTTCGCCCGCGTCTTCGTCGCGATGGTCCTGTTCATCCTCATCGTCTTCTCCGTGGGCTATCTGATGCGGACGGCCTTTGGCGACTTCGTGGAACAGAGCCTCGACGACGCGATGAATCAGGTCCCCGGGTTGCGCGTGGTGTACAACGCCTCGAAGATGGCGGTCGAAACCGCCGTCTCGGGGACGGACGAACTCCAGACGCCGGTGAAACTCGAAGTGTGGGACGGGCTGCGGATGACGGCGTTCAAGACCGGGCAGACGACCGACGACGGCCGTGACGTGCTCTTTCTCCCGACTGCACCGAACATCACCACGGGGTTCGTCATCGAGGTCGAACCCCACGAGTACGAGGAGACCGACGAGCGCGTCGAGGACGCGCTGACGCGTATCCTCTCGGCGGGCTTTGGCGATACGGACAAGGGACAGCAGACGATTCCGATACCGAGCGAGGACGACTAGACGTAGCGGAACCACTCCTCGCGGTCGCCCGACGCCAACATCTCGAAGAAGGCCGTCTGGATATCGTCGGTGACCGGCCCCTTCGTCCCCGCGCCGATTTCGTTGTCGTCGACGCTGCGGATGGGCGTGACCTCCGCGGCGGTACCGGTGAAAAACAGTTCGTCGGCGGTGTAGAGCTCACCCCGCGAGATGGTCGCGTCGTCGTGGACCACGTAGCCCATGTCCTCGGCCAGTTCGATGGCCGTCTGGCGGGTGATGCCGTCGAGGATGGACTCGGCCAGCCCGGTGGTGTAAATCTCGCCGTCGCGCACGAGGAAGATGTTCTCGCCGGGACCCTCCGCGACGTTGCCCTCCTTGTTGAGGACGATGGCCTCCTCGTAGCCGTTGGCCTTGGCCTCCTGGGAGGCGAGTACGCTGTTGACGTAGGTGCCCGTCGTCTTGGCGTTGGTCGGAATCTGGCTGGAGGCGTACTTGCGCCAGGAGGAGACGGCCACGTCGACGCCCTCCTCTAAGGCCTCGTCGCCCAGATACGCGCCCCAGGGCCACACCGCCAGCGCGACCTGCACCGGCGACTTGCCGGGGTTCAGCCCCAGGGGCCCGTAGCCATAGAAGGCGATGGGGCGGATGTAACAGGACTGGAGGCCCTCCCGGCGGATGAGTTCCTCCGTCGCCTCGGTGAGTTCGGCCTTCGAGAACGGGATGTCGATGTCGTACACCGCGCCGGAGTCGAAAAAGCGGTCGAGGTGTTCCTCCCAGCGGAAGATGGCCGGCCCCTCCTCGGTCTCGTAGCAGCGGACCCCCTCGAAGACGCCGGTGCCGTAGTGGAGCGCGTGGGTGAGGACGTGAATCTGTGCGTCCTCGAAGTCGACGAACTCCCCGTCGAGCCATATCTCGTCGACGCCCTCGAACATCTCCGGGCGACCGCTCATGCTGTCGCCCCCGGCGTCTCTCGATGACTGCCCTCGGTACCGGCGAACGGCTCGTCGCGTGTCATACCTACCCCATTGAATTCCTCGGTTAAGAGTGTTGACGGTCCGTGTCGCCCGTTCACAATGGCGCCGTCACGGGCGATTCAGTTGCTGCCGTCGCCGTCGCCGCCGTCACCGTTTCCGCCGTTCCCGTTCGCGCCGTCGCCCTCGTCGCCGTTGCCGCCATTCCCGTCGCCGCCGTTCCCGTTCGCGCCGTCGCCCTCGTCGCCGTTGCCGCCATTCCCGTCGCCGCCGTTCGCGCCGTCCGCTTCCTCCCCGTTACCACCCTCGTCTCCGTTTGCACCGTCGCCCCCGTCACCGTTCGCTCCGTCACCACCGTCTGCACCGTCGCCCGCAGCGCCATCGCCACCGTCCGTGCCGTCGCCGTTGCCGCTGTCGCCACCCGCGTCGCCGTTCGCCCCGTCTACCGGGGTATCACCGCCGCCGTCCGCTGCCGTCGTCCCGTCGCCGGGCGTGTCGTCACCGCCGGCCGGTTCCGCCGTCCCGTCGTCGGCGGGCGTGTCCGTATCACCGTCGGGCGAACCCGGTGCGGGCGTGTCGGTCGCCGTCGGCGTCTCGGTCGCCGTCGGCGTCGGCGTCTCGGTCGGCGTCGTGTTGTTGGGAGTTATCGGCGTCGTCGGCGTCGTCGGCGTCGTGTTGTTTGGCGTCGGTGTCGGCGTCGTGTTGTTTGGCGTCGGTGTCGGCGTCGGTTCCGCCACACAGATTGTCGTCGTCACCGTCGACTGTTCCGGCGTCGTCCCGTTCTGTCCGGAAGTGCCGGTCCGAGTATCGGTTCCCGTGCCGTCCGTCGACTCGACGATTGGGATGGTGACCGTTCGGGGGACCGTACCCGGCGGGCAGTCGACGTCGTCGCCGTCGGCGCCGTCTGCACCGCCACCAGCACCGCCGCCGCCGCCACCGCCGTCCCCACCGTCAGCGCAGGTCCCGGCGGTAATGAGCAGCGGTTCGGTGAGGTCGAGCCCGGTCCGCGTGACGGTGGTGCCGTTCGAGAGGGCCTCCCATCGTTCGACGGTGCCGTTCGTGGCGTTGGACAGCGCCGCGGCGTCGTTGAACGCCGGTCGCACGACCACGGTCGAGTCCGCGTTCAGCCCGGAGTAGACGCCGCCGTCGGTGGCCGCGCCCGACCAGACCCAGTCGACGACGGACCGGCTGTCGGTGACGTTCCAGTTGTCGGCGCTGGAGGTGTCGTCGTAGTCGTCGTCACGGACCGTCCAGTTCCCGTCGGCGGGGAGCCCGGTGATGTCGAACGTGGCCGCGCCGCCGGTCGAGTTCCGGTTGCCCTCCGCGCCGTGGACGAAGACGAGACTCACCGTGTCGTCGCCCGCCGCGCTCGTCCCGCCGGTGTCGGTGTAGAGGAAGACGACGCTCGTGTTCGCCCGCTGGAGGTCTCTCGTCCCCTCGGAGCCGAACGCGTCGCCCGTCGCGTTGGCGGAGGGGTTGTTCGCGAACTGGGCCGGGAGGCGGTAGTCGTAGAACGCGCGCGCCGATTGGTCGCCGGTGAACGAGGTCAGCGGGACACACTCGCCGTCCTGTACGGCGACGTACGACGGCGCGTCTGCCTGCTGTGCCGTGACGATACCGGTCAGCGGGACCAGGGCCACGGTGAGGACCACGACCAGTGTCAGGGCCGGTCGAACCGACCGCCGGGTGGGAGCTGTCGCCATACCGGTACTCCCGAACAGCGTGTGATTGTTATTTCCGCGGTAGCGAACCTCTCCGGGGCGCAAGTCGGACTTACACCACTGGGTTCGGGCCCTCGACCCGGCCGAGAAACGGGCCGTCGTGTGGCAACGAGTCACAGGGCCGACTTACGGGCGAGTAACTGGTGTCGCACAGCGGTGCAGCTACCGGTTGTCGGTCACAGTTTGCCGGCCGCTCGACCGTCGCAGAAAAAAGAAACCGAAAACGGTCGGCCGTTAGCCGAGTCCGGGGACGAGTACCTCCGACCCGTCGTCGGTCTCGTTGCCGTCCGTCGTGTTGTCCGGCGTAGCCGTCGCGTTGCCCGTCGTGGTCGTCGTGTTGTCCGGCGTGGCCGTCGCGTTGCCGTTCGTCGCGTTACCGCCCGTTTCGTTGACGACGGTGATAGCCGCGTCGTCGGTCACCGGCGTCCCGTTGACCGTGTAGGGGCCGTCGTCGGTGCCGTTGCTGCTGACGAAGGCGTAGCTCTGGTCACCGGTCGTCTCCTCGTGGGGCATCGCGATGAGCGTCTGGTTCTCGGTTAGCTCCGACTCGTTGAAGCTGGCGCCCGGAACGTCGTAGAGGTTCACGGTGACGTTCTCGTAGCTGCCGGCTTCGAGGTAGTCGGAGACGCCGACGACGCTGCCGACGGCGTCACCGTCGAGCAGGCTGTCGTTGTGGATGGCGACGTAGCCGTCGCGGGGCACGGTCACGTTCTGGACCGTGACGGACGTGCCGTTGCTCTCCTGGTCGTCGAAGGAGACCGTCGCGTTCCCGTCCGTGGCGTTCGTCGCGTTGTCAGTGGTGGCGCCGTCAGCGGTGTCACCACAGGTGCCAGCCGCGATCTGGAGGCTCTCGTTGAGGTCCAGGTCGGTCCGGGTGACGTTGTCGCTGTCGTTCGAGAGGACCTGCCACGTCTCGACGGTGCCGTTGCCGTTCTGACCGAACAGCGCGGCGTCCTCGTTGAACGCCGGGTCGACAGTGACGTTGGTGTCGTTGTCGATATCGGAGTAGACACCGCCGTCGGTGGCCGCCTCCGACCAGATCCAGTCGACGTTCGACGTGGTGTCGGTGACGGTCCAGTTGTCGGCGCTGGAGGTGTCGTTGTAGTCGTCGTCGCGGACCGTCCAGTCACCGTCCGCCGGCAGGCCGGTGATGTTGAACGTGGCCGCGCCGCCCGTGGAGCTGTCGTTGGCCTCCTGCCCGTGGATGAAGACGAGATACGTGCTGTTGTCCGTGGTGTCGGTGTACAGGAAGACGATGCTGCCGTTTGGCTCCTGGAGGTCTAGGGTCCCCTCGGAACCGAAGGCGCTCCCCGTCGCGTTGGCGTAGGGGTTGTCAGCGTACTCCGCCGGGAGGCGGTAGTCGTAGTACTCGATCGCGGACTCGTTGTCCGAGAACGACGTGATCGGGGTGCACTCGTCGCCCTGGATGGCGACGTAGGACTGGTTCCCCGTCGTCGTTGCGTTGCCCGCCGTCCCTGCCTGCTGTGCGGCGCCGAGCCCGCTCAACGGCACCAGAGCGAGACTCAGAACGACCGCCAGTGTGGCGAGTCGGCGATACGATGCTCGATAGTTGTTGGAATCCGGTTCCATACGGACGACACCCTGTCGCAAATACGGTTTGTTATTGTCGCCGTAGTGACCAGTAAGCTCAGTCCAGTCAGACCGCCGTCGGCGACAAACTGGGCTTATCGGTCCGAGCGCGTGTAGTCACGGTGGCGTGGAATCGCCGGAAAACGCCGTCGAACAGGCGCGTGCGTCGGTACGGGCGAGTTATAGCGCGTCGATGAGACTCCCCTCGAACTCGCTGAGCGCGTCCCAGCTGTACGCTCCCGTGACCCGGACGGTCCCGCCGTCGGTGGTGACCGAGCGGTCCGCCGCCGCCGAACCTACCGACTCCGTCGCCGCCTCCAAGTCGAGACTAGCGGCCTCGGGGAACCGCATGACGCCGCTCGCGGGCTGGGGTTCGTCGCCGTTGTCGAGGTCGATTCGGAACACGGCACCGGTCGCCGCGCCGAAACCCTCCGTCGGAAGGGAGACCGGACTGGACGACGCCCGCTCGCCGGTCAGCGTCTCCACGGTGCCGTCGGGCGCGTACCCGCAGGCGAGGCTCCCGGTGGCGTCCGCGTTCGCGAGCAGCGAGGCGAACCCGTCGTCGGCCTCGTGTTTCGGCGGTCGGGCGCCGGCCCGCGTGTCGACGATATCGCGGAGACGCTCGGGCGACTCGGCGTCGACGGTCGGCGGCGTGAACACGACCGCGTCGGTCGTGAGCCCGGCGCGCGTGCCGTCGGGGTTGGCGATGACGGCCCGGTCCTCGGCCTCGAACTCGACGCGGCCGGCCCCGTCCTCGGCGTCCGCTATCGCGCTCTCCAGGTCGACCGGGAGCTCCAGCACGCCCACCGTACCGACGGTCAGTGCCCGCCGCACTCCGGACGTGTCGAGCCGCTGTGATTCGAAGCCGAAGTCGGCGATCGGCAGCTCGGACCCTGCCAGTAGCCCCGACTCGCCTGCCACCACGCTCAGTTCGAGCAGCGACCCGACGTACGCGGCCGTCATGGAACTGTACCGGAGCGGGTCACGCACCGTCTCGGGCGGGCTGCCGACCCGGTGGCCCGACTCGACCTGGAGGTCGAACGTCGTCAGCAACACCAGGTCGGCGGTGTCCGGGACGAAGTTCGCGTACGGCGGAAGGTCTCCGGTCTCCGTCTGCTGGGGCTCGACGGGCGTTCCGGTAGCCGTGGCCGTCGTCGTCGCAGTCCGCTCCCCGCCGTCGCTGGAACAGCCGGCCAGCCCGCCGACGGCGGCGAGACCGAGTGTTCCCAAGACCTGTCGACGGGAGGGGCGAGCACACATGGAACCCACAATTGCGGACGAACGGCAAATAAGTATTCATCTAACAGGTCAGTGATGGGTGCTCGTCAGGCAGACCTCGCGACTCGGGACGCAGAGATGGCCCCAGTGGTCAGTTCGTCACGCCGTACAGTCCAATACATTGAAGTCTAGCCGCGAGTAGTTGCCGTCGTGAAAGAGATAGCGAGACGAGAGACCCTCCAGGCCGTCGCCGGACTCCTGTCGGCGGCGGTAGTCGGGACGGTGGCGGGCCGACGCACCTCGGCCCCGCCGGCCGCTCTCGACGCCGTCCCCGCGACTGCGGACGCGGTCGTGGACGCGAACGTCGACGCCCTCCGCCGCGACGACGGGATGCGAACGCTGACCACCGCCGCCCTCCAGCAGCGCGCGCAGTACCAGTCGGGCGAGGCCGCCGACGGTCCCAGAACCGCCGACGCCCTGCTCGCCGACGTCGAGACAGAGTTCGACGCCGACCCCGCGAAGGTCCACCGCGCCGTCGCGTTCGGCGACGTCGGCAGCGCGGGCGACGAACTGTTCGACGGCTACGCCGGCGTCGTCCTCGGGGCGGAGTTGAGCGCCGAGGCCGTCAAGTCCGGCATCGAGAACATCGACGACGTCGCGTTCGACGAACTGCACGAGTCCGGGACGGTCGTGTACGAACCGGACACGGCGGACGGTCCGTGGGTCGGCGCGCTCGGGTCGAACCGGGTCGTCGTCGGGACCGAAGCGGCCGTCTACGATGTAGTCGACGTCACGAACGGGGAGACGGCGGCCGTCGGCGGACCGGTCGGGGACGCGTACGCCGACACCCGCGACGGCCGGCTCCGGTTCGCCGGTCGACTGCCCGACCCGAGCGACGACGGCGCGGTCCCCCGGAGCGTCGGCGACGCCGGGCAGTCCATCGACCTCTCCCCGCTGGGGAGCGTCACGACGCTCGCCGGCGCCGTCTACCGCGACGGCGACGTTCGGGGGCTGTCGGCGACGCTGTCCGCGGCCGACGCCGCCGCCGCGAGGGACGTGGCACGCGTGGTCCGGAAGCTGCGCGAGCGCGCTGAAGCCGAACTGCGGGACGACGCGGTCGCCGACCTCGTCGGCGGCGTCGCGGTCGAACGCGACGGGGCGACCGTCAGTACGTCCGTCGAGCGGACCGTCGGCGAACTGCAGTCGCTGGTCGACGGCGGCCGGGCGAGCTACTGACCGGCGGTCGACTCCCGATACGCGAGACGCTCACGCCAGCGCGGCGACGATGGCCCGCCCCTCGACGTAGACGAGGTCCTCCTCTGCCGCGTACGCCTGTGCCTCGGCGGGCGAGAGCGCGCCGCCCGTCCCGTCGTCGAGCATCTCGCAGACGACGACCGCCGGCGGCTGGTCGGCGGCGGCCGCCAGCGCGATACCCAACTCGGTGTGGCCCTCGCGGTCGGCGAGCAGGTCCGGCGCGGCCCGCAGCAGGTGGACGTGGCCCGGCGAGCGGAAAGCGTCGGCGAAGGTGTCTGGGTCGGGGTCGGCCGCGAGGCGGGCCAGTTCCGTGATAGTCAGCGAGCGGTCCGCGTCGGTGATGCCGGTGAACGTGTCCCGGTGATTGACCGTAAGCGAGAACGAGGAGCGCTCGTCGTAGGCGAGGTCGTGGTCGGCGCTGGTCGGATGGTCGAGCACCGTCTGCATGAAGGGGAGGGCAAGCGCCTCGGCGACGGCGTCCGAGAGCGCGACACAGACCAGCCCGCCGGCGTCGTTTCGCATTCTGGCGACGGCCTCGGGCGTGACCGAGCCCGCCGGATAGACGATGTCGGTCTCGCCCTCGCGGTCGGCGGCGTCGTGAATCAGGACCGGCTCCCCGCGGGCGAAGGCGGCGACAGCCGCCTGTGCGGCCTCGGCGGTGTCCACGGGTTCACTCCGAGACATGGACGGTCACCTCGTCGCCGTCTTCGAGTTCGAGGACGTCGCGGAGCTTCTCCGGCGCGATAAGCTCCAGTTTCTCCTCGCCGTGGTGGGTGCGTTCGGGCGCGATGACGTGGGCCGGTTCGTACTCGCCGTCGCCGCTCTCGACGGAGGCGGGGTAGCAGTACGCCGGGCCGTAGGTGCGCTCCTCGTCCTCCCAGCCCTCGATAGTGACGGGTTCGAGCGCGCCCAGGCGAGCGCGCTTGCGGACGCTGTCGTCGGTCAGTTCGAGGTTGAGCGTCCCCGCGAACGGCTCGTAGTCGAGCCGTTCGATGAACTGCTCCATGTAGCCCGGCAGCGTGATGTAGTGGCGCCCCTCGCCCATCCCGGAGGTGACCAGTCCCTGGAGGTGGACGCTGGCGTCCGACTCGAAGATGCGTCGGTAGTCGGCGTATTCGGACTGCAGGCGGCGCTCGCCCGCGCTCGTGATGTGGACTTCCTGGCCGTCGCCGAGCATGTCGCGGTCCAGCAGGTCGGCGTCCTCCAGGCGCTGGAGCCGCCGGGAGGCCGTCTGGTTCGAAGCGTCGAGCCGCCCGGCGAGGTCAGCACAGGAGACCTTCGTCGGCTCGTCCATCGCGCCGTCGAGCGCGAGCAGTTTCAGCGTCGCCAGCTCGTCGCGCCCGACGGCCTGTCCCGATGATTCTGCCATGGTCGCCACTACGGATGTTACTCGGATAAGCATATCGAAGGTGAGATAGATTCCAGATATGGAACGCGGGCGGCGCTAGTACTCCGCCAGCGGGTCGTCGGCCCAGAACTCGCTGTCCTTGTTGAGCTTCGGCACCCACGTGTCGCTATCGCGGGCCAGCATCGCCACGCGGGACGGTTCGACCTCCTTGATGGTGTCGTGGTCGGGGAGGCACTCGCCCATCGCCTCGGTGAACTCCAGAATCTCCTCGTGGCTCGGCATGGAGTCCCTGTCGAGGCGGCCCCGCGAGTGGCCCACGTGCATGTACGCTTTCAGCTCCACGAAGTCGGCGTCGGCCCGGTCACACATCGCCGCGTACCACTCGGGGTGGTGCATGTTGTGGTCGCGTACGAGCGTGGTGCGGATGACGGTGCGGGTGTCGGCCTTCCCGGCGAGGACGTCCAGCGTGTCGACGAGTCGGTCCCAGGCGTCGTCCTCGACGGCCTTGACCGTCTCGTCGAACGTCTTTCGGTCGGGGGCGTCGACGGAGACGTAGAGTTGCGTGGGGTCACAGCGGTCGAGCATCTCCGGGTGGGTGCCGTTCGAGACGAGGAACGTCGTGATGTCCCGGGCGTGGAACTCCTCGATGAGTTCCGGCAGATAGGGATAGAGGGTCGGCTCGCCGTCCAGCGAGATGGCGACGTGGCGCGGTTCCATCGCCTGTTCGAACACCTCGCGTGGGACCTCGTCGTTGCCGCCAAAGCCCGAGAGGAGTCTGCGCTGGAGTTCGACCGAAGCGTCCGCGACGGCCGCGGGGTCGTCCCACTCCACGTCGCCCAGTTCGTAGGCGTGGCCCGCGTGGTCCCGCCAGCAGAAGACACAGCGTTCGTTACACTTCACGACTGGCGTCATCTGGATGCATCTGTGAGACTCTATCCCGTAGAAGGCGTACTTGTAACACTTCCCCTCCCCGCGCAGGGCGTTGGCCGTCCACCCGCAGGTCTGGGCCGCCGTGTGGTTCCGGCTGTGGTAGTCGGGGTCCGAGACCTGTTTGGGGCCGGACTCGCTGTCGCTCATTGGGGAGTACGTGGACACCGGAGCTAAAACAGCCTTTGGTCCGGCCGACTACTCGCCGTCCCGGCCCAGGTCGTAGAACTCCGGATTCGGGCGCATATCCGCCAGTTGCGCCAGCCGGTTCGAGAGGTTGAAGAAGGCCGCCACGCTGCCGATGTCCCAGATGGCGCGGCGGCTGAAGCCGTGGGCTTCCAGCCGGTCGAAATCGTCGTCGTCGACGCGTGCGGGGTCCTCGGTCAGTTTCACGGCGAAGTCACACATCGCGCGGTGGGCCTCGTCGATATCGGCCGTCCGGTGGTTCGTCGCGACGTGCTCGGCCAGGTGGGGGTCCTCGGCGTAGATGCGGAGCAGGGCGCCGTGGGCGACCACGCAGTACAGACAGTCGTTGGCCCCGCTGACGGCGACGACGACGAGTTCTATCTCCTCGCGTTCCAGTTCGGTCGCCTCGACCAGGGCGTCGTGATAGGCGAAGAAGGCGCGAAAGTGTTCGGGACGAAAGGCCATCGCCCGGAAGACGTTCGGGGTAAAGCCCGCGCGGTCGGTCTCCGCGTCGATGCGCTCGCGGACGTCCTCGGGCAGGTCCTCGCGGTCGGGCACCGCAAAGCGCCGCATCGCCTCGTCCATGTCACTCATGGGCACAGTGGGGGCGCCACAGGGCTTGAAGCTTCGGCCGACGCCGCCGGTGTTTCGGGCCGCGATGGGGCCGTTCAGAGGTCGTAGTTCGCGATATCGGTCGACTCGCACGCCGGACACCCTCCGGCGGCGCGCTCGACCGTCGTGCCACAGCGGCGACACTCCCGGAACGAGTCGCCCCGCGCCCGCCGCCGAACGACCCGTTTCAGCGCCTCGAACATGTCCCTGCGGAGGGCGGGACGGGGCATATACGCCAGCCAACCGGACCGGAAGTGAAACAGTCGGACTGGACGGGGGCGCGGGCGGCCGTCAGACGCCGTCTGGCGGTCGGCTCGGGGCTCGGCGTGCCCGTCCAGTGGGCCGAAAGATGGCAGAAGTCCAAAGGTCTAAGCCTCCCCGGCCCCGACCTTCAGGCACTATGAGCACGGAGACCGAGGACGGGGACGACCTGCGCGAGCGAATCACGAACTTCCTGCGGCGGAACTTCCCGCAGATTCAGATGCACGGCGGTAGCGCGGCCATCGAGAACATCGACCGCGAGGACGGCAGCGTCACAATCCGCCTGGGCGGTGCCTGCTCGGGGTGTGGCATCTCCCCGATGACCATCCAGGCCATCAAGACCCGCATGACCAAGGAGATTCCCGAGATAAACGAGGTCGTCGCCCGCACCGGGATGGAGGGCGGCGAGGGGATGGCCGGCGGCGCCGACGGCGGCATGAACCCCTCCTTCCCCGGCGGCGACTCCCGCGGCGGCGACATCGGCGGCGACGACGAGGGCCCGGAAGCCCCGTTCTAGAAGCAGCGTACCGCCGACGCGGCCCCGCGTGGCCGGTTCCCAGGGCGTCCTCGCACAGTCCGCGAACCGAAATCACACCGTATTAACCCGATAGGGAGTTTTTGACTGCATATGACTGCTACGGACGGTGAAAACGTCCTCTTCGTCGTCCTCGATACGGTCCGTAAGGACCGCTTGACCGTCTACGACGAGGAGCGCGAGACGACCCCGCACCTCGCCGAGTTCGCCGACGAGGCCGCCGTCTTCGACGGCGCCGTCGCGCCGGCCCCGTGGACGCTGCCGGTCCACGCCTCGATGTTCACGGGCCACTATCCGAGCGAACACGGGGCCACCCAGGAGGACCCCTATCTGGAGGGGGCGACCACGCTGGCCGAATCGCTGTCGGCGGCGGGGTACGACACCGCCTGTTACTCCTCGAACGCCTGGATAACGAGCTACACCAACCTGACGGCCGGCTTCGACGACCACGACAACTTCTTCCAGATAATGCCCAGCGAGCTACTCTCGGGGCCGCTCGCGAGCCTCTGGAAGACCATGAACGACAACGACACGCTGCGCGGCGTCGCCGACCGGATGGTCCAACTGGGCAACACGATACACGAACACCTCGCCGAGGGCGGCGGCGGCGACACGAAGACGCCACAGGTCATCGACAAGACCATCGACTTCATCGACGAGAGCGAGGACTTCTTCGCCTTCATCAACCTGATGGACGCCCACCTGCCCTACCACCCGCCCGAGGAGTACGCCGAGCGGTTCGCCCCCGGTGTCGACTCGACCGAGGTATGCCAGAACTCCAAGGAGTTCAACTGCGGCGCCCGCGGCATCGACGACGACGAGTGGGCCGACATCAAGGGGCTGTACGACGCCGAACTCGCCCACATCGACGACCAACTCCACCGCCTGTTCTCGCACCTGAAAGAGACCGGCCAGTGGGAGGACACCACTGTCGTCGTAGTGGCAGACCACGGCGAACTGTTCGGCGAACACGACCTGTACGGTCACGAGTTCGGCATCTACGACCCGCTCGTGAACGTCCCGCTCATGGTCAAACACCCCGACATCGAGCCGACGCGGGACGACGAGACGGTCGTCGAACTCGTCGACCTCTATCACACCGTGCTGGACGCCGCCGGCGCCGAGGGCCGCGGTGAGCCCCTGCAGTCGGCGCGCTCGCTCCTGTCGGCTGACTACCGCGAGTTCGCCGCGGAGATGGGCGAGGTCCCCCGGGGCGAGGTCGGCTTCGTCGAGTACCACCAGCCCGTCGTCGAGTTGCGCCAACTGGAGGGGAAAGCCAGCAGCGCCGGTATCGAACTCGACGAGCAGTCCCGCTTCTACTCCCGGATGGGCGCGGCCCGCTCCATCGACGAGAAGTACGTCCACTGCACGCGCATCCCCGACGAGGCCTACCACGTCGGGCGTGACCCCGGCGAGACGGAGAACCTCGTCGGCACCGACGACGAACCCGAGGCGCTGCGGGCGGCCCTGTTCGACTTTATCGACAGCGTCGACGCCACCTGGCCCGACGAGGCCGACGGCGCCGACGGCGACGTCCTCGCCGGGATGGACGACGAGACGAAGGACCGACTGCAGGACCTGGGGTACATCGACTGACGTGTCCTCGGACAGCGCCGCCCTCGACTTCGTCGACCGCCGGACCGTCGGGCAGATACTGCTTGGCTTCCTGGTCGCCGGCGCGGTGCTGGCCCTGCTGGTCGATTTCGTCGGCACCGAGGGCGTCATCGAGGGGCTCCGGCAGGCCGATACGGGCTGGCTGGCGCTTGCCTGTCTCTCGACGGCGCTGTGTCTCACCGCGTGGGGGAAGGCCTGGCAGATAGTCCTGGGCGTCGCGGGCATCGAGGAGTCCTTTTCGAGACTGGTCGTCACCTACTACGCCGCCACCTTCGCCAACTACGTCACGCCGCTTGGCCAGGCCGGCGGCGAACCGTTCATCGCCTACGTCCTCTCGCGGGACACGGAGGCCAGCTACCAGGACAGCCTCGCCAGCGTCGTCACCGCCGACCTCCTCAACCTCTTTCCGTTCGTCACGTTCTCCGGCGTCGGCTTCGCGGCGCTACTGTACGGCAGCGAACTCCCGGAGGCAATCGAGCCGCTGGCGGGCGGGCTGGTCGTCCTCTCGGTCGGCGTGCCGCTCATCACGGCCGTCGGCTGGCGCTTTCGCGACCGGTTGCGCGACGCATTGCTCGGACTGGCTGCACCCGTCGTCGACCGCGTCCCGATGGTCAGCCTCGGCGGACTCCGCGACCGCATCCACGAGACCGAGGCCGCGTTCGAGCGCATCGCGCGGGACCGACGCGCCCTCGCGAAGGCGCTGAGCGTCTCCTACGTCGGCTGGGTCTTCTTCGCCCTGCCGCTGTACTGCTCGGCCCAGGCCATCGGCGCCGACCTCCCGCTCCTGCTGGTCTTGTTCATCGTCCCCGCGTCGACGCTCGCGGGACTGGTCCCCTCCCCCGGCGGCTCGGGCGCCGTCGAAACCGCACTGGTCGTGCTGGTCGTCGCCCTGACCGCCATCGGACAGACGGACGCCGCCGTCATCGCCATCCTCTATCGCGTGGCGAGTTACCTGTTCGCGCTCTTGTTAGGCGGTGGCGCCGCGCTCTACGTCCTGAAACGGAGCTAGCAAACGCGGGCATCGTCACTGGTGCGAGTGCGAGAAGCAGCGTGTCAGCCGTGATGCTCGACAGCCAGAAAGCCCCGCTCGCCGTGTTCGCTACCGGCACCGCGAACAGCCAGAAAGCCCCGGCCGGCTACACTCCCGCGGCTCGTTGCGCGCTTCCTTCGCTCACTCCGTTCGCTCAGTCCAGTGCTTACATCGCCGGGGTTCGTGTAGCCGGCCGCCCCTTTCAGTCCGCCCGTAGCCGGTTGGGCAACCGCACGGATGGGACTGAAAGGGGCCGAGCGATCGACGAGCGAGACGAAGTAAGCACCGCAACGCAGTGAGGAGCGCAGCGAGTCGCAGCCGTCGAGCGCTCGGGGGCTTTCTGGCTCTGCTGAGAGACGATTGCAGGAGAGCAAACGGTCACCCTTCCATCAAACCCAGTATCGGCAGTTCCTAGGCGGTGTTGTGTTCGACGAAGGTCGGCCGCCAGTTGTCCATCTCGCGGATGTCCCGGCCGGCGACACGCCAGGTTCCGTCGGGCGGAATCGGCGAGACAATCAGCCGCGTTGGCGTCGCCACCGGGGCGAGGGGGAGGTCCTGGTCGCTGTGGAAGCCGAGGCCGGTAAGGAGTTCGTGTGGCACCGACTCCCCGCGGACCGCGACCACGTCGGAGTCGGCGTAGTCGGTCACGAGGCGGTCGAAGATGGCGGGCAGCGCACGGTCGCGCTCGTCGTCGCCGACGAGGGGGAGCACGTCGACGACGTTGGTGACGGTGTGGCCCTCCTTCTCGCCGGTGCCCGCGACGACGCCGGCGACGGGGCGGTCACCGAGCGTCGCGGTGTAGGAGGTGTACTCCCAGTTGGGGTTCCCAAAGCGGTAGTCGAAGAACTGTTCGTCGCGGTAAGCGTGGATTTCCGACGGGGGTCGACGCCGGTAGAGGGTGGCGAGCGTGCCGGCCGGGATGTCGGTGTGGCTGGTGACACTCACCTCGTCGGGCGGGTCGAAGCGCCGCTCGCGGACGCCGAGGTAGGCGCGGGCAGCGCGCTCGCCCGTGGCCTCGGCCAGCGAGTTGTCGATACCGGCGTACACCGCCGGGTTCTGGACGCGGTAGTACGTGGTGTGTTCGCCGGCGATTTCACAGCCGAGTTTCGCCAGTCCGGCCGTGGTCAGCGGGTTGGGGTTGTTGAACGTGAACTCGGGCTGACCGTCGGCGTAGTCGGCGAAGAGCCGTTCGCTCATCCGGCTGAACAGGCCCTGCCGACGGTGGTCCTCGTGGACCATGGTGTCACAGGACTGGAGGGCCGTGTGGTAGGTGTCGCCGGCGCGCATCTGGAAGGCGAGGTTGGGCCGCGCGCCGACGATGTCGCCGTCGTGTTCGGTGACGACGATGGGCGTCTCGGGGAGATAGGGGTTGTCGAGGAACTTCCAGTCGAACCACGCGTCCGTACCGTCCGGGAACGTCTCGCGGTGGAGGTCCATGAACCCGGCCTTGTCCCCCTCGCGGAACCAGCGGATGTCGTAGTCGTCGCCGCGCTCCCGGTCGGTCGTCTCCGTCTCGGTCCGCGTCTCAGTCCGCATCCTGCAGCTCCAGGCCGGGGACGAGCTGGTCGGCGTCTAGGTGGTGGCGCTGGAACACGGCACAGTCCTGTTCGTGGTCGAAGCCGTGGCGGTCGTTACAGAGGTCGGCCTCCATCGGCGAGACGAACGCCTCCTGAATCTGACAGTACGGGCGTTCGTGGTCGAACTCCTGCTCGCCGTCGGTGTCGCGGTAGTCCAGATACGGACAGGTCATCGTCGTGAACGGAAATCGCCTGCGGGCTTGGTTATTGAGACGTTTCCGGTGATACGTCCTGCGTACCCCTGCCGGCGAGCCGATAGCTGTATCATACCCAAGTAGCGACACGCGTGAGTCGCAGTAGTGCCATACGACGACTACCACCGGCAAAAGAAGGTCATCATCACGGTGGCCACCACCGGCGCGATCCACGGCAAAGACGTGAATTCCAACCTCCCGGAACAACCAGAGGAGATCGCTCAGCAGGTGGCCGCCTGCGAGGCGGTCGGTGCGTCAATCGCGCACGTCCACGGTCGGAACGAGCACGGCGAGAACGACGCCAGCCGGCTCCAGGCGGTGAACGACGCGATCCGCGAGGAGTGTGACGACATCATCATCCAGAACACCACCGGCGGACAGGCCCAGTACGACAGCCGTGTGGCGGGCATCCGGACGGACCCGCCGCCGGAGATGGCGTCGCTGGACATGGGGCCGTTCAAGCGGGACAAACACATCATCACCAACCACACCCGCAACAACATCGAGCGCCTGGCCGTCGAGATGCAGGCCAAGGACATCAAACCCGAGATGGAGGTGTTCAACTCCGGCCAGCTGGCGGAGGTCCGACGGCTCATCGACGAGGGGCTCATCGAGGAGCCGCCCTACATCAACCTCATCTTCGGCGGGTCGTTCACCCCGGCGACCCCCCGGAACCTGCTCACGATGGTGGACAACATCCCCGACGGTTCCGAGTTCAACGTGCTCGCGGTCGGGCCCCACCAGCTGCCCCTGACCACGATGGCCGTCCTGCTCGGGGGCCACGTCCGGGTCGGGATGGAGGACAACCTCTACTACCGGCGCGGCGAGAAGGCCCAGAGCAACCAGCAACTGGTCGAACGCACGGCCAACATCATCGAGCATCTGGACCGCGACATCGCGACGCCCGACGAGGCCCGCGAGATGCTCGGCATGGCCAAGCAGCCGGTCGAGACAGCCGCCGACGGCGGGCAGGACTGACCGGGCGACTCACGCCGCGTCCGTGCCGGCGGCCCAGGTCCGCACCAGCCGCGTCAGCGTCTCGTTGACCGGTACCGCCTGTGCGGCCGCCCGGACCACGTAGCCGTTGATGGCGTCGATTTCCGTCCGCCGCCCGGCCGCGACGTCCTGCAGCATCGAGGAGCGGTTCGCGGCGGTGTCACGAACCACCTCCCGGGTCAGTGAAACGGCCCGCTCGTCGGCGAGGTCGACACCGCGCTCGCGGGCCACGCGGGCCGTCTCGCGGGCGGCGTCGGCAGCGAGAGACCCGCCGGCCCCCGCGGCGAGCGCGCCGTTCTCGACGCGGGCCAGCGCCGTCGTCGCGTTGACGGCGGCGTTGACGGCCAGTTTCTCCCAGAGACGCGTCGGCATGTCCGTCGCGACGGTCGTCTCGACCCCGGCGGTGGCGACGGCCTCGCCCACGCGGTCGGCCACCGCCGAGCGGCCGCCCTCGCGCGGTCCCAGCACCACCTCGCCGCGGCCGGTGAACGCGACCGTTCCGGGCGCTTCGAGGCGTGCGCCGTAGGTGCAGGTGCCCGCCAGCACCGGACACGCGAGCGCGTCGGCCAGCCGTTCCTCGTTGCCCATCCCGTTCTGTACCGACAGGCAGGCGTCGAGGTCGCAGTCGGCCAGTTGCGCGGCGACGCTCCCGGTGTCGTAGCTCTTGACCGCGACGAGGGCGAGGTCAGCGCTGTCGGGGATGTCGGTTCGGGCCGCCGGCGAGACGCGGAACGACTCGACGCCCGTGACACGGAGGCCGTCGGCGTCGACCCGGTCCACGTGGGGGTCCCGACCGACCAGCGTCACGTCGTGTTCGCGAGCGAGGAGGCCGCCGAGCAGGCTGCCCAGACTACCCGCGCCGACGACGGCGATGTGCATACGCGGGGTGTGGCGACGGCCGTACAAAAGCGTTCGAGTGCCGTGGAGACCAGAACCGACAACATCGGGCGGTGCCAACGAGCGCCCATGGACCCCGAATCGGTGGCGTGGCCGTCGACTGAGCCCAGCTATCGCCTGCGTCCGCCGGCGACCGACGAGGCCGCGGCGCTCGACGCCTTCGCGGCCGTCCTCGACGCGACGCCGCGACAGGCTGAGCGGGTGTCCGTCCGGCTTGCTATCGGCCGCCGGATGGACCTGGTCGGCCCGCGACGCGAGGCCTTGGAGGCGCTGTCGGGCCACAATGCGGTGACCGTCGCCGACGACCACACCATCGGCACGGTCCCGCTCACCGACGAGACGTTCGCCGACCTCGCCGAACTGTTCACCGACCTCGACCGCGCTATCGTCTGGGATTCCGAGGGCGTCGCCGTCGCCGACCTCCGGGACGGCGCGTTGCGCTTCGCGCTGCCGGCCGACGCTGCCGAGGGAGTCAGGGCGCAACTCGACGCGCCCGCCGCCGACCGCATCGAGCGGGTGGACTAGGTCGGGCGGAGACGGGACCGGACGGAGACGAACGCGTCAGTCCTCGGTCGGAATAATTCGCTGCTCGCGGCCTGGCCCGCTCGCCGGTTCGATTAGTCCTCGGTCCAGTAGTATATCTCCTCTTTCGGCGCGCCGCAGTCGGGACACTGCTCGGGGATGTCGTCCTCGATGTCGCCCATCGCGCCACACTCCCAGCAGCGCCACATCAGTTCGGCTTCGCCGGCGGTGCCGGTCGTCCGGTGGTCGTTCGTGAGCGCCTTGATGCCGTCCTCGACGGTGACGTAGAAGCCGTGCTGGTCGAAGCCGCGGATGCGGCCGAGTTCGTTCCCCGCCTCGTCGTAGACGGTCTGGCCGAACGCGAGGTCCTCCTCGTCGGCACTGGCGAACATATCACTCATGCAGAGTTATAGACGATTCAAGGGGTGATAAAACCTACCGCGAGAAGAGGCTGGTGTGGACCGGGGCGAAGTCCGAGGAGTCGTCCTCGCGCTCCTCGGTGTCCGAGATGGCGCTGCCCGAGAGGCCGACCTCGAGGAAGTCAGACAGGGGCGGGCCGACGTTGTCGGGTTCGACGAGGAAGGCGTCGTGGCCGTAGTCGGAGTCGACGACGTGGTGGGCGACGGGGGTGTCGCTGGCCCGCAAGGCGTCGGCCAGCGCCTCGCTCTGCTCGCTCGTGAAGTGCCAGTCGCCGGTGAAAGACATCACGAGAGCGTCGCCGTCGAAGGCCGCCAGCGCGTCGGCGTCGCCCTCGAACCCGCTGGCGAGGTCGTAGTTGTCCATCGCCCGCGTCAGGTAGAGGTAGCTGTTGGCGTCGAAGCGCTCGACGAACTTCGAGGCGTTGTAGTCGAGGTACGACTCCACGTCGCGATACGGGAAGAAGCGCCCGGCGGGGTCCGTCGGGAAGGCCCGTTCGGCCTCTCGCGTCGCCGCCCGGCGGCCGAAGCGCCGTTCCATGCTCGACTTCGAGAAGTACATCACGTGCCCGATTTCGCGGGCCAGCGCCAGCCCGTGGTCGGGGTGCTCCTCGTCGTAGTAGTGGCCGCCGTTCCAGTCCGGGTCGGTGGTGATGGCCCGGCGGGCGATACCGTCGAGCGCGAGACACTGGGGGTCCAGTCGCCCGGCGGCGGCGATAGGCACTATCTTCTCGACGTGGTCGGGGTGGCGTTTCGCCCACTCCAGGACGTTCATGCCGCCGACGCTGCCGCCGACGACGGCGTACAGCGCCGGGACGCCCAGTTCGTCCAGCACGCGGCGCTGAGCCTCGGTCCAGTCGGCGACGGTGACCGGCGGGAACTCCGGCCCGTAGGGCTCGCCGGTCTCGGGGTTCTCGCTGGACGGGCCACTGGAGCCATAACAGGAACCGGGGACGTTGACACAGACCACGAAGTACTCCGTGGTGTCGATGGCCTTCCCCGGCCCGACGATGTCGTCCCACCAGGCGTAGGCCTGGTCGCCCTCCTCGAAGCGTCCGCGCGAGGCGACGTGGGCGCTCCCCGTGAGAGCGTGACAGACCAGCACGGCGTTGTCGCCGGTGAAGTCGCCGTAGGTCTCGTAGGCCAGTTCCAGGTCCGCGATGGTCTCGCCACACTGGAACTCGAACTCGCCGACGGAGACGGTACTGGAGTCCATCTAGCTCACCGCCTCGATTGCGTCGTCGACGTCGGCGACGACGTCTTCGGGCTCCTCGATGCCGACGCTCATCCGCACGAGGTCGGGGCTGACGCCGCTCTCGCGCTGTTCGTCTGCCGAGAGCTGTGCGTGGGTGGTGCTCGCGGGGTGGATGACCAGCGTCTTCGCGTCACCGATGTTGGCGAGGAACTGCGCGAGGTCGGTCGCCTCGCAGAAGGCCTTGCTGGCCTCGTAGCCGCCCGACAGGCCGAAGGTGACGACGCCGCCGAAGCCACCTGTGAGGTACTCCGTCGCCAGGTCGTGCGTTTCATGGGATTCGAGGCCGGGGTAGGTCACCCACGCCACCTCGGGGTGGCCCGCCAGATGTTCGGCGACGGTCAGCGCGTTCGAGCAGTGCCGGTCCATCCGCAGGGAGAGGGTCTCGGTGCCCTGCAGCGTGGCCCAGGCGTCGAACGGTTTCTGGCCGTCACCGAGCGCGCGCAGTCCCCGGTGGCGGACCGCGGTGGTGAACGCCCGGTCGCCAAAGCGGTCGGCAAAGGAGAATCCGAAGGCGGGGTTCTCCCCGCCGATTTCGGGGTACTTCTCGGGGTGGTCGCCCCAGGGGAACGAACCGCCGTCGGCGAGCACGCCGCCGACCGTCGTGCCGGAGCCGTGAATCCACTTCGTCGTCGACTCCCAGACGAGGTCGGCACCGTGCTCGATGGGGTTACAGAGCGCCGGCGTCCCGAAGGTGTTGTCGACGAAGAAGGGGACGCCGTGGTCGTGGGCCACGTCGGCTATCTCCTCAAGGGGCGGGACGACGAGCGAGGGGTTGCCGATGGTCTCGCAGTGGACGTAGGCGGTGTCGTCGTCGATGGCCTCGGCGTAGGCCGCGGGGTCGAGCGTGTCGACGAAGCGCGCCTCGATGCCTCGCTGGCCGGCGGTGTTCGCGAGATAGGAGTGGGTCCCGCCGTAGATAGAGGCGGCCGAGACGACGTTGTCACCAGCACTCGCGAGGACGGTGGTCGCGGCGTCGAACGCGGCCATCCCCGACCCCGTGGCGACGGCGTCGACGGCGCCCTCGAGCGAGGCCAGGCGCTTTTCGAGCATCCGCACCGTCGGGTTGTCGAAGCGGGAGTAGACGTTGCCGTCGTCCTCCAGCGCGTACCGCTCGGCGGCGGTCTCCGCGTCGTCGAAGACGTAGGAGGACGTCTGGTAGATGGGGGGTGCTCGGGCCCCTGTGGCCGGGTCCGGCGCCTCCTGGCCGGCGTGGACGCAGCGCGTCCCGAATCCGTACTGGTCGGTCATGTGTGCTGTGCATATATCTCTACACATCTATAACCAAGAGTTACGGCAAAACTCTCCCGGTGTCGGTCGGTGGCACGCGACACGCCTCGGTGGATACAAGCCGACGGCCCGACAACGACGCGCCAATGACCGACTCCGAGGAGACGGTACGGTGCTGGCTGGTCGAGCGGTCGAGTTACGGCGACGAGCGGATGGTGACGCTCGTCTACGCGCCGCCCGAGGGCGACCGACAGCTCACCAAGCAGCTCTCGACGAACCTCCTGATGCGGACGGCCGTGACCGCCGCCAGGGAGGTAGAGCCCGACCGTCTGGCGCCCGTCGAGGACGGGGCGACCCGCGAGCGGTACGCGACGGAGGCGACGCGGATGGCCGAGACACACGACCCCGACGAGGAAGTGTAACCCTGCTAATCGTTGCGGAAGTGTGAACCGGCTGGACAATATGAAAGACTATACCCGAGGGTGGTCCAACCGTCGCGTATGACCGCTATCGAACTGGACGGCCTCCGCAAGGAGTACGCCGACGTCGTCGCCCTGGACGGGGTCGACCTCACCGTCGACGAGGGGGAGGTCTTCGGCTTTCTGGGCCCCAACGGGGCCGGGAAGTCGACGACCATCAACATCCTGCTGGACTTCGTCCGCCCGACGGCCGGGTCGGCGACGGTCCTGGGTCACGACGCCCAAGAGGAGTCCGAGGCCATCCGCGAGCGCATCGGCGTGCTCCCGGAGGGATACGAGGTGTACGAGCGCCTGACGGGTCGGGAACACATGGAGTTCGTCATCGAGTCGAAAGACGCCGACGACGACCCCGAGGAGCTTTTAGAGCGGGTGGGCGTCGCCGACGCTATCGACCGCCGGGCCGGCGGCTACTCCAAGGGGATGAAACAGCGCCTCGTCCTGGCGATGGCGCTGGTCGGCCAGCCCGACCTGCTCGTCCTCGACGAGCCGACCACCGGGCTCGACCCCAACGGCGCCCGCGAGATGCGCGAACTCATCCGCGAGGAGAGCGAGCGGGGCGCCACCGTCTTCTTCTCCTCGCACATCCTCAGCCAGGTCGAGGCCGTCTGTGACACCGTCGGCATCCTCCAGGACGGCCAGCTCATCGCGAAAGACACCGTCGAGGGACTGCGCGCCGCGCAGGGCGACATGACGATGGTCGTCACCGTCGGCGACACCGCCGGCGTCGACAGCGCCCTCGACGAGATCCGTAGCCTCCGGTCGGTCTCGGGCGCGCAACTGGACACCGACCGGGTGACGGTCAGTTGCGAGCGCGACGCGAAGATGGCCGTCCTCAACGCCTTCGAGGACAACGGCGTCCCCGTAGAGGACTTCGAGACCCAGGAGGCCTCCCTGGAGGACCTCTTCAGCAGCTACACCGAACAGGAGGTGCGGGCATGAGCACGCAGGAAGGGGGCATCGAGGGACTGGACCGCACGCTCCGGCACACCTTCGGCTGGTACACCGTCTCGAAAAAGGAGTTCAAGGACGCCATCCGCTCGAAGGGGCTGTGGATACTGGGCGCGTTCTTCACGCTGGTGTTCGTCCTCCCCGTCGCGCGCGTCTGGTGGGTCAACGCCGCCGAGGGGTCGGGTCGACTCGCCCAGTTGGTCCAGCAGCAGGGGATGCAGGCGCTGCTGTCACAGGTCTACCTGAACCGGGTGACGATACTGCTCCCCATCATCGCCATCTTCGTCGGCTACGCCGCCATCTCGAAGGAGCGCACGAGCGGGTCGCTGAAGCTGTTGCTGTCGCTGCCCAACAGCCGCCGCGACGTCATCGTCGGGAAGGTCATCGGCCGGTGTGCCGTCCTCGGCGTGCCACTCGTTGCCTCGCTGGCCTTTACCGCCGTCTTCCTCGTCCTCTCGAACATCACGTTCAAGCCCGAACTGTTCGGGCTGTTCGGGCTGTTCTCGGTGCTGTACGCGCTCGTCTTCGTCGCCATCACCGTCTCCATCTCCGGGGCGTTCTCCAAGAGCAGCTACTCCGGTATCGCCAACTTCGTCGTCTACATGTACACCACGTTCGCGTGGAACCTCTCGGTCAACAGCTTCGCCGATGTCCTCACGAACGGCATCTCCATCGGCAGCGTCGACACCGGCCCGCTCATCGGCGGCGCCATCCGCTGGCACATCGTCCTGTTCCTGAAGATAGCGAACCCCAACCAGGCCTACAAGACGCTCGTCAACTCGATGCTGAACACCGGTGACGCGCCACAGCTGTCGGCCCGCCTCGGGATGTTCGGCCCCGGCGCCGACACAAGGACCGTCTGTACCGACGTGCTCAACGGCAACGTCGAGACCGTCCAGACCATCTTCGGCGAGCAGGTCACCTGCCAGGCCGGGTCCGGCAGCGTCCCGTTCTACTTCTCCGACCCCGTCGTCTTCGTGGCGATGATTTCGTGGTTCGCCATCGCGGCCGCTCTCAGCTACTACACGTTCAACACCGTGGACCTGTAGCGGTTACGTCGGTTTTCCGGAGATCGGGTGCAACTGACCGGGAAACGTCATCCACAGAGTATCGTGACCGCATCGCCAACAGCCAGAAGGCCCCCGCGCTCTGAACTCCCACGACTCGCTGTGCGCTCCCGTCGTGGTTCGAGAGAGCTACGCCCTCTCGTCGGTGCGTCGCGCCTTTCGAACGACTTCGCCCAGTCTAGTGTTGCTTCGTCAGGGTTTGTCCAGAGTACGGCCCCGGGAAGGCGGGCGACGCAAGCACCCACTGGAGCGCAGCGAGCCCCCGACCGGAACCAACCGGGGCTTTCTGACTCTTGGGGACAGTCGCGGATGCAGTGGAACCCCGGTAGGCTCGTCGTTCCTTACAGCACGCCCTTCGAGTCGAGCAGGTCCACGAATTCGTCTTCCGACAGCATCGCCACGTCGTTGTCCTCGGCGTCGTCGCGCTTGCGCTGGCCCGCGTTCTCGCCGACGACGAGGTAGTCCGTGTTGCCCGAGACGCTGGAGGTGGCCGAGCCGCCGGCCCGCTCGACGAGGTCCTGGGCCTCGCCGCGGGTGTAGTCCGAAAGCGAGCCGGTAAAGACGAAGGTCAGTCCGTCGAGGGCCTCGCCCTGTGAGTGGTCGGCGTCCTGCGGGTCGACGTGGTCGAGCAGGCGGGAGAGCACCGCGCGGTTGCCCTCCCCCTCGAAGAAGTCGACGATGCTGCGGGCGACGACGGGACCGACGTCGGGGACGGCCTCGAAGGTGTCGGCGCGGGTGTCCTCGCCGACGGCCTCGCCCAGCGTCACCTGCCCCTCCGCGGGCTCGTCGCCGCCCTCGGCCGCCTCGCGGATGGCCTCGAAGCTGCCGAACGCCTGTGCGAGGTTGCGCGCGGTGACGCCGCCGACCTGCGGGATACCGAGCGCCGTGAGGAACTCGTCGAGTTCGGGCTCGCGGGCCGCGTCGAGTTCGTCGACGAGGTTCCGTGCGCTCGTCTCGCCCCACCCCTCCAGGTCGGCCAGGTCCTCGACCGACAGCTCGTAGAGGTCCGCGGCGTTCTCGACGAGGCCGGCCTCGAGCAGTTGCTCGACGGCCTTCTCGCCCAGCCCCTCGATGTCCAGCCCGTCGCGGCTGGCGTAGTGTTCGACGGAGCGTTCGCGCTGGGCGGGACAGGTCAGCCCGCCGGTACAGAACGCCATCGGCCCGTCGCGTTCGACCTGGCTGCCACAGGCCGGACAGGCGTCGGGAAAGGCGAAGTGGCCGTCCCCGTTCCCCTCGACCACCTCGACCACGTCGGGAATCACGTCGCCGGCCCGTTTTATCCGCACCCGGTCGCCGATGCCGACGCCCAGGTCCTCGATGAGCGAGGGGTTGTGCAGCGACGCCCGCGTCACGGTGACGCCGCCGACTTCGACGGGGTCCATCAGCGCGACGGGGGTGAGCCGACCGGTCCGGCCCACCTGGACGACGATGTCGCGGACGGTGGTCTCCTCCTTCCGGGCGGGGAACTTGTAGGCGAAGGCCCACCGCGGGGCGCGGCTGGTCGACCCCAGGCGGTCGCAGGCGTCGCCGTCGTTGACCTTCAGGACGACGCCGTCTATCTCGTAGTCCAGTTCGTCGCGGGCGTCGAGTTGTGCGTCCCGGTAGTCGATGGCCGCCTCGATTTCGTCGACGACGCGGGCGCGGTCACAGACCCGCAGGCCCCACTCCGGGAGGCGTTCGTGGATGCCCGCGTGACTCTCGAAGTCGACGCTGGCGTCGAGCACACCGAAGAAGAAGACGGCGAGGGGGCGCTGGGCCGTAATCGCCGGGTCGAGCTGTCGGAGCGTGCCGGCGGCGGCGTTGCGGGGGTTCGCGAAGGGGTCGTCCCCGTTCTCGACGCGCTCGCGGTTGTACGCGGTGAAGGCCTCGCGGGGCATGTACACCTCGCCCCGGACCGCGAGGTAGTCGGGGTAGTCCCCGCGCAGGCGCTGGGGGACGCTCCGGATGGTCCGGACGTTCTCGGTCACGTCCTCGCCGACCTCGCCGTCGCCCCGCGTCGCCGCCCGGACGAACTCGCCGTCCTCGTAGACCACCTCGACGGAGAGGCCGTCGAACTTCGGCTCGCAGAAATACTGGATAGGGCCGTCGTACTCCGTGAGTCCTCGCCGCACCCGCTCGTCGAACTCGCGGACGTCCGCCACCTCGCCGCCCTGGTCGATAGAGCGCATCGGCGCGACGTGGTCGACCTCGCCGAGTTCCTCGAGCGGTTCGCCGCCGACGCGCTGAGTCGGGCTGCCGTCGGTCGCGAGGTCGAACGCCTCCTCCAGGTCCTGCAACCGGGAGAACAGGGCGTCGTAGGTCCGGTCGCCGACGACCGGGTCGGCCTCGACGTAGTAGCGGTAGTCGTGATAGCGGATGGCCGCGCGGAGCTTTCCGGCCTGTTCGCGGGCCGCGTCCGCCTCTATCGTCTCGACGTCCTCGAACGACGTCGGTGGGTCCTCGACGTAGGGGTTGTCCGCCAGGTCGGAGTCGGAGACGGCTGCCATTGCCGTTGGCTGGTGTCGCCGCCTATTAACGGCTACGTCACGCGGCTCGGCGGGCGGGAGAACCGCCTCAGGACCGGCTTTCGGGGACGGTGACGAGCACCTCGCCCTCGCCCGCGACGCTGACTTCCATGCCGGCGTACGGGAACGTCACGACGCAGTCGGCCGACTCGTCGCGGTGTCGCACCAGCGAGTCGAGCGCGTCGGAGTCGATGACGTCGTACAGCGGACCCACCTCGGACGGCTCGACGTCACCGGTCTCGGCGATGACCTCCGCCACGGCGGCGCTCGGGGAGACCGCCGACCAGTCGAAGGTTCTGCGGACGGTCCGACCCGATTCGGGCGGCACATCGCTATCACTGTTGACACTCGTTTTACTCATCTATCTGTCACCTGCTTACCAGTTGTGCCTTACCACATATATATCCATCCCGGAATTATCAGTTCGTGAAATAGCCTCACAGTCACGCCGTGGCGACGGCGCGCTCGCCGTGCCGGAGTCGCCCGGAGGTCGCCGTCGAACTGTCCGGCGAGCGGTCGGCCGACCCCGGCACGACCGAGAGATAGCGCCGCAGGCGGTTACAGGTCCGCGACGTCCTCGATGGCGTCGGTGAGTTCGCGGATGCTCTCGACGGTGTGTTCGCCCATGTGACCGATGCGGAAGGAGTCCTCGCTGAGGTCGCCGTAGCCACTGGAGAAGGCCATGTCGTACTCTTCGGAGACGGCCTCGACGGTCGCGGCCACGTCGATGTCGCGCGTGTTCTCGACGCAGGTCACGGTCTGGGACTCGTAGCCCGCCTCGGCGAACAGGCCGAAGTGCTCGTTGGCCCACTCGTGGGTGTACGCTTGCATCTCCCGGTGGCGCCGGTCGCGGGCCTCGTGGCCCTCTTCGAGCATGTGTTTCATCTGCTTGCGGTAGGCCAGCATGATGGGAATCGCGGGCGTGGAGTGGGTCTGGCCCTTCCGGTCGTAGTAGTCCAGACAGCGCTGGAAGCCGCCGTACCAGGAGGCCGACTCCTTGTCCAGTTCGCGCTCGTAGGCGTCGTCGCTGACCGTACAGACCGCAAGGCCCGGCGGCATCGCGAAGGCCTTCTGGGTCGAGGTGAAGATGGCGTCGATGTTGTGGCCCTCGATGTCGATGTAGTCCCCGCCCAGACAGGAGATGGCGTCGACGACGAAGTACGTGTCCGGGTAGTCGCCCATGAGGTCGCCGATCTCCTCGACGGGGTTGCGCACGCCCGTGGAGGTCTCGTTCATCACGACGCCGACGGCGTCGTAGTCGCGGTCGCCGCTTTCGAGCGCGTCACGGATGTCCGCGGGCTTGACCGCCTCGCCCCAGTCGTACTCGATGCGGTCGACGGTCTTGCCCAGCCGCTCGGCCACGTTGGCCTGGCGCTCGCTGAAGCTCCCGGAGGTCGCACAGAGCATGTTCTCCTCGACGAGGTTCAGCGTCGTCGCCTCCCAGAACTCGGTCCCGGAGGCGGTGAGGATGATGACCTCCTGGTCCGTGTCCAGGAACTCCTTGGTGTCCTCGACGATGGTCGTGTAGAGGTCGGTCATCCGGTCCATCCGGTGGCCGAACATCGGCTGGGCCATCTCCTGGATGACGTCGTCGCGGACTTCGGTCGGGCCGGGGAGATACAGCGTCTTCTCGGGGTAGTCGCCTGTGTATTCCTGTTTCTTGGTCACGGGAGCCACCTTGGTAGCGGCTCTTTCGCGTGCGGTGGCATGGTAGTTTTGATACGACGCTGACCGGCGGCCATGCGAACGAGTCTCATCCGATACTGCGAGCGAGAGACGAGACCACGATGGCGTAGGCCAGCGCCGGCACCAGGCTACCGACCGAGAACCCGCCGGTGCCGGGCACCACGAGCGAGAGCGCCCAGAGGACCAGCGGGGCCACGGCGAGTGCGAGGCCGCCCTTCGAGGCCGCCGCGGCGAGTGAGGACTGGGAGCCGGCGACCACCCCCGCGACGACGGCGGCGGTGACGTAGAACAGCGTCATACCGGGCGGGGTGACGAAGGGGAGCGTCACCAGCCCGACGACGGCGACGACCAGGCCGACGGCCGTGGCGTTGCTCTCCCCGTCGTCGGCCGATGCCGCGTACCCTCCACGTCCGTCGTGGCGGTCCCGGACGGCCTGCCCGCTGTCGGCGTCGATGGGACGCTCGAAGTCCACGCCGCAGTGCATACACCACGTCGCCGTCGAGCTGACCTTCCCGTTACACTCCGGACAGCGGGGGTCAGAGACCATACGATACGTTCGGCATGGCGATATGTTAGCCGTTGGGGTCGGGGCTAGATTCATACCCGAAGACCGGACAAGGTACGCTATGGACTGGGTCACACAGGCGCGAGGGCTCCTCTACGACGGCGAGTCGATACGGGAGACGGTCCCCGTCGGTTCGGGCGGCGTCGTCGTGACGAGCCACCGCCTGCTGGCCTTTACCCCGGACCGCGAGGGGCCGAACTACCACCAGGTCGACCGGCCCAACGTCGAGGGGGCGACGTGCCGGACCAGCGGCGACTTCGGCTTTCTCCAGCAGGCGGTGAAGGCGCTCGTCGTCGGCGCGGTGCTGCTCGCCGCCGGGATGACCGTCAGCCTCGACGGGATGGTGTCGGGCATCTCGCTGGACAGCGGCGGGGCGGCCAGCGCCGTCGGCATCGGCGGGATGATGGGCCTGCTCCAGTCGATGCTCTCGCTCATGGCGCAACTGGACGACCTGCTGCGCATCTTCGGCGGCCTCGCGCTCGCGCTCGGCGTGGTGGTGCTGGCGGTGTACGTCTGGAGCCGCGAGCGACTGCTCGTCGTCAGCGTCGCCGGCGGCGACGACATCGAACTGACCGCACCCGAGGACGAGAGCGTCGTCGACCAGTTGGAGGCCGCAGTCGTCCCCGGTGACGCGACGGCGCCGCCGCCGACCGACGACCCGCTGGCGTGACGTTCAACACCGCCCGGCGCCTATTACCCGCCGATGGAGCCAGACGGCGTGCGCCGGCGAGCGGGCGAGTTGCCCGACGAGCCGGGCATCTACCAGTTCGAGGACGGCGACGGCCGGGTCCTCTACGTCGGCAAGGCCGTCTCGCTGCGCGAGCGGGTGCGCTCCTACGCCGACCCCAGGAGCCGCCGCATCGCGAAGATGGTCCAGCGGGCCGCGGTGCTGGACTTCGCGGTCACCGACACGGAGACCCAGGCGCTGTTGCTGGAAGCCAACCTCATCAAGCGCCACCGCCCGCCGTACAACGTCCGGCTGAAAGACGACAAGTCCTACCCGCTGGTCCAGTTGACCGACCACGCCGTCCCGCGCATCGAGGTGACCCGCGACCCCGACGAGGGCGCGACGGTGTACGGCCCCTTCACCGACAAGGGCCGGGTCGAGACGGTCGTGAAGGCCCTGCGGGAGACCTACGGGCTGCGGGGCTGTTCGGACCACAAGTACGCCAATCGGGACCGGCCCTGTCTCGACTACGAGATGGGCATCTGTACGGCGCCCTGTACCGGCGAGATTAGCGAGGCCGACTACGCCGAAGACGCCGAGCGCGTGAAGCGGTTCTTCGAGGGCGAAGTGGGCGTGCTCGCGGACCCGCTCCGGCGGGCGATGGAGCAGGCGGCGGGGGACAGGGAGTTCGAGCGGGCAGCGAACCTGCGGGACAAACTCGGCGCCGTCGAGGCGCTCCACGGCGAGTCGGACACCGCCGTCAGCGACGCCGCCAGTGGGGCCACGACCGACGTGCTGGGGGCCGTCGTCGAGGGCGACCGCGCGGTCGTCGCCCGCCTCCACGCCGAGGGCGGCAAACTCGTCGAACGGGACCGCTACACGCTCGACGCACCCGACGGCGAGGGACCGGCGGGCGTCTACCGGGCCTTTATCCCCCAGTACTACGCCGAGCGAGAGCTTCCCAGCCGGATTCTCTGTGCCGAGGACCCCGCCGACGCCGAGATAGAGCGGTGGCTCGACGGCGAGGGCGTCGAGTTGCGGGTCCCCGGCGCCGGCCGGGAGGCGACGCTGGTCGAGTTGGCCCTGAAGAACGCCCAGCAACGCGGCGGGCGCGACGACGGCGTCGGCGCGCTGGCCGACGCGCTGGGTATCGCTCGACCGGAACGCATCGAGGGGGTCGACGTGAGCCACGCCCAGGGGCGAAGCGCCGTCGGCTCGAACGTCCTCGCCGTCGACGGCGACCCGGACACGAGCGGCTACCGGCGCAAGAAGCTCACCGAGCGAAACGACGACTACGCCAACATGCGCGAACTGGTCCGCTGGCGGGCCGAGCGCGCGATGGCGGGCCGGGACGACCGACCCGACCCCGACCTGTTGCTCATCGACGGCGGCGAGGGGCAACTCGGGGCCGCCCGCGACGCCCTGGCCGAGACCGGATGGGACGTGCCCGTCATCGCGCTCGCGAAGGACGAGGAACTGGTGATAACGCCGGACGGCGTCCACGACTGGCCCGACGACGCGCCGCATCTGCATCTCCTCCAGCGCGTGCGCGACGAGGCCCACCGCTTCGCGGTCCAGTACCACCAGACGCTGCGTGACGAGGTGTCGACGCCGCTTGACGACCTGCCCGGTATCGGCCCGGCGACACGAAAGTCGCTCCTGCGCCGGTTTGGCAGCGTCGAGCGCATCCGGGCGGCGACCAGCGAGGAACTCACCGAGGTCGACGGCGTCGGCGCGGCCACCGCGGAGACGATTCAGACGCGGCTCTGAGCGACACGACCGGTCCCACGCCGAACACGCGAGCGGCGTCGCTGGTGTGGAAACCGACCGATAGCCGGGCGCGCCGGCGGCCACGAGTCGACCCCCTACTCCGGCGCCATAAATCGTATGCAGCGATACAAAATCCCGAAATCGGGCTGGCCGCTATCCTCAGGGGCGGCGACTACGGTCTGAGAACCCCGTCAGACCGGGAGCGGTCCCGGCCGACCGGTCGGCGGTAATCGCAGGACAGCGCTCCTGCAATCCGCTCGTCGCGCACGAGCGAGGACGAGACACCCCGCTGGGTGTATAACTACCATCGACATCACTGTTGTACCTATTAGTAGGTACCTGATGTAATACCCCTCAATGGCTGGCCCTTGGAGATTACGTGTGTATCTACGGCTCGAGAGTGAACTATCGATTCGGCGCAGGAAATGAGCGTCGTCGTCCAATTCTCCCTCCCAGCTGACCAGTTCGTCCTCGGCGAGATACTCGAAGTCGGCGATGGACCGGCGGTCCGTCTCGAATCGATGGTACCGACCGGCGACGCGATGGTGCCGTACTTCTGGGTCGACAGCGCCCACGCCGACGCCGTCGAGGCGGCGCTCGCCGGGTCCGAGATGGTCGACGACGTGGCTCGCGTCGAGGAGACGGCGTCCGAGGCGCTGTTCCGGGTCACGTGGTCGGACGGCGTGAACGGGTTCCTGGAACTGGTCCGCGGCACCGGCGCCGCGCTGCTCGAGGCCAGGGGACGCGGCGACGACTGGCTCTTCCGGATGCGCTTCCCCGAACGGACGGCCGTCTCGGCGTTCTACCAGACCTGTGTCGACGCGGGCCTCAGGCCGGACCTCGAAGGGGTGAACTACCCCCAGCAGTCCGACGGCGGTCTGGAATACAATATCAGCGACGCACAGCGGGAGACCCTGCTCACGGCGCTCGAACGGGGGTACTTCGACGTACCGCGGGGTATCAACCTCACCGAACTGGCCGAGGAGCTGGGTATCTCCGATACGGCCGTCTCACAGCGGCTCCGGCGCGGGATGGCCAGCCTCCTGAGCGGGACGCTCGACCGGCAACCGTCGGCAGACGAGACGGCCGACCGGGAGTGAATCGACCGGCAGTCCCGAGCCGTGTGGACCGACGGTCGGCAGCACCGGCCGTTCTGGGGAGTGAGTTTATATATAATAGACCTCTATATCACTGCAACACCCAATGTCCGGTGAGCCGAGACTTTCGGTGGGGTTGACAGGCGGACGTGCCCGGCCAGTTAGAATTCGTCTCCGGCAGTGCGAGACGGCCAAAGCGGGCCCGCAAGGGTATTGATATTTCTCATGAGCCTTTTCGCCGACGTGGTCCTTCCCGTGACTGCGATACCGCCGGGCGACCGGGTCAGTGTCGGCACGGACGCCGAACTCGAGTTCGAGCGGGTCGTCCCTTCGGAGAGCAGCACCCACTATCTCTGGGTGGTCGGCGAGGACTACGCGCGGGTCCTCGACGACCTCCGGGGCGATGCGGCCGTCGAGTCGGTCGCGACGCTCGACGAGTACGACGACCGGGCGCTCGTTCGCGTCCGCTGGACGGCGCTCGAGGCACCGTTCCTGGACCTGCTCGACGAGACCGACGGAGTCCTCTCCGATGCCAAATTCACGGGAGGCAAGTGGCGGACCACGCTTCGGTTCCCCGACGAATCGGCCTTCAGCGACTTCTACGCGGCGAGTGAGCAGCGCGGGCTCGGGCTCGAACTCAGAGCGGTCAGCGGCGCGCGGTTCGCGGAGCACGGCGACGCGCTCTCGGCCGTCCAGCGGAAGGCGCTCGAAGCGGCGTTCGCGGCCGGCTACTTCGAGGTCCCGAGACGGACCACGCTCGCCGGGCTGGCCCAGCAACTGGACCGTTCGGAACAGGCCGTCTCCGAGGCGCTTCGGCGGGCGACGGCGAACTACCTGCGGGCGACGCTGGCGTCGGAGGAGCCAGACGGCACAGTCGCCGACGACCCCCCGACGGACGACTCCGAGCGGGGCACCTGACGGCCGCCTCGGCAGTCGACGGTCGCCCGTCGTCGGCAGACCGACGATAGGGGCGCCCACCGTCCGTCACTCACCGTCGTCGTCCGACTCGGCGTCGGCCCCACCCTCGACGAGCGTGTTCCGGAGGAGCGCGGCGGACCCCCGACGGAGCCGCTGTGAGACGGCGGTGTCCGAAAGCCCGAGCCTGTCGGCCAGTTCGGTGAGGTTGATACCCCGCGGCACGTCGTAGTATCCCTCGTCCAGCGCCGTCACGAGCGCGTCTCGCTGTGGCTCCGTGACGTCGAAGTCCAGCCCCAGCATCTCCGGGACACCGGGATTGTGGACGGTCTCGACGTCGACCGAGATACCGTGGTCGACACAGCCGCGATAGAACGTCGAGAGGTCGTCGTGACCGGGGAACCGAAGCGAGAAGCGCCAGCTACCGGCTTCGGCGGTCCCCTCCAGAATCGTTCCGTCGGCATCCGTGAGCGCGTCGAGAAAGCCGTCCACTCCGGAGGCCCACGAGGCCCGAACGAGGTTCTCCCCCGCGACCGAATCGACGATTTCGAACGAGTCGATGTCCGCGTCGGCGCGAAGCGCGGCTTCGATGGCCTCGATACTGTGGTCCGCTACCCAGAAGTACGGGACGAACGACGATTTCGTGGGGACAGCCCGTTCGAGACGCACGTTGAGGTCGGGATTCTCGCTGAGTGCCGCCTCTAGCAGAAACGCGTCGGCCGGGATTGCGATGATGGTGAAGACGCTCATTGGTGGTGTCCGCCCGCAGTTGTGCGACGGCCGCTGTGTGGTCCCGGAACGTAGAGAGGGCACATGGGAGTTGGCTCCGGATTAAACGAGGTCGGTTCTTGGGGTGTCCCGCGCACCGGGCACGCGAAGCGGACGGGCATGATGTGAACGTCGGGCCACCCCGAATCAAGCGACCCCGTCACGATTGAGGTCGAACACTGAGCGATACCACGCTTTCGGTATGCTAGCTTAGTTAGAAACTTAGTGTTGGTGGTTACCACGGCGAGAGAGTCCCGGGTGGGGGAATCGCTTCAACCCCATCGACATCACAGCTAATCGTATAACAATACTGTCGCACTACTTGTAGTTCCAGGCGATGGAGGACTCCAATCCCAAACCCGAAGTCGACGAGGTCTACACATTGCTGTCCGAGCGGCGTCGCCGCGCAGCACTCGAATTTCTGGGCTCGAACGGCGGTTCGGCGCCGATATCGGAGCTTGCGTCGCATCTCTCCGAGCACGTGGTCGGTGTCTCGGAGACAGAGCGGCGCGTGCGGTTGCAGCTCTACCACGTCGATATCCCGAAGTTGAAGGCCACGAACATGGCCGAGTTCGACACTGAGGACGCGTATGTGACACTGACACGGAGGGGCAAGTGGCTCGACCGAGTCAGGCGAGAGACCGACGAGATAATCAAACAGGAGGCCGCGTAGCCCGTCGCGGGAGTCCGTGTGGTCGAACGGGCACGACGAGGTTGCGTGCCAACGAACTGCCCGCCGACCCGTGGGATTTTCGCCCTGCCGCCACTACCGGCACCCATGAACGTCGGCCGACGGCTCGTGCTGGGGGTGGTGGGGCTGGGGACGCTGGTCACCTACCTCCTCGCCGGCGTCGTTGGCTATCGACTCCTCCGGGTGGTGTGGGCCCAGCGGCCGCCGACGGCGGTCGTCGTCGCCACCGTCCTCGGGACGGCGCTGGTCTTTGGCGTCCTCAGCTACTGGACCGGGACGACGCGGTTGCGGCGGTCGGTGGACGCGGTCGCGTTGCCCCGCTCGCGGGCCCCGGAGCTATACCGACGGTACGACCGGCTGACCGAGCGGATGCGGGCCGGCGAGCCGTCGCTGCTGGTCGCCAGACTACCGGTGCCAAACGCCTTCGCCGTCGGCGGGCCCAACGGGGCCATCGTCGTCGACCGACGCCTCTTTGCCCTGCTGTCGGCAGACGAGATGGAGACGCTGCTGGCCCACGAACTCGCGCACTTCGAGCGCCGGGACGCGCTGGTCCAGACGCTGGGGTACAGCCTCACCCAGAGCCTCGTCGGCCTCGTCGCCGTCGCGCTGTTCCCGGTCGTCGTGCTCACCGGGGGTATCGCGCGGGCGCTCGCCCTGCTCCGTGGCAAGCCCGAGTCGTGGTCGCGGTCGTGGCTCGGCCGGACTCACCGGGGGGCGCTGGGCGCCGTCGCCCTGACGGGCTTTGCCGTGACGCTACTCGTCCTCTCGTACTCCCGGCGGCGGGAGTGGGCGGCCGACGACCGGGCCGCGGCGGTGACGGGCAAGCCGCTGGCGCTCGCCCGGGCCCTGCGGAAGATAGAGCGCGCCTCGACGCCGGACCTGGGACCGCTGACGCCGCTGTACGTCCACGGCACGGAGGAGAACCCGCTGTCGCGGCTGCTGTCGACGCACCCGCCGATGGACGCCCGGGTCGAGCGACTGCAACGGCGGGCGAGCCAGCGAGGTTAGCCGTCGAGCAGCGCGGCCAGCGTCCGGCGTAACTCCCCGGTGGTCGGGCTCTGGGGGACCTGCGCGAGGAGGTCGTCCCGGAGCGCCGACAGCGCGCCGTCGACGCCGAGGCGCTCGATGCGGTGGCCGTGTTTCAGCGCGATTCGCGGCGAGACGTCGAACAGGAGGTCCTGTTTGCCGATGGTCGAGTGGGTGATGACCAGCGCCTCCACCGCGCTGTCGACGAACGTCGCGCGCTCGCTGTCTGTCCCGACGCCGTCGAGCGCGGCCGAGAGCAGTTCGTCGAGCCGGTCGGTCCGCTCCGAGAGGGCGGGCGGGGCCGCGAGCGTCGTCGTGCCGTGGGGGTGTTCGGGGGTCATGCTCTCCCGCGGGGCATAGGAGAGCGCCGCCCCGCTGACCGGCGCAGTGGCGTCCGGCAGCGGCGAGGTGAGCCGGTTCGACGGCCGCGTGTCGGTGAAGACGACGTGGAGGTTGGTCGGGTCACCGGAGACGGCGTCGTCGCTCCCGCTCGCCCGGTCGCCGCCGCGCCACAGCGCTTCCCGAAGGGTCCCCGGCACCGGGCCGGTGTCGCCGCGCAGTTCCATATGGAGGACGGCCGGCCCGTCGCTGCACCGGTCGAGGACAGTCCAGAGCGTGTCGACGCTGTCCCGCGCCAGCGGCGACAGCCGGTAACAGGGACAGTCGCGCTCGGCCGCCAGCAGTCGCGCCAGTGTGAGTCCGCGCCAGCCAGTCATGTCTGCGACGTACAGCCAGGGCAGCGCGTGGACCGGCCCGAGGCTGGGGTCGCCGGCCGTCGGGTCGACCGACGCCGGCACCAGTTCCAGGTAGGCCTCGAGCGTCTCGCGCTCGGGGGCGAAGTACTCGGCGACCGCCGGGGGAAGCACCGTCTCGACCGTGCAGTGGCCCGGGACTGAATCCATATGCCCGCCGTTCGGCCGTCGGCCCCAAATGGTTGCCGAGGCCGGAACCCGGCGAGGCCGACGTCGAGTGTCAGTTCACTCGAAGGCAATAAGCCCCGAGAGAGGGGAATAAGCCGTCGGTTCGGGGTCACGCTATCGTGTGTGCCCCGCTCTCGCGTCGTCACCGTGCGGGCTATCGGCCGTTACCCGGTCGACAACGGCACGATACCGACAGACTGCACGGGGTTTCCGCCCGGTAACAGCTGCGATTTCGACGACAGCCCGGGCGTACGTTCGACGGGCGACGCGGGCGCCGAGGCAAGAACTGAATAACAACACGAGGGCGCGACCTCGGCTGAACTGTTCCGTCGACCGGGCAGCGGCGCCCGGCGGAACCCAGCAACAATGTCACAGCAATACACCCAGCAGCCACAGACCGGGCAGGTACAGCAGGGCCAGTCGTATCAGACACAGCAGCCCACACCGGCGTATCAGGCCCAGACACAGCAAGGCCAGCAGGCCCAGCAGCGACCCGGCGTACAGATGGCCACCCAGGGGTACCGGCAGTCGGTCTCCCAGGAGGTCCAGCAGGCCGTGAACGACCTCGACCACCTCGAGACCCTGAGCGAGTGGGTCAAGAGCCGGGCGACGGAACGGGGCCGCCCGCGCATCGCCGCACGCGCCGACGACCTCGCGGAGGTCGCACACCTCGAGAAGAACCTCCTGCTACGGGACTCGCCGTTCGCCGACCCCATCGGACAGGCGGTCCAACAGACCATCCAGCAGGGCGTACAGGAGCTTCAGCAACACGCGGGCGAGCCGGAGGTCCAGGAGGCGCTCTCGCAGGCCCAGCAGACCCTCTCGACTATCGAGCAGGCCATCGGCCGGGTCCAGCAGTTCGGCCAGCAGACGCCGGTCGCCCAGCAGTAACACCGCCGACCTGGCGGTCGATTTTTTTCCGCAGCGGTCCCGCTTCGGGGCCGGGAGAGTCACCGTCCGCTCACGGGTCGAAGCGGTGGTATCGAGAACAGTCGAAAAGTCGCGGATTCACACGACAGTGTCGAGCGACGCTGCTCGCACTTCGCGGGTTATCGGGGGGTCGGTTCGGTGACGGGTTCGCGGGTCCGGCGGCCCTTCATCCAGCCGCCGACGGCGCCGGCGACACCGCCGGGGATGGCCTGCACGAACAGGGCGAGCACGGCGACCGACGCGCCCGCGACGGCCGGGACGAGGCCGACGAAGAGGGCGGCGGCGACGGTGAGGATGGCCAGCAGGACGAGCGCACCGACGATGGTGGCCAGCGCGCCGTGGACGGCCCCGCTGCCCGCACCCGAGACCATGTAGCCGGCGACGAAGCCACCGACGAGGCCGGGCATAGCGAGGAGGTAGACGGAGGTCTCCGTGAGCGGGCCGGCCCACGCGATAAAGGCTCCGAGAGCGATAGCGACGACGAATCCGGTCAGTACTGCACGCCAGTTGATGTTCATAATCGCATAATCCTACGTTACAGACGGAGATAGTATGATGTGCGTTATCCGAGCAGTAAGCTGAGTAGATGCCGCCGGGTCACACTCACGTACGTACTACGTCTCCGTCTGGCAGTCACCGGACACTACGCGGGTCGGCCGCGGCCGACGGCTTGGGGCGGTTCGCGCGGGGCGTCACGGCGATGCGTGCGCGACGATTCAGCCGGCCTTTCCGCCCGGCAGCGGATACGTTACTAAACGTTAGGAAATCGAAATTTGCTGTGTGAAATCGCGGCTCTCACGTCTCCGGAGCGGAGCATCGCTACCCCCTCACGCCGGGCAACACACGCGACAGGAGGACGAATGCGTCTCGTCCAGGTGCTGATTCCCGAAGGGGCACGCCCCGTAGTTCTCGAAACCCTCGACGAGGAGGGTATCGACTACGCCGTCTTCGACGAGGTCGGCCGCGGCGACTTCGAGGCGATGGTCCAGTTTCCGGTCCCGCCAAGCGGCGTCGAGCCAGTGATGCAACACCTGCGGAGCGAGGCCGGCATCCACGAGGGGGCCTACACTATCGTGTTGCCGACCGAAACGGTCGTCTCCCGGCGGTTGCCGGCGCTCAAGGAACGGTTCCCGGGACTCCGTATCTCCCGCGAGGAACTGCTCGCCCGCGCAGAGGACCTCGCCCCGGCGAACTCGACATTCTTCGCTTTCCTCCTCCTGAGTACCGTCATCGCCACCACCGGACTGCTGCTCGACTCCGCGGCGACGATTATCGGTGCGATGGTTGTCGCCCCGCTGATGGGGCCGGCCATCTCCGCGAGCGTTGGGGCCGTACTCGACGAGCCGGAGATGCGGTCCCGCGGGTCGGCGTTACAGGTGACCGGGCTACTCGCTGCGATAGCGACGGCCGCCGTCATGGGTTGGCTCCTCCAGCAGACCGTCCTCATCCCGCCGGGGCTCGACATCCGGACCATCCCACAGGTCGCAGAGCGCACCAGTCCGAACGTCCTCTCGCTGTTTCTCGCGCTGGGCTCCGGGCTGGCCGGTGCAATCAGCATCATCCGCGGTGCGGGGTCGGCCCTCGTGGGCGTCGCCATCGCCGTGGCGCTCATCCCGCCGGCGGCCACCGCCGGGCTCGGCATCGCCTTCGGCCTGCCCGGCGTCTTCGTCGCCGCGGCCGTCCTCGTCGTCGTGAACCTGCTCGCCATCAACCTCTCGGCGCTGCTGTTGCTCTACGCCGCCGGCTTCAGACCGCTGGAGACGACTGACCGACGGACGGTCCGGTCGGCGGTGTTCTCCCGCGTCGCGACTATCCTGTTTGGCATCGCGGTGCTCTCGCTCGTCCTCGGAGCCGTCACCTGGACGACGTTCCAGACGCAGTCGTTCGAACAGGAGACCCAGGAGATACTCCGCCAGGACGTCGACCAGGCGAACATCGAGGGGGTCGAACTCGTGGATGTTACCGTCGACTACGAACCCGTCGACATGCTCCTGGGGCGGGAGCCACAGGTGAACGTCCTCATCGGGATTCCGCGCGGCCTCGAAGCCCCGCCCGACCTCGCACAGCGGTGGGACGACCAGTTGACGACTGAACTCGACAGAGACGTCGTCGTCCGCGTCGGGTTCGTCGAGGCACAGGTCTCCGAAGCAGAGCCCCGGGAGCCGCCCTTCGAGTGGTCCTCGCTGACCATCCTCGCGACACCGGTGGCGGGACCGGGCGACGGTTCCGGGCCACGCCCATTAGATATAGCGTAATACGATTTATACAGTCTGGCAGTCGTCTGCCCATACGGCACGTAAAATCCCGCCCGAGAGCCTCACGCGTCGGAAATCGCACTCCGAACGTGGGCCACGACCGCGGCCGGCTTCTCGCGGGGCGCCCAGTGCCCGCAGTCGTCCAGCACCACCAGGTCGCCGTCGGGAACCCGCTTGGCAGCCCGCCGCGCCCACGCCGTCGGAAAGAGCCCGTCGTGGGCGCCGTGGAGAAAGCGCGTCGGCATCGAGAGCTCGCCAAAGCGGTCGGTGAAGGTCGTCCGGTAGCCCTCGAATGTCACCTCGGCGTCCCGAAACCGACGGAACGCGGCGCCCGCGGTCGGCCGCTGAACCTCCCGGTAGACGGCGTCGACGGCCGCCGCGGGCAGGCTGTCGAGGTCGTAGACGAGGCCGGCGAGGCTCGCGCGCGTGAGTCGTCGGCTCCGTCGGAAGGCCGCGATTGCTAGCTTGTTCAGTAGCTGTACCCGCGCGAGGAGATAGGAGAGGCGCCCGTTCGGCAGGTCGCGCCCGAGCCCGTAGGCGTCGATGGGTACCAGGCGGTCGACGAGGTCCGGGCGGTCGAGCGCAACCTGTATCGCCACGCCCCCGCCCACGGAGAGCCCGACGAGCGTCACCGGGCCCAGGTCGAGTTCGTCGAGGAAGCCGGCGACCACCCCCGCGTGACGGGGGATGGAGTACGGTCCGGGCGGCAGGTCGCTGTCGCCGTAGCCCAGCAGGTCCGGCGCGACGACGCGACAGTCGGGCGCCAGCCGCTCGATGACGGGCGGCCAGGAGACCTCTGCGGCGTCGATGATGCCGCCGTGGAGCAAGACGACCGGCGGTCCGTCACCGGCGTCTCGGTAGTGGATTCGGGACCCGTCGACCGTCACGGCGCCGTCAGTGACCATGTGCGGACTCGGCACGCCGGCTACTGAAGGATTTCGCCGCCTGGGAAGCCGACGACACAGTTCGCGCTCGACTGTGTCTGCGAACCGAAACACGGCGTAAATCGTCATCCGCTATATCAAAATCGTTCCGCACCGACTGTCAGCGCACCCGCCGGGTTCGACGGCGGGGGATAGCGACACGTGGAGCAGTCCGCTCCGCGAAGGCCGGACGGCGACTCCTCGCCGGGTCGGACTCGCCGCGGTAGTCGAGCGGGGCCCGCTGTGGCCCTCGCCCAGTAACTGCGGTAGTCAGGTCCCACTGTGGGTCGTAGTATCGCGGGCCTCCTGGGCTGTATCGAATCCACCCGGTGTCCGTCCCCGCGGGGGGCGTGGGTGATACCGAGTCACAGAGAGTGGTTACTCGATGGCCCGTTCGTCACTCGGAGGTCACACGCCCGAAGAGCGGGGCTACCAGTCGCCAGTCTCAGACGGTGTCGGGCCGCGTTCGACCGAGTCGAGGTAGTCGAACTGCCCCCTGAACTCGCGCCGACGCTGCCGTGAGACGACCGTCGCGTCAAGCAGTGGCCCGACTAGCCGCGCCTCGAGTTCGAAGTCGGTCGTCGCCCGGACCGACACGCCGCCGGGGCGCTCGCCGAGGACGTACCGGGTCTCCATCTCCGAGAAGACGCCCTCGCGTTGCCGGTACGCGAGGACGGCGTCGGGGTCGGCGACGACTTCGAGCGTCAGTTCGATGCTCACGAGTCCGACGTGGTTGGCGATGTGGAAGACGTCCTCCGCGACGGTGACCGCGTCGAAGCCGGCAGCACGCATGAACGGGCCGAGGTCGGTGATGGCGTCCCGGACGGTCCCGGCGGGAGTGTCGAACTCGCTCGTCACCGTGACTGACTCCATACGTCGGCCCGCGACCAGTCGAGGGTTTCGACAGCAGCGGCCGGTGCGTGGCTACGACAAAGCGGTCCGAGACCAGATTACGCGTGAACTACCCCACCCTCGGCGCTTTGCCCTTCCGTCCTCGAAGTCGGAGGCCTCACCTCGAAATGAGTCGCCGACTCCGCCGGACGTGTGGCTGGGAACGCGGCCACACGTCGACACCCGGCTCCGGTCCTCGCGGCGAGTCCGGACAGGCGGGCGGCTAGCGGTCGACGGCGCCGGACGCGCGCCGATCAGCGACCCCAGCGCCGCCGCGGTCGCCGTCGGGTCGGCACGGCGTCGAGCCGTGTCTCGGACAGGACGCGACGGTCAGCACCAGCAGCCGGACGGCGAGGCGGTCAGCCAGTGACGCCACAGCGGCCCGCTCCGGGCCCCCTGGCCGTCCGGCGTCTCCGAGCCGCTGGTGTGCACGCGCCACGGCGTCGTCGCGGACGGCCTCGACCATCGTCGGCGTGAGACAGAGACAGTGCGGGTCGGCCATCCGCTGTCACCCCAGTACCCCGGTCAGGAGCTTCCCCTGTGCGGCCGCCAGATGCTCGGTGAACGTCGTCGTGGTGATATCGAGTTTGGCGGCCACGTCGCCGGCAGTCGCGTCGCGGGGGTGTTCGAAGTAGCCCATCTCCAGGGCGACCCGGAGGACCTCCTCCTGCCGGTCGGTCAGCGTGGCACGGTCGAAGACGATAGGACGGGCCTCGTCGTTCGCGCGGGCGCTCTCGACGAGGCGGCGAAGCTGGATACAATCGGCCGTCGCCCGCAGCTCATCGAGGACAGTCCCGAGCAGGTCGGCGTCTTCGACGAGGAAGGTGACGACAAGCGACTCCGGCTCGACAGTGATGTCCCGGACGACACAGCCGGCCCGTTCGAGACAGTCACAGACACAGCCCTGGCCGTCCGGTCGAGTGACGCGGAAGACGTGCCGGTCGTCGTAGGAGAACACCCGCTCGACGCCGGCGCGGTCGACGCTCGCCGGCAACGTCGCTCCCGGGTCGCCGGTGAGCGTGAACACCGCGTGGACCTCGTTCGAGTCCCCACCGAGGCGACTCCTGTCGACGTCCGTGACGGTCCAGCTATCGGTGGCGTGTGGCTCGACACAACAGGATTCGGGACCGAACACCGCCACCTCGGAGAGGATGTGGTCGCCCATAGACGAGTGTTCGGGGCGACGACGGAACGAATCTGATGCGAACATGTTCGTCACTCGGCTCGATAAAAAGGACCACAGATGTCAGGGAGGTCGTTCAGGGTACCAGTAGCGTAACCGAGAGACGTAGCCTCCTGCTGTCGGGGCCCCAACACATGCAACGGAACACACTGCTCATCGGTCTACTGGTCGTGTCAGTTCTGCTCCCGATGTGGTACGTCGCGCTGCACGGTGAACCGCCCTCGGAGGAGATAGCCATCGACGAGAGCGTCAGCGAGATTCGACCGCTCGACGGCGTCGTCGACACGCCGAACAAACTCTCACCGAGCCAGGTCGGCGTCGTCGTCTGGGTCGCCCTGTTCGCGCTGCTGGGCGTTCTCGCGGCGGTCCACCAGTTCATGAACCGCGCGGTCCGCCCGCCCGACGACGCGGCGGTCGCGGACGGGGGAACGGGGCGCGCCGGCGTCTCGCTGCCGTGGCTCGCGACGGGCGACCGCTGGGTCGTGGAGTACCACGACGCCTCCGACGCCATCGAGGGGCTGGTCGCGATGGCCGGGCTGACGGTACTCGCTATCGCCTTCGCGGCGCTCTTTACCGGCGAGTATCTCACGCTCGCGCGCACCCAGTACTTCGGGCTGTACGCCACCGGGATGTTCCTCTCGCTGGCGCTGTCGACCGTCGCGTACTACGCGTGGTTCATGCCACATATCGAGGTCGCCGAACACCGGGGGCACTAGCCGTGGAGTACCCCAGAGCCGACGGCGACGACGCGACGACCGACGACTGTGAGTGTTCGCGGACCTCGACGACGGACGAGGACGGTCACGCCTCGCCGTCGACCCTGTACAGCGACGCCCGGGCCGAACTCCGGCGTCGTGACTTCGCGAAGTTCCTCGCGAGCGTCGGCGGACTGACCGCCGTCGCCAGCCTCACCGCGCCGCTTGCAAGCACCACCCAGGTGTTCGAGCGCAGTTACGAGGGGCCCGTCTACTCCGACGGCGTCTACCTGGTCGACGGCGAGGGCGAACGCATCTCCGAGAGCCGGCTCTCGGAGGGCGAGCAGATAACCGTCTTCCCCGAACCGCGGCCGGGCATCGAGGACGCCCCGACGCTGCTCGTGCGCCACGCCGAGTCCGCCTACGGCGGCGACATCAAGCAGGGATTCACCGTCAGCGGCTACGCCGCGTTCTCGAAGGTCTGTACCCACGCCGGCTGTATGGTGTCCAACGAGGAGGGCGGCCTGTTCGTCTGTCCGTGTCACTTCGGGAAGTTCGACCCGACACAGGGCGCGGCGGTCCGAGGCGGGCCGCCGGGCCGACCGCTCCCGCAACTACCGATTACGCTGACCAGCGACGGCTACCTGGCGGCGACGGGCGACTTCGAGGGGCCCATCGGCCCCGGGGGTGAGTGATGTCCCGCGCCAGACAGCTGTACGACTGGGCAGACACCCGCCTCGACGTGGAGAGCGCCCAGAACTTCCTCGGGAAGGCCTTCCCCGCCGAGGACTCGTTCCTGCTGGGGGAGGTGGCGCTGTTCTGTTTCCTCCTGCTGGTGCTGTCGGGGGTCTTCCTGGGCTTTTTCTTCGAGCCGTCGACCTCCGACGTGGCGTACGACGGCAGCGTCCAGGAGTACCAGGGCGAGGAGATGCCCGAGGCGTTCGTCTCCGTGTTACACATCACCTACGACGTCCCCTTCGGGATGTTCATCCGGCGGCTCCACCACTGGGCGGCGCACCTGTTCGTCGCCTCCATCGGGTTACACATGCTCCGGGTCTTCTTCACGGGGTCGTACCGCAACCCCCGAGAACCCAACTGGGTCGTCGGCACCGGACTGGCGGCCCTGTCGATGGGCGCGGCCTACACCGGCTACGCCTTGCCGTTCGACGAGTTCGCCGCCACGGCCACCGGCATCGGCTACAACCTCACGGTGTCGGTCCCCCTGCTAGGGGACTTCCTGGGTCAGGTCGTCTTCGGGGGCGAGTTCCCCTCCAGCGCGACCATCCCCAGGCTGTACTTCCTGCACGTGCTCGTCATCCCCAGCGCCATCGCCGTCGGTCTGGCGGTTCACATGGCTATCCTGATACGCCAGAAACACACCGAAGCCCCCCGCGAAGGCGATGTCGAGACAGCCACGGAGACCGTCGACCAGGAGGACGACAGCGTCATCGTCGGACTGCCGGCGTTCCCGAACCAGGCGGCCGTCTCGGCGGTCGTGTTCTTCCTGACGGCCGCGACGCTGTCGTCGCTGGCGGGCTTTCTCCCGGTCCACAACATCGCCGAGTACGGCCCCAACGACCCCGCCGGCACGCCGTCGCTCATCATGCCCGACTGGTTCCTGATGTGGGTCTACGGGTTCCTGAAGCTCCTGCCCCAGTGGGCCAGCTTCACCGTCGGGCCGGTCCACGTCAGCGGCGAGTTCATCGGCGGCATCGTCCTGCCGGGACTCGTGTTCGCCGCCGTCGCCGCCTGGCCCTTCGTCGACCGGGTCCCCGAGCCGACCCACTTCACCGCGGACCCGCTGGAGCGACCGCGCCAGACAGCGGTGGGCGTCGCCGCCGTCGCGTTCATCATGATAGCCTCCATCGCGGGGATGAACAACATTCTCGCCGAGCAGGTGCTGGGAACGACCACGAGCGTCGTCAACCCGTGGCTGTCGGCAGCACTGCTCGGGGTACCGCTGCTGTACGGCGCGATAACGTATTACCTGCTGCGCGATGGCGGGGCCGACACCCCGCCGGAGAGTCTCCCGACGGGGACCTCACAGGGAGGCGAGAGCGATGACTGACCGACGAGTGCTACCGAAGCGACGGTACCGCGTCCTCGATACGACGACCAAGCTGCTGGGCGTCGCGCTGGTGGCCGGCGGACTCGAGGCCGGCGGGTCGACCCCGACCGGCCTCGCGCTGGCCGTCGCCGGCGTCGCTAGCGCAACCCTGACCGTGTTTCTGAGCCATGAGTAGACACACCGACGACGACCGCTGGAGGGACAGTTCACGAATCAGCCGCCGGGACTTCGTCCGGGGACTCGGCGCCGCCTCCCTGTTCTCGGCGATAGGGCTCTCCTTCGCCGACGACGGGATGCAGGGGCTCAAAGCGGTCGAAGACCCCATCGGTGAGTACCCCTACCGGGGGTGGGAGGACCTCTACCGGGAGGAGTGGGACTGGGACTCCGTCTCCCGGTCGACCCACAGCGTCAACTGCACCGGCTCCTGTTCGTGGGACGTCTACGTCAAGGACGGCCAGGTCTGGCGCGAGGAGCAGGCGGGCGACTACCCCACCTTCGACGAGGACCTCCCCGACCCGAACCCGCGGGGCTGTCAGAAGGGGGCCTGCTACACCGACTACGTCAACGCCGACCAGCGGGTGCTCCATCCGCTCCGGCGCACCGGCGAGCGCGGTGAGGGCCAGTGGGAGCGCATCTCCTGGGACGAGGCCCTGACCGAGATCGCCGACCACGTCATCGACGAGGTCCAGGCGGGCCGGTACGACGCCATCTCCGCGTTCACGCCTATCCCGGCCATGTCGCCGGTCTCCTTTGCCAGTGGCACCCGGCTGATGAACCTCGTCGGCGGCGTCTCGCACAGCTTCTACGAGTGGTACTCGGACCTGCCGCCGGGCCAGCCCATCACCTGGGGCACCCAGACGGACAACGCCGAGTCCGCGGACTGGTACAACGCCGACTACCTCATCGCGTGGGGGTCGAACGTCAACGTCACCCGCATCCCGGACGCGAAGTACTTCCTCGACGCGGGCTACAACGGCACCAAGCGGGTCGGTATCTTCACCGACTACTCCCAGACAGCCATCCACACCGACGAGTGGCTCTCCCCGAAGGGCGGCACCGACGCCGCGCTGGCGCTGGGGATGGCCCGGACCATCGTCTCCGAGGGCCTCTACGACGAGGCCCACCTCAAGGAGCAGACCGACATGCCGCTGCTCGTCCGCGAAGATACGGCCAAGTTCCTGCGGGCGAGCGAGGTCGGACTGGCGACCGACGCCAGGGACGCGGCGAAGGTGTTCGTCGGCGTCGACGCCGACGGGCAGTTGCGGGCGATGCCGGGGTCGCTGGGTGACCGCGACGGCCAGCACGACGCCGAGGCGAGCATCGAACTGGCGTTCGACCCGCAACTCGGGGTCGAGCGGACCGTCGAGACGGCCGACGGACCGGTCGAGGTCCGCTCCGTCTGGGACCGGCTCACCGAGGAACTCGCCCAGTACACGCCGGAGTTCGTCCACGAGGAGACCACCGTCGGCGAGAACACCTACCAGCGAATCGCCCGGGAGTTCGCCGAGGCCGACGCGGCCAAGATAATCCACGGGAAGGGCGTCAACGACTACTACCACAACGACCTCGGGAACCGGGCCATCCAGTTGCTCGTGACGCTGACCGGCAACCTCGGCGAGCCCGGCACCGGGCTGGACCACTACGTCGGCCAGGAGAAGATATGGACCTACAACGGCTGGAAGCAGCTCTCGTTCCCACGTACGAACCAGCGCGCGGTCCCGACGACGCTGTGGACCTACTACCACTCGGACGTACTGGACAACGCCGACCGGGAGATGCGCGAGCGGGTCGAAACCGCCATCGACGAGGACTGGATGCCGGTCTACCCCGACGAACGCGAGGACGGCTCACGGCCGGACCCCTCGACGATGTTCGTCTGGCGGGGCAACTACTTCAACCAGGCAAAGGGCAACGTCGCCGTCGAGGAGCAACTGTGGCCCAAACTCGACCTCGTGGTCGACGTCAACTTCCGGATGGACTCGACGGCGCTCTTTTCGGATATCGTCCTGCCGGCGGCCAGCCACTACGAGAAACACGACCTCTCGCAGACGGACATGCACACGTACGTCCACCCCTTTACGCCGGCCGTCGAACCGCTGGGGGAGGCCAAGACCGACTGGGAGATATTCCGGTTGCTGGCCGAGAAGATACAACAGCGGGCCCGCGAGCGCGGTGTCGACCCCGTGCAGGACCGGGAGTTCGACCGGAGTATCGACCTCACGACGGTGTACGACGACTTCGTCCGTGACTGGGAGACCGGCGAGGACGAGGCCCTCGTCGAGGGACGCGAGGCCGCCGAGTTCATCCTCGAGAACTCCGCGGAGTCGAACCCGCCCGACAGCGACGAGCAGATTACCTTCGAGGACACCGTCGAACAGCCCCAGCGGCTGCTCGGAACCGGGGACCACTGGACCTCCGATATCGACGAGGGGGAGGCCTACGTCCCCTGGCAGGACTACGTCCAAGACAAGGAGCCCTGGCCCACCTTCACCGGTCGCCAGCAGTACTACGTCGACCACGACTGGTTCCTCGACCTGGGCGAGGAACTACCGACCTACAAGTCGGTCCCGCCGGAGAAAGGCGGTGACCACCCGATGACCTACAACACCCCCCACGGCCGGTGGTCCATCCACTCGACCTGGCGGGACAGCACGAAGATGCTCCGGCTCCAGCGCGGGGAACCCCTGGTGTATCTGCATCCAGACGACGCCGAAGAGCGGGGCATCGAGGACGGTGACACCGTCGAGGTGTTCAACGACCTCGCCAGCGTGGAGGTCCAGGCCAAAATCTACCCATCCAGCGAGCCCGGGACGGCGCGGATGTACTTCGCCTGGGAGCGGTTCCAGTTCCCCGGCGAGGGGAACTTCAACTCGCTGGTGCCGCTGTACATGAAGCCCACGCAACTGGTACAGTACCCGGAGGACGAGGAAGGGCACCTGTACTTCTCGCCGAACTACTGGGGGCCGACCGGGGTGAACAGCGACGTGAACGTGGATGTCCGACTGGCCGACGGGCAGTCGGGCTCGGGAGAGGAGCAGCGCGACTCTTCCGGTGTGCGACTCGCGGAGGATGACTCACAATGAGCACTGACCAGCAGACCGAGAGCGGAACGGAGGGGCACGGAGAGCAAAACACGCGTATCAACGTCGCCGACGGCATCGACCACCAGGTCGCGATGGTGATGGACCTGAACAAGTGTATCGGCTGTCAGACCTGCACTATCGCCTGCAAGTCGCTGTGGACGGAGGACGGCGGCAGCGAGTACATGTACTGGAACAACGTCGAGACCAAGCCCGGCGAGGGGTACCCCCGCGGCTGGGAAGAGTCCGGCGGTGGCTGGCAGTCCGACGACCACAGCGACCGGGAGACCGGCGAGATACCGAGCGAGGAGGAGTACGGCCGCGCCTGGGAGTTCAACCACTCCGAAATCATGTACGAGGGCAGCGACGAGCCGCTGCGTCCCCGCGAGGGCGCCGAGTGGGGCCCCAACTGGGACGAGGACCAGGGCGCCGGGGAGTACCCCAACAGCTACTACTTCTACCTGCCCCGCATCTGCAACCACTGCACGCACCCCTCCTGTGTCGAGGCCTGTCCCCGGTCGGCGCTGTACAAGCGCGCCGAGGACGGTATCGTGCTGGTCGACCAGGACCGCTGTCGCGGCTATCGGTACTGCGTCGAGGGGTGTCCCTACAAGAAGGTGTACTACAACACCGCCACGAAGCAGTCGGAGAAGTGCATCTTCTGTTACCCGCGCATCGAGGGCGAAGGCCCCGAGGGCGAGACGTTCGCGCCGGCCTGCGCCGAGGAGTGTCCGCCACAACTCCGGCTGGTGGGTTTTCTCGACGACGAGGACGGCCCCATCTACAAGCTCGTCGAGGAGTACGAGGTGGCCCTGCCGCTGCATCCGGAGTTCCGGACCCAGCCCAACGTCTACTACATCCCGCCCTACGCCCCGCCCCAGCACACCGACGACGGCGAGACGGTCGACGTCGACCGCATCCCGCGGCAGTACTTAGAACAGCTCTTCGGGGACCGGGTCAACGAAGCGCTCGACACCATCTCGCGGGAGCGCCAGCGCGTCGAACAGGGCGGCGACAGCGAACTCATGGAGATGCTCCAGGACAAGAACCCGGCCCAGCAGTACCGGCTGGAGGTCTTCGAGGATGGCTGAGCGCCGAGTCGGACTACTGGTGGCCTGGCTGGTCGTCGCCGCCCTCGTCGCGGTGGCGGCGGTGAGCGTCCCGCCCGCCGACGCGCGGCCGGCCTACGAGATACCGGTCCAGTCGGCCAGCGGCGACCTCGGCGGGCCCGACGCGGCGGGCTGGTCGGACGTGCCGACGGCGACGGTTCCGCTGGCCAGCGCGCCAAGCAGCGTCCCGAACGCCAACGACACCACCGTCGAGCAGGTGCGGGTGCAGGCGGCCCGCGGCGACGGCCGGCTCTACCTCCGGCTACGGTGGGCGGACGCGACCCGGGACACGGCGGCCAACAGCACCCGCGCGTTCGCCGACGCCGTCGCCGTCGAGATGCCGGTAAACACCAGCGCCCGTCCGCCCATCGCCATGGGCGGACCGACCAACCGCGTCAACGTCTGGTACTGGAACGGTGCGACGGGCGGCCAGGAACTGCTGGCCGGCGGGGCCGGCTCGACGACGCGGATGGCCGACGCGACGGTCGAGGCAAACGCCAGCTACCGCAACGACACGTGGACCGTCCAGTACAGCCGGCCACTCGACGGCCCCGGCGAGAACCGGACGACCGTCCCCGAGGACCGGGACCTCGACGTCGCCTTCGCCGTCTGGAACGGCTCGAACGGCGAGCGGGCCGGCCAGAAGGCCGTCAGCGAGTGGTACTACTTCCCCTTCGGCGCCGGACCGCAGGGACCGCCCTACGAGACGCTGCTGTGGGCCGTCGCCGGTACCGCCATCGTCGCCGTGCTGGCCGTGACCGCCTACGGGGTCTCCCGGACGGGAGGGGGGAACTGATGACGGGCGCGGTGCCCGAGGACCTCGACCGCGACGCGGGGACCAGGGGCGTCCTCTACCGGACCCTCGCGACAGCCGTCCGCTACCCCGAGGAACGGTTCCACGCGGCGGCGGCCGACGGCCGCCTCGACAGCGAGGTGCGGGACTGCGTGGCCCGGACGACGCTCGATATCGACGTCCCCGACCTCACGACCGACGACGACTACGAGACGCTCGCGGCCCGCTACAACGACATCTTCGAGCTTGGCTACAGCGAGTACACCGACCGGACCGACGGTTCGCTGGAGGCCTCGGGCCCGCCGGTCCCGCTGTACGAGTCGAAGTACCGGCCCGACGCCTCGTGGAACGACGTGAATCTGGACCTCGCGCGGGCGTACCGTTTCTACGGCCTGGAGATAGACGGCGAGGAGCGGGACAACCACGACGCGCTGGCCTACGAACTGGAGTTCGCCGGCTATCTGGCCCGGCGGGAGGCGACCGTCGGGTCGGGCGCCGCGGCCGCCCGGCTGGACTTTCAGGACCGTCACCTGGGCCATCTCGCCGCCGGTGTCGCCGACCGCCTCGCCGACGAACCCGGCACCGGTATCTACGGCCCGCTCGGCCGGTTCCTCGAAGGGCTCGTCCGCGCCGACCGGGCCGACCTCGCGACCAGGGAGGGCGAGCGATGAGCACCCGCCTCGGCCGATTGCGAGCGGGCGAGTCCGCGGTCGACGCACGGATTGTGGCCGCCGCGCTGACCGGGCTCACCGCGGTGGCGGTTGCCGGCCGGTTCGCCCTCGCGCTGGTGGTCAACGCCCCCGGAACGGTTAGCGGGGCACCGCTGTCGACGCTCTCCGTGGCCGCCACCGCGGCTGGCGGGGCCGCGCTGGTGGCCCTGGGGCCGGACCGGGCCGACCCGCTTTCCGGCATCGGGCTGTTGTTTGCCGGCGTGTTCGGCCTGCTGTCGCTAGCCGGCGCGGCCGCGGTCCCGGCGGCCGTCGCCGTTCCGACCGGACTCGCGCTGTTTGCCGTCGCCGCCCGCGAGCGCGTCGGGACCGGGCCGGGGCTGCTCGTGTGCGGGCTCCTCGCCGCCCTCGGGCTGGCGCTGGCGAGCGGCGTCGGGGGCGTGGCCCCGCTACGGCCGGTCGCGTCGACGGCGACGCTGCTGGCGCTGGGCACGACGCCGCTCCTCGCTGGCGCCGACGGCCGGGCGTTCGTGGCCGGCTGCGTGGCCCTCGGTGTGGTGGTCGCCACGGGGCTCGCGCTCCCGTTCGCGACCGGGGCCGTCACGCTCGTCGCGGTCGGGGCTGTCGGGAGCCCGCTCCCGGTCGTCGCCATCGCCGTCGGGGGGAGCGTGACGACCGCCAGCGCGGCGCTGAGCCGTCGCGACTGGGGCCTACTCGCCGGCGTCGCGCTCGTGACCTGTGCCGGCGTACCCGCCACGGTCGCCCGGGCCGTCCCGTTCGCGCTGGGCGCCGTCACGCTGGTCGCGTGGGAGGGAGAGCGATGACCGAGGAGCCGGCCGACGAGTTCGAGAACCATCTTCGGGAAGAGCCCGACCCGCAGCTCGACCCCGAGCGCAGTCCCGGGCTCCACGCCGACATCGAGGCCCTTTCCGACATCGAGGTGAGCCGCGAGGACGTGACCATCGGCGAGGCGACGCCCGAGGAACTCGCCGCGACCGACACCGAACCCGTGGACGGACGGCCGGTCGCGGAGTTGCTCGCCGACCTGCGGGACGGCGACCACGTCGCCCGCCGGCGGGCCGCCCTGGCTCTCGCGGACGCGGGGACGGCAGACGCCGTCGTCGCGGGGCTGGCCCGGGCGGCCACGACCGACGACGACAGCGACGTCCGCCAGTTCGCCGCCGAGGCGCTGGCCGACCACGGCGGCGAGCGGGCCGCGGCCGTCGCGGTCGAACTGCTCGACGACCCCGACCCGTGGGTGCGCGCGGAGGCGCTCGTGGCGCTGGACGCCATCGACCGCGAGGCCCACGCCGCGGACATCGAGGCGGCGCTGGAGACCGACGATCACCACGCCGTCCGGCGGAACGCGGCCATCTCGCTGTTCAAGCTGCGGGGCGAGTCGATGGCCGAGACGCTCCTGGTGCTGAGCCGGGCCGACAGCGAACGGCTGCGGGAGTGGGGCGCCCACATGCTCGCCGGCGTCGACAGCGACCGGGCCCGCGAGCGGCTCCGCGAGCTGACCGACGACCCCGCAACCGTCGTCCGCCAGACGGCCGAGCGCTCCCTCGAAGCGGAGCCGGGCCGGTTCCGCCGGCAGTTCGGCGGCGCCCTGGAGACGGACAGCCGGCTGTTGCCCGGCGAAGACCGACTCAACAGAATGCCAGAGCTATGAGCCAGCACGACACCCTCTCCGACCGCGTCGAAGCACAGCTCCGGGCCGTCCGCGACCCACAGGCCGACCTCTCGGTCTTCGAGGCCGGCTTCGTCGAGGATATCGCCGTCGACGACGGCGCCGTGACTATCGAGACGGACCTGACGTCGCTCGACGGCGACACCGGCACCGAGGTCGTCCAGGCGATGCTCCGGGCGGCCGACGACGTCGACGGCGTCGAGTCGGTCCACGTCGAGCGGACGACACCCTCCGCGGCCGACCGGGCGAGCGTCGCGGCGTTCGACCACGTCGTCGCGGTCGCCAGCGCCAAGGGCGGCGTCGGCAAGTCGACGGTCGCCGCCAATCTGGCCTGTGCGCTCGCCGCAGCGAACGACGTGGCGCTGTTCGACGCCGATGTCCACGGCCCGAACGTGCCGAGCCTGCTGGAGGTGTCGGGGCCCATCCACTCCAGCGACGAGGGGGACCCGCTCCCGGTCCGGACCGGCGGGATGGACGTGATGAGCGTCGGGCTGATGGAGGACGGGGCCCCGCTGGCCTGGCGCGGCGCGATGGCCCACGACGCCGTCGACGACCTCTTTGCCACCACCGCCTGGCGCAACGACGACGTGCTGGTGGTGGACCTCCCGCCGGGGACCGGCGACGTGGTGCTGACGACCCTGCAAGAGGTCCCCGTCGACGGCGTCTGCGTGGTGACCACGCCCTTCCACGCCGCGGTCAGCGACACCGCCCGCACCGTCGAACTGTTCCGAGACAACGGCGTCCCGGTGCTGGGGACGGTCGTCAACATGGCCGAGTACGTCTGTGACTGCTGTGGCGAACCGAACGCGCTGTTCGCCGAGGACGCGCTGGGCGACCTCGACGCGCCGGTGCTGGCCGAGGTGCCGTTCACCAAGTCGCTGCAGGGTACCCCCCGCCCCGGTGATGTGCCCGCCGCGGTGGCCGACCTCGGCGCGGCCGTCAGCGAGGCGCTGGAAACCGCCGGGACGGTGTCGGTGCCCGAGAGCGCCGTCGACATCCGCGGGCGCCCGCCCGCCGAGCGCAAGGAGCGGGTCCGAGAGGCCTTCCAGGCCCTGGGGAGCGGCGACGAGTTCACCCTCGTCAGCGACCGGGACCCGACGCCCGTGGGCGCGTTCCTCGGGCGACTCGCCGACGCGCCACGGGAGGCGTTCGACCCCTTCGAGGTCCGCCGGGCCACGCCCGAGGACTGGGTCCTGGAGACGGTACGGCCCTGACGCGGTCCGGTGGCTGCCGCCAGATGCGGGCGGGGCCGCTGTCGTGATGCCGTCAGCCGGGTGCAGTTAACACCCCCGGCGCCGAACGTGCAGCTTGAGTGATACGAAATGGCTGATTCCGACATGGAGCTCTCGGCGCCAGAGCTAAGCGAGGGCGATTTCCTCCGCATCGACGACCCGCACTTCGACACCGACAACGTCGCCGTCGTCACCGGTGCAGCATCGGGCATCGGCCGAGCGACCGCCGTGGGGCTCGCGGCCAACGGGCTGACCGTGGTCGGGGCCGACATCGACGGCGAGGGGCTTGACGATACGAACGCCATCGCCGAGCGGTTCGACGCGTCCGGACGCTTCCACGGCGTCGAGACCGACCTGACCGACGACGGCGACGTGGCGGCCGTCGTCGAGGCCGCGGCCGACGAGGGCGACGTGCGCTTCGTCGCCAACATCGCCGGGATGCAACACATCGCCGGCATCCCGGAGTTCCCGATGGAGAAGTACGACCTGCTGCTCGACATCATGCTGCGGGCGCCGTTCAAGATGGCTCAGGAGGCGATGCCCCACATCGAAGCGACCGACGACGGCGTCGGTGCTATCGGCAACATGGCCTCGGTCCACGGCCACTACGCGACCAAGGACAAGGCGGCCTACATCACCGCGAAACACGGGCTGGCCGGACTGACTCGCTCTATCGCGGCGGAGGGTGAGGGGACGCTGCGGGGCTTCTCGGTCAGCGTCGGCTACGTACTGACGCCGCTGATGGTGAACCAGATAGAAGATACCGCCGCGGAACGCGGTCTCTCCAAGCGCGAAGTGGTCGAGGACGTGATGCTCGGCCAGGCGAGGACGAAGGAGATGATGACACCCGCCGAGGTCGCGAACCTCTTCGTCTTCGGCTTCTCCTCGCACGCGAGACACCTCAACGGCGGCGACCTGCTGTTCGACGGGGGATACACGCACACCTATGAGTGAGCATCCAGAGCGGCGAGCGTCACGGAGTTACACCCGCTCGCGCAGCGCCCACACGTCCGCCGTCGGGTCGAGGTTGCTCGGCTCGGCCCCGCGCTCGGTCAGGATGCCGGTGTGGTACAGCATCGCCTTCAACTGGAAGACCGTCGGCGCGTGGTAACTTCGCCCCTCCCGGAGCGGCCCCGTACGGAGGTCCCCCTCGGCCGTGAGCGCACGCGACCGGACGTCCTCGTCACCGCGCAGGAACACCTCGACGGCGAAAGTCGGATGCACCTCGTGGAGGTATCGGACGAGTTCGACCAGCGTCGGCCGCTCGAAGCCGTCGTCGTGCATGGTCTGTAGCTCCTCGACCAGCAGCCGTGTCGCCGGATACGCGAAGACGACGCGTCTGGCGAGGTCGGCCCAGTCGGGCGCGAGGTCGTAGAAACACCGCGAGGAGCGGTACCACGACTGGAACTCTGCCAGCGCGCGTTCGACCGAGCCGTAGCGAGCCTTCGCGAATCGGACGACCTCCCGGCCGAGCGGCGTCAGGTCGACGCCCGCGGCCCCCTCCGTCACAAGGCCCAGAAACGCCGCGCCGCGACGGGCGTCGTCGACGGCGCGAACGACCTCGTTGTCCGCCAGCAACTGCTCGGTCGAGCCGTCGGCGTAGTGAGCCAGCGGATAGCCCAGGTAGTTCTTCGGGTGGTTCAGGCCGAACGATTTGTCGGCGACCCCCTGTGCGCTCGCCTGGTACCGAATCGCCGTCGCCTCGGGAGACGACCGGTTGCCCACGACGCGGGGTGTCTCGACCGGGTCGACGCGGCCCGAGGCGTCGACCCCGAGGACCCCGACGTTGAGTTCCCTGGCGAGCGTGCGGTCCGCCCCCGTGACGGCGGCGGCCGGCACCGCGACGTAGGCGGCGTTGGCCTCGCCGAGTCGGTCGTACGCCTGGACGATGCCGCGCTGCGTGTCGACGCCGCCGTGCTCGGTGACGCCCTTCGCCTCGACGGCGACGAGGGGCGGGTCCTCGCCCAGCCGTTCGACCGCGAGGAGGTCCGATTCGAGGGCTCGGACCCCGACGAGGTCCGGGTAGCCACTGCCCACGCGGACGTGGTTGAACGGCGCGAGCGCCTCCCTGACCGCCTCGTCGATGGGCTGGCCGGCGAGCCACTCCCCGCCCGCGAACTGGGTATCCACGACGGCGTAGGTCTCGGACTGGTCGTCCTCGGGGAAGAGCCGCCGCTTCGCGTGGGCGAGCACCTGGGGTTCCGGCAGCGCCGCGCTCGACATGGACACAGCAATGGGAGCGGCGCTAATGAAAACGACGGGTCGAGAGTCTGTGGCTGTCCGTGCCGGGATTATTTCTGACGAGGGGACGGTCCAGCCGTTGTGTCATGTTTTGAAGCGGCTGTGGACTCGATACGCTCGTCTTTTGCGAGTCGACTCCCGGTAAATGGTGCCGTCGCTCGCGGTAGTGCTCGCGACAGCAAGTGGGCCCTGCCGGATTGTGAACCGGTGGAAGGCTCGCTGCGCTCGGCTTCCAGGGTTAAAATCCGGTTTTGCCACACAGACGCCGCTGTCTCCTCACTTCGCTCGTCGCAGTCGGCCTCAGAAGTGGGCCCTGCCGGATTTGAACCAGCGCTCAATCGGTTATGAGCCGATCGCTTTAACCAGACTAAGCTAAGGGCCCGTACCGGGATTTCTGCGGTCCGCGTCTTTAGCCTGTCGGGTCAGCGTCGACGGGGTCCGGAGAGGACCGACACAGTCCGCCGCGGTCGTCTGGTAGCGAACCGAGTGAAGCGCCGAAATCAGACTTCGTCTGATGGGCCGTAACTTCCGAAGGACGTGACGCCACCGCCAGGGCTCGAACAGGTGCGAGACGATCCTGCTCGTTCGCTCCGCTCACTCGCTGGCTGCGATTTGCGTGTTCGATCCCTTCTAAATCGCGTCATCGCTACTCGTGGACGGTTCGCTACGCTCACCGTCCTGTTCGCAGCAAAAGTACGCCACCGCCAGGGCTCGAACCTGGGACAACCTGGGTAACAACCAGGTGCTCTACCAACTGAGCTACGGCGGCTCGCAACCGTTGGTAATCCGAGTTGGTAATTAGGGCTTTCGCTTCGGGTCGCCATCGACACGCTTTCACGCACTCTCAGTGAAGCCACGGCCAATGAGTGACGAGTTCGACGCCGTGGTCTCCCGGGTCCGCGAGTGGGCCTCGCCCGGCGACGGAGAGCGGCGTCGGTTACAGCGAGCGGCGGCGACGGTGATGGCGCGGGCCCGCGAGGCGGTGGCCGACCTCCCGGTCGAGGCCGAGGTGCTCCAGGTCGGCTCGACGGCGAGAGGGACCTGGACTGCGGGGGACCGCGACGTGGACGTCTTCGTCGCCTTTCCGCCCGGACTGGAGCGTGGGGAACTGGAGCAGCACGGGCTGGACGTGGGCCACGCCGTCCTGCCCGACGGCCACGAGGAGTACGCCGAACACCCCTACGTCGTCGGCGAGGTAGACGGCTACGCCGTCGACCTGGTCCCCTGCTACGCGGTCGACGAGGCGACGGCCATCCAGTCCGCCGTCGACCGGACGCCGTTTCACACGCGGTATCTGGCGGGGCGGCTGGACGACGCCCTCGCGGCGGAGGTCCGGGTCACCAAGCAGTTCCTGAAGGGCATCGGCGTCTACGGGAGCGACCTCCGGACGCGGGGTTTCTCGGGCTATCTGACGGAACTGCTCACCGTGGAGTACGGCGGCTTCCGGGCGTTCGTCGAGGCGGCGGCCGACTGGCACCCGCCGGTGGAACTGGACCCCGAAGCCCACGGGACCGTCGCGTTCGACGACCCGCTCGTCGTGGTCGACCCGACCGACCCCGAGCGCAACGTCGCTGCGGTCTGTTCGGCCGACAACGTCGCACGGCTGCAACACTACGCGCGGGAGCTACTGGCCGACCCGCGCGAGTCGCTGTTCGAGCCCAGCGAGCCCGCAGCCTACGACGCCGACGCCGTCGCGGCTGCCGTCGCTCGCCGCGACACGACGCCGGTCGCCGTGCGTTTCGCCAGGCCGGACGTCGTCGAGGACCAGCTCTGGCCCCAGCTCCGCAAGTCGCTGGCGGGGCTGACCGAGGAACTCGACCGGCGCGGATTCGACGTGTTCCGGGCGACGGCGCTTGCGGACGACGGGGCGGGCGGGAGTGACGACCCGCACGCGACCGACGGGGCGGGCGGGAGTGACGACCCGCACGCGACCGATGGAGAGGCGACCGACCAGCGTGAGCGCGGCACGGCCGCGCTGCTGGTCGAACTGGCGGTCGCAGAGCGGCCGGCCGTCGAGCGCCACGAGGGGCCGCCGGTCCACGTGCGCGACCACGCCACTGGGTTCTACGAAGCCTACGCCGACGACCCCGACGTCGCGGGCCCGTACATCGACGGCGACCGCTACGTGGTCGAACGACCCCGCGAGTTCCGGACGGCACGGGCGTTCCTCGACAGCGACGCCGTACTGGACGTGCGACTGGGTCCACACGTCGCGTCGGCGCTCGAAGACGGGTACGAGGTGCTCGCGGGGGCGGAAATCGCGGGCCTCGCCGATAGCTTCGGTGTCGAACTGGCCGATTACTTCGAGCCCAGTCCCTGAGCCGCGAGTTCGTCGAGCACCTCGCGGGCCGCCTCGCTCACCTCGTCGTCGGGGGCGACGGGCTGGTAGCCGTCGAACACCTCGTGGACCATCTTGACCGAATCAGACAGGGTGTCGAGGCCGTAGCCGCCCTCCAGGACGAACGCGAGGCCGGCCTCGCAGCCCTCGGCCAGGTCGACCATCCGCTCGGTCATCACGCCGTACCCCTCCGTGCTCACCTGCATCCGCGAGATGGGGTCGTGTTCGTGGGCGTCGAAACCGGCGCTCACGAGCAGGAGGTCGGGGTCGAAGGCCTCGATTTCGGGTGCGACGACCTCGTCGATGGCCGTCAGGTAGTCGGCGGTGTCGGCGCCGGGCTGGTAGACGACGTTGACGTTCGCCCCCTCGCCGTCGCCGACGCCGGTCTCCTCGATTTCGCCGGTACCGGGGTACAGCCCGTCCTCGTGGATGGAGGCGTAGAAGACGTCGCCGCGGTCGTAGAAGATGTCCTGCGTGCCGTTGCCGTGGTGGACGTCCCAGTCGAAGATGGCGACGCTGTCGGCGCCCCGGTTCAGGGCGGCCTGGGCGGCCACGCCGGCGTTGTTGATGAAACAGAAGCCCATCGCGTCGTCGCCGACGGCGTGGTGGCCCGGCGGCCGGCCCAGCGCGAAGGGGGTCTCGCGGTCACGCACGTCCACGCCGGCGGTCTCGGCCGCCCAGACGGCCAGCCCCGCCGAGGCGAGCGCGGCGTCCCAGGTCGCCTCGACGGCGACCGTGTCGGCGTCCCAGTGACCGCCGCCGTCGGCGCAGTACTCGCGGAACTCCTCGACGTAGTCGGCGTCGTGGACCTCTCGGACGAGGTCCAGGTCGGCGTCGTCGGCGTCGACGTACTGGACGCCGTGGCACTCCTTGAGCGCGCGCCGCACCGCCCGGAGGCGGTCGGGACTCTCGGGGTGGCGCTCGCCGGTATCGTGGTCGAGACAGACCTCGCGGTAGCCGAAGTTCATTCAGTAGTACTTGGCGAGTTCGAAGTACGTCTCGACGTCTGCTGCCTTCACCGTCCGCCGGTCGGCGTGGCGGGCGAGGTCGGCCGCGGCGGCAGCGACGTCGTCTGCGAACGATTCGAGGATGTCGGCCAGCGCCACGCGGGCGTCCATCGCGACGCGGTAGTCGTCGTCGATGTCGAGGCGGGCGATGCGGTCGACCGGGGCGACCGGCAGCTCCAGACCGTCCTTGTCGGGGACGCGTTCGACGCCGAAGTCGGACGGCATCAACGTCTTGCGACCGTCCCGCGTCGCCTCCTCAGCGGCCGTCGTGGCGAGCGCGGCGCCCCGGTCCTGGATTCGGCGTGCCAGTTCCTCTGCCGCGCCGGCGCTCACCCGCAACCCGTCCGCGTTCCGTCGGATGACCGCATCGACGGGCGCGAACGGTAGCTCGACGCTCATACCCACAAACGGGAGTGTTGCGGTCTTAAGAGTTTCCGTAGCGTCGTTTCTCGGTCAGAACACGTCGTCGGCGTCCAGACGCCCGTCTTCGACGACGCCGCGGACGGTGACTTCCTGGCCTAACTGGACGCGCTCGCCCGTCTCGACGCTCATCGTCTGCTCGCCGTCGTCGAGCACGACGGGGTCGCCGGTCTGGACGACCGTCCCGGTGAACTCCACCTGTTCGGCGGCCTGTGTGCCGCCGTCGGCCGTCGAGGTGCCGTCGGCACCCGCCGCAGCCGCCGAGTCAGCGCCGGTGTCGCTCCCACCACTGTCCTCGCCGTCGCCGAACGAGGACAGCCCCGCGTGCTGGTCGTCGGCCTGTTCCTCGGGCGTGGGCGCGGGACCCGTGCCGTCGCCCAGGACGACGATAGTCGAGTTCCAGCTCGCGGAGGCCTCGAGGTCGTCCTGCCAGCCGTCCTGTATCTCCACGTCGGCGGCCAGCACCTCGTCGCCGGGCTGGATGTCCTTGTCGGCCTTCTCGCCCCACAGCGCCACGCGGATGTCGCCGGTGGCGTCCTGGATGCGGATGTTGCGCACTTGTCCCTCGCTGCCGTCGTCGCGGTCGAACGTGCGGACGGGGTCGGCCGAGCGGACGACGCCGGCGATGTCGACGGTCTGGTCTAGCTCGACGCCGTCGATGGGGTCGGCGTCGGGCTGGAAGTCGACGGCCTCGTCTATCTCGTCGACGGCGCCGTCGTCCCCGACGTGCAGTTCCAGCGCGCCGTCGCGCTCGCGGACGTAGCCGTCGACCACCTCGACGGCGGTGCCGGCCTCGATTTCGGTCGCGCGGTCGGCCCGGTCGTCCCACATCGTCACGCGCACGCGGCCGGTCTCGTCGCCCAGCGTCAGGTTCGACACCTTCCCCTCGCTGCCGTCGTCGCGGTCGAAGGTGCGGACGCTGTCGGTGTCGAGCACGAGTCCGCGCAGGGTCACGTCGGACTGGCCCATCGTCAGCGCATCGACGGTCGAGCCGTCGCCGGGTTCGACGTCGATGGTGGCGTCGTCGTCCTGTTCGGCCTTGTCGACCGAGACCTCCAGTCCGTTGTAGCCGTCCTTCGGTCGCCCTTTCACGCGCAACACGTCGCCGACCGAAAGCATCCCGTCGTCGATGTCGACGGCCTGACCGTCCCAGAAGGCCAGTCGGACGCTCGCGGTCTCGTCGGCCGCCTCGACGTTGATGACGCGGCCGTCCTCGTCCTCGCCGTCCCGCTCGAACGTCTTCAGGTCGCCGATGGCCATCACCTTCGCGATGAACTTCACCTCGTCCATCCCCGGTTCGATGTCAGCGATGGTCTCGACTTCCCCCTCGTTCAGTTCGTGGGCCAACAACATCGCCGCGGTCTCCTCGTCGGCGAGGCCACCCATCTGTTCGACCTTCTCTTCGACGGCCTCGCGAAACTCCTCCTCGGAGACGTCGGTCTCCAGGTCCGCGTAGATATCTGCTATCGAGCCCATCTATCTATGGGACGCAGGGATGGGGCGCGCTTAAGCGTTGTCGTTGGTCCAGCGGCCCGCTGCCGTCTCTCGGTTCCGTCCTCGAACTCGCCATGCGACGGGGTGGCCGCGCCCCCGTATATAAACCTACGGCGAGGTATTCACGACCGTCTCGGCGCCGTCGCCGCGGTCGTGCGTGACGACGACGGTTCCCGGGGCCGCGTCGTCGAATTCGACCGTCGCCCGGTAGTCGATTTCGACGACACCCTGCGTACACGCCTCGCCGGCGTCCGCCCGTCGGGTCGTCGCGACGGCGACGGTGAGTTCGTCGGCGTTGTAGTTGACGCTTGCTAGTTCGGCGGTCCGACAGCCGTCTCGCCCCCATACCGTTCCCTCGACGACTATATCGGTGCCGTCGACGGTGACCGTCGCGCTGTCGACCTGCGTGCCGCCCCGTGTCGAGAGCACCTCGAAGTCGGAGTCGGTAAACGTCGGGGTCGGTGTCGGCGTCGGTGTATCCGTAGCCGTGGCCGTATCGCTCGGCGTCCCGCCACCGCTGCCGTCCGAGAGACAGCCCGTGAGGGCGACGATACCGGTCGTAGCGACGGTTCCGAGGAGGGTCCGTCTGTTCATAGTCACCGATATCTCCCTGAAAGAAAGGGCCTTTCGGTGGGTCAAAGGGACCTTTGAGCGTGGTGTGGGCACCCCTCGCGTGGCGGGGGTCGAACCGTCACCCTTTTCATACCGACCACCCTCCCTCAACATGAGTCCGGGTAGGGTAGTGGACTATCCTCTTGGCTTGCGGAGCCAGGGACCGGAGTTCAAATCTCCGTCCGGACGTTTCTGCCGACGCAAACCGCCGAGCGACAGCGAGGCGGCTGCGTCGGCGTCACTTCTCACGGAGATTTGAACACGCGAGTCGCAGCGCGAGCGGTGCGAGGCGCGACGACCGGAGCGCCTCGAAAGCGAGCGGTGGAACCGCGAGCAGGGAGCGACCGTCCCGCCTCGGTTCAAATCTCGCTGGACGGTCACGTCGTTCACTACGGTCGGTTCTGTACACCACGAGGGGCGCGAACGGGAAAATTTACCCTCCATCGTGAATTTATCTTGTGCCCCAACGGCCAAAGATTATTTACGATATCATGTTGATGACATCTTCATGAGAAAAGCGACAGTGGTAGTGGTTGCCGTGGTGATACTCCTCGCCGGCTGTAGCGGCGGTGGGGGCGGCGCGGCGTCACCGACCGAAGAGTCCGGGACCGACGCGTCAGCCAGCGGGACGCCGACGGACGGCGGTTCGATGGACACGCCGATGGAGCCGACGAGCACCCCGACAGCGGACGGGGACGAGACCGATACCGGGTCGGGGCCGGGCGAGCCGACGCCGCAGTCGGCGGCAGCCAACAGTAACCCGCTCGACAACGCGACCGTGACCGAGGCGACAGTGTACAACGGGAGCCAACAGACCGACGTGCTCATCAGAAACGAGACCGCCGGTGCGGAACTCGTCGAATACACGCGGCCGTCGACGGGGACGGCGTCGCTGTACACCACGGACGACTACGTGGCCTACCGGAACGGCACCACCGGGAACGTGGAGTACGGCGGACCGGATAGTTACGTCGGCACCGGGGTAAGCATCAGTGCGGAGTTCACTGTTATCCGGGCCCTCCTGTACGTCGACCTCGTCGAGTGGGAGGAGACCGGAACGACGACGGTCGACGGCGAGAGTGCGCTCGTGTTCGAGAGCGATTCGCTGAACCAGACCGCGCTGAACGAGGACCCGAACTTCGAAACCGGGTCCCAACAGAGCGCGGTACAGTCGGTCGACGGCCGGATGGTCATCGGTACCGACGGTCGAGTTCACTCGGTAAACGTGCAGATAGAGACACCGGACGGCACCATAGGCAGCGACGTCTCGTTTGGCTACGATGACATCACGGTCGATACGCCCGGCTGGGTCGACGAGTCGCAGGCGCCGTAGTCGCGGGCGGGTCGATTCCTTCGAAGCGGGACGCCGTCCGTGAGGTTCCGCCGAGTGACGGGGGCAACCGGAGACCAGACGACTTTTGTCGCCCCTGGGGGTTAGTGGAGGTATGGTTGGTCCCGGGCGAGAGTCGTTCGACCGGGTGCGGTCGCAGGTCCGCGAGGACTTCCGCGCCGACCCGTTCCTCCCCTACGTGATGGTCGCGGCGACCTTGCTGACGAGTTTCTGGTTCTTCCACCGCCTGCCGAACTTCGCGACGCGGGACGAGAAGGACCGGCTGATAGACGCGATGGTCCCCTACGGCAGGGTGCTGGCCGACCCGAGCGTCGAGTCGCTACAGAACGGCGTAACGTGGAGTCGGGTCCCGTTCGGCGCGACGCTGTACCTGTTCGCGCTGGCTATGCTGCCGGTCGTCGTCGTCGCGCTGGTGACCGGCCGCGGGGACATCTTCACGTCTATCGGCTACCCCAACCCGGCGTTTGGCTACTACAACCTCTGGACCGGGACCCCGGGCTGGGTGTGGACCTGGAGTCTGGCCTTCGTGCGGCTGTTCAACGTCGCCTTCGCCGTGGGGTCGGTCTACCTGACCTACCGGCTCGGTACCGCCGTCGTCGACCGGTTGACCGGGCGACTGGCCGCGACCGTCCTCACGCTCACTTTCGGCTTTCTCACCATCGCCCACGAGGGGGGCGAGGACATGCCGGCGCTGTTTTTCGTCCTGCTCGCCTTGAACTTCCTCTACGTCTACGTCCGCAGCGGCGAGCGGCTCCCCTTCTACGTCGGCGCGGCCTGTGGCGGAGCCGCCATCGCGTTTAAACTCACCGCCGCGCCCGTGATCCTCGCCGTCGGCGTCGCCCACCTCCTCCGGGCGCTGAAGACCGAGGATACCCTGCGGACGCTGCTCGCTCCGCGGCTGCTCGTCATCGGTGCGGCCGTCGGGCTGGTGACGATACTGGTCGGTTTCCCGACGTTCGTGATGGGCGGGTTCGACCAGATAGTGGCGCGCATCTTCGGCGGGTCGACCTCGCGGATGAGTTGGCCGACGGGGCCGGACGCCCCCATCACGTGGTGGTTCCTCCGGGGCTATTTCAGCGGGCTGGGGCTCCCGCTGTTTTTCGCGTCGGTCGCCGGTGTCCTCGCCAGCGTCGCGGGGCTTCGCAAGCGCCGCGAGAGCCGATACGGCATCGCGCTCGTGCTCGTCGTGCTCGGCCTCTACGTCGGGCTGTTCTCCCAGTGGCACGACTTCCGGGTCCACCACCTCCTCCCAACCTTCCCGCTGCTGGCGCTGCTGGTAGCGAACGCGCTGCGGGACCTGCGCGAGTGGAATCCCGCCGTCGCCCGCCCGGTGATGGCCCTCTTGCTGGTGACGACGGCGATATACGCCGGGATGGGCACCGTCGGCTTCGCGTCGATGCCCAGAGACGAAGCCGAGGAGTGGCTGGTCGAAAACGCCGACGAGGACGCCACGGTGGAGGTGTACCGCGTGAACCTCCAGGACACCGCGGTGCCACGACAGATGGACATCAATCACCGGTTCGAGACGCGCGCGGAGACGAACCCCTGTCCCGAGTACATCCAGTTGGGCTACCGGGACCTCCTCTACCTGAAGCCGGGCACCTACTACCGCAACGGCGAGTCACAGCGCGAGTACATCCGCTCGCTGGTCGAGGAGGAGACCGACTACCAAATCGTCGCGGAGTTCGGCGAGCGGCCGCCCAACTTCGTCCCCCAGCGGGCGACCCCCGGCGACTACACGGACCTGCTGCGCTACGGCGTCGTCCCCCAGACCGACCAGTTCGCCGACGAGCAGGAACTGCGGGCCAACCAGTACACGCTCGTCTTACAGCGCACCGAGCGCTGTACCAGCCCCCACGGACACCCGTTCTAGCTCACTCGGCCTCTCGCTCGTGGTCGACTCGCTCGCGAGCCGTGGCCGAATCCTCCGTCTCCAGTAGCCGCTCTACCTGCCGTTCGAACTCCGCGTCGGTGAGGTCGCCGCGGGCGTAGCGCTCCCGCAGCGTCGCCAGGGCGTCGTCCTCGTCGCTTGCGGGTCGGCTGTCCCCGTCCCGTCGGCGCCGGTAGCGCCGCGTCGCGGCGAGCGCCATCGGGAGCAATCCGCCGAAACCGACGGGGAAGGCGACCCAGAAGTAGGGGACGCCGGCGAACATGAGTCCGAAGGCGACGGTGAGCGTCAGCATCGTGACGGCGCCGGCGACGACGGTTTCGAGTTCGTCGTCCTCGTCCTCGGCCATAGTGGATGGTGAGAGCGCGGGTCGATATGTCTTTGCCCGAGTCGCGGGCGGAGGAGGGACGGCCGCCGAGAGTCGGGACGGCCGGCTGTGTCCGGGCCGGTCCACACGAGCGGCCCGTACTACAGCACGGACAGGTCCATGTCCAGCGTGGGGTACCAACCGGCGAGGGCGGGCAGGTAGACGCCCAGAAAGCGGTCGAGGAAGATGACGGGGATGACGACGGCCTCGGGGACGCCCAGGCCGACGAAGACGGCGGTGGCGGTCGCCTCCGTGACGCCGATACCGCCGGGAGTGAGCGGGAGCAGGGTGATGCTGTAGGCCGTCACCAGATAGAGCGGGAGCAGGAGGGGGTCGACCGCGGCGCCGAAGGAAAGAAACAGCAGCCAGACCCGAATTCCGGGGGCGACGACCAGCGCGAGGACCCACCCGGCGGCGTAGCGCAGCCAGACGCGGGGGTTCGTCGAGATGCGCCCGAACGCGTCCGCGGAGGCCTCGGTGATGTCGGGAACGGAGCGGACGCGGCCAGCGAGCGCGCTCCCGATACGGGGCACTCGCTCGGCCAGCGCGGCCAGGGACCCGACCAGTCGGTCCAGCGCGGTGAGGTTCAGCCCGGCCAGCAGGACGACGGCGCCGGCGACGAGATACAGCGCCGTCGACAGGGCGAGCAGGAGCAGGAGGCCGGTCGAGACCCGACCGACGATGACGAGAAGGCCGACGGCCGAGACGACGCCGTACCAGACGGCGTAGATACCGGTGTGGGCGCCCGCGGCGGCGGTCGCGTCGCCGTAGTCGACGCCGGTCTCGGCTCGCAGGATGAAGGGGGCAGCCAGCCGGCCCGAGAGCCGCGAGGGCAGGAGCTGGTTGACGAAGTTGACCGCCAAATCGACGCGCCCGGCGGTGAGCAGTGGGACGCGAGCGAAGGGCGAAAGCACCGCGCGCCACGTGTCGAAGCGGGCGAGGACGCCGCCGACGGTGACGAGGACCAGGGCGACGAGGACGGTCGGCTCCGTCGCACGGAGCCGCGCGCTCACTGCCTGGACGTCGACCTGCGAGAGCAGGAAGGCGAGCGCGGCGAGGCCGACGCCGTACTGCAGCACCGAAATCGCGACGTCGCGTCGACTGGCCGTCACGTCAGCCCTCCCGGTGTCCGTCGGCGCTGGTGGTTGGTGGCGCCCAGTCGGGGACGGCGTCCGCGACGACCGAGCGGGCGGTGACGAAGTCGAAGGGCTGGTCGAGGAGGTAGGTCAGGGCCTCGCGCATCCACTCGCCGGTGTGGTAGTAGACTCGCGCGGGGACGCCCTCGACGTTCGGGAGCCCGACGAGTTCCCAGGGGTGGACGTAGAGGACGGGGACGATGCCACGACGGGCGAGCAGGCGCATTCCCAGCGCGGTGTAGCGCGGGCCGAAGAATCGCAGCCAGGTCCCCGTCAGGGGGAGTCGCAGCCCGGGCATCACGCTGGCGGGCAGTTCGGCTACGTCGGCGGGGGCGTCGGGGTCGACGGCCGTCGCCGGCGCCGGCGCTTCGAGGTCGTACTCGCCGCCGTACCAGCCCGGGATGGCGCGGCTGGCGACGACGCTCGAGTCGTAGCCGTAGCCCGTCTCGGCGAGCAGGTCGAAGTGGTCGTCGGTGATGTCGAACGCCGGCGCGCGAAAGCCCGTGACGGGCTCGCCGGTGAGCGATTCGAGCCGTTCGCGTGAGTCGCGCAGTTCCTCGCGTCGACGGTCGGCCGAAAGCTCCGAGAGCAGTTCGTGTGAGTGGGTGTGCGAGGCGATTTCGAAGCCGGCGTCAGCGAGCGCCTCGACGTGGTCGGGATACCGGTCGAGGAGCGACGAGACGACGAAACACGTCGTGCTCGCGCCGCGCTCGCCCAGCGTCTCCCGGAACCACTCGAGGCCGTTCAGACCGACACCGCGCTGGTCGGTGGTGCCCGCGGCCGACCGGTAGGCGGGCGTCTGGTCGAACAGTTCGACGTCGATAGAGAGGACCGCGCGGCCGACGGCGTCACTCATCGCGGAGTTCCTCGACCTCGCTGCGCAGCAGACTGACCTCCTCGTTGAGCCGCGAGAGTCGGTCGTAGAGCTTCCCGATGCGGTTGAACAGGTAGGTGGCGACGACAAAGAGGGTCAGATTCGAGATGACCAGGATGGCGCGGGCCTTCAGCTCCAGACCGAGCACCGTCGCGACGACTTGGAAGACGTTGGGGAAGACGGCGACGAAGATGAGCCCCCCGCCGATGGCCAGCGAGACGACGAACAGCGCGATGGCCTCCCGGCCCTGCTTGACCAGCATGTAGCCGTTGACGAGGAAGGCGACGCCGACGACCAGCGCGATGAGGTTGACGAGTGTGTACTCGACCATGGTTAGCGAAAGAGCAGGACCCGCAGGATGGTGTCGGTCATGCGAATCGGGTACAGGGCGAAGGTGTCGAGGGTGAACTGTGACTCCCCTTCCTCCCGGGTGGGCATCTCCGTGGAGACCTCGGCGATACGGTAGCCGCCCTTGGCGGCCTCCAGGGTCTGTTCGATGGCCCAGTGTTTGTCCCCGCGGTGAAGAATCCGTTCGAGCATCGACACCCGATAGACGCGGAAGCCGCTGGTCACGTCGGTGATCTCGATGCCGCCGAGATAGTTGGTCAGCCGGGTGAAAAACTGGATGCCGGCGTTGCGGGTCGCGGAGTAGTCCTGGTAGCTCTCGTTGAGGTAGCGGCTGGCGATGACCATGTCGTGGCCGTCGGTCGCCACGTCCATGAGTTCGGGAATCTTCGCGGGGTCGTGCTGGCCGTCCGCGTCGACCTGGACGACCCAGTCGTAGCCGTGTTTGATAGCGTACTGGTAGCCGGTCCTGACCGCGCCGCCGACGCCCGTGTTGAAGACGTGCTCGACGACCGTGGCGCCGTGGTCGCGGGCGATGGCGGCGGTGTCGTCGCTGGAGCCGTCGTCGACGACGACGACCCGGTCGACGTACGCCCCGGTCTCCTCGATGACCGGCCCGATGGTCTCGGCTTCGTTGTAGGCGGGAATGACGGCGACGGTACGCACTATTTGCCCGGTATTCAGCAACCGTATATATGCGTTGTGTCACGCGACCGCGACGAGACGGAAAGACCTATTGGCGCGCTCGCGGGCTGTTGGGATATGACGCGGACGTTCGTCGTCGGCCTCGACGGCGCGAGCTGGCGGCTGCTCGACCCGTGGATAGCGGCCGGCGACCTGCCGAATCTGGCCGCGCTGCGGGCCGAGCACACCTGGGCCGAGACCGAGAGCTGTCTCCCGCCCGTGACCTTCCCCAACTGGAAGTGTTACTCGGCCGGGAAGGACCCCGGCGGCCTCGGCGTGTTCTGGTTCGAGCATATCGACCTCGAAGCGGAGCGTATCGACGTGGCAAAGGGCGGTGACTTCAAGACGGCCGAACTGTGGGACTATCTGTCCGACGACGGCCAGACGCCCGGCGTGGTCAACATGCCGACGATGTACCCGCCCCGGGACATCGGCGGCCCCGTCGTCGCCGGCGGCCCCGACGCTGTCCAGGGGGAGTACCGCTCTATCGACAGCGGCTACGCCGCCCCCGAGGGGCTGGAAGACGAACTCCAGGAGCTGTTCGACTATCGCGTGCATCCGGACCCGCTGCTCTCCTCGAACGAGGAACGCGGCGCGGAGGTCGACGCCATCCTCGACGCCATGGAGAGCCGATTCGAGGTGGCGCTGCACCTGCTGGAGGAGAACGAACTCGATTTCGTCCACGTGACGCTGTTTTACCTGAACGTCCTCCAGCACTTCTTCTGGGACGACGAGCCGACAAAACGCGCCTGGGAACTGGTCGACGAGCACCTGGGCGAACTGGCCGCGATGGACGACCTGAACCTCGTCCTGATGTCGGACCACGGGAGCGGCCCGACGACGACGGAGTTCTACATCAACGAGTGGCTCGCCGAGCACGGCTACCAGGCCCACGAGCGGACCGTCGAGGACTTCTTCCGACCGCTCGGCCTGACCCGCGAGAACCTGCTGGGCGTGGCGAAGAAGGCCGGCGTCGTCGACCTGCTCGCGAAGACGGTCCCGGAGTCCGTCCAGCAACTCGTCCCCCAGAGCGCGGGGGCCAAACGAGCCCGAAAGCTCGAAGCCATCGACCTGGCGAACACGCGGGCCGTCGCCAGCGGCCAGGGGCCCATCTACCTGCTGCCCGGCACGCCCGAATCGGTCCGGGACCAGCTCATCGAGGACCTGCGAGCCGTCGAGGACAGCGAGGGGAAGGTGTTCGACGGCGTCTACAGGGGCGAAGAGGTCTACAGCGGCGCGTACGTCGACGAGGGTCCCGAGGTGGTCGTCGACATGCGCGACGGCGTCCACGTCAACGACGGCATCGGCGGCGGGCAGATCCAGACCGCGCCGGACCGCTGGGCCGCCGAGAACACCCGCAACGGCATCTTCCTGGCTTCGGGTCCGGACTTCGCAAGCGTTGGCGAAATCGAGCAGATTTCCATCACGGACATGGCGCCCACGATTCTCGCGGCCCACGGCGTCGACATCCCGACCGACATGGTCGGCGAGGTGTTGCCCATCCACGCCGAAGACCCCGACGTCGGCGAGCGCGACCCCATCGACATCGGCGCGCGCGGCGAGGGGACCAGCGAGGAAGTGGCCGACCGACTCCAGCAACTGGGCTACATGGAGTAGCGTCGAACGGGGACTTTTCAGCGACTCGCCGCTACACGTCGGTATGGACGCTCACCTCCGGGCCGGCATCGCCGTCTACGACGCCGGCCGGTACCACGCCGCTCACGACGCCTGGGAAGACCGCTGGCTCGACCTGGAGTCGGGCACGGCGGACGAGCGGTTCCTCCACGGCCTCATCCAGTTCACCGCCGTGGTGCATCACGGCAGGAACGAGAACTGGTCGGGCGCGCAGGGGCTCGCCGAGAGCGCGGGCGAGTACCTCGCTGACCTGCCCGCGGACTACCGCGGCGTGAACCTGGACGACCTGGGGCCGTTCTTGCAGCGAGTGGCCGACGAGCCCGAAGCCGTGGACTGGGAGAGTCCACCGACGCTGACCCACGAGGGGGAGCCAGTGGGCTACGCGGACCTCGACTTCGAGGCGACGGCGGTGGCGGCCGGGGTACTCGCGGAGGCCGACGGCTACGACGAGGCGGTGGTCGCGGACGCCGTCGACTACGCTCACCGGGAACTGGACGACCGGGGCGAGGGCCGCTTCGTCGGCCAGCTCTTCGCGTTCGTGCAGGAAGCGGAGAACCGGCCGTTCGTCTACAGCCATCTCGTCCAACACGTCGAGCGCGAGCGCCAGAAGGACGAGGACGTGGCCGGGCTGTTCGACTAGCGACGATAGTTCGTTCTGAGTGGGCCACTCTGTATAGCCAGAAAGCCCCGGCCGGCTTCGGTCCCGCGACTCGCTGTCGTCCGAGAGAGCAGAGCTCTCTCGTGATCACGAAAATCTTCGATTTTCGAACGACGCTCCTCACTCGCTTCGCTCGTCCCGGTGCTTATATCGTCGAGGTTCCCGAAGCCGGCCGCCCCTTTCAGCCCCTGGAGACGCTCCGCGTCTCCCGACCTTCGCGGAGCCTCCGGCTCCGCTCAGTCCCACCCAGCGCTGTTTGACCAACCGGCTACGGGTGGACGAAAGGGGCCGACCGTTCGAGTAGCCCGGACGACGTAAGCACCGCAGCCGACCTTCGGGAGGCGAGGAGCGCAGCGAGTCCCGGCACTCGAACGGTCGGGGGCTTTCGGGCTGTTGGAAGCAGTTCTGAAAGTGCCAGACAATCCTGCCGAAACGCCTAGTCGTCCGCCGTCCCCTCGGCCCGCACCGGTTCGGACTCGTGCTGGACGAGTCCCTCGCCCACACCGAGGGCGTCGTCGGTCCGCCGGATGCTCTGTTCGGCGCTCGCGGTCCGCTCCGAGAGCGCCCGCACCGCGTCGATGTTCTCGGGCACCACGTCGGCCTCCTGGTGGATGGCCTGGAAGAGATAGAGGTCCCGGCCCTCGACGGTCACGGAATCGGCCCAGATGCAGTTCTCCCAGACGTCGCCGCGGGGCCGACCCGCGTCGCGGGTGTACTCCTTGAGCTTTCCGGCGCCGTCGATACCGAGCGTCTCGGGGATGAGGAACAGGCGGGACTCGTCGGCGAGCAGGTCCCGCACCTCCCCGGCGGTCGGTGCCGACTCCAGCGTGACGTTGACGGAGTGGGTGTGCATCTGCGTCGTGGGCACCTTCATGCCCATCGTGTCGATATCGAGGTCGGGAAACACGGTCTGGACGTCCGGGCCGTGGTGGGAGGGAATCTCGACCGGGTCGGGCAAGGTGTCGTTGATGGGACCGCGGCTCGTCTGGCCGGGGTCGCCGCCGCGGCGAACGAGCGTGACGCGGGCCTTCTCGATGCCGTAGGACTCCTGTAGCGGCGCAAAGAGCCGCGAGAGTCCGGTCGTGTTACAGGAGACCACGCGGACGGTGTCGGCGCCGACGGCGGTGTCGTAGTTGGCCCGCGCGTTGAAGCTGACTTCGGCCACGTCGGCCGACTCGCCGCCCTGGAAGATGGCCGGCGTGTCACAGTCGTCGTAGAGGGCGGCGTTGGTCTCGCCGACGCCGCCCGGCGTCGTGTCGACGACGACGTCGCTCGCCGCGACCATATCCCGGACCGTGCCGGCGGTATGGAGCCCCGCCGCGTCGAACGGGTCGGCACCGTCTTCGCCGGCGGCAAAGAGGTCGTAGCCGCGGTCTACGGCGATGGTTGCCTCGAAGTTCGGCGAGCGTTTGGCGACGCCAGCGACCGTCATATCCGGCTGGACACGCACCGCGTCGGCGACCCGTTTGCCGATCGTGCCGAAGCCGTTGATGCCCACATGGAGCATGGAAAAGCGTTGATGTGGGCGGGATATATTTGTTGTGATTAATAATTAAAGAAAATTACTCGGATAGTTGTACCCGTCGCCTGGTACCACGTGACGCGGCCGGCGCCGGTCGACAGCCACCAAGAGTTAATCCCGCCGAGTGCCAGAGGCGGGTATGGACAACTCCTCGCTCCGCGTCCCCGCGGAAACCGCCGTCAAGCAGTGCATGGATCTCCGGCCAGGTGAGTCGTGTGCGGTCGTCACCGACGACAAACGGAAGGCCATCGGCGAAGCCCTCTACCGGGTCGCCAGCGAAATCACCGACGACACCGTCTTCGTGCGCTACCCGCCGGGGAGCCAGCACGGGGCGGAACCGCCGCGACCGGTCGCCGGCGCGATGCGGACCGCCGACGTGGTGCTGGCGCCGACCACCAAGAGCCTGACCCACACTGAGGCCCGCAGCGACGCCAACGCCGCCGGCGCCCGCGTCGCCACGCTCCCCGGCATCACCGAGGGCGTGTTCCTGATGGGGCTGGACGCCGACTACGAGGCCATCGAGGGCCACTGCGAGGACGTGCTCGCACAGGTCGGCGACGCCGAAGAGATTCGCGTGACGACGCCCCAGGGCACCGACATCACCTTTGGCGTCGGCGACCGCGAGTGGCTCATGGACACCGGTATCGTCCACGAGGCCGGCGAGATGTCGAACCTCCCCGCGGGCGAGGTGTTCGTCGCGCCCGAGACGGCCGACGGCACCTTCGTCGTCGACGGGACGATGCGGCCCCACGGGAAACTCGACGGCAAGTTACTGAGCTTCGAAGTCGAGGACGGGACAGTCACCGACATCTCTGACCCGGACATCCGCGAGCAGGTCGAGACCGCCGCCGAGGAGGTGGGCCGGGACGCCTACAACCTCGCGGAGCTGGGCATCGGCACCAACGTCGCCGTCACGGACCTCGTCGGCTCCGTGTTACTCGACGAGAAGGCCGGTGGCACCGTCCACATCGCCGTCGGCGACGACCACGCCATCGGCGGCGACACCCACGCGCCCATCCACTTAGACGGTATCCTGACGGAACCGACCGTGTACGCGGATGGGGAGGTCGTAGACCTCCCACAAGACGAGCGGTGAGAGTGAGGGCCGAACGAAGTGAGGCCCTCGAACGTGAACGGGGAGCGGAGCGACCCGTGAACGGAGTGAGCCGCGAGGAAGAGATAGAACTGCCACGCGGCGAGTGAGCCGCCGCGTCACTGCGAGCGAGGAGATACCCCGCCTGGCGGATGAAGGGCGAGGACCGGTCGCGTTTACCTGGTCGCCTGCGCGGCCCCTATCCGAGTGTAGCGAGGATATGCCGCGCAGCGACCGCGAGCGGTCCGAGGGCTTCGAGTTCTCCCGAGCGGTGCCGAGGGCTGCTCAGCCAAGCGAAGTCCCTTCGCGCCAGACGGAATAGCCGACCAGCAGCGCGGCGAAGACGAGCGTCCCGACCAGCAAGCCGTCGAGGGGCACCGGATAGCCGGCGTTCCAGGCGATAACGAGGACGTGAATCACACCGAGAAAAGCCGTGGTCGAGAGGACGACGACGGGGCCCGTCTGCGGGTGTGACGGTGGGTCCGCGGCCAGGCCGGCCTGTACGAGCACCAGCAGCCCCAGCATGAGCCCCGGCAGCAGGACCACGCCGACGGCCTTCGGGACGTGGTTGTCCGGCGTGCCCGACGCCGAGAAGTGGATAGCGACCTCGGCGGGTAGCTGTGGCCAGAGGGCGACCCCGGCCAGCGCGGCGAGGGCGACGATGCCGACGGCGAGGCCGTCGGTCCGGGACCAGGAGGGGGACATACTGGACGTATTCGGTCTGAGACGGCAAGTGTCTTGACCCAATAGCTTGGGAACGAGAACCACGCGTAGCGACGGTGCGACGACCATTTACGCCCCCGCGTCGAACGCATCGGCATGAGCGACGCCACACCCGGGGAGCGAATCGGGCTCCCCTGTCCGGCCTGTTCGCCGGACATCGAGACGGTTCACGAGGTACTGAAGCCCGGCGGCCACGTCACGGTCCGCTGTACGGACTGTGACCACGTCCACAAGGAGCAACTGCCCGAGGACACCACGCTCCAGCGCGACGTGGTCGTCTCGCAGGACGGCGAGTCGTTCTCCGCACAGGTCGACGTGCCCGAGGGCGAACAGCTGGCCGTCGGTGAGGAGTTCCTGCTCGAAACCGAGGAAGCGGTCGTCTCCGCACGTATCACCAGCTTAGAGACCGACGACGGACGGGTCGAGGAGGCCCCCGTCGGCGAAGTCGGGACCATCTGGTCGCGCGCGGTCGGGAACGTCGCGGTCAACGTGACGATGCACCCCAAGGACGGCCGCCACGACGAGACCGAGAGCTTCAAGCTGCAGGTCCCCGGGGACTACGAGTTCACTGTCGGCCAGACCGAGGGGTTCGGCGAGGAGGAGTTCACGGTCGAGGGTATCCACGTCCGCGACGACGCGACGGGGTACGAACACGAGAAGCTCGATTTCGACGGCGACATGGTGTTCGCGAAAGACATCAACCGCCTCTACGTCCGCGACGAGTCCTCGACGGCCTGGTCGGCCTGGTAATCGGCCGACGGCGGGGCCCCGATTCGACGGCGGGCGGGCCATTCTTATAGCTCCGGTGGGAACCTCGGGTATGGACCCAGCGGTGCTCCGGGGCGACATGGTCGACAGCCTGCAACACGAGAGCAAGGGCGTCGTCCAGAGCGCGTGGCTCTCGGCAGCGATGCGAGCGGTCCCGCGAGAGGCCTTCGTCGGTGAGCAGCAGGCCTACTCCGACCGACCGTTCGAGCGGCTGGGGACGCGCGTCCTCTCGCCCAGCACCGCGGCCCGGCTGCTGGAAGCGCTGGCCCCCGAGGACGGCGACGAGGTACTCGTCGTCGGCGCCGGCGTCGGCTACACCGCCGCCGTGCTGGCCGAGCGGGTCGGCGCCGCCAGCGTCCAGGCCATCGACATCACCCGGCGGCTCGTCTACGAGGCGCGCTCGAACCTCGCCGAGGCGGGCTACGGCGGCGTGCTCGTCGACCGCCGCGACGGCGCCGAGGGGCTGCCCGAGTACGCCCCCTACGACCGCATCCTGCTGGAGGCGGCCGCTATCGAACCGCCGCGTGCGCTGCTCGCCCAGCTGGCCGCGGACGGCCGGCTCGTGATGCCCCTTGGCGCCAACGAGCAGACGCTGGCTATCGTGGACGCCGACGGCGAGGCCGAGCGCCTGGGCAGCGTCGCCTTCCAGCCGATGCTCGTCGAAGGCGAACAGGCCGACACGGTCGAGCGCAACCGCACGCACCGCGAGGACCGCGAACACGCCCAGCGGGCGGCCCAGTCCCGAACCGGCTGGGAACAGGACTGGATAGACTGGGACTAGCGTCGCCGTTGCGGCCGTCGCACAGCCGACCGCACCACAGCCGTGCGGTCGGTGTCCGATTCGCTGCGACGGCTACGCTACTGGTTTTGCACCACCAGCAGTTCGGTGTTGGACTGCTCGTCCCGGTAGTTCCCGCTGGCGGGCGGTTTCACCGCGAACGTCACCGTCCCCTCCCGCTGGTTCGGTCCCAGCGACGGCGACAGCGAGAGCGTCGCCTTGCCGTTGTCCCCGGTCGAGGCCGTCGTGACGCTGTCGAGCGTCGCGGTCCCGCTCTTGGCGACGATGGTCGCCCCCGACACCGGCGACCCCTTCGGGTCCACGACCGTGACGGTCACGTCGGTGTCGCCCGTCCCCGTCACTTCGGGCGCCGGTTCGACGTCGACCTCGGTCACCTGGAGCGTCGCCACGCCGGAGATGGTGCTCATCATCACCCCGAGACAGGCGACGCCGACGACCAGCGCGATGACCAGCCGTATCGGGAGCCCCTCTATCGCCCGTTCGTCACGCCACAGTGTCCGACTCATAGGCCGGGCTGGTCGCGGGTTGGTACTTGAAGGCTCGTGCGAGAGTTCAAATCCGATGCCGAGAGAAGGGTCAGAGCCCGGCCAGCGCGACGACGCCCCAGGCGGCTCCGATGGCCGCCAGTGCGCCGGCCAGGTTCACGCCCGCGTTGGCGGTCGCCTTCTTGCGAGCGCCGACCTCCCAGAGTCGGACGGTGTCGAACGAGAACGAGGAGAAGGTAGTAAAGGAGCCACAGGCGCCGGTGCCGACGAGGAGGAGGAGGTCGCTGTCGAGGCTCGCGAAGGTGACCAGCGCGAGGACGAAGCTCCCGACGACGTTCACCGTGAGCGTCCCAAGCGGGAACCCATCGACGTCGACCGCCGACCCGAGGTAGTGCCGCAAGAGGGCGCCGATAGCGCCGCCGGTCCCGACGAGGTGGGCGGGCTCGACGCTCACCATGCCGGCCTCCGTTCGAAGACGTCGACGGCCCGGCGAGCCAGGAGTACGCCGCCAAAGCCCAGTGCGTAGCTGGCGAGGACGTTCGCCGCGGCCCATCCGGGCGTCAGGGCCGTCTGGACCGCGAACGTGCTGTAGGTGGTAAACGAGGAGAGGAAGCCGGTGGTCGCGGCGAGCTTTGTCTCGTCGGCCACGATACCGATGTGCATCGCCTCGTACAGCAGGAAGCCGAGCGCGAAGCTGCCCAGGGCGTTCACGGCGAGCGTGCCCTGCAGTCCGGGGAGCAGCGAACCGACGAAGTACCGGAGGTTCGAGCCGGCGAAGCCGCCGATGCCTATCAACACGACCGTTTCGACCGTCAACAGTGGGTGTGACTCTGTCATAGCGACTGGCTAAAGAAGGAGTCATCAACCGAATCCCGGCGTCGTGGGGTTCGATAGTTGGGTCGGGCGGACTCCATCGCCCATCTTGGCTCTGCCTTTCGCGAGTCCCGACATATCGGTTCCGGAACGCCCGCGGACACAGGGCATAAGACGCCGCTCTCCCAGCATTCGGTATGCACCCCGCGGAGCTTCGCGCGGCCATACCCGCGCTCGCACGCTGTACGTACTGCAACACGGGCGCGAGCGGCCCCAGCCCGCGCAACGTCGTCAGGGCGGCGACCGATTTTCTGGAGCACCACGCCTTCGAGGCCCCCGCCGACGAGGGGCCCTACACCGTCGCGTTCGACGCGCTGGAAGCCGCCCGCGAGGTCGCGGCTGCCCACCTGGGCGCCGGCGCACCCGAAAACGTGGCCTTCACCCGGAGTACCGCCGACGGCATCAACCTGGTCGCGAACGCCGTCGACTGGCAGCCCGGCGACGTGGTCGTCCGGACCGACCTCGAACACCCCGCCGGGACGCTCCCCTGGGACCGGCTCGAAGACACGCACGACGTCGAGGTCCGGGTGCTGGAGACCGAGGCCGGACGAGTGGACATGGACGACGTGAAAGCCGCCGTCGACGGCGCCCGACTGCTCCTGACGAGTTCGCTGACCTGGAGCCACGGGACGCAGTTGCCGGTCAGCGAGATGGTCGATATCGCCCACGACGCCGACGCGCAGGTGCTCGTCGACGCCGTCCAGTCCGTCGGGCAACACCCCGTCGACGTGCGCGAGTGGGGCGCCGACTTCGTCGCGACGGCGGGCCACAAGTGGCTGCTCGGAGTGTGGGGCAGCGGGCTGCTGTACGCCGACCCCGACGCGCTCGGCTCGCTCCGACAGACCCGCATCGGCTACCGGAGCGTCCAGGACATGGGCGCCGCCGAGTACGCCTACCACGAGGGCGCGCGCCGGTTCGAGGTCGGCACCACCTCGCCCGCGCCCTACGTCGCGCTCGCGGAGGCCATCGAGACGATGGAGTCGGTCGGGCTCGACGCGATAGAGTCCCGCATCGCGGGCCTGACCGACCGGCTGAAGGAGGGGCTGGGCGACCGCCTGTTGAGCCCTCGCGAGTACGAGTCGGGTCTCGTCACGTTCGAAGCCGACGACCCCGAGGCGACCGTCGAGCGGTTAGGCGAGCAGGGCATCGTCGTCCGGTCGCTCCCCCACCCCGAGGCCGTGCGGGCGTCGATTCACGTGTTCAATACCCCCGAGGAAATCGACGAAGTTCTCGCGGCCGTCGGGGAAGCCTGAGAAGCGGCGACAGCGCTCTGCGATTCTTCCTGCTCGGTTTGACAGGTGTGAATGTGTAGCAGTATTGATGCCACGGCGTAGACAACTGAATTTGTATTACATCAACTGTACTAGGAAGAGCTTATGTGGATGTGGCTGGCACCGGATAGTGCGGCCGGGAGCAGTCGACCCCTATACACGGGCGAAAGCCGCTGAGAGGGCGATTAGTGACAACTATCGCGACGCCTCCGAGACGGGGGCGACGGCGTGGTAGGCGCGCAGGCCGCCACCGCGGACCGGTCGCTTTGCCGAACCATGAGCCACCAATCGACAGCCACGACCCCCGACGTCGTATCGATACTCGACCGAGCGCGAACCGGCCACGAATCCGCCCTGCCGCCCGACGAACGGGACCGTCTGGTCACCGAAATCGAACGGAAGCTCTACGACGACGCGAGTCCCGACGAGGTCTATCAGGCCGCGTTGCAGGCACTGACGGAGCGAATCGAGCGCGAACCGGCGTTCAAGCGTATCGCTGCTGCGGTGTTCCGTCAGCGCTACTACCGCGAGGTGCTCGACGCGGACCGGACCGGTGCGGCCCTCGACGAGGCGTACCGCGAGACGTTCGTCAACAACCTCGAACGGGCCGTCGCCGAGGAACTGCTGGACGAGCGCCTGCGCGAACGCTTCGACCTCGACGACCTGGCGGGCTACCTCGAACCGGACCGGGACGAGCAGTTCGAGTACATGGCGATGGAGACGCTGTACCAGCGCTACTTCCTCAAGACCGAACAGCGCGGCGAGCACCTGGAACTGCCACAGGCGTTCTGGATGCGCGTCGCTATGGGGCTGGCAATCGAAGAGGATGACCCACAGCGGCGTGCCAAAGAGTTCTACGACGTGCTCTCGAAACTGGAGTTCACGCCGTCGACGCCCACGCTGTTTCACAGCGGTACGACTCACCCGCAGCTCTCGTCGTGTTACCTGACCACCGTGGCGGACGACCTCGGCGACATCTTCGATGCGTACGGGTCCCACGCGCAGCTTTCGAAGTGGAGCGGTGGGCTCGGGAACGACTGGACGAACCTGCGGGCGGCCGGGTCGCTCATCGAGAGCACGGGCGTCGAATCGACCGGCGTCGTCCCGTTCCTCCGCATCAGCAACGACGTGACTGCGGCCATCAACCGTTCGGGGAAGCGACGAGGCGCGGCGTGTGCGTACCTCGCGTGTTGGCATCTGGACTTTCCCGCATTTATCGACCTGAAGCGCAACACCGGCGACGAGCGCCGACGGACGCCGGACATGAACACCGCTGCCTGGATTCCGGACCTCTTCATGAAACGCGTTCAGGCCGACGAGCAATGGACGCTGTTTAGCCCCGACGAGGTCCCGGACCTTCACGACCTGTCGGGGGCCGCCTTCGCGGAGCGCTACCGCGAGTACGAACGGCAGGCCGACGCCGGCGAGTTGCGACAGTTCGAGCGCGTCGACGCCGCGGAGCTCTGGCGCGAGATGCTCACGCGGCTGTTCGAGACCGGTCACCCGTGGCTGACGTTCAAGGACCCCTGTAACGTCCGCTCCCCGCAGGACCACGTCGGGACAGTCCACTCCTCGAACCTCTGTACCGAAATAACGCTCAACACGAGCGCGGACGAACACGCCGTCTGTAACCTCGGCAGCGTGAACTACGCGACCCACGTCGTCGACGGCGAACTCGACCGCGACTACCTGGCCGATACTATCGAGACGGCGATGCGGATGCTCGATAACGTCGTCGACCTGTGCTTCTACCCGACCGACGAGGCCGAACGCTCGAACATGCGACACCGTCCGGTCGGGCTTGGGACGATGGGCTTTCACGACGCCCTGATGGCACTCGAGATTCCGATGGATTCGGAGGCGGCCGTCGAGGCGGCCAACCGCTGGCAGGAGTTCGTCTCCTACCACGCCATCCACAACTCCTCGAAACTGGCCGCCGAGCGGGGCGCGTACCCGTCCTACGAGGGGTCGAAGTGGGACCGCGGCCTCCTCCCACAGGACACCGTCGACCGGCTGGAGGCGGAGCGCGGCCGCGAGATTCCGACCGACCGCGAGGAAAGCCTCGACTGGGACGCGGTGCGGACACATGTCGCCGAACACGGGATGCGAAACTCGAACACGATGGCTATCGCGCCCACGGCGACCGTCTCGACTATCAACGGGACGACCGCCTCCATCGAACCGATGTACTCGAACCTCTACGTCAAATCGAACATGTCCGGGGATTTCACCGTCATCAACGACCGCCTCGTCGACGACCTGCGAGCCAGAGGGCTGTGGGACGAGGAGATGGTCGACCGAATCAAGTACCACGACGGCTCTGTACAGGAGATAGACGCCATCCCGGACGACCTCGAGGCACTGTATCGCGGTGCCTTCGAAATCGACCCGCGCCACCAGCTTCGACTCACTGCCCACCGCCAGACCTGGATAGACCAGTCCGTCTCGCACAACGTCTTCTTCCCGTCGACGGACGGCTCGCTACTCGACGACGTGTACAAGACCGCGTGGGAACTGGGACTGAAGACCACCTACTATCTCCGGACGCTCGGCGCCTCCCAGATAGAGAAGTCGACACTCGACATGGCCGAGTACGGAAAGACCCAGCACCGGGATGTGACCGACGACGGAGAGCTCGCGACCGTCGAAGACCCGACTTGCGACGCCTGCCAGTAACCATGCCGATACTCGACACCGACACCGAACACGACCCGAACAAGATACTGCCTATCGACTACGACTGGGCCCGCGAGTACTACGAAGCCGGGGTGAACAACAACTGGGTGCCCGAGGAGATTCCGATGCAGGACGACGTCTCCCAGTGGAACGGCGACGCGCTCTCCGAGGCGGAACGACAGCTCGTCGAGTGGAACCTCGGCTTCTTCTCGACGGCCGAGTCGCTCACCGCGAACAACATCGTGCTGGCGGTGTACGACTACGTCACTGCCCCCGAGTGTCGCCAATACCTCCTCCGACAGGCCTACGAAGAGGCCATCCACACGGACACGTTCATCTACTGCTGTGATTCGCTGGGCTTCGACCCGGAGTACCTGTACGGCATGTACGACCGCGTGCCCTCGATACAGGAGAAAGACGAGTTCGTCGTCGACCTGACGCGGGTCATCACCGAGGACGGCTTCACCATCGAGACGGACGACGACCTCCGGGCGTTCCTGCGTGACCTCATCGGGTTCTACGTCATCATGGAAGGCATCTTCTTCTACGCTGGCTTCGCCATGATGCTGGGCCTGAAGCGCCAGAACAAGATGGTCGGCGTCGGCCAGCAGTTCGAGTACATCATGCGCGACGAGTCGCTCCACCTCGGGTTCGGCGTGGACCTCATCGACCAGATTCGGTCCGAGAACCCCGATGTGTGGACGGACGAGTTCGGCGAGGAGGTAATCGGCCTCGTCACCGAGGCCGTCGAGCTCGAACAGATATACGCCTACGAAGCCTGCCCGGACGAGATACTTGGTCTGAGCGCTGGGCAGTTCGCCGAGTACGTCGAACACATCGCCGACCGTCGTCTGGGCCAGCTCGACCTCCCGGCGCAGTACGACACCGAGAACCCGTTCCCGTGGATGTCCGAGCAGGTCGACCTCAACAAGGAGAAGAACTTCTTCGAGACGCAGGTGACCGAGTACCAGAGCGGCGGGAGCCTCGACTGGTAACGCCGGGAGTGGCGGCGTTCGTCCCGTAGCTTGATTGGCGCGCCGACCCTCCGTCCGATATGGACGAACGGCCGGTCGTCACCTGCTTCCTGCGCAACGACGGCGAGGTGCTCCTCCTCCGACGGAGCGACGCCGTCGGGAGCTATCGGGGGCAGTGGGGCGGCGTCGCCGGGCACGTTGCGGACGATGCGGGCCAAGACCAGCCCCCCGGGACGGCCGCGCGGGCCGAAATCGCCGAGGAGACAGGGCTGGCCGACGCGGTGACGCTCGTCCGGGCCGGCGAGCCGTTTCCGGTCGAGGACGGCGAGCGCCGGTGGCTGGTCCACCCGTTCCTGTTCGACTGCGATTCCCGAGCGGTCGAGGCGAACGAGGAGACGGCCGAGTACGAGTGGGTCCAGGCCCCCGAAATCCTGCGCCGGGAGACGGTCCCGCGCCTGTGGACCAGCTACGACCGGGTCCGACCGCGGGTGGCGACGCTGCGCGAGGACCACACCCACGGGTCGGCGTGGCTCTCGCTGCGCGGGCTGGAGACGCTCCGGGACGAGGCGGCCCTCGAAGTGGAGCGACGAGGCGGCGACCGGGAGACGGCCGAACGAGACGGCGACGGCTGGACGGCGCTGGCCGAACTGGCCCGGGGGCTTCGCGAGGCCCGGCCCTCGATGGCGGTGCTGGAGAACCGCATCAACCGCGTGATGACGGCCGCGAGCGACGAGCGCACGCCCGCGGCCGTCGAACACGCGGCCCGCGGGGCCGTCGAGCAGGCCGTCGGTGCCGACCGCGAGGCCGCGGCGCTGGCCGCCGACGCGATAGGCGAGCGGGTGGCGACGCTCTCGCGGTCGGGGACGGTGGCAGCGGCGATTCGGGCCGCCGAACCCGAGGCGGTGCTGGTGGCCGAGTCACGGCCCGGCGGCGAGGGCGTCGGCGTCGCCGAGTCGCTGGCCGACGCCACCGAGGTGACGCTGACGACGGACGCGGCCCTGCCGTTCGAACTCGACGAGTGGGGCGCCGACGCGGTGCTCGTCGGCGCGGACCGGGTGTTGCCCGACGGCGGCGTCGTCAACAAGGTGGGCACCCGCGGGGCCGCCCTGGCGGCGGCCGCGGCGGGCGTCGACTGTCTCGTCGTCGCGGCCAGCGACAAGGTCGCCGGCGGGGGCGACTACGACTTAGAACCCCGCTGCCCGGGCGAACTGTACGACGGGGACGCCGACGTGGGGGTGGCGAACCCGACGTTCGACGTGACGCCGGCCGACGCCGTCACCGCCGTCCTGACCGAACAGGGCCGACTCTCGACGGACGAGGTCGCGGCCGTAGCGGCCCCACACCGGGAGTGGGCGGCCTGGGAATCGTAGCGGGGCGCCGGCGGTCGCGATGTCGCACGCTCGCACACGAGATTACGTCCGGCGGTGGACGGCGAACCCCGCACCGACGAGTCCGGCGACCAGCGCGACCGCCACCCCAAAGCCCGGCCCGGAGCCGGAACTCGTCGGCGTCGGCGACTCGTACGACACCGGCGAGCCGCTGGGCGACTGGAGCGGGAGCGTCTCCGTCTCCTCGGGCGTCGTCCCGTCGTCGGTCGGCGTGCCGGTCTGCTGGGCCGCCACGGGCGACGCGAGCGCGCCGACACAGAGGAGCGCCACGAGGAGGAGTCCGAGACGCTTCACCGGCCCCCACCCCCGAGTGTCCCGCCGTCCGCGTCGCTGGCTGGCCCGACTTCGATGCGCGTGTCCGCAGTGGTGTCGTAGTTCATCATCGGTAATAGGTAGACGACCCCACACCGACGGCCACTCCCCGCGGTGCGTAGTTGCAGTCGTCAATCGTTACCCAGCGGATGATTTATATTAAATGTTACGTTAAATTAAACAGTTGGCGTGGTGAGATAGGCGGAGCGCCGGGCCCGGGAGCGACCGTTCGACGACAGGTACCGCGCAGCGAGTCGTGACGGACATCTGCGGCGCCGGGCCGGCTCTCAGTCCCAGCGCGCGAGAGCGCGCATCGGAGCCCCGTCGCCGTCGGCGATGGCCAGCGGGAGCGCGGTCAGTTCGAACCGCTCCGGAACGGCGGCGAGGTTCGTCAGGTTCTCGGCGACGAGCCGGTCGTTTCCGAGCAGTTCGTGGTGGGCAGGCACTCCCTCGACGGGGTGGTCGTCGGTCGCGTGCGGGTCGCCGCTCCCGCCCGCCCCGTCGGTCCCGTGCGGGTCGCCGCTCCCGCCCGCCCCGTCGGTCCCGTGCGGGTCGCCGCTCCCGCCCGTACCAACTATCGGCGTCGGGTCGACGTTGAGCGCGTCGATAGCCACGTCGTAGCCGTGGTCGACGCAGTGGCGGGCGGCAGCGGGCGTCAGGTAGGGGTGGTCGAGATAGGCGGGTTCGCCCCAGTGGCGGTCCCAGCCGGTCCGGAGGACGACGACGCCGGCCTCGACGGTCGGGAGGTCCGCGGGTCGGATTGCCTCGCGGGCCGAGAGATGGCGGAGGTCCACGCGGACGGCGTCGCGGACGAACCGCGAGACTGGGAGGGCGTCGAGCGGTGGGCCGTCGGGTTCGGTGTGACTCGGCGCGTCGACGTGCGTCCCGGTGTGGCTGCCACAGGAGAGCGACGAGACGCGGTAGCCGTCCGCGTCGATGGTGGCGTGGGCGTCGACGCTGACCGGCGGGTCGCCGGGGAAGACCGGCATCCCGGATTCGATGGGGTGAGAGAGGTCGGCGAGTGGCATACCCACGGTTGCGGCGCCAGGCGATTAGCTGTGGCGGGGCAGCCGGAGAGCGGCGCGACGACCGTGTCGACCCAACGCGCGGCAATCCCTCTCAGGCGTCGAGATACGCGAGGTGTGCGGTCAGGTCCGTCGTTGAGAGCATCCCGACGACGGCGCCGTCCTCGTCCAGTACCGGCAGGTGCTGGACGTCGTGGGCCATCATCCTGGCGGCGGCCTCTCCCAACGTGGCGTGCGCGTTGACGGATACGACGTCCGTCGTCATGTACTGCTCTACGGACCCGGCCGCCGAGTCGTGCTCGCCAGTGGCCAGCTCCAGGAAGTCCGTGCTGGTCAGGACACCCTCGAGGTGCCCCTCGGAATCGACGACGACGAGCGAGCCGATGTCGTGTTCGAGGAGGCGCTTTGCGGCCTCCTCGATACCGGTGTCGGCAGTCGCAGTCACGAGGTCGTCGGTCATGAGACCGTCCACGGAGACGCCTGTGTTCTCCATGCCCGGACGTACACGACCGAGATGGGTAAACCTGTTGATTAATTAATACATTGGCGTTGTTCGGGCGAGGGGCGCTCACCGCTCGTCGAGCGCGACCGGGACGCCGGCCTCGGCCACGTCGGCGGCGAACGCGCGGGAGTCGGCTTCGAGGTTGGAGAAGGTGTTGTAGTGGACCGGCACGACGAGGCGCGGGTCCATCGTCGCGGCGAGCGCGGCGGCCTCGTGGCGGTCCATCGTCGCCCGCGGACCGATAGGGGGACAGAAGACCGAGGTTTCGAGCGTGCGATGACCCGGCAACACGTCGCTGTCGCCGGGGTAGTAGACGCGGGTGCCGTCGAGGGCGACCATGAACCCACAGCCAAAGCCCGCCGGGTGGTACGGCGTACCGTCCGCGAGCGTGTGCGGTCCGTCGGGTTCGTTGTGCGCCGGCGAGGTCCAGACCTCGACGCCGTCGACCTCCAGGTGTTCCTTGTCCCCGACCTGGCGGACCTCGTAGTCGAGGTCGACGATGGGCGGGAGGTCCCGCTCGACGTCCCGGCCGTCGATACCTTCGAAGGCTACTACCGTGGTGTCGTCGTTGGCGACTCGCTCGATACCGTCGGGGTCGTAGTGGTGGACGTGGGTGACACAGACGACGTCGGCGTCCTCGGCCCGGTAGTCGGTCGACGGCGGGTGGCCGATGCCGTCGGCGTGGGGCTCCCACTCCCCGGTGAGGACACCGTACCGGCCGGGGTCGGTGTAGACGACACGGTCCGCGCCGGCGACGCGTATCGTGGCGTAGCCCAGCCAGTCGATGGTCAGTTCCTCGTGGCGGACGGTCATTGCCGGCACGTCGTGTTGCCACCGGGATAAACCGGTGGTTTTCGCCCGGCGTCGGAGAGAGCGCGACGAGCGAACGCGCGGCGACGACCCCCGCCCCGCTCGATGGCGGTTTGAGCAGTTCTATGGCTTGTTCGCCGGCTGAAGTGGCAGTTGCAAGCCGTTCGTATTTGTCAGTTCGGTACGACACTTCACGTCAGATGAGTAACAGTAAGAGCGCGGACGCGGACGACGGCGAGACGGAGGTGGAGACCCCGACAGACTGGGGGAAGGTCATCGGCGACGGTGGCCTCGTCGTGGTATCGAACCGCCAGCCCTACAGCCACACCTACGACGGCGACGACATCACCGTCGAGGTCCACGCCGGCGGCCTGACGGCCGGACTCGACCCGGTGATGCAGTCTGTCGGCGGGACCTGGATAGCGTGGGGCGACGGCGACGCAGACAGGGAAGTCGTCGACGAGGACGACTGTGTCCCGGCCCCGCCCGACGACCCCGGCTACACGCTCTGTCGCGTCTGGCTCGACGAGGAGGAGGTCGACGACTACTACTACGGGTTCAGCAATCAGGTGCTGTGGCCCATCTGTCACTCGGCGCTGACGAACGTCACCGAGTGGGAGTCCTACTGGGAGCGGTACAAGTCCGTCAACGAGCGGTTCGTCGACCGCGTCGAGGAGCACGCCGAGTCCGGCGACATCGTCTGGTTCCAGGACTATCACTTCGCGCTCGCCCCGGCTATCGCACGCGAGCGAGTGGACGAGGACACCGTGTTGATGCAGTTCTGGCACATCCCGTGGCCGGCCTGGGACACCTTCCGGGGCTGTCCCCACGGCGAGGCCATCATCGAGGGGCTGCTCGGGAACGACCTACTCGTCTTTCACGTCCCCCGATACCGGGATAACTTCCTCGACTGCGTCGAAGCGGCGCTTGGCGACGCGACCGTCGACCACGAGGCGGGGACGGTGACCTACGACGGCCACACGACCCAGGTCACCGAGTTCCCGATGGGGGTCCAGGTCGACGAGATAGCCCAGCGGGCGGCGACCGACGAGGCCGACGAGTTCTGGGCCGACTTCACCGAGTCGTACAACGTCGCCGACACCGTCGCCGTCGGCGTCGACCGACTGGACTACAGCAAGGGCATCCCCGAGCGCCTCCGGGCCTTAGAGCAGTTCTGGGAGCGCAACCCCGAGTGGCAGGGGAAACTCACCTACGTCGAGAAGGGCAGCGAAACCCGTTCCCAAATCGACGCCTACCAGGACATCCAGGACCGCATCGAGGCGGGCGTCGAGCGCGTCAACGACCGCTTTGGCACGGACGACTGGACGCCCGTCCTCTCCTTCGAGGAGTACATCTCGAAGGAGGCGCTGGCGAGCCTGTACCGCCACAGCGACCTGGCGCTCATCAGCCCGATTCGGGACGGGATGAACCTCGTCGCCCAGGAGTACGTCGCGGCCCAGATAGACGACGACGGCGTACTCGTCCTCAGCGACCAGGCCGGGGCGGGCCGGCTGCTCGACGCCGCGGTCATGGTGAAACCACAGAACACCGGCGCATTCGCCGACGCCATCGAGGCGGCGGTGACGATGCCCGAATCCGAGCGCCGCGCCCGGATGCATCGACTGCGAGAGCAGGTCTCCGAGAACGACCTCGCGACGTGGACCGGGCTGAACCTGCGGGCGGCGGTGGCGCTGCGCGACGGGGAGGGCTCCGTCACCGAGCCGGGGGTCCCGACGGGGGGGCAGCCGTGACGGCCCAGCAACACACGCCCGTCGCGAACGTCTACAGCGTCGACAGACAGCTCGGCGAGGCCGACGGACTGTTGGTCGCGCTGGACTTCGACGGGACGCTCGCCCCCATCATGGACGACCCCGACGCTCCGCAGATAACGCAGGCCAACCTCCGGGCAGTCGAACGGCTCGTCGACCACCCCGACACGCTCGTGGCCGTCGTCTCCGGCCGCCAGCTCGCCGACCTCCGCCCGCGGGTCGGCATCGAGGGTATCCGCTACGTCGGCAACCACGGTCTGGAGTACACCGTCGACGGCGAGCGCGAGGTCCACCCCGAGGCCGAGGCCCAGATGGAGGACCTCCAGAACGCTCGCGAGGAGATCGAACGCCGTCTGACGGAGTTCGAGGGGGTCCACGTCGAGGACAAGGCCGTCACCCTCACCGTCCACTACCGGCGCGCCAGGGATGTCTCGGCCGAGGAAGTCACCGCCGTCGTCGAGGACGTGGTCGAGCCCGTCGAGGGGCTGAAGACGAGCAACGGCAAGATGATAGTCGAGGTCAAGCCGACCGTCGAGTGGCACAAGGGAGCCATCGTCGAACGGCTGCGCGACGAAGTGCCCGCGTCCTGGCAGACGGTGTACGTCGGCGACGACACCACCGACGAGGACGCCTTCCGAGTGCTCGGCGAGGACGATTTCGGCGTGCTCGTCGGCGAGCGCGCGACCGCGGCCGACTACCGCGTGCAGGACCAGGCGGAGGTGTCCCGACTGCTGAACTGGCTCGTCGGCGTCCTCGGCGGCGAGATGCCCGAGGAGTAGACCGGTCGGGCTCGGGTCCATAGAGCGGCGCTTCCGGAATCGGCCGACTTCGAAACGTGTGGTGCGCTGAACAGAGAGTGGTCATCATCGGGTCAACTCACTCGTCACAGTCGGCCGTCTCTCGAATCGGGTACGTGACCGCCCGTCGAGTTCGGGGGTAGAACAACTACGCCTTCGAACGCGGGGGAACCTGCTGGTCGGCCTCAATCGCGTCGCGGAGTAGCGCCCAGTCACGGTGGAAACGTCGTGAGACGAGACTATCGAACTGCCGCTCCCATCGACGTGTCTTCACGCAGCGGTACCGAGCGCAGCGATTACGCTCCAGCGCGTCCCGCTGGTGGTCTCTCGCTGCTTCGCCGCGGCCGTCGTTTCGTTTCGGGGGTGCTTCCAGTTCATTGCAACTGTCGTAGGCGATAGCGACTGATAAGTGTTACAAAAGTGATAAATTGTCGTGGTCGTTCGTGGACAAACGACTCCGTGAACTAGTTATCGGGCCCGTCGTTCACCATCTGGAACGAAGTCCGGCTATCTCATACGAAGCGGGCGCCTGTCCCTGAATCTGGGAGGAACGGCCTGCCGAACGGAGCGGATGTCTCTCCCAGAGAACCGATGTCGTCTGCCCACCAGCGCAAACAGGGTGCAGGAAACGGAGAGCGGCTTACACCCAGGTCGCGAGACAGTCGGTCGAGCAAAACGAGATGTCGACGTCCGAGTCGGACTCCTCAGGGTGTACCCGAAGCGTGTACGCCTTGAGCTCGGTGTCACAGTTGGCACAGCTCATATCCGTAGCCAGAGTCCGGTACCACTTTGTTATAGAGTATTTACCAGGTGATTTAGCGATGCAGAGACGGGGAACCGTCACGCCTCGGTGCTGCTACCAGGGTCGACGCTGGCGTCGAAAGTCCCGCCGCCTCGTTTACTCGTACCGTCGTCGAGGCGTACTGAATACGCGCTACGGCTGTGGCACCGCCACACCAACCAGGCAGCACGGTCAGTCCTCCTAGCAACGCAACAGCTAGAGCGTCTGGCCGACGTCGACCGAGCCAGGCGAACACCGCTCGCGCAGCAGCGACTGCAGGCCGACCTCGGCGACGGCGCCGGCCGCCTCGGTCGTCCCGCGAAGCGCGTCGACGGCGTGGGTGAGCCGGTAGTCGGCGCCGTCGGCCTCGAACAGCCGGCGGTCGAAGTCGTCGAGGACGGCACACAGGTCGTCGCGCTCGTCGAGGCAGCGGCGGGCGGTAGCCACGTCGGCGTCGTCGGGCGCCGCCGACCCCGTGCCCCCGTCTCCAGCGTCGAGGACGACGCTGACAGCGTCTTCGACCAGGTCGCGGCTGCGGTCGGCTAGGTCGTCGACGTCGGCGGCGAAGTCGGGGTCGACGGGGTCGTCCAGCCGGTCGGCGACGCTCGCCATCCGGTCGGCGTGGTCGGCGACGCGGGCGAGTTCGCGGGCGGTGACCCAGCGGTCGAACAGCTCCGGGCGGGTCAGGCCAAGCGAGTCCATCACCGACAGCGAGTCCAGCCCGCGCTGGAAGTAGTGGTCGACCATCGCGGCGATGCGGTCGGTGCCGTCGTCGCCCCCGGCCGGGGCAGCGGAGGCGGCCGTCAGCGCGGCCGTCGCCTCCCGGTGGGCCGACAGCGCCGCGAACTGGAGCTGTCGGACCGACTGCGTGATAGAGACCTCCTCGACGTCGAGCAGCGACCGGACTTGGATGGCGTCGTCGCTGGAGTCGGTGACGGTGACGCCGGTCAGGGCGCGCGTGAGGCGGTCGACCCGGCGGTGGGTCTCGTCGGTGACGCCGTCGGGCGCGTCGAGTTCGAGACTGTCGATGCCGGCGGCGTAGGCCGCCCGGAGCATGGGTTCGAGGGAGGCCGGCTCGGTGTCGGCGACCGAGAGCGAAAGCGGCTCGCCGTTGCGCTCCTCGATGCCGGTCTGGACGACGAGCGTGCCGTCGATGTGGCTGTGCAGGGCGACGACCGCGCCCGGTTCGATGTCCGCCGCCGTGGCCCACTCCTTCGGGAGCGAGACGGTGTAGGTGCCGCCGCCGACCTGCTGTATCTTGCGTGTCTCCATCGCGCTCATCCGAACTTCCCGGTGATGTAGTCCTCGACGCGCTGGCTCTCGGGGTTCTCGAATATCTTGTCCGTGTCGTCGAACTCCACGAGTTCCCCGCCCGTGAGGAAGACCGCCGTCTGGTCGGAGATGCGGGCTGCCTGTTGCATGTTGTGGGTGACGATGACGACGGTGTACTCCTCGGCCAGGGTCTCGACCAGGTCCTCTATCTTCGAGGTGGCGATGGGGTCGAGCGCGGAGGCCGGTTCGTCCATCAGGATGACCTCGGGGTCGACGGCCAGACAGCGGGCGATGCAGAGGCGCTGTTGCTGGCCGCCCGACAGCCCGAGCGCGTTGTCGTCCAGCCGGTCGCTGACTTCCTCCCACAGCGCCGCCTGCTTCAGGGACCGCTCGACGAGGTCGGCCTCCTCGTCGGTGTCGTCGCGGCCGAACAGTCGCGCCAGCAGCCCCTTCTCGATGTCGCCGTGTTTTCGCGGGCCATACGAGATGTTCTCCCGGATTGACTTGGGGAAGGGGTTGGGTGACTGGAACACCATGCCGACGCGCTTGCGCAACTCGACGAGGTTGGCGTTGGCGTCGTATATCTCGGTGCCTTCCAGTTCGACGGAGCCGTCGATGCGGGCCGCCTTGATGCGGTCGTTCATCCGGTTCAGACACCGCAGGAAGGTAGATTTCCCACAGCCCGAGGGACCGATAAGCGCGGTGACGCTGTTCTCGGGGATGTCCATCGAGACGCCCTTGAGCGCGTGGTCGTCGCCGTACCAGACGTCGAGGTCGGTGACGGAGAGTTTGGCCTCGCCGTCGAACTCGTAGTCGGTCCACTCGTCGTGGACCTCCTCCTCGCTCTCGCCGCTGGTCGTGACGCCGCCGGCGTCGGTGTCGACGCCGCCGGTTGCGGTCTGTTCCTCTCGGTCTTCGTCGTTTAGAGCGTTACTCATAGTTCAGCTTTCTCCGGAAGTAGGTTCGCGCGGTGATACCGACGGCGTAGAAGGTCAACACGACGACGAGCAGGATGAAGGCCGTCGCCCACCCCATCGAGGGGGAGCCACTGACCCCGGCGGCGATGACCGCCCACACCTGCGTGGGCAGCGACGCCGAGGCCGACAACAGCGCCTCGTTGGCGACGAACGGCGGCGAAGTGGTGAATCGGAACCCGTTCAGCACCTCGACGGCGGCCGTCGAGTTCAGCGTCGAGCCAAGCACCAGGATGAGCGGCGCGGTCTCGCCGGCGATGCGGCCGACACCGAGGATGACGCCGGTGATGACGCCGGGCATCGCCGCCGGCAGGACGACGCTGCGGATGGTCTCCCACTGGCTGACGCCCAGTGCGGCGCTGGCGTCGCGGTACTCGTCGGGGACGGACTTGATGGCCTCCCGCGAGGTGATGAGCACCAGCGGCAGCAGCATGAAGCCCAGCACCAGCATCCCCGCGAGCAGCGACTCGTCGCCGCCGATGCGGGGGATGAGGAACGTCGCGCCGAAGAGGCCGAAGACGATGCTCGGCGTCGACCAGAGCGCGTTGGTGGCCACCTCGACGACCGCCGTGAGACGGCCCTGGTCGGCGTACTCGGTCAGGAAGACCGCCGCGCCGACGCCCAGCGGCACCGCGAACGTCGTGGCGCCGACGACCAGCCACACCGTCCCGACGATGGCCGGGAAGATGCCGCCGGGTTCGGCCCCCAGCGGGATGTACGGCTCCATCGCCATCGGCACCGACAGCGAGCCGGCGTTGGCCACGGAGATTCCGAGCGCGAAGTCCTGCTTCGTCAGCGCGACGTGGCCCCCGAGCAGGGCCAGATAGCCCGCCGTCGCCGCGAGCGCCAGCGACAGTTCCTCGCCGAGCAGCCGGCGGGTAATCGTCTCGTCGGCGTCGCGCTTGGCGACCGCGAGCAGGAGAGCGCTCGCGGCGGCGGCGACGGCCCCGACCAGCGCCGCGAGCGGGACGATACCGCGCCCGAGTACAGCAGGGGCGATTCTGGCGGGCGCCTGCAACACCGTGACCGCGGCGAGCAGCGGGAGCCCGCCGAAGACGGAGAGCGTGAACAGCCGCGCCCGGTCGACGGCGCGCTCGGGCAGCGGTGCCGACCCGACGAGGAGGCCGGCCAGGGGCAGGACCGCCAGCCCGACGGCGACGGCCGCGCCGGCGCCGACGACGGTGAGTCCGACCACCAGTCCGAGCGGGAGGCCGAAGGGCGCGGCCCCGAGCAGGACGAGCGCGCCGGTCAGCACCGCGACGGCGGCGACGGCCAGCGGGAGCCGCCGGCGGACCGTCTCGGCGCGCTCGAACGTCGAGCCGACGTCTCGCAGCGAGCCGTACTGTCGGAAGAAGAAGGCACAGAGCAGGAGCGCCGGGACCACGAGCACCAGCGAGCCGACGGTCGTCTCCGGCGTAATCGCGACGCTGGTGTCGAGGACGACGGATTCGCGGTTCTGCAGGACGGTGTAGGTGTAGGCGTAGTCCAGCGGCTGGCCCCTGGCCACCACCGACGCGAGCAGCGCCGCGACCGAGCCGACGGCCGCGAGCGGGAGCAGGCGGAACAGCTGCCTGGCGCCGCGGTGCCAGTCCTCGCTCCCGGCGGGCCGACGGGCCAGCCGGACGGCGAGGACGAGCAGCGGCGACAGCAAGACGAGCGCCGACAGCGCGCCGACGGTCGCGCCGTGGAACGCGAAGCCGACGCCCTTGATGGTGACGAACACGACGATGGTCGCCATGATGGCCACCATCAGGACGGCGTTGAGGTTGATGACGAGGAAGGCCCCGTACTCGCGCCCGCGGGCGCCGAAACCGGCCCGGCACTTCGCGGCCGACCAGGCGGCGACGAGCGTCCCGAACAGCAAGAAGACGGGGATGACCGCCCCGCCGGTGAAGCCGCCCGATACCGCCGCCGGGTCCCACTGCCAGCCGACCCCGACGGTCGCCGTGGCGACGGTGGCGCCGAGCGTCCCGACGACGACGGCGGCCGGCAGCGTCGACCCGAGGTCCTCGCGGGGGACGACGGCGAGCGCGAACAGCGCGGCGCCGGCGAGCAGGGCCGCGACGACCCACAGGAACCCACCGAAGCCCAGCAGCGTCCCGCCCAGGACGGCCCCGAGCACGAGTCCGAAGGTCCCGAAGGCGACGCCCGCCAGCAGGCCGGCGGTGGCGTTCGGTTCGGTGTCGACCAGCCCCGCGTTCGAGACGACGCCGGCGGCGGCGACGGCGGCGGCCTCGACGAGCAGCAGGCCGCCCAGCAGCGTCGCCAGGTTGACCGGGAGGACGTAGGCGGCCACCGTCAGCCCCAGCAGAGCGACGAGCAACCCGCCGGCGACACCCCGCACCCGCTGTGAGTCGACTGGTGTGACCTTCGCCCACGACGAGAGGCCGACGGTGCCGACGGCACCGGCGACGACGACCAGCAACGTCGCGAGCGTCTCGGCCAGCGCCGCGCCGCCGCTTTCGAGCGCGACGAGGTCGATGAGGGTCAGCAGGCCGAGCGCGAACCCGACGATTCCGAGCGCGATGGTCCCGTCGAGCGCACGGTCGTAGCCGCTCGAGTCGGCGGTGACGAGACTGGCATCGGTGGCGTAGGCCTCGCTCATGCCTGCCCCCGGAGTTTGGCCTTCATGCGGCGCTCGATGGTGAGCGAGAGGACGCTCATCCCCGCGACGATGACGAACAGCAGGACGCCGGCGACGAACAACACGGCCTGGGTGCTCTCGGAGGCGCTCCCGTACTGCGTGGCGATGAGGCTCGTCAGCGTCACGTTGGCGTCGAAGATGTCGAACAGGGGGTTCGCGAACTGGGTCCCCGCGGCCAGGATAGCGGCGACGGCCATCGTCTCGCCGATGGCCCGGCCCAGCCCGAGGATGATGCCAGCCGAGATGCCCGAGAAGGCCGCCGGGATGGAGATGCTCTGCATCGTCTGCCAGCGAGTCGCGCCCATCGCGATGGAGCCATCACCCATGTTATCGGGCACGCTGGAGAGGGCGTCCTCCCCGACCGAGACCACCGTGGGCAGGGCCATCACACCGACGACCAGCCCCGCGATGAGGAAGCTCGCCCCGTCGTCCAGGAAGGCGGTCTGGACGAAGCCGTTCAGCACCTGGAAGCCGATGAACCCGTAGACGATAGAGGGGATACCGGCCAGCACCTCGACGCCGGGTTTGATGAGTTCGCGCAGCCCGTCGCTCGCGACCTCGGCGATGAACAGCGCGCCAAAGAGCCCGAGCGGGCCCGCGACGGCCCCGGCGATGACGGTGACGACGACCGTCCCCCATATCATCGGAATCAGCGAGTACGCGCCCGAGGAAGGGTTCCAGAAGGTACTGCCGGCCGGGAGGACCGACTCCAGCCAGAAGAACCACCGGACTTCGCCGTCCTGAATCGGTATCAGGAGGAGCCCGAGGCCGTGTTCGCGGATGGCCGGTAGCGCGCTCGCAAAGAGGAAGACGGTGATGAAGGCGACGGTCAGGACGGTCAACAGCGTCGCGACCAGCGTCAGGAACCGCGCCATCTCGGCCTGGAACCGGACCCAGCCCAGCGCGGTCACGAAGCAGAAGGCCCCGACCGTCGGGAGCGCGAACACCGGCGCGACCAGGAAGACGGCGATGGTCGCGACCAGCAGCGCCGCCGACGCGCCGACGGCGACGGCCGACCCGTCGGCCGTATCCCGTCCTAACAGTGTCTCTCGAACGTTTTTCCCTACGTCTTGTATCATGTAGTTGTATGAAAATTAAGTGACAGCGGCCACACGACGGCGTTCGCGGTCTCAGGCCTGTTCGGGCAGCTTGTCGAGTTCTTCCTGCTGGCGGCGCCCGCCGAGCTTGAAGTAGTTGTTCGGGCCGACGAAGGTGTCCTGCCCGAAGTCCGAGAGGACCATGTTGAGGATGGCGGCCTCCTTCTTCGAGGTGCCGTCCCAGGTGTAACAGTGGAGGTCGCGCGAGAGCGGGTACTCCGTCGAGTCGAGGCCGTTCTGGTCGTCCTGGTAGGCGTAGGTCGTCCCCTCCCACTCCAGAGCGACGGGGGCGAGGCCGTCCGTCTCGATGAACGCCAGCGCGAGGTAGCTGATGGCGTTGTCGGCCTGTGCGATGGCCTCCGCGAGACGCTGGTTCTGGCCGAAGCGGTTCGCGACGGTGGTCTCGGCCTCGGGGTCACCGAAGACGTTCGAGACGAACGAGGTTCGCGTCCCGGAGCCCTTGACGCGGCCCAGCACCTGAATCTCGCGGTCCGGCCCGCCGAGTTCGCTCCAGTTTGTGAGACGGCCCTTGTAGAGGTCCTTGAGCTGCTGGCCGGTTATCTTCTCGACACCCGCGTCGGCTATCTCCTGGGAGACGGCCAGGGGCTGGCCGTCGACACCGACGACGTGGTTGATGAACTTCTCGTAGGAGTCCCGGTCCGGCAGCTCGTCCTCGACGTTCCCGCTGGAGTTGCCGATGTCGTGCTGACCGTTCATCACCTTCTCCACACCGGTCCCGGAGTGGGAGAGCCCGACGGTGAACTCGAACGGCGGGTCGCCGCCCTCCTTGGCCTCGAAGCCGTAGAGGCTGCCCCAGTAATCGGCGAGGTTCTTGTCCGTCTCGATGTCGTACTCGCCGTATGGCCAGTACTCGGAGTCGCTCGCGGGCCGGTTGGCGCTCCAGTAGGAGGCCGCTTTGTTCATGATGGGGTACACCGTCGAGGAGCCACCGGACTGCAGTGGTGTGACAGCGCCCGACGGGGTTCCGCTCTCGCCCGAGCTCTGGCCGGTCGAACAACCGGCGACCGCACCGGCACCGGCGACGCCGGCCGCCGCGATGAACTTTCGTCGTGAGATGCTGTCCGAGAGCCGCTGTGGGTCCTGCGTCATCACCAGATACAGGCGCAAGGAGTATTAAACTCGTTTATAATAGGGGTATAGCCGGGTATGAGCGCTCGGTCTAGATACCGAGTGCAAATACCGGTATAGTTCGGTATATAGAGTTACGGAGCAACAACCGACCGGCAACGAGTCGGGCGTTCGAACCGAGCGTGACCATCTGGCCGTGTTTGGTTGGTAGTCCCCGTGCCCGCGTGAGACGACCCCCGGCGTCGCTGTCCCGGTCCTGTCTGGCCCCGTCTCCTCGACTGGCAGCGAGTTTACAATAGGTGTTGTAGTGAACTGCAAATTATTTATAACTGGTAACGATAGAGCAGGTATGCTGCGTTCTGCGCCGCTTCGGGGGCCGACTACCGGGATGGCGGCGCGGTCGGCCACTCGCGATTCGGCGCCAGAAACGGCATCTCGCTGGGGGAGTGTCCGTCTCGCTCGCGGTGAGCACGGGTCGCGACGCGGGGGTCGTCGCGGATGCGGTCACGGCGGCCGTCGGCCGCGTTCCGACCGAACGCGACAGCGGACCGACACAGGTGAACCACGAGCATGACGACAACCCAGGACACCGGATGGCACGAGGACGCGGTCGTATATTCGATAGACGTAAAGACGTTCAACGACAGCGACGGCGACGGCTGGGGTGACTTCCGCGGCGTCGTCGAGCGGCTGGAGTACCTGGCGGACCTGGGCGTCGACTGCCTCTGGCTGCGCCCGTTCTATCCGAGCCCGCTCCGGGACAACGGCTACGACGTGGCCGACTACCGGGCCGTCGACGACCGGTTGGGGACGCTGGCCGACTTCCGAACGCTGTGTGACCGGGCGCACGAGCGGGGACTGCGAATCCTGACGGACCTCGTGTTCAACCACACCTCGACCGACCACGAGTGGTTCCAGCGCGCCCGCGAGGACCCCGAGTCAAAGTACCACGACTACTACCTGTGGACCAGCCACCTCGACGACGCGTACCACACGGTAAACATCTTCCCGGACCGCGAGGACGGCGTCTGGACGTACGACGACATCGCGGACAAACACTACTTCCACCAGTTCTACGGCCACCAGCCGGACCTCGACGTCGCCAACCCCGCTGTTCAAGAAGAGATGTTCGACGTGTTGCGCTTCTGGCTAGGCCAGGGCGCGGACGGCTTCCGCATCGACGCCGCCCACCCGATGCAACAGCCCAAGGGCCACCACGGGCACCGGCTCGCCGACCCCATGGACCTGTTCAAGCAGATGCGCCGCGTCGTCCGCGAGGAACAGGCCGACGCCATCCTGCTCGCCGAGGCCGACGACCAGCCCGATGACCTCGCCGAGTACTTCGGCAACGGCGAGGCGTTCGACCTCATGTTCGACTTCGTCGGGAACGCGCATCTCACCTACGGCGTCGGCATCAAGGACACGTGGCCGCTCTACCGCGCCGAGGAACTCATGCCCGACGTCGACGGGCTCGGGCAGTGGGCCACCTTCCTGCGGAACCACGACGAGTGGAACCTGCTCAAACTCCCCGACGAGGACATCGAGTTCGCTCGCGAGTTCTTCGGGGACGACGCCGGCGACTCGTGGATATTCGACCGCGGCCACCGACTCCGGCTGGCGGACCTCTACGACGCCGACCACGACCGCATCGAGATGGTCCACAGCCTGCTGCTCTCGATGCCCGGGACGCCCGTGTTGCTCGCCGGCGACGAAATCGGGATGGGTGCGGACCTCTCCTTGCCGGAACGGGAGGCCGTCCGGACGCCGATGCAGTGGGACGACAGCGAGAACGGTGGCTTCTCGTCGGCCGACCCGAGCGACCTGTACAACCCCGTCGTCGACGAGGGCCGGTTCAGCTACGAGCACATAAACGTCGCCGCCCAGCGCGACGACCCGAACTCGCTGCTGACCCGCGTCCAGCGACTCGTCGCCGCACACAAGGAGCGTCCCGAGATAAACGAGGGCGAGTACACCATCGTCGACTCCGGACACAGGGACGTCTTCGTCCACCGTCTCGAGACGGCGGAGACGGTCCTGCTGTGTGCGCACAGTTTCGCCGACGAGTACCGCGAGTCCGTCTGTGAGTTCGAGGCGGACGGGACGGCGGAGACAGTCGTGGGCGCCGGCGGCTGCCACGTCGAGGACGACAACGTGACCTTCCTGCTCGAACCGTGTGACTACGTCTGGCTCGAAGCCAAGCGGTAGCGGGCGACACCCGTCGCGTCGACGAGTTTGGGAGCCGAAAACTCCGTCTCGTGGGCGTCCACCAGCAGGTCGAGTATCTCGTCGGCCACACTGAGGCGGAACGCGTCGGTCTCGGCTTGACCAAATCACGATTTGACCGACGGGCCGTTCGTCGCTACACTGTTAGGCTATACCCTAACACACGTATTGTGAGGCTCCAGACTAACAACCATCGATAGGAGACGATGTCGAGGTGTTGGAAGACGAAATGCAAGCCTATGACGACGGAACTGTCGTCCGGATACGCATCCTCGATCTGCCCGACTCCGACCAGTATCCGGGGGTGTCAAGTACGCGTTCCACTACGGCGAAGCCGGCGCTGACGAGCCCATCATCCGCTTCGACAACCATCACGGTCCCCACGAACTGCATATCGCGGGACAGGTGTTCGAAATCGAATACGAAGGCCTCCAGCCCCTCTATCAGGTTTGGCGTGCTGCGCTCCCGCCCGAGAAACGCATCGAATGGTAACTAACCACAGCAATACACCATCCATGACCCAAACGCTACACATCACGATCGGTACCCGCCCCAACCGAACTGGCCTTGAAGAGAGGCTCGCATCTATCGACGACGGAGAAGCGGTGGACCCGAACCCGCCCCGACTCAGCATCGAGAGCCTCGCAACGTTCGGCCGTCTCTTCCGACCCACGAATCTCGAACTGCTCGAAGCCATCGTCGAATACGAACCCGCGAGCATCCGCGAACTCGCACGTATCGTCGACCGACATCCCCCGGAAGTAACCGAAAACGTTCACGAACTTGCCGACTACGGACTCATCGAACTGGAAGACGAGGGGCGAGCAAAACGACCGACGGTCTGGTACGACGAGTTCGAGTTCACCGGTGATGTCCCGTTGCACGGGCTCGACACCGACAGTGACGCCCCCGTTGTGCCGTAGGTCGTCTCACACTGGAGACGGTCCCGCTGTAGGGTCTTGAATCTCGGTAACAGTTCCTCGTTAATAGACGAATTTTTCACCGGCGAAGGTGAACGTAATGCTGGTGGCGATGACGAGCAGTTACCCCCGCTGAGCCCTGTTTTCTATTAATAGATGCTCTTATCGCTCGGGGAGCTTCCACGCTTGCTCGACATCGACAAGTACGCCGGGCTCGGGAAGTTGGTTCGCAGGCCGTTCGACGATATCCATGATTTCAGCAGCTCTGAAGACGCGGTTCTGATCGTTTCCGGTTATTTCCTCCACAACACCGTCTGTTTCGAGTGCTTCGATAGCGTTGTTTGCCGTCTGATAGACAACGTCGATTCGTGCGCTAGCTTCTCGGACAGTAAAATACGGATCTTCGAACAGTGCGAGGGAGAGGCGACGGACAGATTTCGCTGCGTCCGAATATCGGGACTCGTACTCTTTTCGCTTGTCGACGAGCAGCTTTGCTCGGACGAACGCCTCTTCTGCCTGCTCGCGGATTCCCCGGAGAAAGAACTGGAGCCACTCATCCCAGGCACCCTCTTCACTCACAGCAAGCAATCGATCGGCATACTCAGTTCGGTGTCGTTCGATATACGAACTGAGATAGAGCATCGGGTAGTGGAGTAATCCACTTGAGACGAGCATGAGGACCACGAGCAGTCGTCCCACCCGTCCGTTACCGTCTTTGAACGGATGGATCGTTTCGAACTGATAATGCGTGATTGCGATATCGACTAGATCGGGCCAATCAGAACCCTGCTGAACGAAACGCTCTAAATCGTCTACCAGCCCCGGAACCATATCTGGCTTCGGAGGAACGAACCGAATCTGCTTCCCGATTCCGTGCGGCCCCTCCTCTTCTATCGCAGTATATCCCGGTCGAAACTCGCCAGGCAGTGGGTCGTCACCATCTGATCTTCCTTTAATCAGTAACTGCTCATGAAGCGACTTGACGAGTTCCGTCGTGATGCTCTGCCGTTCGATACCGGCGGTCTGGAGAAACGAGATAGCATCGTCAAGAGCGGTGATATAGTTTCGAGCTTCTCTCACATCGGCTTCGTGGTCACTCTCGACTGTCTCTCGAATCTGGAGTTCGTCGACATCGTATCGGTAGAGATCAGACACAGTCACGGCTGTCCCTTCCACCTGGGACGACTGCTCAGCCTCCTTGTAGACAAACGAACTGAACACAGCGCCGGGATTGTCGATCTCACTGCCGAGCCCCTCTAGCCGACCGAGGGACCACATCGCTCTCGAGACTTCCGCAACAACAGCATCCGGTAGTTCCAGTGTCGGAGGAAGTTTATCCGGGAAGTACGCCTTCGAGAGATGCTCATCGGTCCGGAGTGGCATGTACTGCCCGGGTGCAGTTGAAGGGAGATCGTATCCGTCTCTCATTGCACATGCTTGAACCCGGTCTGATTAAAAATTTCTGCATATTATTAGAACTGCAACCTCACTTGAGAGAGAGTATGACAATATCTTTCTGAAAATTGGGATTGTCGTAGTGATGAATTTCGACTGTTGCAGTCCAAACCGAGATCGATGGTATCAGTTCAGTCGTGTACGAGGGGACACGTCGGTCCCCCACCGACGCCAGTGGGGGCCTATTTCGCTAGCCCGGACACTGTCCGAGACTATGCAACGAGGTATAAACCACCCAGTGGACATCACTCCAGGAACGGACTGCTTTTCAGCCCCGCTCTGCTACGGTCCAATGGTGGCGATGACGAGCAGTTACCCCCGCTGAGACCTATTTTCTATTAATAGATTGGGTGCCTGTCGATTAGTTCGCTTCGCTGAATAGGCCCTCTGTATTCACCAGATCGCGATTTGGCCGGCGGGCCGTTCGTTGATAGACTGTTAGTCAACACCCTAACACTCATGTTGTTAGGATTCAGACTAACAATCATCGATGGGAGACGAGGTCGAGGTATTGGAAGATGAAATTCAAGCCTATGACGACGGAACTGTCGTCCGGATACGCATCCTCGATGTGCCCGACTCCGACCAGTATCCCGAGGGTGTCAAGTACGCCTTCCACTACGGCGAAGCCGGCGCTGACGAGCCCATCATCCGCTTCGATAACCATCACGGTCCGCACGAATTGCATATCGCGGGACAGCTATTCGAAATCGAATACGAAGGTCTCCAGCCGCTCTATCAGGCTTGGCGTGCCGCGCTCCCGCCCGAGAAACGCATCGAATGGTAGCCACCCACAGCAATACACTATCCATGACCCAAACGCTCCACATCACGATCGGCACGCGCCCCAACCGCACCGGCCTCGAGGAGACGCTCGCATCCATCGACGACGGCGAAGAGGTGGACCCGAACCCGTCCCGACTCAGCATCGAGAGCCTCGCAACGTTCGGCCGTATCTTCCGGCCCACGAATCTCGAACTGCTCGAAGCTATCGTCGAATACGAACCCGCGAGCATCCGCGAACTCGCACGTATCGTCGACCGGCATCCCCCGGAAGTAACCGAAAACGTTCACGAACTCGCCGACTACGGGCTCATCGAACTGGAAGACGAAGGGCGGGCAAAACGACCGACGGTCTGGTACGACGAGTTCGAATTCTCCGGAGATGTCCCGTTGCACGGGCTCGACACCGACAGTGACGCACCAGTTGCGCCGTAGGTCGTCCATTGGAGGTCAGAAGATGAGGTCCACACGGCCGGCAACAAACGGATTTTTCACCGGGGGTAATCTATTCTCTGACGGTGGCGATGACGAGCAGTTACCCCCGCTGAGCCCCTTGTGACGATAACTCAAACTGAGCCACCACTTACACCACCATCGACAGCGTCGGAGACCCTCAGAAAGTACCTTAGCCCACGTACTCGCCGGGTAGCTAGCAGTTGCAGCACCGGCGATAAAGTGATATGTCAATTGTCCTAATGGCAGAGTATGCCACACGAGACAGACGTACTCGTCGTCGGTGGCGGTGCCACCGGCGCTGGTATCGCTCGCGACCTCGCACTCCGCGGGGTCGACGTGACGCTCGTCGAACGCGGCGGTATCGGCAGCGGGACCTCCGGTCGCTCCCACGGACTGCTCCACAGTGGGGCCCGCTACGCAGAAGCGGACCGCGTGGGCGCCGAGGAATGTCTCGAGGAGAACGAGATTCTCCGCGACATCGCGGGTGCGTGTATCCGCGACACCGGCGGCCTGTTCGTCCAGTTGGCCGAGGACGACCCCGACTACTTCGAGGAGAAGCGGGCCGCCTGCGAGGAGATCGGCATCCCAGTCGAGACCATCGACGGCGACGAGGCCCGCGAGCGGGTGCCGAACCTGGCCGACGAGACGGTCCGGGCGATGGAGGTTCCCGACGCGGTCATCTACCCCTCGCGGCTCTGTGCGGCCAACGCCGCCGACGCCCGCGACCACGGCGCGACGGTCCACACCCACGCGCCCGTCGAGGGCATCACGCGAGACGGCGAGACCGTCACCGGCGTCGAGGTCGGCGGCTCGGTCGACGACACCATCGCGGCCGACTACGTTATCAACGCCACCGGGGCGTGGGCGGGCAAACTGGCCGAGATGGCCGGCTTAGAGGTCGAGATGCAGCCCAACCGTGGCGTGATGATTTCCGTCGAGTACGACGACCTGGGCCCGGTGCTGAACCGCTGTCGGGACCCGGACGACGGCGACATCGTCGTCCCCCACGAGGGCGAGGTGGTGTTGGGAACGACCAGCATCGACGTCGACGACCCCGACGACTACGAGACCGACCAGGCCGAGAAGGACCGGACGAGACGGGAGTGCGGGGCTATGCTCCCGCCCGTCGAGGACGCCGCCGAAATCCGGACCTGGTGGGGAATCAGGCCGCTGTTCGCGCCGGACGAGCAGGCCCGGGGCGGTCGCGGCATCTCGCGCGGGTTCTTCCTGCTGGACCACGAGGACGACGGCGTCGAGAACATGGCCAGTATCGTCGGCGGGAAGCTGACCACCTACCGGCAGATGGCGGCGGCGGCGGCCGACCTCGCCTGCGAGCGCCTCGGCGTCGACGCCGAGTCGACGACCGCCGACGAGCGTCTGCCCCACGTCGACGACCCCGAGCGGCTGGACGAGGTCGTCGCCGAGTTCGACGGGCAAGGTCCGACCGACGAGGACGTGGTAGGCGAGGATGCCTGAGCGAAGCGAGGGCATCCTCGAGGCGAAGCGAGGGCATCCTCGAGGCGAAGCGAAGGTACCCTCGAGGCGAAGCGGGGAGGTGAGGTCGCCGTGTGACCTCGACGCCGAGCGAGCCGCGGAGTGAGCGAAGCCGAGACGAAGCGACACACGTCACGAACCGGGCGGCCGACCGCGGTGCCGCTGGGCTAGCTTGCTACGGAGACAGGCATGTGAGCGGCTGAGAGTGGGCAGAACCACCGGAAAACCTTTCATCGCGTTGTCTGAAGTTGTATGACAACGGGAGAGAAATTCAGCTGTGTCGATATTACATAGACCCGTTCGACACCGGTCACGTCTCCCGTTCGGAGAACACATGACACGCATCACTGACATCGAACTGCGACGCGTACTGGATTCGAGAGGGAACACGACCGTCGAGGCGGACGTCGCGACGACGAGCGGCGGCTTCGGCCGTGCGGCGGCACCCAGCGGGGCGTCGACCGGCGAACACGAGGCCATCGAACTGGACGCCGCCGACGCCATCGAGCGGGCCGAGGAAGCGGCGCTGCCCCTGCTTGAGAGCGAGGTCGACGCCGAGGACCAGCGGGCGGTCGACGCCGCGCTCCACGAGGCCGACGGGACCGAGAACTTCTCCGAGATAGGCGCCAACGCGGCCGTCGCTATCAGCATGGCCGCGGCGAAGGCGGGCGCAGACAGCAACGGGGTTCCGCTGTACCGCCACCTCGGGGGCACCTTCCGCGGGCAGGACATGCCGACGCCGCTTGGCAACGTCATCGGCGGCGGCGAGCACGCGGCGGAGGCGACGAACATCCAGGAGTTCCTCTCGGCGCCGGTCGGCGCGCCGAGCGTCGAGGACGCCGTCCTCGCCAACGCGGCGGTCCACGACCGCATCAAGGAACTGCTCCAGGCCGAGGGCGTGCCGACGAACAAAGGCGACGAGGGGGCGTGGGCGCCGCCCATCGGCGACGCGAAAGCGTTCGACATCGTCGACGAGGCGACCACGGCCGTCTCCGAGGAACTGGGCTTCGAAATCGGGTTCGGGCTGGACATGGCCGCCGCGGAGCTGTACGAGGACGGCGACTACGTCTACGACGACGGGGTGAAATCGACCGCGGAGCAGATCGAGTACGTCGCCGAGATGGTCCGCGAGTACAACCTGGTGTACGTCGAGGACCCGCTCGACGAGAACGCGTTCGAGGCGTGGGCCGACCTCACCGACGAGGTCGGTTCGGAGACGATGATATGTGGCGACGACCTCTACGTGACCAACGTCTCGCGACTACAGGAGGGCATCGACCTGGGCTCCTCGAACAGCATCCTCATCAAGCCAAACCAGATAGGGACGCTGACAGACGCAGTCGACGCCATCGAACTGGGGGCCGAACACGGCATCGAGTCGGTCGTCTCCCACCGCAGCGGCGAGACGGAGGACACCACCATCGCCCACGTCGCGGTCGGGGCCGCCGCGCCCTTCATCAAGACCGGGACGGTGGGCGGCGAGCGGACCGCGAAGCTGAACGAACTGCTGCGCATCGAGGGGCAGGCCTGAGATGCGCTCGGCGAAGATAGTCTGTACCATCGGCCCGGCCTCGGACTCGGTGGAGACGCTGACCGGGCTGGCCGAGGCGGGGATGGCCGTCGCCCGGATGAACGCGAGCCACGGGACACCCGAACACCGCCGGACCGTCATCGAGCGGGTGCGCGAGGTCGACGAGAACACCGCGGCACCCGTCGCGGTGATGCACGACCTTCCCGGCCCGGAGGTCCGGACGGCACCCCTGGAAGAGCCCATCCAGCTAGAGGGCGGGTCGACGGTGCGGTTCGTCGTCGGAAGTGAAGCTACACCCGAGGAGGTCGGCCTCTCACACGACATCACCGCGGTGGAACCGGGCGACCGCATCCTGCTCGACGACGCCCGCATCGCGGCGACGGTCGAGTCGGTCGACGGGGGGACCATCACAGCCACGGTCGGGAACGGCGGGAAACTGGGCGGTCGCAAGGGCGTCATCGTCCCGGGCGTCGAACTGGGGCTACCCACGGTCACCGAGAAAGACCGGACGGAACTGGAGGTCGCCGCCGAGAAGGGCGTCGACTTCGTGGCGGCCTCGTTCGTCCGCGACGGCGACTTCGTCCGCGAGATTGAGGCCACGTTGAACGACCTCGGGGCCGACATCCCCATCATCGCGAAGATAGAGCGCGACATCGCCGTCGACAACATCGACTCCATCATCGACGCCGCCTACGGCGTGATGGTGGCTCGGGGCGACCTGGGCGTCGAACTCCCGCTCGAAGACGTGCCGATGATACAGAAGCGCATCATCCGCAAGTGCAACGAGGCCGGGGTGCCGGTCATCACGGCGACGGAGATGCTCGACTCGATGACGACGGCCCGGCGGCCGACCCGCGCGGAGGCCTCCGACGTGGCAAACGCCGTCCTCGACGGCACCGACGCCGTGATGCTCTCGGGCGAGACGGCGATGGGCAACCATCCGGTGCGGGTCGTCGAGACGATGGCGAACATCGTCCAGGACGTCGAGAGCGCGCCGGAGTACCGCGAGACGGTCGAACAGCGGGTGCCCGTGGCAGACGAGTCAAGGGCCGACGCGCTGGCGCGCTCGGCGCGGTTCCTGGCGCGTGACATCGGCGCGGACGCCATCGTCGCCGCCAGCGAGTCGGGCTACACGGCGCTGAAGGCCGCGAAGTTCCGGCCCTCGATTCCCGTCGTCGCGTCGACGCCCAACGACACGGTCCGCCGTCGCTTGACGCTCTCGTGGGGTATCACGCCGGCGACGGCACCGTACACCACGGAGGGAGCCGGCGCCGTCATCAACAGCGCCGTCCAGTCGGCCCTGGAGACGCCCGCGGCCGAGAGCGGCGACACCGTCGTCGTCCTCTCGGGGATGATGACCGAACTGGAAGGGGTCAACACCTCGAACATGCTGAAGATTCACGTCGCCGCCGAGACTATCGGCCGGGGGCAGTCGGTGGTTCCGGGGCTCGTCTCCGGGCCCTTCCACCGGGTCGGCGACGGAAGTCTGGACGACGTGCCCGAGGGCGCGATACTCAGCGTCCCCCGGCACTTCGACGGGGAGTTCACCGGTGACACCGACCGGATAGCCGGCATCGTCGACGCCCACGAGGGCACGACCGGCTACGCGGCGATGGTCGCCCGGGAGCTGTCGATTCCGATGGTCTCGGCCGCGAACGTCTCCGACGACGCCACCGAGGGCGACGTGGTGACCCTCGACGCCGAGCGGGGCGTCATCTACGACGACGCGTTGCACGACCGGGACGAGCGGTAACGGCGAGCGTCGGCCGTCACCCCGTCAGCGCTCGGTGATATGCTCGGCCACGTCGAGCATCCGACTGGAGAAGCCGTACTCGTTGTCGTACCACGTGAGAATCTTGGTCATCCCGCCGACCACGTTGGTCTGGTCGAGGTCGACGTACGTCGAGAAGGGAAGCCCGACGATGTCCGAGGAGACGACCGCCTCGTCGGTGACGCCCAGCACGCCTTCGAGGTCGCCGTTGGCCGCCTCGCGGAACGCGGCGTTGACGTCGCCCCCGGTCACGTCCCCCTCGAGGTTGACCGTCAGTTCGGTGATAGAGCCCGCCGGGACCGGGACGCGGATGGCCATCCCGTCCAGTTTGCCCTCCAGTTGCGGGAGGACCTCGGTGACCGCCTGTGCGGCGCCGGTCGTGGTGGGGATGATGTTCTCGGCGGCGGCGCGGCGGCGACGGGGTTTACTGCTTGGCCCGTCGACGAGGTTCTGCGAGCCCGTGTAGGCGTGGACGGTCGTCAGTTGCCCGGTCTCGATACCGAACTGCTCGTCGAGGACGTGGACCACGGGCGCGATGGAGTTGGTGGTACAGGAGGCGTTCGAGACGATGTCCTCGCCGTCGTACTCGTCGTCGTTGACGCCGTAGACTATCTGTTTGACCGGCTCTTCGCCTTTCGGCGGCGCGGAGATGACCACCTTGTCCGCGCCCGCGTCGAGATACTGGCTCGCGTCGTCGCGGGTGCGGAAGATGCCCGTACACTCGAAAGCGACGTCGACCTCGTGGTCGCCCCAGGGGAGGTCCGCCGGCGACGTCTCGCCGTACAGGGGCGTGGCGAAATCGGCGTCCTCGACGACCAGTTCGCCGTCTCGGAGTTCGACGCCGTCGAGGGTCCCCATCACGGTGTCGTACTTCGCGAGGTAGGCTATCTCCTCGTCGTCCATGACGTCGTTGATGCCGACGATGTCGACGCGGTCGTCGTGAAGCGCCGCGCGAAAGACGGTGCGACCGATGCGTCCGAAGCCGTTGAGTCCGATGCGTACTGCCTCGTTGTCTGTAGACTGCATGATATGACTATAAGACTAAATGTCCATAGCTGTTTGGATACGTTAGCAATCCCCAGCCCGTGAAACTAGCCGTGACTGCCATCGAGGTGGTCAGTGCGAGTGGATGGACTCGCCGACGGCGTCGTCCGCGGCGTCGGCCAGCGCCTCCGGGAACGTCGGATGGGCGTGGGCGGTCCCCCTGAGGTCGTCGACGGTGGCGTCGAGTTCCAGCGCCAGCGTCGCCTCGGCGATAGTGTCCGACGCGCGGGCGCCGACAATCTGTGCGCCCAGTAGCGTCCCGTCGGGGGCGCCGACGACCTTCACGTAGCCCGCCGGTTTGTTGGCCGAGAGGGCCCGCCCCGAGGAAGACATCGGGACCCGCCCGACCAGCACGTCGTCGTACGTCTCGCGGGCCTCGCCCTCCGTCTGCCCGACCACCGCGACCTCGGGGTCGGTGTACATCACCGACGGGAAGTACCGCTCGCCGACGGTGACGTTCTCACCGGCCGCGGCGGCGGCCGCGACCTTCCCTTCCCGGTAGGCGACGTGGGCCAGGAACGGTTCGCCCGCGGCGTCGCCGACGGCGAAGATGTTCTCGTCGGCCGTCCGCAACTGGTCGTCCGTCGCGATGAACCCCGTCTCCGTCAGTTCGACCTCGGTGTTCTCCAGGTCGAGGCGCTCGCGGGCCGCCGTCGTGTCCCGCCCCGCGGCGACGATGACGTAGTCGGCCGCGAACCGGCGCTCCGTGCCGTCGTGGTCGACGACGAGTACCGGCCGGCTCTCCTCGTCGTGTTCCAGCCCCGTCGCCAGGGCGTTCGTGTAGATACCGTCGGTGTACATCTCGCTGGTCTCCTGGATGGCGTCGACGACCTCCGCCTCGAACGCCCCCAGGACGCGGTCGCGGGCTTCGACGACCCTGACCGAGGAGCCGAACTTGGCGAACTTCGTCACCGCTTCCATCCCGATGTAGCCGCCGCCGACGACGACGAGTTCGTCGGGCACCGCGTCGAGTTGGAGGACGTCCCGCGAGGAGATGACGCCCTCCTGCTCGAACTCCAGGCCGGGGAGTTCGAGCGGCCGGGAGCCGGTCGCGACGATAGCGTGGTCGAACTCGACGAGGCGGTCGCCGCGAGACCCCTCGACGACGACCGTCGAGGAGTCGCGAAACCGGGCCGTCCCGGGAAGCAGTCGCACGTCGTGGTCGTCCAGGCCCGCCCGGATGGTGTCGGTCAACTGCTCGACGACGTCTCCCTTCCAGCCCTGGACGGCCTCGAAGTCGACCGACACCTCGCCCGTCTCGATGCCGATGTCGTTCCAGTGCTCGATGTCCTTCTGGAAGCCGGCGGCGTGGATGAGTGACTTCGCCGGGATACAGCCGTGGTTGATGCAGACGCCGCCGACCGTCTCGCGCTCGACCAGTACCACGTCCAGCCCCCGCTGGGCGCCCCGAATCGCCGCCGTGTAGCCGCCCGGCCCGGCCCCGATGACCACGAGGTCCGCCGCGAGCGCGCTGTCTGAAAGACTCATAATTTGTGTAACATTTTTGGCCACATTATGGTTTGGGAGCCAGCCACATGCAGTCCGTGCGAGGATGACAGTCACGCGACCCGTCTCTCGGGCGACATTTTAAGTCAGTTCCACTGATACGTTAGCGCATGTCACGTACGGAGAACGCGTCTGGCGGGCGTTTCGACCGGTCGCCACGGAGCGACCCGGCAGTGAACGCCCGCGCGCCGACAGGGACCACCGCGGTGGGAGCGGTATGAGAACCGAGAACGGGCTCCGGCGGGCGCTCGAATCGGGCGAGACGGTCCTCGGCGCCAGCGCCGCGACCTACTCGCCGACGACCATCGAGATACTGGGCGCTATCGGACTGGACTACGTCTGGGTCGACCTCGAACACGGCGGCCCCAGTCCCTACGACAGCACGGCGCTGGCGGAGCTGACCCGCGCCGCCGAGGCGGGCGACATCGAACTGCTGGTCCGGTTGCCCAAGCCCGAACCGGCGCTCGTCCGGAAGGTGCTCGACGCGGGCGTCCGGACCATCCTGCTGCCCCGCATCGAGACCGCCGAGCAGTTGCGCCCGGCGGTCGAGGCCGCCTACTTCGCCTACGACGGGGCCGTGGGCGACCGCGGCGTCGGCGTCGGCCGCTCGGGCGAGTGGGCCGGCTACGTCGACAGCTTCATCGGCGGCGAGGACGGGGAGGTGCTGGTCGGGACGATGATAGAGAACCAGCGCGCCGTCGACAACGTCGAAGAGATTCTCGACGTTCCCCACCTCGGTTTCGCCTTCGTCGGTCCGGCGGACCTCTCGATGTCGCTGTCGGGGGGCGAACCGCTCGCGGACACCGACGAGGCCGTCGAGCGGGCCGTCGACCGTACCCTCGATGCGTGTCTGGACGCCGACGTCCCCATCGGCCGCATCCGCAACGACCCGATGGCGGCCCAGGAGGCCATCGACGCGGGCTATCAAATCGTCCGCATCGGCGGCGACGCCGGCGCGATGCGGGAGGTACTGAGTAGTCGGCTGGCCGAACTGCGGTGAGTGAGGACCCCCGCAGTTCGCCTGGAGAACCGCCGGATAGCGCCGTCGCTCGGGAACGAGTGGCCGCGAACGAAACACCCCCCAGTAGTCTATAGCGCCCGCCGGACTCAGAACGGCGCGTCCGGTCCCTCGTCGGCGGGCGTCGTGTCTGCGCCCGCCCCCTCGTTGGCCGGCGTCGTGTCTGTGCCCGCCCCCACCTCTCCGGTGGGTCCGTCGCTGGCCGCCCCGTCCTCGAAGCCGCCGTCCCAGCCCGTCAGTCCCGGTTCGAAGCTCTCGACGCGGCCGTCAAATCCCTCGTAGGAGGCGATGAGCCGGGCGGCCTGGACGCTGGACTGGCCCTTCGGACAGACCGTCACGACCCGCTCGGCGTCGTCGAACCGCTCGACGCTGTCGACCAGCGAGGGGAACGGGACGTTCTCGCTGCCGGGGATGTGCCCGCGCCGGAACGCCGCCTCCGAGCGGATGTCGACGACCGTCGCGTCGTCGGCGTCGAGTAACTCTCGCAGCTCGTCGTTCCCGATTTCGCCGTCCATGCGCGAGTGGTGGGGGTCGAGCGATAAATCCCCACCGGACTACAGCCAGCCGTCGGCCGCGGCGAGCAACAGCGCCGTCAGCGCGTTCTCCATCACGTCGCCGTCGGCGGCTCGCGCCCGCGCGAGGGCCGCCGAGACCGGCACCCGAACCGTCTCGATGGCCTCCCCGGCCTCGAGTTCCGTCTCGCCCGCTGTCAGCCCCTCGGCGACGAAGACGTGGCGGTGATACCGTACCCAGCCCGAGGGGACGTACGATTCGAGGTGGGTCAGCGAGTCGGCGCTGTAGCCGGTCTCCTCGCGGAGTTCACGGCGGGCCGCCTCGCGCGGTGCTTCGCCCGCGTCGACGCCGCCGGTCGGGAGTTCCAGCGTCGTCGTCCGGTGGCGGGGCCGGTACTGCTCGACGAAGAGCACGTCACCGTCGTCGACGGCGACGACGGTCGCCGCGTCGTCCGGGTCGAGCCAGTAGTAGTCGGCGCGCTCGCCCGACGGGCGCTCGACGGCGTCGTAGCCGGCGGTGAAGAAGGGCGTCTCCCAGGTGACGGCCGTCTCGTGGACCGGCCACGCGGGGTCGTCGGTGGTCCACGACGCGTCGGGCCCGGTTCCGGGCGGGTACCCGGCGTCTGGCTCGTCGGCGCGGTCCTCGGCGGTCGCCGAATCCGAGTCCGCGGCTGGCGACGGGTCGTCGCCGCCGTCCGCGTCGCCCCCCGACCCGGTCACAGGAGCCCCTCGGCCTGTGCGAGCAACACGCCCTCGATGGTGGCGTCGTTGGCGGGTTCGCGGCGAGCGACGTCCAGCGCGTCCTCGACGGGGACCGTCGTCACCGAGAGGAACTCGTTGTCGTCGAGTTCCCGGTCGGTCGGGGTCAGCCCCTCGGCGAAGACGATGCCCCGGCGGTGGCGCAGGACGCCGGTCGCGCAGTCGAACTCCTCCAGCAGGGAGACCCCGGCGGGGTCGAAGCCGGTCTCCTCGCGGAGTTCCCGGGCGCCGGCGGTCGTGTAGGACTCGCCGTCCTCGACGATGCCGGCGGGGAGTTCGAGACACTGCTTTCGGATGGTGGGGCGGTACTGGTCGACCATGACCAACTCGTCGCCGGTTCGGGCGACGACGACGACGGCGTCGGGCAGTTCGGCCCAGTAGTACTGTTTCTCGGAGCCGTCGGGCTGGCGCACGCGGTCGTAGCCACCGGTGTACCAGCCGGTCTCGTACTCGGCCTCGCTCTCCAGAACGGGCCACTCGTGGGTCGGGTCGCGGCTCATGTCTCCCGGTTGACCGCCAGCCGGTAAACGGTTCCGCCCTGGCTGATTCGCACCGCGTCGCCGTCGACCGCCGCGGGGTACTGCTGGGCGAGCGAGTCGTACTCGTCGAACGGCGAGTGGGTGAACGCGCCCTTGAGGCCGACCGGGCCGCGGTAGTACGGCGTCGACTGGCCCGCGCTGTCGGCCGTGGCGTTCCCCAGTGCCTCGGTCGTGTAGGGGTAGCGCCGCTCGGAGAGGGCGGCGGCGTCGACGACGGTCACGGTCGCCGGGGCGACCGTGGCGGTCCCGGCCGGTGTCGCGGTTCCGCCGGGCGTCACAGCCCCGCCGGCCCCTCCCCCGCCCGTCGCGTTCCCGGCCGTCACGTTGCCGACCTCGCCGACGGGCGTGGCGGTCATGTAGTAGGGGTCGCCGCTCCGGAGGTAACTCGGCAGCGCGCCCAGCGCGAGCAACAGGACGACGATGACCCCCATCGCGAGCAGGAAGTTCCGGGTGACCCGGCGCATCAGACGACCTCGCGGTAGAGGCGGCCGAAAGCCTGCCTGCGGAGCGTGCCGACGGCGGCGTCCCGTTCGGACTGGTAGGTCGCGGCGACGGCCTCGTCGGCGAAGTCGGGCGCGTGCCAGACGACGTTGTCGACGTTGTCCGCCCCGATGACCTCGATGTCGTGGTCGGTCCCGGCGCGCCACTCGTCGAACTCCTCGCGGCTGCCGACGGTGACCGCCAGCGACTCGGCGAAGAGGACGTCCCTGGCCGTCTCGACGACCTCGCCGGTGACGCGCTCGCGGTACTCGTCGGCGGAAAGGCCCATCGCCTTCGCGACCTCCTTGACGACGACCTGTGCGGTCGACCCAAGCGACTCGTAGCGGTCACGCGCCGCGGCGACTGTCGGCGGCGCGAACTGCCCCTCGGTCTCCATGGCCGGTCGTAGGCACTCGCGGGATTACTCGGTTTCGTCTTCCGCGTCGGGTCCGCCGGAGTCGGCGCCCGTCTCGTCGCCGGACTCGGCCTCGTCGAGCATCGCCTTCGTCAGTTCGCGGGCCTCCGCAAGCACCGCGGCGTCGTCGTCGCTCATCGAGGCCGGGCCGCGGTGGCTGTCGGTCCCCGGCGGCAGGTCCTCACCGTGGTCGGGCGCGTGGCTGTGGTCGTCCGTGCCACTCTCCTCGAACACCTGCGGGAACTCCCGCTGTTTGGCGTGGTCGACGACGCGCTCGGCCAGGTCCGCCTCGCCGAGTTGCCCCCACTCGGGGACGTGCTCGTCCAGCCACGCCTCGTGGTCGTCGCCGCCGGTCAGGGCGGTAAAGGCGAGGTGGTTCGCCAGGTGCGCGGCGTCGGCCTGCGGGTCGGCACAGACTGGACAGGCGTATCCCATCGTGGCTGAACGGAGTGGCTGAAGCCGTATAACAGGTGTCGTTGGGAGATGGCTCAAGGGGGAGTTTGACCGTACGACAGGAACTTACGAGTCTGTCCGGTAGACGCTCGCATGAAACGCCGAGCAGTTCTCGCAGCCATCGGGGTGACGAGTCTCCCGATTGCGGGGTGTCTCGGCGCGCCAGGTCGTGTCTGGGAATCGGGCTCGTGCGCCGAGGGCACCCACTTTTCCTTACAGAAGGTGACTGTGCCCGGCGTCTCGAACGCGTTCAGCACCTATATCGAATCGGTACCACACGCCACACAGACGGCCGTGACTCACGCACTCGAAGCGGAGGGTGGTGAAGCCACGTCTCGGGGCTATTACTCGCCACACACGTCGAAAGACTACGTCGTCACGGAGTCCGAAGAGTACTACCACGTCGAAACGACCGATTTCGACGCGACGGAGACGACGGGGTACGAGTACGCGGTCGACATCGATATCGACGACACAGCAGTCCCGGCCACCGGCCGCATCCACTCGTTCGCTGCCCTCCCGGCGCACGACCGCGAATCGCTCCGCGACGCTGTCGGGAATCCACACCTCCTCCACGCACCACACTACTCGTTCTCGGTCGTGTTCGCGTACGAAAACGCGGCGCTGCGACGGCGTTCGACGTTCGTCCCGGAGGCTGAGAGCCACTATCTCGCATGGAGCGACGTGCTGCTACGACTGGTCTTCGACGAGCGACGAACGGTCGAGATTACGAGCACGACAGTCTCTACGACACGTGTGGCCGAATCGCCGGCGGAGTTCTTCGAGTATATCCGCGGGGAACGCGGCGCTGTCCTCGGCCCGCTCACGGACCAACAGCGAGACATCGTCACGCAAGCAATCGAAGGGACGTACACCGAGTGTGGAACGGCTTCGGACGCGTTCAGTGCGCTCCGTGAACAACTCACCGAAGCGGACGACAGGCACAGGTTACTCGCGCGGTACGACGGCGACTGGTATTTCGTTCACCTGTCTCGATAGCGTGCCCCGTATGCAGCACGCTCGAAGCCGATAGCCGAGTACGGGGTTCGACGAGGCCGACTGGGCCGCAAGCGGTCCGGAGTTTTCCGGCCGCTGGACTCGGGACGGGGACGGCCACGCGACTACAGCAGTCGGACCATCACGAGCGCGTCCTCGCCGTTGCTGTAGTAGTTCGGGATGGTCTTGCGGTGTTCGAAGCCGAACTGGCGGTAGAGCCGAATCGCCCCCTCGTTGTCGGCCCGAACCTCCAGTTTGGCCGACCCCGCGCCGGCCGACGCCAGCAGGGAGAGCGCCCGCCGCAACAGCGCCGTCGCGACGCCCTCGCGACGGTTGTCCTCGCGGACCGCGAGGTCCTTGACGTGGCCCAGCGGTGTCCCGTGGTTCGGGACGGTGTCGGCGATGACGTAGCCGGCGACGCGCGGGCCGTCGTCGGTGTCGGCCTCGGCGACGAGAAAGCCCGACTCCCCCAGATAGCTCTCCAGCGCCGAGAACGGCCAGGGCTGGGGAAACACCGCCTGCTCGATGCGGTGTATCTCCAGCAGGTCGGCCCGCTCGGCCGTGCGGATACGGATGTCGGAGGCGCTCTCGGCACCGTCCGACGACACCGTCGTCACGCGAGGAGGTATGGGGTGGCCCCACATAGGTGTTATCGCCGCGAGGCCGACCCGTCAGTCGAGCGACGACATCGGGATGTGTCGGCCGGAACCTTCTTTACTACCACTGTCGAAGCTCCGACTGCACCCACTTTGGGTGCCACCACCCCCCACCCCCACCCCTTTCGCGGACCTGATACGCCGAAGCGGCGGCGCTGTCGGTCCGATACTACGTCCGCGCTGCGCGTCTGTCGATGCTCGCGAAACCTGCGGTTTCGCTCACTCCCGATGGACTTCGTCCATCGGCGTTCGCAATCGCTGCGCGATTGCTCACTCCCACACGAACGTCCCGTCTTCCTGGACCGTCTCGCCGTCGACCGCCAGCAGCGAGCCCTCGTCCATCGTTGTGATGAGGTCCTCGTGGACGGCGCTGTCGTTGCCCGTCTCGCCCTCGGGCAGGCAGGCGTCGTAGGCACGTCCCAGCGCGAGGTGGACGGTCCCGCCCATCTTCTCGTCGAAGAGGATGTTGTCGGTGACGCGGTCGACGCCGCGGTTCATCCCGATACCCAGTTCGCCCAGCCGGCGCGAACCGCCGTCGGTCTCGACGACCTCCTGAATGACATCGGCGCCCTGCTCGGCCTCGAAGTCGACGACGACGCCGTCCTTGAAGGTCAGTTTCACGTCCCGGACCCGGCGGCCCTGGATGGTCATCGGCACGTCGAAGGTGACGACGCCAGCGGTGTCTGCGGGCGCGGTGAACACTTCGCCCGAGGGGAGGTTGTGCGAGTCGTAGGCGACGCTGGCGGCGGAGTTGACGGCGCGCCGTCCCGAGATGTCGAGCGTGAGGTCCGTCCCCTCGTTTCGGATGCGGACGGTCTCGCCGTCGTCGAGGATATCCTTCAGGCGGGCCTGCTCCTCGGCCAGCGCCTCCCAGTCCCGGAGGGTGGCGTCGTAGACGAAGTCCCGGTAGGCCTCGTAGGCCATCCCGGCCTGCTGGGCCATCGCCCGCGTCGGGTGCTGGGTCGAGACCCAGTCGGTGTCGAGGCGGGCCTCGCGGATGGCCTGTCGGGCCTTCGAGTGGGCCTGCCGGCGGTCGCCGGACACGTCGGCGCTCCCGGCGGTGTTGTTCGACCCTTTCAGGACGAGGACGCTGTCGGCGCGTTCGTACAGCGCCAGTTCGTAGTCTGGGTCGGCGTCGAACGCGCCGTCGCCCGCCCGGAGGTAGGCCCGCTGGAGCTCCGGCGAGCGATACGTCGCGAGCAGGTTCGCGCCCTTCTCGCCCAGTTGCTCGGCGACGGCGACGCCGAGGTCGTGGGCGCCCTCGCCGACTTCGACGACGACGTTATCCCCGGCCTCTATGCGGGCGCTCCACTCGACGAGCGTGCGTGCGTGGTCCCGTGTCCGGTCGTCCATGACCGTGGAGAGGGCGGCGGGGGTCGAAAGGGTACCGCCGACGAGGTGCTGCCAATCGGATAGCGCCGACGACGGCCAGAACCGCAACCCCTACCTGCCCGGTCGCTGAGGGCAGAGTATGGAACTTGGCGTCATCGGACTGGGACGCATGGGGCGCATCGTCGTCGACCGCGTGCTGGACGCGGGCCACGACGTGGTCGTCTTCGACATCGACGAGGACGCGGTCGCCGACGCCGCCGAGGCGGGCGCGCGGCCGGCGGACTCGATTCCGGACCTGGCGGAGTCGCTGTCGGGCGAGAAACGCATCTGGCTGATGGTCCCCGCGGGCGACCCCGTCGACGCGGCGCTCGAGGAACTCGACCCCCACGTCGGCCGCGACGACGTCGTCGTCGACGGCGGCAACTCCCACTTCGAGGACTCGATTCGGCGGGCAGCCAAAACCGATGCGGCGTATCTGGACTGTGGCACCTCCGGCGGCCCCGCCGGTGCGGAACACGGCTTCTCGCTGATGGTCGGCGGCAAGCAGTGGGCCTACGACGAACTCGTGCCGGTGTTCGACGCCGTCGCCACCGGGCCAGCGGGCCACGACCGCATGGGGCCGGCGGGGTCGGGCCACTACGTGAAGATGGTCCACAACGGCGTCGAGTACGCGCTGATGCAGACCTACGGCGAGGGGTTCGAACTGCTGGCCAACGGCCGCTACGACCTCGACCTCGAAGCCGTCGCGCGTACGTGGAACAACGGCGCCGTCATCCGCTCGTGGCTGCTGGAACTCTGTGAGGAGGCGTTCCGCGAGGAGGGCACCGACCTCGGCGACGTGGCCGACCGCGTCGAGGGCGGCTCGACCGGCACCTGGACCGTCCAGGAGGCGCTGGAACAGGAGGTTCCCGTGCCGCTCATCTACCAGGCGCTGGGCGAGCGGTTCGGCTCGCGGGCCGACGACGGTCGCTTCTCGCGGCGGCTCGCCAACCGGCTCCGGTACGGCTTCGGTCGGCACGAGGTTCCCCGCAGGGAGTGAGGATACGGCTATCGGCCGCCCGCGGCGACCGGAGAAACAACAGCTAATTAAATCAGTACTCCAAAGCCACCGATATGGTATCACTCGTAGGCGTCCTCTCCGGGCTCACGCTTACCCTCATCGTCGTAGCCTTACACTACGCGAAGGGGACCGGGTGGGAGGCACCGGAGGACATCTCGCAGGAGGTCCTCGAACAGCGGGCCGCCACGGTTCCGGAGACGGACTTCCCGGAGCCGTACAACCGCGGTATCGGCGGCGGCAGCGCGGCGGCCATCCCGGCCGGCGAGGCCGAGGGCGAACTCGGCGAGGCCGAAACAGAGGAAGAGGAGACCGGCTTCGACCCCGACTCCATCGCCGAGGACGAGGTCGAGTACTACGAAATCGAGTTCGCGAAGGAGGGCGAGACCATCGAGGTCGCCAGCAACGAGAACCTGCTGGAGGCCGGCGAGGACGAGGGCTGGGACCTCCCCTACGCTTGCCGCGAGGGCCAGTGTATCTCCTGTGCGGGCCAGATTACCGACGGTCCCGCAGAGGAGTACATCCGCCACAGCCAGAACGACTCGCTCATGGACGACGACATGGAAGAGGGCTACTGCCTGACCTGCGTGGCCTACCCGACCCAGGAGTTCACCCTGGAGACGAGCGAATCGCCGTAGGGCGCAATTTTCTTTTGCCCGTCGCGGTTATAGCCTGTGAGGGCGGCTAGTTCAGCGGACAGAACGCCTGGTTCCGGACCAGATGGTCGGGGGTTCGAATCCCTCGCCGCCCGCTGTCTGCGACGAACGGACGTGAGGAGCGACAGCGGTACGAGGGATTCCGAACCCTGCCAGTCGCGCACAGCGAACGGAGTGAGCGAGCACGTCTGGCTCCGGTTCGAATCCCTCGCCGCCCGTTTTCCGGCGAACGACAGTGAGCCGTGAAAACGGGCCGAGGATTCGAAGCACGGCACGAGCGACCATCGGGAGCGAAGTGCAGGCGGTTCGAATCCCTCGCCGCCCGTTGTCTGTGACGAACACGAGACGTGACCGACGGGAACGTCTCGCCGTGAGGGGCGACAGCGATACGAGGGAGTCAGAACCACGCGAGACGAACGCCGTGAGTCTCGCCATCGAGTTCGAATCCCTCGCCGCCCGCCGTCGGGAGTACCAAACTTATTAGGCAGTATCGGGAAGCCCGTCGCCGCGAGAGGAGGGGTATGGACGACGTACACTACGAGGAGCGCGAACAGACCGCGGTGCTGGAGAGCGATATCGACGGCGAGTGGCTGGCCTCGGACGCGATAGCCGACCTCCGGGACTGGGCGTAGGCCACGGGTCCGGGGGTGAGACATCGTGGCCGCCCCCAACAGTAGTTGACGAACTGACAGTGGCGCGAGCGCGCGGCGAACGGAACGGGGGAGCGCCGCGTTACACCGTTCGATTGTACACGTTTACCGGGCGTACGACCGGATACGGGCAGCGACGCCGAAACGAGTCGCCTGCGGTCGAGGAGAGTGGTGAACTGGACGTGACCATCCGCCAGCAGTGGGCCGCCAAATCGGCAGTTGCTTTTGAACAACATATATTAGCGGGGTGGACGAAAACAGAGGTGACAACTATATGACTGCCCGAGAAAACGACGCGACCGGGCTGGAGTTCGACACCGGTGACGGTGACATCGACTATCCGCCGCCCGACGACCTGTTCAAGGCGTTGGCCAGTGACACGCGCCGTCGACTGCTGGCGGCGCTGCCGGCCGACTCGGCGATGACGCTGGACGAACTCACCGACGTACTGGTCGGCTGGCAGAGCACCGCCGACGGGCCCGCGGGCCCCGACGAGTGGGCGAAAGTCAAGATAGAGCTCGTCCACGCACACATCCCGCTGCTCGTCGACGCCGGGCTGGTCACCTGCGACGACGAGGAGATAGCGCGGGCCACGTATCCGGAGCCCGTCATGGAACTCGTAACGTTCGCCGGCGAGTACGAGACGGCGATAGGGGAACGCGACCCCCGCTGATGAGCTTCGGGCGGATTCTCTCGGAGGTCGCCGACCGGGAGAAGCGGGTCATCGTCTACGCGCCCGACGACAGCGGGGGCGAACTCGCGGACGTGCTGGCGACGCGTAACCTGACCGTCGACCAGCGACGGCTCCCCGCGCTCAGCAGCGAGGCGTTCGTCGTCGTCAGGGACGACGGCGAGTTCCAGGGGGCGCTCTCACTCGAAGACTTGCTGGAGTTTCTCACCCCGCCGATTCGCCGCCCCGAGGAGCTCGACTCGCTGGCCCGGAAACACCGGGTCGTGTACGAACTGCTCGACGACACCGTGTTCGTCTCGCTGGACCGCCGGCAGTTACTGGCCACCTCCCGGGAACTGGAGGACCGAGCGTGGCGCACCGGCCGCGGCCGCCTCCACGTCGGATTCCAGCGCGCCGACGCCTTCGCGGCACAGACGGCGGTGTATCGCGAGCTGGCGACCACGGATATCGATATTCATCTGTACGTCCCCGGCGGCGTCTCGGGGGACCCGCTCGCGGACACGCCGGTGACAGTCCACACGGAAAACGGCGACCGCGGCCGCTACTGGTTCATCCTGTTCGACGACGGCGAGCGGGGCGCACAGAACTGCGCGCTCATCGCCAGGGAGACCGAGGGCGGGCGCTACCGGGGGCTCTGGACGTACGACGCTGACCTGGTCGCCGAGGCGTTCGACGCCGTCGAGTGACCTAGTCCTCGTAGGCCCGCTCGATGTCCGTCTTCGCCCGCGGGATGACCCGCTGTTCGGCCCGGCGCATCGACCGCAGCGCCTCGTCGGTAAACTCCACCTCCAGGTTGGGCAGCGCGCGAGCCAGCCCGCCCAGCACGTCGCCGGGGTCGATGGCCAGTTCGAACGCGAACGCGTCCCGGTCCTCCTGTAGCGGCGTGGTGAACACGAAGTGCTCCTCGACCAGCGACAGCGCCGCCTCGCGGTCGTAGGCCGCGACGACGGCCCCGAAGAAGTCGTCGCTGTCGGCCGCCACGAGCGGCGCGAGGGCGTCGCCGAAGGCGCGCTGGCGGGCCAGCAGGCGCTCCTTTATCGCCTCGCGGCGCTCGCCGCGCACGTCCCGCCTGAGCGTGTCCCAGTAGAGGTCCCGGGCCAGCACGTCGTCGGCGTAGGCCGCAAAGTCCGCCTCGGTGTCGGCGGCGTAGTCGAGCACCGGGTCGAACTGCCGGAGGATGGTCCGCTGGTACTCCCGCAGTTTGGGGCGGACGACGTGGCGCTCCAGGGGCCGGCTGTTCTTCAGCAGTTTGCTCACCGCGCGCGAACCGCCGCTTCGGGAGCCCCGCAGGACGGCCGCCACGTCGAACGCCTCGTACGTCTCGTCCACGAGGTCCGAGAGGTAGCGCTCGAACCCCCGCTCGACGGCGTCTCGGGTCATACCTGACCGTGAGGACTCGATTGCCCTATGGTTTGTGCCAACCTGCCACGCTGCCGACCTGCCGAACGACTTATCCCGCCGTCCGATAATCACTGGATATGCCTCAGCGATTATCCCAGTCGGCGGACCCCGTCGTGGCGGCGGGCGAGCGGGAGCTCGTCGTCGGCGGTGACCGGCCCATCCGCATCTCGTCGGGTCATCGACTCATGCACCACGACGGGAAGTGCTCGCGCCCGCACGGCCACAACTACGAGGTCACCGTCCGGGTCACGGGCGAACTCACCGACGAGGGGTGGGTCGTCGACAAGGGCGACGTGACAGCGGTCATCGACGAGTGGGACCACCGCTTCCTCCTCGAAGCGGGCGACCCGCTGGTCGAGGCCTTCGAGGCGAGCGGCGACGGGGACAGCGTGGTCGTCCTCGACCACCCGCCGACGGCCGAGGTGATGGCCGCGGTGCTGGAATCGCGCCTGACCGACCGGCTTCCCGACACCGTCTCCGACGTGGGCGTGACGGTGCGGGAGACGGGCGAACTCTGTACCCGCTGATGCCGGTCGCCAGCGACACCGACGGGCTGGACGCGGCCGTCGCACGCAGCGGCGACGCGGCCGAGGGCGACCTGCCCATCAACGAGCTGTTCTGCTCGCTGCAGGGCGAGGGGCGACTGGCGGGCGTTCCGAGCGTCTTCGTACGCACCAGCGGCTGTAACCTGCGTTGCTGGTTCTGCGATTCGTACCACACCTCCTGGGAGCCGACGGGCGACTGGTACGGCGTCGAGGACATCGTCGCCGCGGTCGAGGGATACGACGCCGACCACGTGGTGCTGACCGGCGGCGAGCCGCTGGTCCACGAGCGAAGCGTCGCCTTGCTCGACGAACTGGGCGAGCGGGGCTATCACACGACCGTCGAGACCAACGGCACCATCTACCGGGACGCCCACGTCGACCTGGCGAGCGTGAGCCCGAAGCTCGCGTCGAGCACGCCCACCGCCGAGCGGGACCCGAAGGGCGACGGCGAGTGGGCCGACCGCCACGAAGCGCGACGGCTCGACGTCGACGTGCTGGCCGAGTTCGTCGAGAGCTACGAGACGCAACTCAAATTCGTCGTCACCGGGCCCGACGACATGGCCGAAATCGAGGCGCTGGTCGAGGACGTCCGCGGAGCGGCCGACGCACCGCTGCCCGACGCGCAGGTGTTGCTGATGCCCGAAGGACAGACGCGAGAGCAACTCGACGAGAGCCGCCGCGTCGTCGCGGACCTGGCCCTGGAGTACGGCTACCGCTACACGCCGCGGCTCCACGTTGACCTCTGGAACGACGCGCCGGGCACCTGAACTCTACCACGATGACGACCACCAACGACCGCGCTGTCGTGCTCGCCTCGGGCGGCATGGACAGCGCCACGGCGGCCTACGAGGCACAGGCACGCGGCTACGAGGCGCTGTATCTCCTGCACACGAGCTACGGCCAGAACACCGAACAGCGCGAGTACGTGTGTGCTCGCGCGCTGGCCGACCACGTCGACGCGGCGGACTTCTGTCACGTCGAGACGAGCCACCTCCAGCAGATAGGCGGCTCGTCGCTGACCGACTCCGGGATGGCCGTCGCCGAGGCCGACACCGAGAGCGACGAGATTCCGAGTTCCTACGTCCCCTTCCGGAACGCCAATCTGCTCGCGATGGCGGTCTCCTACGCCGAGGCCAACGACTGCGGGGCGGTGTTCATCGGCGCCCACAGCGAGGACTTCTCGGGGTACCCGGACTGCCGGCCCGCCTTCTTCGAGGCATTCCAGCGGGTGGTCGACGTGGGGACGAAACCGGAGACGGACGTCTCGCTGGTCGCACCGTTCGTCGAGTGGACAAAGACCGACATCGCCGAGCGCGGCCTGGAACTGGGGGTGCCCTACGCGGACACGTGGAGCTGTTACCGGAGCGACGAGCCCGCCTGTGGGACCTGTGACGCCTGCGCGTTCCGGCTGGGGGCGTTCCAGGCGCTGGGCGAGCGCGACCCAATCGAGTACGAGCAACGCCCCGACTACGCCGACTGAACGTCAGTTCTCCTCGGCGTCGCGGGCGAGCCCCTCGATGACGTACTCGCCGGCGGACCGACAGGTCGCAAGCGGCACGTCGTGGACGTCACAGATGCGCACCAGCGCGCCGATGTCGGGCTCGTGGGGCTGGGCGGTCATCGGGTCCTGCAGGAAGACGACGCCGTCGACCTCGCCGTCGACGACCTCCGCACCTATCTGCGTGTCCCCGCCGACGGGGCCGCTCTCCTTGCGCTCGACGTCGAGGCCGGTCTCGGTCCTGATTCGCTGCCCGGTCGTCCCGGTGGCGACGAGGTCGAACTGCGATAAGACGGCCTCGTACTCCTCGACGAGGTCTATCATCGTCGGCTTCTCGTCGTCGTGGGCGATGAGTGCGACTCGTGTCACACCTGTCGCGACACCGCGGGGAGATATATCGCTACTGGATGGCGCTCAGACGACTGTCACGTCGCCGCCCGCCGTCACGGTGACCTCGTTGCCCTCGACGTCGAAGGAGATGGTGTCGTCGTCGCCGTCGCCGACGACCGCGCGGAGTTGCGCCGCATCGACGTACGACCCGATGTAGTCGATGTCGTCCTCGGTGAGGTCGGTGGCGTCGAACAGCGCCTCGGTGATGACGGCCTCGGCGGGCTCGGGGCTGACCCACTCGTCCGCGTCGTGACCCCGTATCATGTACACTGTCCCGTTGTCCGATTTCATGTGCAGATATACACAGCTTACTCATATAACCGCCTACGAGCGCTTTCAGAACGTGAAGCAACCCCGCGACCCACAGCAGTGGCTGTTGACCCCCCTGAGGCCGCTCGCCGACAGCGACGACCCCTCGTCTGTCCCGGTTCAGTGCTGTCGCGACCCGATAGACGGGCGCGCGGGTGCGGCGAGCGTGTTCGCGACGAGCGTCTGGGTGCCCCGACGGAGCCGCTCGGAGGCGGCCTGACTCGAGATGTCGAGCTGTGCGGCCAGGTCCGAGAGGGAGGCGTTACGCGGGACGGTGTAGTAGCCCCGCTCTAGCGCGAGCAACAGGACCTCCCGCTGTGGGTCGGTCACACCGAACTGCGTGGACGACTCGTCCTCGTCCTGGCGCATCCGCTTGACCTCCACGTCGAAGCCGTCGGCGACGAGGTCCTCGCGGAACGTGAGCAAGGCGCTACGGTCGGGGAACCGGGCCTGGACGACCCACTCGTCCTCGACCAGGTCGGCCCGAACCAGCATGCCGTTCGCGGTGAGCAGCCCGCGGCTCATCGCGTCCAGCGGCTCGTCGACCGTCGTGATGACGTACCAGTGACCCTCTGCTTCCGGCCCCAGATGCGACGTCGGCCCGGTGGTGTCGTCGCCGGCCAGCGCCGCGTCCACGGTGTCGCGGTCGGCGACGTCGACCCAGACGGCGACCCGACAGCCACCGTCGACGCGGTGAAGTCGCTGTATCGAGACGGCGCCGTCGGGCAGTCGCCCCGCGGCCTCTCGAAGGAACCCTGTCTCTATGTGAAATGTGACTATCACGTAACAGATTGCGACTGCAACTTATATAAAACTCTGGCAAACGGCGTCGGTTATCGGGTGGTGTGACGCGAGCCCGGGCTGTCAGAGGCACCAATCGCTCGCCCGCACCACCACCACCGGCTTCTACTCGCGGCTACTACTTAAATACGTAGCCGGTATCGGGACGTAGTGTCACACGCCTGTCAGACGCCGCGCGCTCGGACAGTTCAGGGCGCTGTCATCGGTCGGTTGGGTGTCCCACGTCGCACACTGGACCGTCTACTCCAGGTTCTCTCCCTGATAACTCCCCTCGTAGGTCCCCTCGTGGGCCGCCTCGGCGAGGACGAGCTGGGCGATGCGCGCGCCGGCTTCGAGTTCGACAGGGTGGTGGACCTCCAGTAGCCCCTCGCCCCGGCCCTCGTAGCCCGCGTCCCAGACCGCCGTATCCAGCATACAGGAGTTTCGCAGCAGCGACGAGCGCGGGTAGAGAAAGCCGACGTGGCCCTCCGGGATGACGACCCGGTCGCCGTACTCTACGATGTAGCCGCCCGTCTCCAGCGTGTAGACGCCCCCTGTCGGCTCGACCTCGCGGCGTTCGCCGATGGTCTTGCCGTCCCGTTCGATGCGGCCGGGCTCGACCTGTTCGTACACCGCGCCGAGCGTCAGGTCGACACCGTTCGGTTGCAGCTGTGCGTCGGTGAGGTCGTCGAGCCTGTCGGCAACGAACCGTCCGCTCTTGAACATGGCCGCGCTCGGAGCGCCACCGCGAAAACGCTGCCGTTCCACCCTGAAAGGCCCGGCCGTCGCGGCCTGTCGGATGATGAAAAATAGGGCGGGATACGCGGGATTTATACCCGCGCACCGTCGATTGTCGAACGTTATGGGACAGACGCTCACGGAAAAGATTCTCGACGACCATCTCGTCGAAGGGGAGCTTACCCCCGGCGAGGAGATCGGCATCGAGATCGACCAGGTGCTCACACAGGACACGACGGGGACGCTCGTCTGGCTGCAGTTCGAAGCGCTGGGCCTCGAAGAGGTTCAGACGGAGCTTGCCGCCCAGTACTGTGACCACCAGACCTACCAGTTCGACTTCAAGAACACGGACGACCACCGGTTCCTCCGCTCCGCTGCCGGCACGTTCGGCGCGCACTTCTCGCGCCCGGGCAACGGTATCTGTCACAACGTCCACAAGGAGAACTTCGCCGCGCCCGGCAAGACGATGCTGGGCTCGGACTCTCACACGCCGACGCCCGGTGGCCTCGGTGAACTCGCCATCGGGTCGGGCGGGCTGGACGTCGCCGTCGCCATGGGCGGGGGCGCCTACTACATCGACATGCCCGAGGTCGTCAACGTCCGCCTCGAAGGCGAACTGCCAGAGTGGGCCACCGCCAAGGACGTCATCCTCGAGCTGCTGCGTCGCCTCACGGTCAAGGGCGGCGTCGGCAAGGTGCTGGAATACACCGGCCCCGGCGTCGAGACGCTCTCCGTGCCGGAGCGGACCACCATCACCAACATGGGGACCGAACTCGGCGCGACCTCCTCTATCTTCCCGACCGACGAGAACACCAAGGACTACCTCGAACGTCTCGACCGCGCCGACGAGTACGTCGAAATCGGCCCCGACGAGGACGCCGAGTACGACGACGAAATCGTCGTCGACCTCTCGGAACTGGAGCCGCTCATCGCCGAGCCCTCCATGCCCGACAACGTCGTCCCTGTCTCCGAAGCCGCGGGCACGGACGTCGAGCAGGTCATCATCGGCTCCTGTACGAACGGCGCCTACGAGGACATCCTCCCGAGCGCGAAGATGCTCGAAGGCCGGAACATCGACAAGAAGACCGAGATGATTGTCGCCCCCGGCTCCAAGCAGGCCTCCGAGATGCTGGCCCGCGAGGGCTGGACCGCCGAGATGATGGCCGCCGGCGTCAACTTCTCGGAAGCGACCTGTGGCGCCTGTATCGGCATCGGCCACGTCCCCGCCAGCGACTCGGTGTCGCTGCGGACGTTCAACCGTAACTTCGAGGGTCGCTCCGGTATCGAGGACGACAGCGTCTACCTCTGTTCGCCGGAGGTCGCCACCGCCGCCGCCATCGCCGGCGAAATCGTCGACCCGCGCGACCTCGCCGAGGAACTGGGCGACCTCGAGGCCCCCGGCCTGGAGATGCCCGACACGTACATCGGCAACTCCGAGTCGGACCTCATCGCGCCCGACGAGGCCGTCGACGAGGACCTCATCAAGGGCCCGAACATCGGCGACGTGCCGCTGAAGGACCCGCTGGAGGCCGAGGTCGGCGGTGAGGCCCTCCTCAAGATGGAGGACAACATCACCACGGACCACATCATCCCGGCCACGCAGGACATCCTGATGTACCGGTCGAACGTCCCGAAGCTCTCGGAGTTCACGCTCTCCCGGGTCGACGACACGTTCGCCCAGCGCGCGCTCGACAGCGACGGCGGGGTGCTGGTCGCCGGCGAGAACTACGGACAGGGCTCCTCGCGCGAACACGCGGCGCTGTGTCCGATGTACCTCGGTATCGAGGCCGTCTGCGCACAGAGCTTCGCCCGCATCCACAAGGCGAACCTGTTCAACTTCGGTATCGTCCCGCTCGAAATCGACGAGGAGACCTACGAGAAGATAGAGCAGGGCGACGACATCCAGATCGTCGACGACGTGGCCGACGCCGTCGAGTCCGGTCAGGAGGAGTTCACCATCTCCATCAACGACGACTGGGAAGCCACCGCGACGCTGGACGCCTCCGCCCGAGAGCGCGAGATTCTCGCCGCCGGCGGCAAGCTGCCCCACACGAAGGCCCAGCACGACGAGGGTGGCGCGGCTCCGGCAGACGACTGATCGGGTAATCTAACCGCGATTTTCTTTTGCAGCGTCCGTGAGCGGGAGGACTAGCCGCCGGTGCGCTATACGCCCGTGACGAACTGCGGCGTGTCGCACGCCCCGTGAGCCGACTGCCTCACTCCTCGCTCGTGGGCGTCGCGTCCTCGTCTCCCGAGAGGTCGATTTCGTAGTCCGTGAGGAGGTCCCGACCCAGCAACAGCTGGTGACTCATGTGGCTCCGGTTCTCGACGCTCACGGTGAGCGTGTGCCAGCGGTCTTCGAGGAGCACCTCGACGTCGACGAGCGGCCGCGTCTTGCTCGAGCTGTGGCTGCTGTGCCGGACCTTGGTGCTGCTCTGAATCGGGCCGGCGCCGATATCGCTCGCGAGGTCGATACCCATGCTCGTCCGTTTCGCCCCCGTGTCGACCTTCGCCGTCGTGGTCGTCGACGACTGTTGGCCGTTCACGACGACCTCTTCGGTCAGACCGACCGTCGGCTGGCCCGACGCCGCCCGCCGGGTCGGTTTGCAGTCGGGAACGCTGTCGTCGAGCTGGGTGGCAAGCGCCGCGACGCGGTCCGCGTCGACCCGCCCGCCGACCCGTTCGATTGCCAGTTGAGCGATGGAGGGGGCCGGACTGTGACCAGTCGCGCCGAAGAGGCCTTTGAACCCCGCAGTGGGGTTGACTTCGAGGACCTTCCAGTCACCCTCGTGTTCCATGAAGTCGACGCCCGCGACGTCGAGCCCGAGCGCGTCGGTCGCTTCGGCCGCGAGTGTGAGGACTGGCGACGGAATCTCGTCCGTGACGTCTCTCGTCGTTCCGCCGCGGGCGACGTTCGCCCGCCAGTCGTCGTCCGGGGTGGCACGCTCCATCGCACCGATTACGTCGCCGCCGACGACGTACGCCCGCAGGTCCGACTGGTTGTCCTCCTGGTCGATGTACTCCTGCAGGAAGGTGCGTTTCGTCCCGAACTTGGGCGGCAACGAGGTGCCCTCGCGAATCTGTCGAATCGTCTCGCCGTGCGTGCCGATTCCGGCCTTCTGGATGGCCTGGTCGAAGTGCTCTCTCCCCGCCTCCAGTTCCGGCCCGGTGAGAGCGAGATACGACTCGGGAGTCGGGATTCCGTTCGCCGAGAGTCGCGTGGCGGTGGCGAACTTGTGGATCGCCGTCAGCACCGCGGGCGGTTCGTTCACCATCGGGCGGAGCGAGGCGATCGAGTTCGCGAGTTCGAGTTCCTCGAGCGGTCGGTCTGCACGGGAGAGGAGCAGTCTGTTGATCACCACGTCGACGTCGGGGTCGACCGTCAACCCGTCGGCGGCGGCGTGGATGTTCGTGTTCTCCGGCCGGAGCCAGGCCGGCTCGTGACCGAGGTCGGCGACGGCGTTACAGAGCGCCTTCGTCTCTTTGCTGTTGTGAAAACTGAGGACACCTACCCGAACGGGCGCACGTCTACTCTCCATGTCGTCCAGCTGTGTTCTCGGCTCGGGCGTTACAAGCTTCGGCTTGAACTTGCAACCTGACCCTGTCCGGTGCAGTCCCGCGGTGGTCTCAGATTTGCAGGAACTGCGTCACCAGCCACTTCGTGAAGGTGCCGGTGACGCCGCCAATCCAGGCCAACATTACGAAGTGGAGATACGTATTCGCTTTGTGGCCGCCGTCGATGGTCCGAATCATCAGCGCCGACAGCATGGCCGAGAACATGATGATAACGACGAGCAGGAACTCGATGAGCGGGATGTTGTAGACGCTGGTGTTGATGAGCGAGTTGACATCCAGTCGGCTCCCGGCGTTGAGGTCTAAGGACATGTCCGCGAGGATGTTGACGACCTGCAGGCCGATGAAGAAGGCGAAGGTCGAGGCCGCCGTAATCCCGTACAGCAGCCCGACCATCGTCGTGGTCGCCTGCTTGCGTTTCTGTCGGAGTTGCAGCACCTGGTTCATGTTGGCGGCGATGAGTTCGCCGAGCTGTTTGGGCGAGCCGCCCATCTCGCGGCCGATGAGATACATCTCGGAGAACGTCTGGATGAGGTAGGAGCGACAGTCGGCGGTGAAGAAGCGCCAGGCTGCGACGGGTTCGATTCGCATGTTGAGCCGCTTGTAGAGGTCGTCGATGTTCGGGGTCAGCGAGCCAAAGTCCTTCTTCCGGAGGGTCCGAAGCACCTGACCGGTGGTGGACTGTTTGGCGCCCTCGGTCGCCCCCAGCGCACGGATGAAACTGGGGAACTCGTCGTCGCGACCCTTTATCTTCTGTTCTTCCTGCCGGAAGACGAGGCCCGGGATGAGCATCGGGGTGATGGGGACGACGGCGTAGAACGGCAGTGGGACCGTTTCGGCGAAAAAGAAGATGTCGTTCAGCGTAATCGGCGAGACGCCGAACATCCCCCCCAGCGTGATAAAGAGCAGGACACCCGAGAGGGCGACACCGGCGTACATCGACCTGTCGAGGCGTTCCTCGACGGGGGAGGGGTACTCCTCGGGGTGGAACCACACCGGGTCGTAGGGGGCCATCGACCGGATAGCGAGGAAGAAGCCCGATTGGACGAAGATGTACATCACGATGACGGCGCTGACGGTCATCGTCGGGTTCGTCCCCGTCAGCACCGGGAGGACGACGGCGAACACGAGCGCGAACGTCATCGAGAGAATCATCGACAGGTAGAGGTCTTTCATGACCTCCAGCGAGTCCAGCGAGGAGCGATACACCGTGGTGTAGTGCTGGATAATCTGTTCCTGCTCCGAGAGGAGGTAGTCCTCCAGCGATTGGCCGGCCCCGAGCGTGTAGGCGAGGCGGTCGAGGAAGTCGGCGAAGGCGTCGCTTGGCACCTGCTTGGCGCGGCGCCGGCAGGCGTCGTCCAGGCTCTGGTTCCAGGTGTCGACGAGCTGGACGATGCGGTGCATCTCCATGGCGAGTTCGCCGTACTCGTCTTCTTTCGCCAGGGTGCGAAACACCTCCATGCGGTCTATCTTCGTCGTCGCCAGCACCGTCATGTGGGTTATCATGAGGTGAAAGCGGTTGTTGAGTTCGCGCTTGCGCTGGGAGAGCAGAATCTTGGGGTAGAAGATGGCCGAGGTCATCGCCAGGAAACCGAGCAGCGGAATGGGGGCCCGAATCATCATCGGGAGGTCGAGCAGCAGGGCCGCCACCGTCGAGAGGAGGAAGAACGCGACGGAGGGGACGAGGATGAAGAGGAGATACCGCTCCAGCGGAATCGTCATCTGGCGGTACGACTCGACGAGCCCCTGGACGGTCTCGGTAATCGTCAGCTCTATCGCGCTGTCGGCCTCGCTCTGTGCCATAATCAGTCCGGGCGGGCGATGTTGAACGGGATGCCTTCGACGCCGTCGCGCTGGAAGTCCCGGATGAAGTCGTTGACCTCGTGGTACCCCAGGATACCCTCCTGGATGGCCCGCTCTATCATGTCGGCCCGGAACCGGAGGTCGTCGTAGATGTCACGCGTGTCCTCGTAGCCGAGTAGCGTCGCGATCTGCTCTTCGAGGACGTAGGAGTTGTTCATCCCCTGGAAGACGATTTCGTCCTCGACGGGGTCCCAGTTGAACACCTGCCGGGTGACGACCCCGTCCATCTCCTTGGAGTACCCCTCTATCTCCTGGACGCTCGTCACGCGGCGCAGGACCTGGTCGCCCTGCTTGACGCGATTCTGGAACAGCGCCACGTCGGCGACGTCCATGAACGTCTCCGGGACGTTGATGGGTTCGCCGGTGAAGCGCTGAATCATCGAGACGATGTCGCTCGCGTGGAAGGTCAGCATGACCGGGTGGCCGGTCTGGGCGGCCTGGAACGCCATCCGCCCCTCCTCCCCACGAACCTCGCCCACGATGATGTAGTCGGGGCGAGACCGCAGCGCGGCCGCGACCAGGTCGAACATGTCGATGCTCGTCCCCTCGTCCTCGCCCTCACGGGTCAGCAGTTGCTGCCAGGTGTTGTGTGGGGGCAACACCTCGGCGGTGTCCTCCGCGGTGTATATCTTGGCGTCGTCGGGGATGAACGAGGTGATGGCGTTCAGCGTCGTCGTCTTCCCGGACGCGGTCTCCCCGACGACGAAGACGGTCTGCTCGTTCTCCAGACAGAGCCACAGATACGCCGCCAGTTCCGGCGAGAGGGTCATCCACTTCGTAATCTGGAAGATGGAGAGTGGAATCTCGTCGCCCTGACGGATGGTGAGCGAGGGGCCTTTCAGGCTCACGTCGTCGGAGTAGATGAGGTTGAGACGCGAGCCGTCCGGCAGCGTGGAGTCGACGATGGGGTCGGAGTCGCTGACCGGGTCACCCATCCGCTCGCCCATGTTGCGCAGCCACTGGTCGAACGCCTCCTCGCTTTGCCACTCGACGGTCGTTTCGAGCATCCCGTAGACGCCGTGGTCGACGTGACACTCGCTTCGCCCGATGACGTGGATGTCCTCGTTGGCCGGGTCGCGCATCACCGGCTCCAGGGGACCGAGCCCGACGATGTCCCGATTCAGTCGGTAGAGGATGTTCTCGTACGTGGACTCGGTCACCTCGACGCTGCCCACGTCGGTGATGTTCTGGAGACGGGTGAGGACGCCGCTGTCGCTGTCCTCGTTGCGGATGCGGGTGGTCTCCTGGAGCAGTTCCTCGATGCGGTCGTCGTACTCGGACTCGCTCTCGGGGGCGGGCTTGTTGACGCTCTTCTGGAGCAGGCGATTCCGGACCTTGTCGAAGACGACGCTCTCGTCCTCGTCGAGTTCCGGTTCGATGGCGTAGTACTTCGTGTCCTGGCCGATGTCGCCGTAGACGTGACAGAAGATGGGGCCGCCGACCGGGTAGAGGACGTTCGGTCGGTCGGACTCGTAGTCGCCGTCGGCCTCGTCGATGAGCATCGGGAACTCCCCGGTAATCTGCTTGAACTTCTTGAGGTGGTCCCGCAGGTGGGGCCGCCGGGCCGCTATCTGGCGCAGTTCGTCCGATGGTTTCGCGCGTCCGTGGTCGGTCATATCTTGAGTCCTCCTCAGGCAACACTCCGCGATTCGATGACGATGCCAGTGCCCGAGCGCACCGAGAAGCCGACGGTGTCACCCACCTGTTCGCCCATGCCGGCAAAGCGCAGGACGTTTATCTGACGGCGGGTGTCGTTGCCGACCTCTATCATCTCCAGTTCGATGAACACGTCGGCGATAGCCCTGAAGGGGCCGATGGCCTCCTCGTCCAGCGTCGACGGGTCGACGGTTATCATGATACATTTGCCCTCCGAGATGATGTCCCTGAAATAGGAGATTATCTCCAGGGCGGCCTGGCGCTCGTCGTTCTGGCGCACCAGCGCCTCGAACTTGGGGTCGTTCCGGAGGATGGCGTCGAAGGTGTCGATGACGACGACGTCGGCGTCCCACATCACCTCGGCCTCCATCAGCCGGCGGAGCAGTTCCTTGCGCTCCGTCTCCTCGTTGCCCCCGGAGAACGTGTTCGAATCGCCGATGTCGGCGTGGAGAAAGAGGACGTTCTCGTCTAGGATGTGGTCGACCATGTCGTATGACAGCGAGTGCATCTGGTCGAGGAAACTCCCCACGGTAAGCTCCGTCGAGAGGTAGGTCACGTCGTGGCCCTCCTCGCAGAGCCCGTAGGTGAACCGCTGGCTCATGGCGGACTTGCCGGCCCCGTAGTCGCCCTCGACGAGGATGATACTGCCCGGCGGGATGCCGCCGCCCAGTTCCTTGTTCAGCCGGTCGTGGTCGTCCAGTCCGAGCGAGAACAGGTCGGTGCTTGCGATGCTCATACTCGGAAGTTAAACACCTCCTCGTCACCGTTGACGGTGAGCTGGACCCGCACGTCGCCACTCAGCGACGACTGTGGCGGGTCGATGTCGACGCGGACGACGGTGCCGGGCTGCCAGGCCCCGTCGCCGTCCGCCCGGGTGACCTCGTAGGCCGTCGCGAACTGGCCGTTGACGAAGATGTCGAGCTGTCCGGATTCGGCGGCCAGCCGTTCGGTCCCGGTGTTTTTGACGTACAGCGTGATATTGCCGTTCTGATAGACGGCGTCGCTGCCGCTGTCGGAGATTATCTCCACGTCGGTCCGAACTTCGCTGCTGACGTCGAACCCTTGCTCGGAGATAGCGCCGCTGAGCTGGCCGATGCTGTCGGTGAACACGCCGGCGACGCTCGCGGCTATCATCATCGAGGCGATAAAGAGGATGAGATGGGAGGCCGAGACGCTCGCCACGTCAGACCACCTCCGTCGCCGCCACGCCCGGCCCCGTGACGAGTTTCACGCGGCTGGGCGTCCCACCGACCGTGACGTTGATAGTCAGCGTCTCGCCCGGGAGCCAGAGGTCCGTCGCGGTGTCGCCCTCGACGGCCGTCCGATAGCCCGTCTGATAGCTGTTGTCGACGAGGACGTCGACGTCGCTGACGGTGAGTTCGGTAGCGCCGGTGTTCTCGACGGTGAGGTTGACGTACTGCGCTATGGCGTTGTAGGTCACGTCGGTCACGTCGATTTCGGTGTTGGTCCGTTCGAGCTGTCGGTCCGAGCGGTCCTCGCGGGCGTCGTTGACCAGCTCGGTGCTGTTTGCCGCCGCCGAGTAGAACATCCCGAAGCCGATGAAGGCGGCCACGAAGATGAGGGCGGCCGAGCCGCTAACGCTGAATCCCATCCGAGCCACCTCCCACGAGCTTCGAGAGCGCGACGGCCTCCGCCCCGCTGTCCTCGTCGAGTTGCGAGATGTAGCGCAGGCTCTCGGTGTGGTGGTCGATGGTGAGACCGTCGCCCGAATCAGCGACGTCGTCGAACCCGCGGAGGTAGTCCGCGAGGTCGTCGGCGACGGCGGCGTCTATCCAGCCGATGGTCTCGTAGTAGTCTATCGCGCGGGACGCCTCGCGGTAGCCGGCCTGACTCACCAGGAACTCCAGCCACTCGATGATTATCAGGTCCGCGGCGAAGCCCTCCGGCATCGTCGCCAGGTAGGGCTTGCCGTCGTCGCTCTCGGCGGTCGCGTCCGCCGTGCCCTCGGTCGCCGGCTCGGGTTCCGGTTCCGGGTCGGCCACGGGTTCCGGTTCTGGCTCGGGTTCCGGCTCCGAAACGGGTTCCGGTTCTGGCTCGGCCTCGACGGCGCCCGCGTCGGCCTCGTCGCCCTCGTCCTCGATGACCTCGTCGAAGAGGTCGTCGTCCTCGAGGGCGCCCTCGTCGGCGTCGAAGCCGTCGCCGTCGAGCATCTCGTCGTCATCGGCGCCGTCGTCCTCGAGCAGGTCCTCACCGTCGCCCTCCATCAACTCGTCACCGTCGTCTTCGAGCAGGTCCTCGCCCTCTTCCTCGCCGTCGGCCCACTCGGCGTCGCCCGACTCGTACTCGTCTTTCAGCTCGGCGAAGGACTTGCCGCCGTCCGAGTCTCCGTCGTCGCTGTTCTCGTCGTCCATATCGAGCCCGTCGTCCATACTCATGTCGTCGTCCTCCTCGAATTCCTCGTCGAACGAACCGCCGTCGTCCTCGAACCCGTCGTCGAGGTCGTCACCGAACATGTCGTCGCCGTCGTCCATCGACATCCCGTCGTCCATCGACATCCCGTCGTCCTCGACCAGGTCCTCGTCGAAGAAGCCCTCGGCGTCGGCCGAGGCGACGTCGTCGTCGATGTCCTCGCCGCCGTCGTCGCCGCCGTCGTCGTCGAAGAGGCCGAAAGAGCCATCCCCCATGCCGCCGCCGCCCATCCCGGCGTCGACGTCGTCGGCGAACGGGTTGACGCCGCGCGTGACCATCTCGTAGATATCCAGCAGCTTCCGGACGTTCTCCTGGACCTCGTCGACGGACTCGGAGATAGACTCGTTTTCGGTGCGGACGGTGTTGACCGTCGAGGAGAGGCTCCCGACCTCGTTTTCCAGTTCGTCGAGCCGGTGTTCCAGTTCGTCGGTGTCGGGGCCGGTGGCGTCCTCCATGTCGCCGAACTCGTCGTCGCCAAAGCCACCCATGTCGTCGTCGCCGTCCAGTCCGCCGAGCCCGCCGAGGTCGTCGCCGTCGTCGCCACCGCCGCCGTCGTCGCCCATCAGCCCGCCACCGCCCATGTCGTCACCGCCGCCGTCGTCCTCGTCGCTCTCGTCGTCCGACATTATCGAGTCGAACATGTTCTTGATGCTCATTCCGACCAGGCCCCCGGACAGCAGCACGACGAGCGCTGGAACCAGCGCGGCCACGTCCGGCGCGAGCGCCTGTAGCGTCGGCACGAGAGCGAAACTACTCATCGTCTTAGATGATACCCACAGATACCCTTGAATATTCCGTCTAGCCTATCATGGTTGATAACAAGAACGTTATTTAAAATGCCGTATTTGTTAAATCAAGTCCCGTGCCGGCGGTTCTGCTACGCAGGCCCCGATTTCGACTGGAGATTTGGCGATAGAGATCCTGAAACGCGCGCTCGCGGCAGACAGGCGACTGCCATCTGTCTGACGCGGTGCCGGCGCGACGGCGCCGCGTGAGTTTCAATATCGGGAATCAGAGGACCACCGACTCGGTGTTGGCGCTCTTGACCACGAGGTCACCGGAGTCGGCCTCAAGCCGGAGGGACCGGCCGTGGTCCCCGCCCACGTCCTCGCCCGTGATGGGGATGTCGAACTCCCCCAGCGTCGCTCGCACCTGGTCGAGGTTGCGAGAGCCGATAGAGGAGCCGTTCTCCGAGAAGTCGAGCATATCGCTGCCGCCGGCTATCTTCGCCTGCATCGTCGCCGGCGAGGCGCCGACGGCTTCGAGCGCCTCGACGAGTTCGGTGACGCCGGTGTCGGCGAACTTCGCTCTGTTGCCGCCCTCCACGTCCTCGGCAGTCGGGAGCATGATGTGGACCAGTCCGGCCGCGCCCGTCGGCTCGTCGTACAGCGCGATACCGATACAGGAGCCCAGCCCGCTGGTCGTCAACACCGCCGCGTCGGTCGTCACCTCGTACTCCGCGATACCGACCTTCAGGCGCTCGGGCTCGGTCTCCTGGCCGTCCTCCGTCTGGCTGCCGTCGTAGACTTTCATTATTCGAATATCTGTTCGACGTCGGCCTCGGTCTCGTCGGCGCGCTCGACGTCGAGGTCGTCGAGTGCCGCCCGGAGCTCCCGCTCGTTGGGCAGCGCGTGAATCTCGGCACTGAACTCGATGTCTTCGGTCCGCATCTTCGAATCGATGATGAAGGCGTGCTCCTGGTGCTGGCCGACCTGTGCCGCCAGCGGGTCCACGATGGCCCGGCCCATGTCGTGGACGAGTTTGGGCGGCGTGTGGTCGACGGAGGTCTGGAGGACGTTCGCCCAGCCGTCGACGAATCCGCTGGTCATGATGTTACCCAGCTCCTCGATAGCGGCCTCGTGCTGGGGGGTCAGCTCCTCGCCGTCCATCTCGACGGGCATCATCGCCTCGGCGACGTTCACCGCCGACACCTCGTCGAACAGCACCATCAGGTATCCGCTCGGGGTTCCGGTGAACTCCACGACCGTGCCGACGTACGTCTCCGTCCCGATCTGTTTCGGGACGTCCTCGATTGGCGCGAAGCTTATCTGGGTCACCTCGGCCTCGGTCGGGATGCCCGTCATCATCTCGACGTTGCCCGCGGCCTGCTGGGTCCCCTTCGTCGTCATCTCGTTGAACGTCTGGAGCTTGTCGATGGGGATGGCGTCGCCCTCGGTGTCGACGCTGTCGACCATCGCGTCCGCGAGCGGTTCGTACTCGGGGAGCATGTAGATGTAGAAGTTCACGGACTCCCCGACCCACTCGATTTCGGACTTGAAGACGAACACCTGCCGGTGGTCGTCGGCCGCGGGGGCCTCCGGCAACACGTCGGCCCCCGACCGCTCGATGTACTCGGGCGGCGAGTGGTCGATGGTCGAGTCCAGGTAGTCGGCCCAGCCGTCGATGAAGCCACTCATCATGATGTTGCCGATCTCCTTGACGGCGCTCTGGGCCATCCCGGGGTCGTCGCTGGCACCGGGCATCAGGGAGTCGGCGATGGTGTCGGCCGAGTCGTCCTCGAACACCAGCACGGTGTCGCCCTCCAGGACGCCCTCGTACTCGAACTGGACGCCGACGAAGTCCCGCCCCGCGAGGTCCTCACCGACGTCGGTACGGTCCAGCAGCGTAATCTTGGTCACGTCGACGGCCGCGTCGATGCCGGTCATCTGGGCAAGCGACTGCGTGGCCTGCTTGGCCCCCTCGTGGGCGAGCTGGTTGAACGTACCCAGCGACTGGATATCGACGTTCATCTATGAGGGGACGACGTCCTCGATTGCCTCCATGACGCTCGGTTTCTGGAAGGGTTTGGTGATGTAGCCGTCGGCGCCGGCCTTGACGGCCTCCTTCATCTTCTCTTCCTGCCCGACGCTCGTACACATGATGACGTTGGCGTTCGGGTTCGAGGACTTTATCTCGCTGGTCGCCTCGATACCGTCCCGGATGGGCATCACGATGTCCATCATCACCAGGTCCGGGGTCTGCTCCTTGTACACTTCGACCGCCTCGACGCCGTTCTCGACTTCCCCGACGATGGTGTGGTCCTCCTCGAGTATCTCCCGCAGGAGGTTCCGCATGAACTCCGAGTCGTCGGCAATCAGTACGTCTGGCATGAGCGCTACTACCGTAATGACTGGGATAAATGTGACCCGTAAATTATCGCGTGTGATACCACCGACTGCGACCGGTTGAATGGGTCACAGCGCCGGCAAGAGGTCGGCCACCACACGGACGAGGTCGAGCGCGTACGTGCCGTAGCGGAAGTAGACCAGCGCCGACAGGAGGAGAGAGGCGCTGGCGAACCCGACCGGCAAGGCGACGGCGACCGCGACGACACGGTCCGAGATGCGGTCGACGCCGGCGGTCCGCCCGAGGACCGCGGCCCCACACACCGTCGCGGCCGCCAGGTTCCAGAGCGCGTTGTACTGGACCGCTTCGCCGACCGCGAGGTCGAGACGGACAGTTCCGCCCACCAGGACGGCCAGCGCGAAAGCGAGGGCGCCGAGATACGAGCCGACGGCCCACCGGCTGTCCGAGACGGCGGCGCGAACGGCCGGGACGCGCCAGACACCGTACGCACCGAGGGCGAAGACGGGGTGGAGATACCGGACCGTGAGCGTGCTGAACAGGGGGAGCCGGGGAAGGTAGGCGACGGTCATGACCGCGGCCAGCGAGACGACGAGCAGGTCGGTCTGGCGGACCGCCGACAAGCGCCGCGGGTCGAACGCGCCCAGCGATGGCGTGTCCAGCGACCGGAGCCGACGCCCCACCAGCGCCGGTAGCGCGACCAGCGCACCCAGTAACGGCATCGCTTCGAGCACCGAGAGGTCGATGACTTCGTAGCCGTTTTTCGCGTAGTTGACGCTGGGAATCGTCCCGCTGCGGACGAACGTGTGCCAGAGCCGCTGGGGCTGGGTGAGCACCGCGAGCCCACCGACGATAGCCTCACCGGCGAACGCTGACACCGTGGCTGCGATGGCCGACACCGTTCCGACGGCGCCCCCGAGGATGTCCAGCGGCGACGGCGGGGCCGGCCCGCCGGCCCCACCAGTCGCCGTCCCACTGGATGTCTCACTCGGACTGGCGCCGCCCCCGACCGTCGTGGTGTTGGTCCGGCCCCCGGCGGCCGTCTCGGTTCTGACCGGCGTCCCGCCGCCCGCAGGCGTCGCTCCGGCCCCGTCTGCGGGGCCACTACCCGGGTCCGCCTGCTCGGGTGCGAACTCGGCGTCGTAGTCGATACCGGGCAGCAGTCGCGGGGGCTGAGCCGGGTTCCCGCTGATGGCGTAGTTCGTCGCCAGCATCGGCGTCGACGCGACGAGGAGGACGAGTCCGACGACGGCCAGGGTCCGGACGCTCCGGTCCCGCGCCGTCAGCAGGTCGACGGCCGCGAGGACGGCGACCACGAACAGCGCCTCGAAGGCGTGTATCCAGGTGATGTAACCGGCCAGCGCGTAGGCCCCCGCCCGGGCCCGAAGCGCAGCGTCACCCTCGCGGGTCCGACTCACAGCGAAGGCGTAGACGACCCCCAGCACCAGCGTGGCGACGACCGTATGTCGCTTGGGCAGCGTCGCCCAGAAGCCAAGAGGTGTAGCAATGCCCAGCGCGAGACCGGCGGCCAGCCCCGCCCGACGGCCGTGGAACCGGTCGACGAGTCGGTACAGCACCAGTCCGGCCGTCGCCGCCGCAAGCATCGTCGAGAGCTGAAGCGCCGCGAGCGCGAGCCGGTCGGCCGGGAGGTCGGTCGCCGTCAGCACGCTCGCGACGAACAGCAACGCGACGAGGAGCGAGCCCACGGCACGGGTCCGGTCGCGGTCGAACCGGTCGAACTCGGCGACCTGCGTCACGAGCGCGAGACCGAGCCCGGTCCAGAGTCCGGCCAGCAACAACCGTGGAGCGACGACTGTCGCTCCGGTCTCCAGTGCCCACACCAGCGGCACCGCAAGCGCCAGCATCCCGTAGTTCCGACCGTACGCCCGCCCCTGGTACTGATACAACCCCGGCTGTGAGCCGAAGGTCAGCGAGTAGCGCAGTTCGGTCACGTGGAGCTGTCCGTCCGCCAGCGCGACGAGCGTGTTCCCCATCGCGTAGGTGTCCTGAATGAAGAAGCCGACCCGCCAGGTGAGGCCGAACCAGCAGACGAGCCCGAGCCACAGCACCAGCCCGGGCCGGTCACCGAAACACCACTGCCCGACGGCGACCAGTCGGCGCCGAAGGCCGTCGCTCACCGTCCGTCCCCCACGGTGACGGTCGTTCGGGCCAGCGTCCGGTCGGTCGTGAAACTCTGGACGCGCACCGACAGCGTGGCGTCGTAGGGCCCCTCGACCCGCCCCGGCGGCATCGCCCGGTCGTCGGGCGCGAAGCGGTACGTTCCGGCCCCGGTCACGACCTGTGTCTCGACCAGTTCGATGTCCAGCCCCGGCACCGAGACGACGTAGAGCAGTTGCGGCCGGTCGGTGACGCTATCGACGGTGGCCGTGACCGTCGGGACGCGGAGGTAGGTGACGTTGGTCCCGAAGCGGCCGGGCGAAAGCGCCAGCCCCGAGCGGTCGACAGTGACCTCTGAGACCGTCGCGTTACCGTCGCCAAACGTCGACGCCGAGGCGCTCGTCACGTCGACGCCCGAAAGCGGTCCGGTTCCCACGAGGGCGAAGACGACGAAGAGGCCGGCAAAGAGCACCCAGCGGTCCATCGGGTTACCAACGACCGTCGCGTGGCTTAAACCCCCCGCCGTTACAGCCTGGCGCCGTCGCGGTCCTCGACGGCGTCGATGAGGTCCGAGATGGAGTCGTCCGGACTGAGCCCGGCCGACCGGGCCAGGGACTTGATGCTGCCGGGCGGGTACTTCACCGGTACGTTCGACTCAGAGAGCAGGATGCCCAGCACGTCCTGGACGTCGGTCGAACCGTCCATCTGGCGGCCGTACCACAGCATGAGCGTCTCGAAGACCGTGACGATGTCGTTGGAGGTGAGCCGCTGCTGGTCGACCTCGCCGTCGAACTTCGCGGTCACGTCGAAGCCGTAGCGGGCGTTCGAATCGGCCATCTGCTCGGCGAGCCACTCGTGAACCGTCCCGTCGGTGAACTCAGGCGTCGCAGGTTCCGGGTCGGACTCCGGTTCGGGCATCGACGGCTGCCCGCCGTAGGTGTCATCGTTCTCGCGCACGTCCGGCGAGACGACGAATCGGCCCTCGTCGATCTGGGTGACGTGTTCGTCGTCTTCCAAGTCGAGCTCTTCGGGGGAGAGAATCTTGCCGTCCTCGGGATTCGGGTCGTCGGGGCCCCCGTCCATACCCTACTGTGTGAGAGGAAACGGTATAATTCCGTCGCTGGTCGGGGTGGAGAACGGGAGAGAAAGGCGCGCAGGCTTAGAGGTTGACCGCAGACGTACCAGACAGGGTCTCGGGGACAACGAGTCGGAGTTCGGTGTTCCCACCTGACTGCGTGTTGATCTGGATCGTTGCCGTGTCACCCTCTGACAGGCCGCTGGTGATACTGCTGGTGTCGAGGATGATTTGCGCTCGGTCGGCAGGGTCGTTCAGTACGACGTTGGAGTCTGCGTCGATTGAACCATCCTCGTCCTGAACGTCAACCACACCGAACGAGTCGGATCCATCGCTTCCGCCTACAGTACCGTAAGTAACCGAGTCAGCATCGGTGGCATAGTCACCGAACACCAAGTCAGAGGAACCCGTGGAGTGGACGAACTGCAGCGTCGTCGTACTCAGGTCGATGTTGTTCGCACCTGGCGCCTTCTTTACCGTAATCCGCACGGTATCGACGCCGTTCGAGCCGATGTCCTCACCGACGGCGCTGACGACTTGGAGTCGGTTGGTCACTTGGTCGCTACTCTGCTGTCCGGTTTCCTCCGCACCGCTCTGCAGGAACCCGGCCGTGTTGATCAGGACGCCCGCCGCGATGGCCGCCACCAGCACCATCGCGATGAACACGATGAGCGTGCCGATACCGACCTGCCCGCGGTCGTCGTCTCGGTTGAATTCGTCGAACATGGATATTCCAGGTCTGTCTGACCCTACTCCCAGTCTACTTTTCACCAGTAATAATACCTCTCCCCAAAATATCTCTGCTGATAACAGACGTTTCAGTCGTTCTATCTCCGAGTTTCTCTATTTGTCAGGTATCGTTCGCTCTGAGAGCGGGTGATATCACGAACAACTGCGGACAGCCGAGAGGCGGTACGCCGCTGTCGCTAACCGGGGTGGAGAATGAGAGAGAAAGGTGTGCGGGCTTAGAGGTTGACCGCAGACGTACCAGACAGGGTCTCGGGGACAACGAGTCGGAGTTCGGTGTTCCCACCTGACTGCGTGTTGATCTGGATCGTCGCCGTGTCACCTTCTTCCAGACCGCCAGTGATACTGCTGGTATCGAGGATGATCTGCGCTCGGTCGGCAGGGTCGTTCAGTACGACGTTGGTATCCGCGTCGATTGAATCATCCTCGTCCTGAACGTCAACCACACCGAACGAGTCGGATCCATCGCTTCCGCCTACAGTACCGTAAGCGATCGAGCCGGCATCGGTATTGTAGTCACCGAACACCAAGTCATAGGAGCCACTCGTGTGGACGAACTGCAGCGTCGTCGTGCTCAGGTCGATGTTGTTCGCACCTGGCGCCTTCTTTACCGTAATCCGCACGGTATCGACGCCGTTCGAGCCGATGTCCTCACCGACGGCGCTGACGACTTGGAGTCGGTTGGTCACTTGGTCGCTACTCTGCTGGCCGGTCTCCTCGGCACCGCTCTGCAGGAACCCGGCCGTGTTGATCAGGACGCCCGCCGCGATGGCCGCCACCAGCACCATCGCGATGAACACGATGAGCGTGCCGATACCGACCTGTCCGCGGTCGTCGTCTCGGTTGAATTCGTCGAACATGGATATTCCAGGTCTGTCTGACCCTATCGGAAGCTGTTTTTCGTGAGTAATAATACCTCTCCCCGAAATATCTCTACTGATAACGAGCGTCTGAGAGCCTCTGAGCCCTATTTCCGAGAAAGGAAGCGATAGAGAGTCGGCCAGCAAACGTTGGGCCGCTACCGTGTCGGACCTCTGTGATTCCCACTGGACCCATCGGATGGCTATCGAACCGACTGAGTAGTCAGAATCGACAGCGGGAAATGTGGCCCCGGTAGCAAGCTGCTTCGGGGTGGTTACTCGTAGGTGACGAGACTGTACATCACGAACAGGAAGCCAAACGTCGTCAGGCCGCTGTTGACCAGCAGGAGCGACCGGACCCCTTCGAAGTCGTTGATAAAGGCACTGATCATCGTTGCGGCGGCGCCCGCGACAGCGAGCGAGAACCCGATCGACAGGTAGAGCATCGCCTGTCGTGACGTCTGGACGTACGCCCGCATCGCCATCCCGACCATAGTGAGTCCGGCGACGACGAAGACCAGCGTCGAGATGGCGTAGATAAGTTCTATCATCGGCGCTGTGAGTAGGTAGACGAACACCTGTATTAAATCCACGCTCGAAAATATCCCTGCTGATAACGGGGTCGCAAAAGCTGATAATCAGGCTCGGGCGGCCCTATCTGTCCGAAAGCGTCCGCCAGGCCTCGTCGAGTTTGTTCGTGACCTCGGAGCGCTCCTCGACGTCGACCGTCAGCCCGTCGTCGAAATCGACCCTGACCTCGTCGACGTTGCGCCGGTAGACCTTGATACGTCGGCGGTCGTCGGAGAGGATGTTGTCGTGGAGTTCGAGCAGGTCGTGTTCGGTGAGTTCGTCGATCCGCCGATAGCACGTCGCGATTGGAATCTCGAGCTCGTCGCTCAGGTCCTGTGCCGAGATGGGCTCGTCGGTCGCGTCGAGTATCTCGGCGCTGTATTTGTTTCCCAGCGTCTGGAGAAGCTCCGCGGATGCCATCGTTATCAAATCATAAATTCAGACTTTAATAAAGCTATCGGCGATGATACTACCCGATTTTGACGACGATAGAATTTTCGCCGAAGCAGTGATATCAAAGTTTACGAGCGCCCTCGGCGCTATTTCAGCTCGCAATAACGACCAACTATCTATATCGGCGACTCCTCTTCACTCATCATCGAGAACGCGCTGGCGTTCTGATGGACCTTGAGGCCACCCCAGTCAATCTCCATCGGGTAGATGTCCGTCTCGATGTTCTGTTTGCGCATCTTGGCGACCCAGACGTACCGGCTGACACCGGAGTCGGTCGGCGTCTGGATGAGGTAGATGTTCCCGTCGGTGAGGTAGTTCTCCAGCCCGATTTCGGTGTCGGGGAAGACCGCGCCCTGTTCGTTCGTCATCAGCGTCGTCAACCCGTTGGCCCGGAGGATGTCGGTCAGCTTCAGCAGGTAGGTGCGTTTCTCCTTCTCGTTCTCGAAGAAGAGCTGGAACATCGCCAGCGAGTCGAGTACGAGCCGGTCGTAATCGTCGTCTTCGAGGTCCTCCAGCAGGATTTCGAGCGAGGAGGAGAAGTCGTTCTCCCGCAGCAGCACCTGCTTGTCGTACACCTTGATGTCGCCGTTGTCGACGTACTCGGGCCACTTGTCGAAGCCGATGGACTCGGCGGCCTGCCGGAGGTCCTCCTCGTTTTCCTCGAAGGAGAGGTAGATGCCTTTCTCGTCGAACATCTCGACGCCGTTGTAGATGTACTGGAGACAGAGAATGGACTTCCCCGCGCCGGGATTGCCGCTTATCAACGTCGTGGAGTCCGTCACGATGCCACCGTTGAGGATGTCGTCGAGACCGTCGATGCCGGTTTTGGTTAGCTGTATCATAATGGTCAGTTAGGTACCTCTTGGTCGTCCTCGGTTGTTAAAAACTCTTGTTGCCCGACAGGCGCTCCGCGTTACTGGGTGCTGTGGACGATAGCCGGGTCGACCCAGATGACGAACTCGTCGTCGCGCTTGACGACGCCGCGAATCGAGCCCGAGTCGTTGGCCGGCGACTGGTCTATCTGCTCGGGCGAGACCTGGACCACCTGGTACACCTCGTCGACGAGCCAGCCGGCCGCGCCCTGGTCCTGGACGATGTCCGGGTCGAAGACGATGATTCGCTGGCCGTCGGTGTCGGCTCGGATGCCGAAGACGGTCTTCGGGTCGACGATGGAGGTCGTCCGCCCGCGGAGGTCCATCACACCTTCGACGTGAGCCGGCGCGTTTGGCACCTGGGTCAGCTCGCCGACGTCGACGATTTCGGTCACGTAGCCGATACTGACACAGTACGTCTCCTCGCCGAGCTTGAATTCGAGCACCTGGCCGGTTGTGGTTGACTGGGCTGACATGGCTGCCGGATACCCGAACGTGGTCGGTATGTCTATAAAAGGCTGTGTGCTGGGCTATCAACTTTGATTACGTGGGCGGAGTCTTTATTTTGGGCCAGTTGGGAGTTCGGCGTAGCTATGCAGATGTTCCGCTCGCAGACGAGAGCCACCCCGCAGGGACCGAGCTGACGATGCCCGGTGGGACGCGTGCCGTGGTGGCCGACGACTCGCATTTCATGCGGAGTGTCATCTCGGACATCCTCGAAGAGGGGGGTATCGAGGTCGCCACAGAGGCCAGGAACGGCCGGGAGGCCGTCGATGCCGTCCTCGCACACGAACCCGACGTCGTGACGATGGACGTCGAGATGCCGGAGATGAACGGTATCGAGGCCACCGAGATGATAATGGCCGAGCGACCGACGCCCGTCCTCATGCTGTCCGCGCACACGGACGAGAACGCGGACGTGACCTTCGAGGCGCTGGACAAGGGCGCTGTCGACTTCTTCCGGAAACCGGGCGGCGAGGTGTCGATGGAGATGTCGCGACTGAAAGACCAGCTCGTCGACATCGTCACGTCGGTCGCGAAGGTCGACGTCGGGAAGCGGGGCACGCGGTCGTCGCCGTCCCGAGCGGGCGGGCCAGCGAGCGGTGCGGGGACCGAGAGCCGGTCGTACGTCGGCGACCCGACGCTCGTCATCGGCTCCTCGACCGGCGGACCGAAGATGGTCGAGCAGGTGATGGCCGAACTCCCAATCGAGGCGGATTTGCGCGTCCTCATCGTCCAGCACATGCCGGAGGGCTTCACCGGTCGGTTCTCCGAACGCATCGACAACCGGAGCGACTACGACGTGCGGGAGGCGGCCGACGGCGCCCGACTCGCCGGCGGAGAGGCGCTCGTCGCCGCCGGCGACCGACACATGTCGGTGAAGAACTACCGGAACGGCCGGCTCCGGGTGAAACTGACACGGGACCCGCCCGAGAACAGCGTCCGGCCCGCCGTCGACGTGACGATGCGGACCGCCGCCGCCGTCGTCGACGACCCGCTGGTCGGCGTCATCCTCACGGGGATGGGCGGGGACGGCGCCGACGGCGTCGTGCGAATGAAGGACGCGGGCGCCCGCATCATCGCACAGGACGAGGCCACGTCCGCGGTGTACGGGATGCCCAAGCGAGCGGTCGAGACCGGCTGTGTGGACAGCGTGCTGCCCATCGACGAGATTCCGAACGGAATTCTCGACACCATAACGACTGAGGTGACCTCATAATGGACGACCAGTATCTCGACGCATTCATCCGCGAGAGCGAGGAGGCGATAACCGAGCTGAACAACTCCCTGCTGGACCTGGAATCGGACCCCGCCGACGAGGCGGCGATGGACTCCATCTTCCGGACGGCCCACACGCTGAAGGGGAACTTCGGCGCGATGGGCTTCGACGACGCGGCGAACCTCGCGCACGCGATGGAGGACCTGCTAGACGCCATGCGACAGGGCGAGATGGGGGTGAACCCGGACGTGATGGACCTCATCTTCGCGGGCGTCGACCAGATAGAGGTCATCGTCAACGAGATAGAGGCCGAGGGCGAGTCGACCAGCGACTCCGACGAGCTCGTGGCCCAGTTGCGAACGGTCCTCGAAGAGGGGGCCGACGCCGCCGGCGGTGGCGGCGGGGCGGCCACGGAGTCGGCCGCGGGAGGCGGCGGTGATATCGACGTCGACATCGACGCGAGCGAGGCCGACGGCCGCGTGGTTCACGCGACCGTCGACATCGGCGACTCCGACATGCTCGGCGTGGACGCGATGCTGGCGCTGGAGGCGGTCGAGGACGTCTTCGATATCCTCGTCTTCGAGCCGAGCCGGGCCGACATCGAGGACGGCGCGTTCGAGGACACGTTCGAGCTGTATCTCGACGCTGGCGACGCCGCGACGGTCGACGCGGAGCTGGGGTCGGTCGGCAAGATAGCGTCGTTCACCGCGACGGACGTCACCGACAGCCTCACCCCGTCGACGACCGACGCGGCCGCGACCGGCGGTGCCGGCGACAGCGACGGCGGCGAGGAGGAACACAGCGTCGACGAGATAAAGTCGGTCCGCGTCGACGTCGACCAACTCGACGACTTACACGGGCTGGTCGAGCAACTGGTTACCAGCCGTATCAAGCTGCGCCGCTCCGTCGAGACCGAGGACCTCGACTCGGCGGGCGAGACGCTCAACGAACTGGACAAGATAACGGCGAACCTCCAGAACACGGTGATGGACATGCGGCTCATCCCGCTGAAGAAAGTCGTCGGGAAGTTCCCCCGGCTGGTCCGGGACCTGGCCCGCGAGCTGGACAAGGACATCCAGTTCGAGATAGAGGGCGAGGACATCGAGCTCGACCGGACGATTCTCACCGAGATTTCCGACCCGCTGATGCACATCCTCCGGAACTCCGTCGACCACGGCATCGAGTCGCCGGCTGAGCGCCAGCAGGCCGGCAAGGAGCCGACCGGCCACATCACCCTGCGCGCCTCACGCGAACGCGACCACGTCATCATCGAGGTCGAAGACGACGGCGCGGGCCTGGACGTCGAGGGCATCAAGAACAAGGCCATAGAGAAGGGCGTCCGCTCGCCCGAGGAGCTGGAGGCGATGGACGACTCCGCCATCTACGACCTCATCTTCCACCCGGGCTTCTCGACGGCCGACGAGGTGACCGACACCAGCGGCCGGGGCGTCGGGATGGACGTCGTCCACGACACCGTCACGCAACTGGACGGCTCGGTCAACGTCGACTCCGAACCGGGACAGGGAACGACCGTCGCGCTGCGCCTGCCGGTGACGATGGCCATCGTGAAGGTGCTGTTCGTGGAGGTCGGCGACGAGGAGTACGGCGTCCCCATCAAGAACGTCGACGAGATAACCGCCACGTCGTCGGTCAAGCAGGTCAACGGGACCGAGGTCATCAAGCACAACGACGACATCTACCCCGTGATTCACCTGGACGATACCTTCGACGTGCCCGGCGAGACCGCCAATGGCGACGGGATGCTCGTGCGCATCCGCGAGTCCGAGCGTCAGGTCGCGCTGCACTGTGACTCGGTCAACAGCCAGGAGGAGGTGGTCGTCAAACCCCTGGAGGGCATCCTCTCGGGGACGCCCGGCCTGTCGGGAACCGCGGTGCTGGGCGACGGCAACATCGTCCACATCCTCGACGTGGTGACCCTATGAGCGCCGAGAGCCGGCAGTTCCAGCGGCTGCTCGGCTTCATCGAGTCCGAGATGGACTTCGAGTCGGGCTTCTACAACGACGCCTACCTCGACCGGCGCATCACCGCGCGGATGCGCCGGACCGACACCGACAGCTACCGGGCGTACAAGCAGTTGCTCCAGCGCGAGGGCGACGAGCGCGAGGCCCTGCTCGACTCGCTCTCTATCAACGTCACCGGGTTCTTCCGGAACCCGGAGGCGTGGGAGGCGCTGCGACCGGTGTTGCGGGAGCTGACCGCGAACAACCGCCGGGTGCGGCTCTGGTCGGCCCCCAGCGCCGACGGGCGCGAGCCCTACTCGGCGGCGATGCTGGCCCTCGACGACCCGGAGATAGAGGCCCGGCGCGTCGAGATACTCGGGACCGATATCAACGCCGACATCCTCGAGGTGGCCCGCGAGGCGACCTACGAGACGTCCCACACGACCGACATCGCCGAGGAACTCGCGCCGCTCGACGACTACGCGAACTACGTCGAGGAGGACGGGACCACCTTCACCGTCAAGAAGAGCGTCAGAGACATGGTCACGTTCGAACGGCACGACCTCATCCGCGGTCGGCCTAAGCGGGACTTCGACCTCGTGTTCTGTCGGAACCTGCTCATCTACATCGACGCCGAGTTCAAGGTGCCCATCTTCGAGACCATCCGCGGGTCGCTGCGCGAGGGCGGCTACCTCATGATAGGGATGACCGAGACGCTGCCCGCGGAGTGCCGGGGCGACTTCGAGCCCGTCGACAAGCAACACCGAATCTACCGCCGGGTATGAGCCTCTACGAACTGGAACGGGACGGCGACGTCCAGGAGCTCATCCGCGTGTTGCGCGAGAGCGAGAAAGAGCGGGTACAGCTCCGGGCCGCACAGTTACTCGGGAACTTCCCGGACCACGACGACCGCCGGGACGTGGTCAACGCGCTTGTCGGGGCCGCCGAGAGCGACAGCGACGCGGTGACCGCGGCGGCCATCGACTCGCTGGACGAACTGGGGGGTGACGCCATCGAGCAACTCATCGGGAGTATGGCCGGCGTCGACCTCGCTGCCGACGCCGCCGACTGGGTGAAAGCCAAGGCGTTCATGCAGGCGCTGGATTCGGACGTCCCCGAACTGCGGATGGCCGCCGCCAACGGGCTCGGGCGACTGGAGCAGGCCGACAGCGTCCCGAAGCTCACCGAGCGATTCGAGGACTCGGACCCTCGGGTGCGGGCCCGAGCAGCCCGCTCGGCCGGGAAGATAGGTGACTCGCGGGCGACCGGTCCGCTCGAATCGCTGCTCTCGGACCCGAAAGGCGCGGTGCGTCGGGAGGCCGCCGAGGCGCTGGGCAACATCGGGAACCGGCAGGCGCTACAGACCCTGTTGCCGATGTACGAGGACGACAACGAGCAGGTCCGGCGCATCGCCGTCGGCGCGTTCGGCAACTTCGAGAACGACCGACCGGTCGACTACCTCGTCGAGGCGCTCTCGGACGACTCGCCGGCCGTCCGGCGGACGGCGGTGTACTCGCTCATCGAGTTGCTGTCGAACGTCCCGAGCGACCGGAGCCACGACATCCGCGACACCGTCGTCGAGAAACTGTCGAGCGAGGACGACCAGAGCGTCGTCGTCCCGCTGGTCGAAATCTTAGAGGAGAGTACCCAGGCCGCCCAGCGGCGCAACACTGCCTGGCTGCTCGGCCGCGTCGCCGGCGAGGACGGCCGCGGACGCGTCATCGACTCGCTCGTCGAGGCCCTGCGGGACGACGACCAGATGCTGCGGCAGTTCGCCGCGACCAGCCTCGCCGAACTGGGCGGCGAGGACAACATGGTCGAGCGCCGGCTGCTGAAACTCGTCGAGGACGACGGCGTCGGCCCGCAGGTGAAGGGCCAGGCCATCTTCACGCTCGGGAAGGTCGGCGGCGAGCGCACCCGGAAGACGCTGGATAAACTCATCGACGAGACCGAACACGACATCGTCCGGAAGAAGGCCTTCTCCGCGATTTCGAAACTGGGAGGCAGGATATGACCGGGGGGTCGGCCGAGTCGATTAAGACGGATGAGAGCAAATAGGAGGTACTCTGGGTAGATGAGCGGGGAACACGCACTGGTCGACACGAAGGGGAAGTTCGTCCAGGTGGTCAAGGACGGGCGCAAGCGCAACGACATCGAGTGGCTACCCGGCCGCGTCCTGCTGTCGAACAAACGGCTGGTGCTGGCGACCAACCAGGGCAAGCGCACCATCGCGCTGTCGAAGGTGACCAGCGTCACCGCCAGCCAGATGAACCAGCAACTCGCACAGGTCGACGGCTACGTCAAACTGCAGGCCGGGCAGAACGTCTGGCTCGTCTCCCCACAGACAAGCGAGGCGTTCGAACAGGAGCTCTACAGCACGCTGCTGGACCAGATAGTCGTGCTGGTGAAACACCCGGCGCTGAAAGGCGGCGTCGTCACCGAGGCCACCTGGGAGAAGGCCCGCTTCAAACTCGACGAGGAGCAGGAAGACACCGTCAACATCGCCATCTCCAGTGGTACCTTCGTCGAGTTGGACATCGACGACGTGGGCACCGTCGAGCAGAAACAGAAGGAGATTCGCGGGAAAGAGCGGCCGCTGCTCGAGGTCGAACACACCATCGACGGCACCAGCGTCGAGACCCACATCAGCGGGTCGCCCCACCACGTCTCCCTTATCGGCGGGCTCGTCAGGCAGGGCGAGCAGCGCAACGCCGCCGACGACGTCGACCTCTCCTCGGCGGAGACGCAGGTGCTGATGGCGCTGTACTCGGGCATCTCGCCGTTCAAGATTCCCGACTTCGTCGACATGGACATCGAGGAGGTAGAGGACGTCTACGACCGGTTGATGGAGGCCGACATCTTAGAGCCCGTGCGAACCCGCCGCGAGGTGCAACTGGAGGCCCGCGGGCGCTCTATCGCCGGGGACGCTATCGCCGACCAGTAGGCAACGCCACCGGCGGTCAGTCACTCGACTCAGCGCCGCCATCGGTCACCGTGACCGTCCCGGCATCGGCGAGCCGGTCGAAGTCGAAATCGGCCGAGGAGAGCCGCGCGACGACGAGCGTCGCGACCGTCGAGACGACGACAGCGCCGCCAAAGGCGGTGAGATACAGCGGGTCGGCGGCTGGGAGCAGGTCGCCGGCGACCGGAATCGCCGTCAACACCCCGCGGAAGTCCGGGAAAAAGGCCAGTCCGACGCCCAGTCCGGCGACGCTGCTGACGAGCGCGCCCCGGCCGGTGAGCCGCCGCGAGTAGAGGCCGTACAGCAGCGGCACGGCGACGGCGGCGCCCAGCAGGTCCGCGAAGAAAAAGAGGCGGAGGACGCTTCGGGCACGGAGGCTGACGTAGATGGCCGCGACGGCGACGACGAGCGTGAGCAGGCGCGCGCCCAGCCGCAGTGTTCGGTCGTCCGGGTCCGAGAGGAGACGGGGGAGGTCGGCGGTCACGAGGCTGGCCAGCGCCGAGAACAGCGAGTCGACGGAGCTGACGACGAGCAGGAGCGCGAGCAGGACCACCGCGAGCAAGACGGCCTCGCCGAAGGCGCTCTCGACGAGGACGAAGAAGGCCACGTCGGCGTTGTAGGCCGGACTGGTCACGTCGGTGACGACGCCGCCCTGACCGACGGCGACGGTACCCAGCAAGGCGGCGACGACCACGATAGCGCCGTTGAGGACGGTGGCGTTGCGGAAGCCGCCCGCGACCGTCTCGCTGTCACGGCTCGCGTAGACGCGTTGCCACCAGGTCTGGTTGACCATCTCCGCACCGAAGATGGCGACGGCGAGCGCGAGGCCGAACTGGAGGCCGGCGGCGCCCGTCGGGTCCAGCAGCGTCGGACTGGTTGTGGCGACGTCCGAGGCGGCGGCGCCCGGCCCGCCGACCGCGAGGACGACGCCGCCGACGACGAGCGCCAGCAGCGGGACGACGAGGACGGCCTGGACGGTGTCGGTGACGATGGTCGCGCGCAGGCCGCCATAGCCCGTATAGAGGAGGACGAAGCCGCCGACGAGGACGGCGGTTTGCCACTGCGGGACACCCGCGACCAGCGAGAGCGCGGCCGCGATGCCCGTCAACTCGGCGGCGACGAAGACGAACATGTACAGCGCGCTCACGAGGACGACGAAGCCGTACATCGCCGACCCGTAGCGGGCGTGGGCGTACTCGGTCAGGGAGTGGCCCTCGGGGAGCAGTTCGCGCACGCGGGGGCCGAGCTTCGAGTAGGCGAACATGGGGACGGCGGTCCCGACACCGTAGCCGACGGCGGCGGCGATACCGAAGCCCGCACCGGCTTCCGGCGCCGACAGCAGTATCCAGACGCCCATCGAGGAGGCCACGAGCGTCGCCGTGGTCCGGCCCGGCCCCATCGAGTTGCGCGCGGTGAGGAAGTCGTCCGTCGAATCGGTGCCGCGGCGACTGTATCGGATTCCCAGCGCGGCGAAGGCCACCAGCGTGGCGACTGTGAGAGCCAGCGCGAGCGTGGTGCTTACCACGACTGCTCACCCCCGACGACGGCCACTCGGTCGCGGATGGCGGTCATACCGCCCACCCCTCCTCGCGCCAGGCGGCGTCCCAGAAGCGATACTCGTAGCGGGCCGAGGTCTCGAAGATATCGCGGTAGCGCTCGCGCTCGGCCGCTGTGGCGGCGGCGGCCACGTCGTCCAGCAGGCTCTTGCACCACTCGGTCAGTTCGGTAAACTCCTCGCCGGCGTACATTCCGATCCACTCGCTGTAGCCCTCGTGGTCGGGGCGGCCCCGCTCGTCCAGCCGCCGGGCCGTCTCGTTGAACCCCCACATGCACGGGAGCAGGGCGGCCACCAGGTCGCCGAAGGTGCCAGTCGCCGCCGTGCGGACGAGAAAGTCCGTGTACGCCCGGGTGGTCGGTGACGGCTCGGTGGCTTCGAGTTCGGCCTCGCTGATGTCGAAGTCGGCGGCGTAGGCCCGGTGGAGGTCCATCTCCGTGTTGATGGTCGACTCCAGCAGTTCGGCGAAGGTGCCCATTCGTTCGAGGTCCGGTGAGTTGGCCGCCCCCAGCGCGAAGACGCGGGCGTACTCGACGAGATAGACGTAGTCCTGTCGGACCCAGTAGCGGAAGGGCGCCTCGTCGAGGGTCCCCTCGCCCAGCCGTTCGACCATCGGGTGGGCGACGACGGCGTCCCAGATCGGGTCGCCGATGTCGGCCAGTTCGTCGGTGAAACCCATGTGAGTGGCTGGGCGGCCCAGCGTAATATAAGCTAGTGATACAATCCGCTTATACGCCGCCCGGCGGCCGACAATATAAGCCATCGCTCCCCGAACGGCGGGGTATGTCGCTCCGGCTGCCAAGCGAGATCGTCGTCGAGGACGTGTTGCCGACGCTGCGTGCCCTGCTCGCCCGCGAACTCGCCGACCGCGGGCTGACACAGGAGGCGGTGGCCGGTCACCTCGGCGTGACGCAGGCGGCCGTCTCCGCGTACGTCAGCGGCGACCCGGACCTGGAGCCACGCATCGCCGACCACCCGCGGACCGAGGCGACGGTCGAGCGGGTCGCCGGAGGGCTGGCGAGCGGCGAGATGGACGGCTACGACGCCCTGGCCGAGGTGCTGGAACTCGTCCGGGCCTTCGAGGACCGCGGGCCCGTCTGTGAACTCCACGAAGAGGCGATGCCCGGGCTGGCGGGGCTGGGCTGTGACCTCTGTGTCCGGGGCGCGAACCCGGAACTCCGGACCGAGCGCGCAGTGCTCGACGACGTGCGCGAGGCCGCTCGCGTCCTCGCGACCAGTCCCGGCGTCGCCGCCGCCGTCCCGAACGTCGGCACCAACGTCGGGACCGCACTCCCGGACGCCGCCGAAATAGCGGACGTGGCCGCGATTCCGGGCCGCATCTACGAGATGGGCGGCCGCGTCGAGGTGCCCGCAAACCCCGAGTTCGGCGCCTCCGAACACGTCGCGACCACGGTTCTCTCTGCGATGGCCGTCGACAGTGAGCGGCGCGGCGCCGTCAACCTCGCCACCGACGACGCTATCCTGGCCGCGGCCGAATCGCGCAGCCTCGACCGACTGGCGTTCGAGGCCGGTTACGAGAACCGGGGCGAGCGACTCGTCGAGCGGTTCGAAGCCCGCGGCGCTGTCCCCGACGTGCTCTACCACCGCGGCGCCTTCGGCATCGAACCCATCACGTATGTACTGGGCGAGACAGGTGCCGAGGCCGCGCGGCTGGCGGCTGAACTGGTCGCCGATGCTGCGGGGACGTAGCGGCGCAGTTGGCCGGGAGTCGCCTCCGTGCGACACCAGGAGACCGGTGGTCTCCCAAGCTAACGGGCGGCGAAGCCGCCCGTGAGCGACCCGGGGAAGGGCAGGCTGGCGAAGCAAGCGTCCGGCGAGCGAAGCGAGCCGGTTCACCGGATTCGCGGCGTGCCGCGAATCCGGCCTTTTTGTACTAAATTTTTGCGAGTGGGGGTCGCCGGAGGCGACCCTCCGAAGTAAAAATTTAGGCGTTGACGTCCTCCAGGTGCCGGCTCGCGACGACCTGCCCGGTCGGGGTGAGCGTCGGCCCGTCGGCGCCGTCCTGGATGAGGCCGTCCTCCGCCAAGTCCTGCAACAGCATCGACACCTCCGAGGAGTCCTTGCCGAGAATCGACGCGAGGGGCATCCCGTCCATGTCGCCGGTGGAGTAGATGGCGACGAGCACCTCCTTCTTGCCCTTGGTGAGCTCGATTTTGCGGAGCTGTTCCATGAGTTCGGAGTACTCCCGGCGCAGATAGCGCCCGAGGATGGACATCTTCCGGCTGGTCCCCAGCGCGGCCTCCGTCGTGACGGCGGTGCCGTCCATCATGTGGCGGACCACGAGCACGGGCCGGTCGGCGCCGTTTATCTCCCGGGTGGTGCGCTCGAAGTCGGAGACGGTCTGGAGTTCGACGACGAAGCTCCCGTCGTCGCGGCGGAACTCGACGGAGCCGGGCTTGAGAAAGAGGCTCGCCCGCTTGAACCCCTCGTCGGTGACGCGGCCGCCGACGCGGGCCCGTTCCCGGACGGTGGTCGGGGTCCCGTTGATGATGGCCTTGAAAAGGACGGTGCCGAACTTCTCTATCTTCTCGTCGCCGGCCTCGATGCCGGCGACGAGCCGTTTCCCGTTTCGCTCGAAGGCGATGGTCACCGTCGACTGGAAGAAATCGCCCAGGTCCGGCGGCACCTGGCCGATAGCGATGTCGAAGACGTTCTCCAGCGGAATCGTCAGCTTGTCGTCCTCGCCCGCGGCCAGCACCAGTCGCTTCTGGGAGAGGACCACGCGCCCCTTGATGGGCTCGCTGCGACTGGCTACCTCCGAGTTGAACTGACCGACGAAGTCCGCGATGACGGATTCCGACACGGTACCCGTGCTACAGCGGCCCGGATATTGAGAGTTTCGCGCGAGTATCATCTGGAAAAACCGGGCCCGACGCCGCCGGGTCCGGTCCGGGCTAGCCGTCCAGGTCGCTGGCGATGTCCGACAGCGACGCGTCCGGCGCGTCCGTCGCGGTGTAGACCACCCGTTTGCCGGGCGTCCGCAGGCCGTACTGGTGGCCCTCGGTGACGACGTCGAAGTGGGCCGACCCGTCGACGGAGACGGCGGCGTCGGTGACCCACTCCGCGAGGCGGTTCTCGCCGTCGCGCTCACGGGCCAGTCGGCGGTTGTCTGCGACGTGTGTGACGACGAGGTCGCCGTCGAGACTGGTCTCGACGAGGGCCTCGTAGTCGTCGCCGTCCAGCGTCAGCGTGACGACGTCGCCGTCGTGCAGACCGACGTCGGGGAGGACGACGCGTGGTCGGTCGGTGCGGCCGACGGACTCGATGGAGACGCGGTGGGTGTCGACCGCGTCGTGGTCGCTGGGGACGCGTTCACTCATAGGGGATAGTGGGCGTGTCGGGACGCGCCGACGGCCGCGCGGTCCCGGACTCGTCTACGACGGGCCCTCACTCCTCGTCGCCCAGCAGCGCGTCGACGTCCTCGCTGCCGCGTCCGACGACCGTGGCGTTTATCTGGCGCGTCTCGTCGCTGACCTCGCGGCCGCGGATGGTGATGCGCTTTCGCTCGCCGTCGGTGGTGGGCTCGAAGCCGATGCCGCCGTCGGACATGATGGACTTCGTGCCGACGCCGCGGACGTCCGGTCGCATCGGTCGGCCGGCGGTGTCGCTACCGCCGGTCAGTTCGAGCGTGTAGCCGTCGAGGCCGACGGCGCCGCCGTCGACCTCGTCGCCGAGCTCGCGTCCGATGAAGCGGTTTGCGTCCTGTCCGTCGACCTCGACCTGATACGTGTGGCCGCTCTCCGGGTCGGAGACGGCGACCGTGAATTCAGCCATACGTCAGTCCAGTCCATCGCGCGTCAAAAACGCATCGAACCGTCCGCGCGAGTGCCGGAGACGGAGATGGCATGGCTGATAATGCCCCTCGGTTGCCACGAACACTCACTAGTTAGGTACCACCGACACACACCTGTAGCTACGATTAGTTACTACGATGACGAGAGAGACCACCGCCGACCGCAAAACCCTCGGAACCACGTTGACGGCGCTGTCCAGCTCGGCGAACGGACTGAGCAGCAGCGTCCAGGAGCTGAACCGTGCCATCGACGACCTTCAGGTGTCGACGGCGCAGTGGGGCGAGAACCAGCGGGCCGCCTCCGAGTCGCTGTCCCGCGCCGCCGACAGTCTGAAACCGGTGTCGGTCGGCGTCACGGACGCGGCGGCGTCGGGCGGCTTCGCCGCCGCCGACGACTGAACCGACGGCCGTCGTCGCCTACTGGTCGACGGCGACGACGGTGCTGACGCGAGCGTTCTCCTTCAGTTTCAGCCCGGCACCGCCGACCGACAGCGGGACCCGCGGCAGTTCCGCGACGTGGAGGGTGGGGTGGGTCGCCCCGCGTTCGAGCAGTTCGGTCCGGGGCTGGACGGTGACCGTCGCCTCGCCGGTGAGCGACTCGTTGAATTCGACGAGGAATTGGCCCGCGCCGAGGTCCCACCACGCGTAGTCGTCGTCGGGGTCGCGCTTGGTCGTCTCGTGGGCCACGGTGGTGGCCGGTTCGAGTTCGCCGCCGCCGAAGTCGATGCGGCCGGGCGCGACGACTTCGTGTACCTCGGCGACGGTGAGGTCAAAGCCCGTCCCCTCGGTCTGGGTCGGCTCGTGGACGATGTCGGTGACGTACTCGCTGTAGTCGGGCATGGTCGAGGATTCCGGCGCTCGGGGCAAAACTGTGGGGGCGAGCCAGAGCGGGTGACTTTTGGGCAGCCGCCGACTCCCTCGCGTATGAGCAAGCACACGGAGTTCCTGGCTGGCGAGCGCGTCGACGACGTGCTCTTTTTCCTCCACGAGGACGCCGTCTCGAACCCCGAGGCGCTGGCCGACTACGCCGACCCGGTCGACGACGGCATAGTGCTGGTGTTACCGGGCGACCGGGGCCGCAGCGCCTTCCAGTCGGCGACCGGTATCGACCCGATGGGGCTGGCCCAGGAGGCCATGAAAACGGAGGGCGAGGTCCACGACGACTGCACCGACGCCAACTGCCCCGTCGCCGAAGAGGAACCCGAGGAGAACCACACGACGAAGTTCGTCTTCGCGTTCGCGGAAGCACAGAACGAGGAGGTCGGCGGTATCTACGCCGAGGGCGACGTCGTCCACGCCTACGCGGTCTGTGCCTGCGGCGAGCGCTACTCCGATAAGTGGGTCGTCGAGGGGTAGCTACAGCCGAAACGGCGCCAGCAACCGGGCGAGCAGCGCCGTCGGCAGCCCGGTCAGGACGCTTCCGTCGTGGCGATAGGGGACGCCGACCTCCTCGCGGCTGGCGCCGTGTCGGAGGTGCTGGACGCCGTCGAGGAGGAACCAGCCGCCGACAGCCGCCCCGCCGACGAGGAGCCACAGCGGCGCGGTCAGCGTGGTCACGTAGCCCGCGGCGAACAGAATCAGGAGGCCGAACAGCGCGTTACCCGCGTACTCACCGACGACTGCCTCCGCGATATCCGTCGCGAGGTGCAGCGCGAGGAACCCGGCGGCCACCGCCACGGCGTAGCCGAGCGAGCCGTCTATCACGTAGATGGTCGCGGCCACGACGGCGGCGTTGGTGACCGCGCCGACGGGATTCAGCCCGTCGGAAACCAGCCGATTGAGGACCGTCGACATCGGTTCGACCGTCGAGCGGCGAGCCTTTCAGCGTTGTGCCGGGTCAGAACATCGACGCGAAGCCGACGACGATGAGGGCGACGCCGACGGCAGCCGCGAGCGCGCCGCGAAGCTGGACCCACCGACGGGCCGTGATACCGGCGGGTCTGTCCTCGGAGTCGCTGCCGTCGACCCACACGTCGACCAGTTGCTCCGGATAGCCGAGGACGAAGACGCCGGCACCGACGAGCATGATGCCGGTCGAGACCGCCAGCCCACCCAGTGGCATACGTGGACATTTAGTAGGCTGGTACTTTGCTGTACTGTCGGTCACGTCTCGCTGGCCGAACTGGGTGGTTCCGAGTCGCTCACGACCGCCGGGTGTGAGGGTCTACTGCTCCGTATCCACGCCTTCGTCGTCTTCGTCGGGGAGGCGCTTGAACACGTCACACCCACCTTTTTCATCGTCGGGTGGTCTCGCCATGCTCGACCACCGCTCCTCGAAAAACGTGGGCGAAAAAAGTCGGTCGCTCGCGCCGCTCACGACCGCCGGGTGTGAGGGTCTACTGCTCCGTATCCACGCCTTCGTCGTCTTCGTCGGGGAGGCGCTTGAACGCGTCCACGATGGCCTGCTTGGCGACCGCGCCCTGTGTCGTCCAGTGGTGGGCGTAGTCCATCATGTCGTCGTAGATGTCGGGCTTGCAGCCCGCGGCTTTCGGGTGGCCGCCGCCGTTGACCTGCCGGGCGACCTCGTGGGCACGCTCGAAGTTCTCGGTGCCCCGAATCGACGCAGAGCCGGCGGGTTTGACGACGACGGCGGCGTCGGCGCCTTTCTCGCGCAGGGCCTCGGCGACCTCGTTTTGCGAGCAGCGGCCGTAGGTCACGCCGACGGTCCACTCGCCGACCTCGCGCAACTCGGCGCGCTCGACGGCCTTCTCGATGAGCGCCTCCTTCTCGACGCGCTTCTCGGCGAGAAACTCCTGTACCGCCGGCGAGAGGTCGGGACCGTGTTCGCCGACGGCCTCGATGTACTCCTCGGGTTCGGCCCAGTACGAGAAGTCCGCGAGGTCGTCGCTGCGCTCGTCGTCGCGAATCCAGAGGTCGTGGTCCCGCGTGACGGCGGCGAGGTCGGCCCACCGCTCGTCGAAGTCGTGGTCGAGTTCGGCCAGTGCCACGTCGGCGGTACAGACTTCCTCGCTGTCGCCCACGGTCCGCTCCACGCCCGCGTCGTCGACGACGGCACCGAGGTCCTCGTCCCACTGGTGGTGGTCGAACCACGCGACGTGTTCGACGCGGGCGACGAGGTCGTCGAGCGCGCCCAGGTCCTCGGCGCTGTCGGGACAGAGGTCACAGACGTAGACGGTCGCGTCGGACTCGGCGTACTCGGCGGCCCACGCGAGCGCCTCCTGGAGGTTGTGGGGCCCGGCGGGGAGGAGGGCCCCCTCGCCGTGGGCCTCGCGGACCAGCGCCGTACAGGCCAGGCCGTCGGCGTCGGGGTCGGCGATGACCGCGACGCCCGCGCCGGCGAGCGTCTCCGCGGCCTCGGCCTCCCGTTTCTCCTCCTCGAAGGAGTCGGGGTAGAAAAAGCCCTCCCCGGGCAGGACTGATTTGCGGCCGATAGAGAGTCGGTCGTCGTCGATGAGCCAGTCGTCCATGGTCTCACGTGCCAGTCAGCGGCAATGAGTCCGGCGGTCCAGGTTTCACCGAAACCTGGAACACGGCGAGGAGCGCAGTGACTCGCTGGCGGTCCAGCGCTCGTCGAGCGTGAAGACGAACGACGTGCGGCTTCGGCGGTCCCGGCGTCCTACTGACGCCGGGAGCACGACGGCGCTGCGCCTCAGACCGCCTCGCGCTCGGGGTTTGCCTCGCCCTCGAGTTGGCGGACCGACAGCACGGGCATCGGCGCCGAGCGGACGACCGCCTCGGCCACGCTGCCCAGCAGGAAGCCGTGGTCGCCGTGGCGACCGCGCGTCCCGGTCGCGATGAGGTCGGCATCGACCTCGTCCGCGTAGGCCCGAATCTCCGGGGCCGGGTCGCCCTCGCGGACGGCAGTGACGACGTCGGCCTCGGTCTCGCCGCCGGTCGTCGCCGCCTCCCGGACGAAGGTAAGCGCCCGGCCGCCGGTCGTCGCAAGCGCCCGCTCCAGCACGTCGCGAACGTCCTCGGGTGTCGACTCGACTTCACCCGAATCGACGACGTACAGCGCGTGGACGGTCGCGTCGAACTTCCCCGCGAGGTCGAGGGCGGCTTCGACGGCCCGCTGTGCGCTGCCGGAGCCGTCCGTCGCGATGACCACCGTGTCGAACATACCTACCGTTGGTCGGCCGACCGTCAAAAAGCCCGCCCATCAGCGGTGGCGGCGATGGGGTGGCTTTTTGCCCGGGCCGGTCACAGACAGTGGTGATGGACATCGACCTCGTGCTGGTCCCGGTCGACGGGAGCGACCGGTCCGAGCAAGCCGCGGAGTACGCGACCGCCATCGCCGAGCGGTACGGCGCCGGGCTCCACCTCCTGTTCGTGCTCGACGAACGGCTCCGGCGGGACATCGACAGGGGGACCGTCGACGCCGAGTCGGTCGCACAGGACCACCGGGAGTTCACGGAGCGGGTGCGCCAGCGGTCACACGAACTGGACCACGACGTGCGCCTCGACACCTCGACGGCGACGGCCTTCTCCCAGAAACGGCTGCTGCAAAACCCCGGCAGCGTCGTCCTCGACGTGGCCGAAGCCGTCGAGGCGGACTTCCTGGTCATCCCGCGGGCGGCGAGCAGCGACGACGCCGTCGGCCGGGCCGCGACCTACGTGCTCGAATACGCCAGCCAGCCCGTGCTCTCGGTCTAGAGCCGGATACTCATCTCTATCTCGAAGCTCTCGGCGCCGGTCGTCTCGAAGCCGACCTTCCGGTACAGCGCGACGGCGGGGTCGTTCCACCGCTCGACGGTCAGCCACACCTTCTCGAGCCCCCGGGACTGGGCCAGCCCCAGCAGCGTCTCGACGAGGTTGGTGCCGATACCGGCCCCCTGGAACGCCTGCAGGACGAAGATGGCGAGTTCGTACTCGCCGTGGCGGTCCGGCACCAGCGTCGCGTGGCCGACGACGCTACCCTCGTGGACCGCGACGACGTTCAGCGTGTCCTCGCCGAGGATAGTCTCGAGCCAGTCCTCGATGGCGTCCTCGCGGGCCGGCGGGATACCCTGGGCTCGGTCGGCCGGGTCGAAAGAGAGGTACATCTCGAGGACGCTGTCGTGCTCGGCCATGTCGGCCGCCAGAATCTCCACATCGCGGTCCTCGCGGTCGCTGACAGTCCGGGGCGGTCCCGGGAACTCGTCGGCCGGTTCGTCCGGGTAGGCGCGCGTCATCGGATAAGGGTCACCGGCGTCTGGGAGTTCAAGAGGACGAACTCGACGATAGAGCCCAGTTGTATCTTGCCGAGCGTCGAGCGCTCGCCGCCGCCGAGGACGATGCGGTCGAACCGCTCGCTCTCGGCCAGCGCGACGAGTTCGCTCCCCGGAGAGTCGCCCTCCAGGCGGCGTATCGTCGCGTCGAAGTCAGTCTCGGTCAGCGTCGCCTCGACCCGGTCCTGTATCTCGTCGGTGTCGGCGCTCACTTCCTCGTTGTGGAAGATTGCGACGGTCAGTTCGTCACCGGTCGCCTGTGCGCGGTCGACGGTCTCCTCCAGCGCGTGGTACGATAACTCACTCCCGCCAACACCGAGCAGAATGTCCATGTAGGGCCATTCCCGTCATCTGTCAAAAATCCCTGTGGCACGTCCTGCAGGCCGTGTGATACGTTCCCGGGCCCGCCGTCGGCCTGGTCGGGCGATACGCTTTTTCGCCGCGGGCACACACAGACGGCCATGACACCGCCGCCGGAAGACGACGAGCCGACACGGGTCGTCTCGCCCCACGAGCCCGACGAGACGGAGGACGAGGTCGACGAGACGGGTGGGGAGCCACAGCCGACGGACGCCGCCGTCCCCGAGGACGTCCGGAAGTACGAGCGCTTCACGAAAATCGAGAGCGGGACCTACGACCGGGCCAACGAGTTCCTGCGCGAGCGGAGCTACATCACCGCCCGCGAGTGGGCCATCGCCCGCCTCTGTGCCGACTTCCGGACCGAGACCGGCGTCGAGATGACGAAAATCGGCGAGAACCTCCCGGAACTCGTGCCGTTCATGACCGACACCTACACCCCCCAGGCGGTCAACCAGGCCCGCGCGTCCTTCGAGGAGAAGGTCCGCAAGGCCGGTGCGACATTCCTCTATGGCGCGATGTCCGATTTCTTCACCGCCGAGGAACTCGACGACGTGATGTACGAGTCGACGGAGGTCGCGAAGTTCCTGCTTGAGGTCGAGGGTGTCGACCTCGCCGTCGAGGACGAGATGGAGGCCGAGGACCGCATCTCGACCGTGATGCGCGAAGTGCGCGAACACTCGGCGGCGCTGCGCCACGACGAGGTGTGTTGCCCCGAGTGTGGCCACGAGTTCGGTGTCGATGAGAAGTGAGGACGTCCCAGTCCTGAAATCCGACCTGTTCCTGGCGGCCATCATGCTCGGGACCGGCCTGTTCAGCGGGGGGCTCGAAGCTGTGCTGGCGGTCCCCGTTGTCGCCGGAACTATCGGCGCGCTCATCGCCGCCGCAGTGTCGCTCGCGGAACACGACGTGGTGCCGGGCGTCTACCCCGAAGTCGCCACGGTGGCGGCCTTCCTCGCGACCGTCGCCGTCGGCGCCGGCTTCGTCTTCGTGTTGTCGGCCCCGACCAGCGTCATCGGCGCCGCGGCGCTGACCGGCGGCGGCGTCGGGGTCGCCGTCTACCGACTCGTTTTCGGCGTTCTCCTCCCGGTTCCGGCGTACCGGCTGGAGAAAGACGAGGAACCGGAAGAGACGGTCGAGCCCGAGTAAGCGTCAGCGAACGCCGAGCACATCACGGCCGCCGACCGCCAGCCGTCGCTGGGTCACTCGACCAGTTCGCCGTCGGCGTCGCGGACGTTCTCGCCCGCATGGTCGTAGAAGACGTCTCCGTCGGGGTCACGTTCGAAGACAGTGGTCCCACGGACCATCGTCCACTCGGGGAAGACGGCGTCGAACCCCTCGAAGGGCGTCCAGCCGCAGTCGGTGTGGCGGTCGTCGGCCCGAATCCCGGTCGTCTCGGTGGTGTCGACCAGCACGAGGTCGGCGTCCTTGCCCGGTTCGATGGCGCCTTTCTGGGGGATGCCGAAGACGGCTGCCGGATTCGTCGCAGTCAGGTCCCGCACCCGCTCGTAGCCGAGGTCGGTGTCGGGGTCGGCCGCCTCCGCGAGCAAGAGCGGCAGCGCCGTCTCGACGCCCGGCACCCCCGAGGGAGCGTCCCAGATGCTCGCGTCCTTCTCCGCGACGGTGTGGGGCGCGTGGTCGGTCGCAATCATGTCGACGGTGCCGTCGGCGACCCGCTCGTAGACCTCGCGACGGCGCTTCTCGCGGCGCAAGGGCGGGTTCATCCGGCCGTAGGTGTCCAGGTCCCGCAGGTCCCGGCGCGAGAGCAGGAGGTGATGGGGCGTAACCTCCGTCGTCATCCCCGCGTCGGCGGCGATGTCGATGCCCTCCGGCGTCGAGGTGTGGGCAATGTGGATGCGGGCACCGACCTGTCCGGCGGCCTCGCAGGCGCGACGGACGGCGCGCGCTTCGGCCTCGGCGGTGCGGTAGGCGCTCCAGGCGTCGGCGTCCTCGCGGACCGTCGCGTCCTCGTTGAAGTAGTCGGCGTCCTCGGCGTGGACCGTCACCGTGACACCGGCGTCGGTGGCCGCCGCGAGCGCGTCCTCGAACAGGTCGCGCTCGATACCCATATCGCCGGTCGAGTCCGCCAGGAACACCTCGCCGAGTGCGAACAGCCGCCGCTCGAAGAGGCTCTCCGGGTCCCAGTCGGCCGTGACGCCGCCGTTGATACCCCAGTCGACGACAGAGTCGGCGGCGAAGTCGGCCTTCGCGTCGAAGGCCGCGCCGTCGACGGTCGGCGGGTCGGTGTTTGGCTGGTCGACGACGCAGGTCACGCCGCCCGCGGCCGCTGCGCGGGAGCCCGTCGCCCACGTCTCCTTGTGGGGGTAGCCCGGCTGGCGGAAGTGGACGTGTGCGTCTATCATCCCCGGGAACAGCCGTTTCCCGGTGACGTCGATAGTCGCCGCCTCGTCCGCCGCGAGGTCCCGGCCGACCTGGGCGATGGTCTCGCCGCGCACCCGGACGTCCCGTTGCCGGCCGTCGGGGAGTGTGGCGTTGCGGATGAGCATACCCACCATCGGCCGGGCGAACTCCTAAGTGTCCCGGATACGGTCGCGGGCGGTGACGGGTCGGGAGCCGACGAGTTCGGTCGCCAGCGCGTCGACCAGCCCCGCCGTGTCCCCGCCGGCCCGGGCCACACTCCCCACGGAGGCCGGGTCGAACGGGACGGCGAGTGCCTCGTACACCGGCGCGAGCACGTCGCCGATGGCGTCGTGGTCCCGCACGACGACGACACCGGCGGTCAGGGCGGCGTCCCGGTGAACGCGCTGCGCGATGCCGACGAGTTTCCCGTCGGCCTGCAGCGAGTGGGCGCCGGGACAGAACGAGTCGGGCGGTTCGCCGTCGCGGGCGGCGACGCCGACGGCGGCGAGTGCGCGCCGGACCGCGCCGCTCACGCGGTCGTACCGGTCGCCGATATCCTCGTCGGTCGTCGGCTCAGCGAGCGCGAACGCCACCGTCGAGCCGGTGTAGGCGACGGCGCGGCCGCCGACCTCGCGTTCGAGGACGACATAGCCCCGCTCGCTGGCCGCCGCGCGGGCTCGGTCGTAGCCCTCGGCGCGCCGGTCCCGGCGGCCAAACGCGACCTGCCGGTGTGGGGTCCAGACCCGGAGGGCGGGCTCGGCGTCGTCGGCGACCCGTTCGACCATCTGACGCGTCCGCTCGTGGTCGCGTTCGTGGTCGCTCGCCCGCCCCCGGAGGAGTCGCATAGCCGGCGTAGGGCGCGAGCGGACATAGCCGCTGTGCCAGAGCGGTAGCGGTTTCCCCGCCCCGGGCGAGGGTCGACCCGTGACGACGACAGCGACCGGCCGCGTGCCGTGGGGCTCGACAGTGCTCCGAATCGCGCTCGCGAGCACGCTCGTCGGCGTCCTCGGGGTCACGCTCGTCAGCCCGCTGTTGCCGGCCATCGCCGAGGTGGTCGGTGTCGGCGACGAAGGCGCCAGCCTCGTCATCACGGCGTACACGCTGCCGGGCATCGCGCTCTCGCCGGTCGCCGGGGCGCTGGCCGACCGCTACGGCCGGCGCCCCGTCCTGGTCGGGAGCCTCGCGCTGTACGCGCTGTGTGGCACGGCGGTGGCCGCGGTGACGACATTCGAGTCGATACTACTCTTGCGGGCCATGCAGGGCGTCGCCGCCAGCGGCGTCTTCAGCCTCAGCGTGACGCTGCTGGGCGACGCCTTCGAGGGCGCCGAACGGACCGCCGCGCTCGGGGCCAACGCCGCGGCCATCTCCATCGGCGCGGCGGTGTATCCGCTGCTGGGCGGGACACTGGGGGCGCGCTCCTGGCAGACGCCCTTTCTCCTGTACGCGGTGGGGATTCCGGTGGCGCTGTGGGCGCTGTACGGGCTCGGGGCGTCCGCCCCCGCCGACCGCGAGAACGGGCTGTCGTACCTCCGCAACAGCGTCGGGACGCTCCCCGGTCGGACCGCGACGGCCGTCTTCGGCGCCACCTTTACCGCCTACGTTCTCCTGTTCGGCGGCGTGCTCACCGCCGTCCCGTTCCTGCTCGCCGAGACGTTCGGGCAGTCGTCGCTTGCCATCGGGGTCATCCTCTCGGCCGCGGCGCTGTCGACGGCCGCCGTCGCGCTCGCCGGCGGTCGGCTGGCGGCGCGGCTCGCGCCGGCCCGACTCGTCGCCGCCGGCTACTGCGCCTACGGCGTCGGACTCCTGACAGTGTGGCTGGCCCCGGGGCCGCTGGTCGTCGCCGCGGGGTCGCTCATCGTCGGGGCCGGCCAGGGCGCGGTGTTGCCGGCCATCGACGGCCTCGTCAGCGCGATGGCGCCCGCGCGCTACCGCGCCGGCGTGTTCGGCCTGCGGACGAGCGTCGTCTCGCTGGGCGCGACTGTGGGGCCGGTCGCGTTCGCCGCCGCCGGCAGTCGCGTGGGCTACCGGCCGGCGCTGCTCGTCGGCGGAAGCGTGGCGCTGGTGGCCGGTGTCGTCGCGCTGTGGCGGACGGCGTGACCGGTGGGCGTGTCGGGGCGAACAGGCGACACGACGATTCGCGACGGGGGGTGTCGCGCTCCCGCTGTCCCCGTCGCGGTGTTGCTCAGGTCATACGCGGCCCTGGTCCCGGCACCGCTTGTGAACCCTCGGACGACAGGCACATCGTCGCCGGGTCCCAAGCGGCGGCAATGGCCGTCACCGTCCCGCGGGGAGTCCTGGCGCAGTACTACCGGTTCTCGCTGTACAACTCCCCCTTCGCGGCCCACGACGAGGGGTGTGCCATCGACCTCTACCCCGAGGGCGACCGCGCACCCGCGCCGGTCGCCGGCGAAGTACTCGACACGAAGACGGTGCGAGCGCCGCCGAAAGCCTACGCCGCCGAGCACGACTACCTGATGCTGGTCGACACCGGCGACCACGTCGCCCGCCTGCTCCACGTGAAACCGGCCGTCGAGGCCGGGGAGCGCGTCGCCGTCGGCGACGACCTCGGGGCACTCGTCCGGGCGGGCTTTTTCGCGCCGTGGGTCCCGAACCACATCCACCTGGGCTTTCGCGCGCCCGACGCCAACCCCTACCGGGCGGCCGGCTCCCTGCCCGTCGAGGCGGGTGTCGAGGTCGAACCGCTGGCGTGGGACGGCACGGGCACGGTCGTCGACACGGGCGAGACGTGGGCGCGGCTTGACAGCCCGACCCATCCCGCGCCGGGCGAGCGGTTCGTCGGGCTGGCGGCGGGCGACGGCGGGGGCGAGTCGGTAGCCGGGGCGGGCGTCCTCGACGGCGGGCTCCCCCACTACGACTGGGGCGGGCTGCTCGGGGGCGAGAGCGGGACGGCGCGGCTGGCGGGGCGCCGGGTCGGCGTGGCCGATGGCCGCACAGTCGCGTGGGACGACGTGACGGTCCTGGCGAACGGCGACCCCGTCACCGGCGTGGCGCTGTTCTGTTCCCGGGACGAGGCCGGCGTGAAACTGGTCGGCGAGGGGGTCGACCTCGCGGTCGGCGAGTCGGTGACGGTGAGTGTCAGCCGCGACTAACGGTCGTGACTCAGTCGAACTGGATGTCCTCGCGCGTGGCCACCTCGCCGAACAGCCAGTCGGCGTGGTCGAGCGCGTACTCGTGGTGGGCCTCCTCGATGTAGCCGATGGCGTCCGCGACGAGTATGGGACGGTAGTCGCGTAGCCCCGCGCTGGAGGCCGTATGCAACACGCAGACGTTCGCGAGCGTCCCGCAGACGAGGAGGTCCTTGATACCGCGGGCGGAGAGCCAGCCGTCGAGTTGCGTCTCGTGGAAGGCGTCGTAGGTGTGTTTCTCGACGACGAGTTCGTCCTCGCGGGGGTCGAGTTCGTCGACGAGTTCGGCCTCCCAGGAGCCCTCGACGACGTGTTCGCCCCAGCGGTCGAACTCGTCGTAGTAGTGGGCGTCGTCGAACTGTTCGGGCGGGTGGACGTCGCGGGTGTAGACGACGCTCGCGCCGGCGTCGCGGGCCCGCTCGACCAGGTCGGTGACGGCCTCGATGACGGCCTCGCTCTCCGGCGCGTGGAGGCTCCCCTCCGGGTGGCAGAAACCGTTCTGCATATCGACGACCACGAGGGCCGTCTGTGTCGGGTCCAGCTGCATATCTGAACCTTCGACCGCGACGCCTACGAACGTTTGGGCGTTCGACTTTTCACCGTGCCCCCCCAGAGTCCGCTAATGCGACGTGAGTTCGCGGTCGTCTGCTGTGCCGTGGTGCTCCTGCTCGCGGGCTGTCAGGGATTGGGCGTGGGGACTGAGGGGACGCCACCGTCCGGGACCGACACGCCCGGCGAAGTCACCACGCTGGAACTCCGGCAGGCGAACGCCGACGCGGGGACCGACTGCGTCGTCCCCGAGGGGGCGTCCGGCGACCGTCCGGACCCGGCGAGTGACTGTCTCGGCTGGGAGAACGGCTACTGGCACAACGAGTCCCTGGCCGTGGACAACGGCGACGGGCTGAACGACACCGAGCTATCGGCCGTCGTCAACCGGTCGATGGCCCGCGTCGAGTACGTCCGCGGGCTGGAGTTCGAGTCGAGCGTCCCCGTCTCGACCGTCTCGCGGGCGGCCTACCGGGACCGGAGCGGAAACGGCAACTACGGCGACGCGCTCCGGACCTTCGACAACGCGAAGTTCGAGGCGCTGTTCCTCGTCGGCGAGGGCAACGGCTCCATCGAGACACAGGAGCGCGCGCGCGGCGACAGCGTCCTCGGCTACTACAGCCCGGCGAGAGACGAAATCGTCATCGTCACGAACTCGGAGACGCCCCGCATCGGGGAGCGGACGCTGGGTCACGAACTCGTCCACGCGCTCCAGGACCAGACGTTCGACATCGAGAGCGACGCCAGCACGCGCGACGGTGTCCAGGGGCGCAACGCCCTGTTCGAGGGCGACGCGCGCACCACCGAACTGGCCTACGTCGACCGCTGTGGCGCGAACTGGTCGTGTGTCACGGCCGGGCAGTCGGGCGGTGGCGGCGGTGGGGGCGGCGACCTGCATCTCGGGGTCTTCTACCTGCAGTACTTCCCCTACACCGACGGGACGGCGTTCGTCGCCGACCTCCGCGACCGGGGCGGGTGGGACGCGGTCAACGACGCCTACGGCGACGTGCCGGAGGGTACACGCGAGGTCATCACCCCGGCCGACTACCCCGAGTGGGAGCCCCACAGCGTGACGATACCGGCCCCGCCGAGCGACGACTGGGAGCGGGTGCGCCCCTCGGCCGACCGCGGGCGGCCCGACTACGCCACCGTCGGCCCGTCGGCTATCGCCGCGGGGATGGCCTACACGGTGTTCGACGACTACAACGAGTCGAGCGTGGTCACTCCCGCCCGGCTGTTCAACTACGACGGGGTCCGACCCGACCGCGCGGACCCGTACAACTACGACCTGCCGGGGACGAGCGGCTGGGACGGCGGCCGGCTGCACGTCTACGCGAAGGACGGTGAGACGGGCTACGTCTGGCGAACCGTCTGGACGGACGAGCGGTCGGCCGAGCGGTTCGCGGCCGCGTGGGAGCAAGTCGTCCGACACTGGGGCGGCGAGCGCACCGCCGGCGGCAACTGGGTCATCGCCGAGGAGAGCCCGTTCACCGACGCCGTCGCCGTCCACGTGGAAGGCGACACCGTCACCGTGGTCAACGCCCCGACGGAGGCCGAGCTGTCCGAACTCTACGATGCGTAGGCGCCACCTGCTCGCGGTCGCGCTGGTCCTGGTGGCCGCCCTCGCGGGCTGTTCGCTCCCCTTCCTTGGTCATCCCGAGGAACCGCCCGGCGGCGACACTATCGGCTGGGAGAACGGCTACTGGTACGACGACCCCGTCGACGTGACGACGAGCGACGGCCTCAACGAGAGCGAGCGTGAGGCCGTCACCGCCCGGACGATGGCCCGTATCGAGCGCATCCGCGACCGGGAGTTCACCGCGACCGTTCCCGTCGAGGTCATCTCGCGGGCCGAGTACCGCAACCGCTCGCGCTCGAACGGCAGCGTCGGCCCCGGCGGGAACCCCTGGAACGACCAGGTGTGGGAGTCGCTGTTGCTCGTCGGCGAGTCAGAGGGCAGCGACGAGGCCATCAGCGACACGCGAAGCGACTCGGTGCTGGGGTACTACTCCTCGACCCGGGACCGCATCGTCGTCGTCAGCGAGAGCGAGACGCCGGTCGTCGACCGGGGGACGCTGGCCCACGAACTCGTCCACGCGCTCCAGGACCAGCAGTTCGGCCTCGACGGGTCGCCCGAGACACAGGACACGCAACTGTCCCACGACGGCGTCATCGAGGGCGAAGCGAACCTCGTCCAGAACACCTACGAGCAGCGCTGCGAGAACCGCTGGAGTTGCATTTCGACGCCCGACGACGGGGGCGGTGGGGGCGGCGGGGGCGGTGGCGGGAATCCCGGCGTGTTCACCGTCATCGTCCAGCCCTACGTCAGCGGGCCGGCCTTCGTCGACAGCGTCTACGACGAGGGCGGCTGGGACGCCGTCGACGCGCTCCACGAGGACTACCCCGCCAGCACCGAGCAGGTCATCCACCCCGAGCGCTATCCGGACGAACGGCCCGTCTCGGTGACAGTCGCCGACCGCTCGAACGCCGAGTGGGACCGCTTCGACCGCGACCCCGTCGGCGACACGGTCGGCGAGGCTTCCATCTTCGCGACGATGTATCACAACGGCCAGACCGACGCCGACCGCTACAGCTACCGCAGCACGCCCTCTGAGGGGTGGGCCGGGGACCGCGTGGTCCCCTATCGGGACGGCTCGGGTGGCGGCGGCTACGTCTGGGAGAGCCGCTGGGACACCGAGCGCGACGCCAGGGAGTTCGCGGTCGCCTACCGCGGCGCGCTCGTCGAGGCACACGACGCCCGCAATCCGCGTGCGGCCGTCTACGTCGTCCCCGACGGCCCCTTCGCCGACGCCTTCCGTGTCGTCCGCGAGGGGCGGACAGTGCGGGTCGTCAACGGCCCGACGGTCGACGACCTGGACGGGATTCACCGTTCTGTCGGCTGAGCTACGGCTCCAGCCGCTGGAACGCCAGTCGCATGAACCCCGTGGCGACGGCGACGACGGGGACCAGGGCCCAGAGGTCGTAGGGCCGACTCGACAGCGCGAAGTAGACGATGGCGAGGTCGGCGATGAGCAGGTAACAGAGCACCCAGACGGCGGGGCTGGCCCCGCCCCGAATCGGCGGCTCCCGGCCCTCCCAGGTCCGCAGGCTGTCGAGGACGGCGGTCGGGTCGTCCGACGGGTCGGTCAGCGCCGTCCGCTCGACGGCGGGCACCCGTTCGAGCGTGGCGAACGGGACCTTCTCGGTGAGAAAGCGGACGACGCGGAGGCTCGGCGTGAGCGTGTCCGTCAGGACGAGCAGCCCGGCGACCAGCAAGAGTCCACCGGGGAAGAAGCTATAGCGCCGGAGCAGGTGGGCGTCGGCGGGCTCTGCGGGGTCGTAGTAGACGGTCGTCGTCGCTCCGGCCCGGCCCACGGGGAGGAAGGCGGCCGCGTCCGACCGGTTGTCGGTGACGATGTCGGTCCCGGAGGCGACGTTCTCGCCCGTGTAGCGCTCGCCGTCGACGCTGTAGGTGTACGTGACGTTCGGCCGATAGACCACGTCCCGGAGGCCGAACTCGGGCTGTTGGACCCCCTGGTCGGCGGTCGTGGCGACGTCGGCCGAGTCGACCCCGTCGGCGTACTGCGGTTGCACCTGCGCCCGCTCCACCGTGGCGGTCGTCGACTCGTACCCGCTGAGTCGGTAGTACTGGCCCGTAGCCAGCACGCCGCCGGAGACCAGCAGCGTCAGCGCGACTACGAGACCGAGCATGCGCGGCTGACTCGGCATATGTCATCGTAGACGCCTATCGTGGAAAATTTTCCGCCACTGTGCGTCGCTCGCACGACCGTTACCCGTCCGTTCTGGAGACACTCCGGACGCTGGAGACGGGCGTCACCGTCTAGTCCAGCAGGCGCGCAAAGCCCAGTCGCAACACGCCGGCGGCGACGACGAACGGGGTCAGGACGCCCCAGAGGTCGTACGGCCAGCCCGAGAACCAGAAGTAGGCGATGGTGAGGTCGGCCATCAAGAGGTAACAGAGCAGCCAGACGGCGGGGACGGCCCCGCCCCGAATCGGCGCTCGCCCCTGACCGGTCCAGGTCTGCCGGTTCTCCAGGATGGCGGTCGGGTCGTCGGGGGCGTGGGCGACGGTCCGGGGCTCGACGCCGGGCATCCGTTCGAGCAGGTCGATGGGGAACAGGGAGCTGAGAAAGCGGACGACGCGCAGGTTCGGCGTGAGCGTGTCCGTCAGGACGAACAGGCCAAAGACCAGCAAGACCCCGCCCGGGAAGAAGTTGTACCGCCGGAGCAGGTAGGCGTCGTCGGGGCTGCCGGGGTTGTAGTAGACCGTCACAGTCCCGGCCGACGGCGGGAGGACGGCGTCGAGTTTCTCGCGGTTGCCCGTGACGATGCCCGTCCCGGCGGCGACGTTCTCGCCGTAGTAGCGTTGACCGTCGACCGTGTAGCTGTACGTGACGTCGGGGGAGTACGCCGCGTCGGCGGCGATGGTCTCGATTCGAGCCGTCTCCATCGTGGCGGTCGTCGACTCGTACTCGTTGAGTCGGTAGACCTGGCCCGCGGCCAGCACGCCGCCGGAGACCAGCAGCGTCAGGCCGACGATGAGCCCGAACGCGCGCGGCGGACTCGGCATATGTCAACATCGGTGTGTGTCGTGGAAAATTTTCCGCCGGTCGAGCGGCCGGCAGTGTCGCCGCCACCGACCGACTCGTTTTTTCTACCGGCGCGCGAACGCCGCGGTAATGACCGACGAGTTCGACATCGTCCCGCCCGAGGCCATCGACTCGGGGCGGGCGACCGACGCGTACTTCGACCGCACTGTCGAGTCGCTCGACCACGCCGGCCGGAACCCCGACGTGGTCGCGGAGGTGACGGCCGACCAGTTCCCGACCGGCGAGTGGCACCTGCTGGCCGGGCTGCAAGACGCCGCGGCCCTGCTGGAGGGGCGCCCGCTCGACGCCGACGCCCTGCCCGAGGGGACGCTGTTCGACGGCGGCCCGGTCCTGCGCATCGAGGGCCCGTATCGGGAGTTCTGCCGGCTCGAAACCGCGCTGCTTGGCTTCCTCTCCCATCCGACGGGGATAGCGACGCGCGCGCTCGAAGCGCGGCGGGCGGCCCCCGAGTCGACGGTGTTGTCTTTCGGCTCCCGGCACGTCCACCCGTCGCTGGGCGCGATGGTCGAGCGGTCGGCCCTGCTGGGCGGCATGGACGGCTTCTCGAACGTCGCGGCCGGCGACGTCATCGGCCGCGAGGCGGGCGGGACGATGCCCCACGCGCTCGTGATATGCTTCGGCCGCGGCGAGCAGGAGGCGGCGTGGCAGGCCTTCGACGAGGCCGTCCCCGAGTCGACCCCGCGCATCGCGCTGGTCGACACCTACTCCGACGAGGTCGACGAGGCGCTGCGGGCGGCCGAGGCTGTCGAGGACCTCGACGGCGTCCGCCTGGACACGACCGGGTCCCGCCGCGGGGACTTCCGACACATCGTCCGCGAGGTCCGCTGGACGCTCGACGCCTACGGCCACGAGGACGTCGACATCTTCTGTTCGGGCGGACTCGGGCCCGCCGAGTTGCGAGGGCTGCGGGACGTGGCCGACGGCTTCGGCGTCGGCAGTTACGTCTCGAACGCCGACCCGCTGGACTTCGCGCTCGACCTCGTCGAAGTCGACGGGGACCCGGCCGCCAAGCGCGGGAAACTCACCGGGACGAAGGCGGTGTACCGGACCGCCGACGGCGGTCATCACATCGGCCTGGCCGACCGGGAGGGGCCCGACGACGCCGAGTCGCTGATGGAACCCCTGCTCCGTGACGGCGAACTCGTCCGCGAGTTCGACCTCGACGCGGCCATCGAGCGAGCGGCCGCCGACGCCGACCGCGTCGGCTTCGACAGTGTCGACGCGAACGCAGGAGATTAGGGCCCGAGCGGCGAAAGCGAGGGTATGGTAGACCGAATCATGCGGGTCACGGCGTACACGACCTTCGACCTGCTCGACGGCGAAGTCGAAGGCCACGGCTTCGAGGAGGAGGCGATGGCCGTGTTGAACGTCACCTCGCCGAAGAAGAACCCGGACCACGTCTCCGTGCAACTGGAGATGGACAACACGCAACTCGACAACGTCGAGCCCCACGCGGACAAGGTGACCCTGACCGCCGACCAGGCACGCGAGATGGCCGCCGAACTGGAGAAACACGCCGACGAGGTCGAGGCGGCCCAGTCCGAGTGAGCGCAGTCGGGCGACGCGAGAATTGAACGACCCGATAGTTCTTTGATGTGTCGTGCCATACCACGGGGTATGTCGACCGACACGCCCGGCAACCCCGCGGCGCGGGAGTTGGGGTACTGCCCGTGTTGTGGCTATCGGACGCTGCCGGAGGGGCAACCGGGCTCGTACGAGGTCTGTCCGGTCTGTCACTGGCTCGACGACCCGACGCAGTTCGGCGACAGCGACTACGTCGGGGATAGCAACCACGTCTCCCTGTCGACGGCGCGGGAGAACTTCCGCGAGTACGGCGCCTGCGCGCCCGAGGAGGCCGAGACCTGCCTCGACCCCGACAGCTTCGACCGGGACCCGAACTGGCCCTACGACCGCTGAGAAGGTCCGTCGTAACTACTCGCCGGAACGCCCAGCGAACGACCGGCTTACAACTGACCCGACACGACAGCAGCTATTAGCCTGCCGACACACACAGCGGGTATGAGCGACAGGGAGCGGTCGGACATCTCGCCGGAGGACGCCTTCGGACTGGTGGGCCACGGACTCCGCATCGCCATCCTGCGCGAACTGGGCGGCGCGGACGAGCGGCGGCTGTCGTTTTCGACCCTGCGCGAGCGGGTCGGCGAGCGCGACAGCGGGAAGTTCAACTACCACCTCTCGAAGTTGGAGGGCCGGTTCGTCGCCAAGACCGACAGCGGGGGGTACGCCCTGACCTACCCCGGCTATCGCGTCGTCGATGCCGTCCACGACGGCGCCTTCCACCAGCAGGCGGGCGTCGACCGCGAACCGGTGTCGGGGTCGTGTCTGGACTGCGGTGCCGACCTGGCGTTCAGCTACGAGACGATAGCGGGGGGCCGGGTCGCCTGCGTGGACTGCGAGCACCGTTACCTGCGCCACCCGTTCGACCCCGGCGGGCTGGTCGACCGCGAGGGCGCGGAGCTGGGCCGGGCGTTCGACCGGGTCGCGCGGGCGAACTGGCGCCAGGCCGGGGCGGACGTCTGTCCCGTCTGCTCGGGCCGCGTCGACGCGTGGGTCAGGGCGGACGCACCCGAAAAGGCGGTCGCGGTCCGGGGCCACCCCACCACTGTCGGCTTCGACTGCGGCCAGTGCAACTACCACGCCAACGTTCCGCCCGGCGCGGTGTTGCTCGACCACCCTGAAGTACAGGGCTTTTGCGCCGACAACGGCGTCGACGTGCGGGCGCGGCGGCTGTGGGAACTCCCCTTCGTCGTCGACCCCGACGCCGTCTCGGTCCGGCAGGACGACCCCTGGGAACTCGCGGTGACGGTCGCCCCCGGCGACGCCGAGCGGGTCGCGGTGCTGGACGAGACGGGAACGGTCACGGCGTTCGACTAGTCGTCCGCGGGGACGACACAGGCCCCGGCGGGCGGTCGCTCCGTGAGCGCGGCGTAGCCGACGGCCCCCTCGCCGAGTTCCGCCAGTCGCTCGCGGTCGCTCTCGGGGAGGTCGTCCGCGATGGCGTGAGAGTCGGTGACGGCGGCCTGCGTCGGGAGTACCCACGCCTCCAGCGCCCGGCAGACCTCCCGCAGATGCGAGAGCGCGGGCAGCGGGAACCCGCCGCCGGCGACGGCCAGCAGGCCGACGGTGGTGTCTTCGAACTCGTCGAACCCACAGTAGTCCAGCGCCGTCTTCAGCACGGAACTGTAGGAACCGTGGTACATCGGCGTCCCCAGCAGGACGGCGTCGGCGGCCTCGATTCGGTCGGTCAACCGGTCGGCGTCGGCCGGTGGCTCGGCGTTCGGGTCGAACGCGGGCAAGTCGTACTCTCGCAGGTCTAGCAACTCGGTGTTGGCGCCGCGCTCTCGGGCGGCCGCCAGCGCGTGTCGGGTCGCTTTGCGCGTGACGCTACCGTCGTTCAGGCTCCCGACGACGCCGACGACCAGCGGTCGGGACGGGGGCGATGACATAGGTGAGTTGAGGGCCGACTGCCACCTTACTGTTCGCAGAACGACGTTTCTGTAAGCCGCGGTACCGAAATCCGCTTCACCGGCGCTCGTCCGCTGTCCAAGTGACGGCTCCAGATGTCCGTCACCGTCTCCTCCGAGTTGCTCGTTGCTCTTGACCGTGCTGTCGGGGGCTCTCCGACGGCCCAGGAACTGCGGACCGATTGGTGGGACGTGACGGCAGTCGGGTGACAGGGTGTGGAAAAGCAGTCACGTGAACGAAAGTGGGAACTAACTTGAAGGGGTGCTTCTCCGTCAGCGGAAGCGTGATGAGTGAACACCGCGACGCCGTCCGACTCGGTATCGTCGGGCTCGGCTTCATGGGACAGACCCACGCCTCGAACGCCACCGAACTCGGCCACGAAGTCGTCGCCGGCGCCGACGTGGTCGCTGACAGCCGCGACGAGTTCGCCCGGACGTACGGCACGGCGGTCTACGAGGACGCCGCCGAGATGTACGCCGCCGAGGACCTGGACGCTGTCGTCGTCTCGACGCCTAACGCCGTCCACGAGCAAGCGGTCGTCGGTGCGCTCGAACACGGCTACGACGTGCTCTGCGAGAAACCGCTCGCCGACGACCTCGCCGCGGCGGAGCGTATCGCTGGGGCCGCTCGAGACGCCGACGGGTTCGTCGCGGTGAACTTTCACAACCGGGTCGCCACGGCCGCGGAGGTGTTCACGGGCCACCGAGAGGCGGGCCGCTTTGGCGACGTGACCCACGTCCAGGCGAACTACGTCCGCTCACGGGGCATCCCCGGCGTCGGCTCGTGGTTCACGAACGAAGAGCTCTCGGGTGGTGGCGCAGTGGTCGACATCGGCGTCCACGCCATCGACTTCGCGCTCTACCTGCTTGACTTCCCGCGGGTCGAGGACGTGTTCGCCGTCACCCGCACGGAGTTCGGTAACCGGGAGGACTACGCCGACCCCGGCGACTGGTACGACGCGACCGAGGAGGCCGTCTTCGACGTCGAGGACTCCGCGACGGCGATAATCCGCTGTGCGGACGACCGGACGATATCGTTAGAGGTCGCCTGGGCGGCCAACCAGGTCGAGACCCAGGAGTTCCTCGTCCGGGGGACCGACGGCGGCGCGCGCCTCGACCTGGGTGGCGAGGAACTGCACCTGATCGAGTCCAGCCAACGGGGCACCGACCACGTCATGCAGTCGGAACTGATTCAGGGCTCCCTCGAGGCGACTGGCTGGACGGGCAGCGACGAGCGGTTCCTCGACGCGGTCGTCAGCGGTGAGCCGCCCGAAGAGAACACCGTCGAGCGGGCGCTTACCGTCCAGCGCGTCATCGATGGCATCTATCGGTCGGCCGAGGCCGGGACCAGTGTGAGCCTCGACGACGAGTGAACCACGAGCAACGAAGCGGCAGTAACCAGGTCTCTTACGACGCCGACGGAAGAGCGATGTTCTACACGCGAGTGCCGTCTATCCCGCCAGCGCGATATCCAGATACAGCATGACGATGGCGCCGCCCATCAGCCCGAGCGTCGCCACCCGCTCGTAGCCGCCCTCGTGGGTCTCGGGGATAATCTCGTCGGAGATGACAAAGAGCATCGCGCCGGCGGCAAATCCCATCGCGTACGGCAGCAGGGGCTCGACGGTCGCGACGGCCACCGCGCCCAGGACGGCCAGTGGCACCTCGACGAGCCCCGAACGCAGCCCCGTGACGACGGCGTACAGCCGGCGGTCCAGCCCCGCGTTGATGGCGGCGACCGACACCGCCAGCCCCTCTGGGACGTTCTGGATGCCGATGGCGAGCATCAGCGAGATGGCGCCGCCGAGCTGGCTGGGGTCGCTCGCGGCCGCGCCGAAGCCGACGCCGACCGCCAGCCCCTCGGGCATGTTGTGCAGCGTGATGGCGAGGATAAAGAGGACCACGCCGGCGAGCCGTTCCTCGTCGACCGGCAGCGACTCGCTGGGGCCGGCGGCGTCCTCGCGCTTGCTGCCGGTCAGCAGGTAGTGGGCGTGGGGGAGAAAGCGGTCGGCCTGGTCGAGAAAGAGCGCGCCCAGCCCGACGCCGACGAGCGTCGGGACCGGGTTCCCGCCGGAGTACTCCTCGATACCGGGGAGGATGAGGCTGGTAAAGGCGGCGGCGAGCATCACGCCCGCGGCGAAGCCAAGCGCCGTGTCGAGCGCCCGCTCGGAGGGGTCCCGCCAGACGAGCACCAGCGACGCGCCAAAGAGGTTCATCGCGGCGATGACCAGCCCGCCGAGCAGGCCGAGCACCAGCGGGTCCGTGCCGCCGACCGACGAAACCGTCTCGGTGAGTCCCGACTGCATCGTCCCGTGGTGTGTCGGCCGGGGAGTTGTAGCTACCGCTCCGCGTGGCCGGCAGAGTTGTGGCGGCGCCCGACCCGACGATCAGCCGGCGCTTTGGAACATCGTCGCGGAGTGGCGGTAAATCGCGCTCGGCCACCCATCAGGGACGACCGTCCGCCGGCTGAAACTCGAATACGACGCCGTACGTGGGATGAACTGGCGCAATCAAGTCGCCCTCCCGCAGTCGGATGAGCTCCGGCGGGGCCTCACCGTTCAGGTCGGTGTAATCCGCGTCCCGCTCGCTGAGCCGCTCCCGGCCCGCATCACAGAGGACTCGCTGCCATCCGTCTCCCTTTTGCACGTATGTCCCGTTTAGACTATAGTCGATAAGATACCACGCGTCACCGTCTTTCTCGAACCGCATCTGTATCGCTGCGATGTGCTCCCCGGTATCACGGACAGTGATTGTGGCCGTCAGCCCGTCGGCACCGGCCCGTCCGACGGTGTCGCCGGATTCGATTTCGAACTCCTGTTCGGTCTGCACATACCGAATCGTCGCTGTCGGGCGGTCTGTGGTCGCCTCGGCCGGGCTGTCGGCCAGTATTGTCTCGGCCGCTGAATCGAGCGTCTCGACCCGTTCCGAGTCGACACCGACACTTTCGAGCGTCTCTGCCACCCGTCGTCCCGTGACTTCGGTCCCCTGCTCGTCGAGGAGGAGGACGGCATAGACGTACGCAGGGACACCGTCGCCGTCGTCCGCGGGGAAATCCGCCGCGAGGGTGTCGACGACCGCCGGTACGTCGATGGTCTGCAACGCCGAGGTCACTGCCACGACCCGTGCCGGGTTGACATCGACACCGACACGCTCCAGCGTATCCGTCACCGTCCGCTCCGTGATGTCGTCTCCTGCCGCATCGAGCAAGAGGGCCGCATAGACGTACTCCATGTATCGGTCGAGACGTATCCGTCTGGTATGTCTGTTGGGACGATATCTGGCTCCGATATCGCCCCCGTTCTCGACCGAAGTGGGGTGTCAGTTCGAACAGTAGCGGCGTCAGAACGGGCCGTCGGCCTCGGTCAGTCGGCGCATCTCCATCGCGGCCGAGAAGTCCTCCCGGGAGACCACGTGGGTCCCGTCGGGGCTCTCGACGAGGGCGGCGCTGGCCCGGCCGGTGTCGAGTTCGACCAGCGCGTCGAACGCGGACATGTCGGCGGCCAGTCGGGGGAGGTCCGTCACCATCAGGTCCGCGACCGTATCGGCCTCGCGCTGGGCCTTCGAGAGCGTCTTGAAGTCCGCGACGGTGACGACGCCGACCACCTCGCCGCCCCGCGTGACGGTGAACTCCGTCGCCCGCTCGACGAACATCCGGTCGACCAGTTCCTCGACGGTGGCGTCGGCCTCGACCGTGAGTCGCGTCGACCGGGCGATGTCGCCGACGGTCAGGCCCGAAAGCAGGTCCGCGAGCGCAACGGTACGTGACTCGCCGCTGGCCGCGCCGTAGATGAACAGCGCCAGCAGGAGCAGGAGTGGCGAGAAAGAGAGGACGCCGAAGACGGCAAACAGGATAGCGAAGTACGTCCCGACGCGGGCGGCGATGCGGGTCGCCGAGGCGTACGGTCGCGAGCGGGCCAGCAGCGCCCGCAGCACGCGTCCCCCGTCCATCGGGAACGCCGGCAGCATGTTGAACACCGCCAGTACGATGTTGGTGACGGCGAGCCAGCCGACGACGAACAGCGCGACGGCCGCGCTGTCGGGCAGGACGAACAGCCCGGCGTAACAGACCACGCCGGTGAGGATGCTGGTTATCGGCCCCGCGACGGCGATGGTGAACTCCCGGTTCCACTCCCGGGGCAGTTGCTTGAAACTCGCCAGCCCGCCCAGAATCCACAGCGTGATGGACTCCACTTCGAGGTCGTAGCGCATCGCCGCCCACGCGTGGCCCAGTTCGTGCAGCGTGACGCTGACGAACAGCCCTACCGCCGCGAGCGTGCCGATGAGCCACGGCGTCGTCCCGGCCCGCAGGACCGACAGGTCCAGTTCGGTGCCGGCGAGGGCACCGACGATGCCCGCGTAGGTCTCTATTTGGGTCCCGCTGCCGATGAGCCACGCCAGCACCGGCAGAAAGACGAGCAGCGAGATGTTGATCTTGATAGGGATGCCCCAGATTGTCGTGACCTGGAAGTTTCGCACGTGGGGGGAAAGGACACGCCCCGAGTAATAGCTTCGGCTCGGAGCAAACGCAAGAATCAGGACCGCACCGCCCCCAGCACCTCCATGCCCGACTGGGACGTGTATCTGGTGACCGGCGAGTCGCTGTCGGCGGGACGGTCCACCCGCGAAATCGTCGACGACGCTATCGCGGGCGGTGTCGGCGTCGTGCAGTTGCGCGAGAAGGACCGCACCGTCCGGGAGCGCTACGAGATGGGCCGAGAGATACGGGAACGCTGTCGCGAGGCCGGTGTGGCCTTCGTCGTCAACGACCGCGTGGACCTGGCTGGGGCGCTCGACGCCGACGGCGTCCACCTGGGCGACGACGACCTACCGGTGTCGGTCGCCCGGGAACTGCTGGGCGCCGACGCCGTCGTCGGCCGGTCGGTGTCGACCGTCGCGGCCGCCGAGGCCGCCGAGGCCGCCGGCGCGGACTACCTGGGCGTCGGGACCGTCTACCGCACGGGGTCGAAAGACGACATCCCAGAGGACGAACACGGCGTCGGGCCCGAGCGCGTGGCCGAGATAGCCGACGCGGTGGAGCTCCCTCTCGTGGGAATCGGCGGCATCACGGCCGAGAACGCCGCCGCAGTGACGGGAGCGGGCGCTGACGGCGTGGGCGTGATAACCGCGATTACGCAGGCCGAGGACCCCGCGGCGGCGGCGGCGGCGCTACGAGAGGCCGTCGAGCGGGGCAAGCGCGACCGGTCGTAGACCGCTCTCAGCCAGTCAGCTTCCGCCGCAAGCGGGCTTCGTCCACCCGGTATTTGAACGCCGGCGAGCCGTCGAGCAGGACGTAGGGGACCCGGTCGCCGTACTCCGCGCGCAACTCCTCGTCCGTGTCCACGTCCACGAGGGCCATATCGACCGCGACGCCCTCCTCGTCGGCGACTTCTTCGATTGTGTCGATGGCTTCCGCACAGAGATGGCAGTCCTCGCGGGTGTAGACGGTGACCGAGACGTCGCTCATCGTCGGGTCGTAGTCGCCCGACCCTCAAAGGTCTACAGATTGCGAGGCTTTTCTGTACGTGGGGTGTAACGTCCGGGTATGTCAGGCTGGACGGTCGACGAGATGCCGGCGATGGACGGAGAGACGGTGGTCGTCACCGGGGCCAACAGCGGGCTGGGCTACGAGGGGAGCAAGGCCTTCGCCGACGCCGGCGCGACGGTGGTGATGGCCTGCCGTAGCGAGGCCCGCGGCGAGGAAGCCGCCACGGATATCCGCCGGACCGTCAGGGGCGGGCACCTGGAGGTGCGCGTCTGTGACCTCGCGGACCTCGACAGCGTCGCCGCCTTCGCCGCGGGCCTGCGCGAGGAGGCCGACGGCATCGACGTGCTCTGTAACAACGCCGGCGTGATGGCGATTCCCCGCGGGGAGACGGCCGACGGCTTCGAGATGCAACTCGGCGTCAACCACCTGGGCCACTTCGCGCTGACGGGCCACCTGCTGCCCGAACTCCGCGCGAGCGAGGGGGAGAGCCGCGTCGTCACGCAGTCCTCGCAGGCCCACACCGCCGGCGAGATGGACTTCGACGATTTGCAGTCCGAGCGCGAGTACGGCAAGTGGTCCGCCTACGGCCGCTCGAAGCTCGCGAACCTCCTCTTTGCCTACGAACTCCAGCGCCGACTCCGCGAGGCCGACGCGGACGTCACCAGCGTCGCCTGCCACCCGGGGTACGCCGACACCGACCTGCAGTTCCGCGGCCCCCGGGAGATGGGGTCGAGCGTGCGAATGGGGATGATGAAAGTCGCCAACAAACTGTTCGGCCAGTCGGCCGAGCGCGGGGCCCTCCCGATGCTGTACGCCGCGACCAGCCCCGAGGTCACGGGCGGCGAGTACGTCGGTCCCGGCGGCTTCATGCGGATGCGCGGGTCGCCCGAGTTCCAGCGTTCGAACGCCGCCTCGAACGACGAGGCCGACGCCGAGCGACTCTGGGCCGTCTCCGAGGAGCTGACCGGCGTCGAGTACGACTGCGAGTAGCCGAATCGCCAGGTTGTCACGCGGTCCAGTCGCCGAATCATCAGGTTTTCACGTGGGGACACAGAAGTCCCACCACCCTATGCAACCGGTCGAGATAGCGCTGCGGCTGCTGGCCGGGGTCGCGCTCATCCTCGCCAACGGCTTCTTCGTCGCCATCGAGTTCGCGCTGACCCGCGCGCGTCAGTTCACCGAATCGGAGTTCGTCAGCGGCGGCCACCCGGCGCTGGAGCGGGCCTGGGAGATGACCAGCGACCTCGAAATCTACCTGACGAGCTGTCAGGTGGGTATCACGGCCTCCTCCATCGCCGTCGGTATCGTCGCCGAGCCCGCGCTCGCGGCGCTGTTCGAACCCGCCTTCGCCGGGTCGCGGCTGGCGGGCATCGGCCTGGGAGCCGCCATCGCCTTCGCCATCATCAACCTCGTCCACCTCACCCACGGCGAGCAGACGCCGACGTACCTGGGCGTCGAACGCGCCCGGTTCGTCTGTCGCTACGGGGCGACGCCGCTGTACTACTTCGCGAAGCTCATCTCGCCGCTCATCGCGGTCGGCGACCGCGTCGCGAAGTGGACGCTCGCGCTGTTCGGCGTGGAGATGTCCGGCGCGTGGCTCGAGACAGAGGAGGACGTCATCGAGAGCCGCGGGGACCTGCGCAACAAGCTCCACGCGACGCTGGAGGAGGGGGACCTCTCGGAGGAGCGCCGCGAGGAGGTGCTGGCGGCGCTGCACGCGGGCGACCAGCAGGTCCGGGACGTGATGGTCCCCGCCGAGCGCGTGACCGCGCTGTCGACGGCTGATGGCGACGCCGAGAACGCCCGCAAGGTCGCCGAGACACCACACACCCGCTACCCACTGATAGGCGCCGACAGCGACGAGCTACTCGGTATCGTCTACGTCCCCGAACTGCTGCGAGCGGCCCGCGAGGGGCCGCCCGGCGACGCGCTGCTCGCCGGCGTCGACCTCGAAGCCGTGGCGGCGCCGCCGATGACCGTCTCCGCGGACACGAACGTCAGCGACGCCATCGACCGGTTCCAGGCCGAGAGCCAGGAACTGGCGGTCGTCCACGCCGAGGGGGACGTGGTCGGGCTGCTCACTATCACCGACGCCCTGGAAGCGGTGGTCGGTGACATCCGCGACCCGATGGACGAGCGGGCGGGGGTGGCGTAGCGAGACGCCGACCGCAGGGAGGCGTCTCGAAGTGCGAGCGGGGAGACGACCCGCGAGCAGTAGCGAGGGACTGAGCGAAGCGAAGTCCCTCGAAGCGGAACGGAGCGGGACCGTCGGTCCCGCGGGCAGTCGGGGCGGTGCCGCCCGACGACGGCGACCATCGGGAGGCGTAGAGGCAGCAAATACTGTCAGCCGCCACTACTATTATATACAATAACACGTCCATCAGAGAGTGTGCCTGATATAGAAGGCGACGGTGGGACGACAACCGAGTCGTATGGGGAGTCGACCGACACCGGCGGGGGCGTCCTCGACCGCGTGCTAACCGACGGCGTCCGGGGGAACCTCAGTTTCGTCGGCGGTATCGTCCTGGGCGGCCTCGCGTACGTCCTCGCGTTCGCGAGCATCTCGGGGCTGTTCCTCGCGACCGAGGAGCAACAGAACGTCGCGGTCAACGAGGCGGTCGCCGTGGACATGCTGGCAGACGAGAGCAAGCGGGAGGTACTGCTCGCGTTCCTGACTATCGTCCGGGACGCGAACCCAGAGGGCGGGTCGGGCGCGCTACGGCTACTGGGGTGGATTTTCTACAACGCCCACGGGGTGAAACTCAGTGTCGGTACCGAGGGCGGGCTCAGCTTGCTCGTACTGTTTGCCGACTCGACGCTCGTCTACGCGCTCATCCCGGCGGCGCTGCTGTTCTGTCTGGGCGGGCTGGTCGCGCTGTTCAAGCGGGCCGACGGCTTCCTCGGCGGGTTCTTCTCGGGGAGCAGCGTCGTGATGGGGTATCTCCCGCTGGTGGTCGTCGGCGCCCTCTTCGCCACGGTGTCCGGCGCCGGGAGCACCGTCTCGGTCCAGCTACTGCCGGCGATACTGCTGGCCGGTATCCTCTATCCGCTGGTCTGTGGCGGGGCCGCCGGTCTGCTGAAGGTGCTCGTCATCAACGTCTTCTTCGGCGGTATCCGAAGCAGGCTCTGAGCCGGCGACACCGCGTCGGCCGCCGCTATCGGGGCGGCGTGTAGAAGTTCACCGTTTCCAGCGGTTCGTCGCCGTCGTTCTCGATACCGTGGCGCTCGCCGGCGTCGATGCGCAGCAGGTCACCGGCCGCGATGCGCTCGGCCTCGCCGTCGACCGTGGCGACGCCGGTCCCCGAGACGACGAACAGCCACTGGTCGCTCGCTTCGTGGTAGTTCTCCGGGCCGCCGACAGTCCGGCCGGGGTCGACTGTCATCTCTGCGGCCTGGGCCTCGTCGGTCTCCATGACGACCTCGAAGTAGCGCTCGAAGTCGAGGTGTGTACGCTCCATATCGAGCGGTGGGGCGCCGACGAGGAGTGCGTTTCGACGGCGTCACACGGGCGCCAGACGGTCGTCTGACGAGGGTATTTATCCGGCCAGCACCTGCTCAAAACCCATGGACGAAGCGTTCCTCGACCTCGAGGAAGTCGACGTCGAACTGGACGAGGCGTTGCTGGAGGCGGTCGACGACAAGGCCTTCGCGGACCACCGCGACAACCGCGACGCCGCTATCAGGGACCTGCTGGACGAGTGGCTGAAAGAACAGGACTAGGTGGTGTCGCCCAGGACCGCACTCCCCGCGTAGCGCCTCGGCGAAGGCCCCCGTCCAGTCGCCGCGGACGCCGAGCGCGAGCATCGCGGTAGCGCTTCGAGACGCCAACCGACATATCTCTGGAATCCTCGGTCTCCGGACACTCTCAGCGCTCTGTCCGTGTCGCCGTGCCGGTACTCGATGTGAGAACAGCCCGCACGTCTCACGCAGCGTCGGCAGACATCCGGTCGGCGTCACCTCTCTCGGAGACAACTCGCGACGCAGGACCGCGTCCGGGGATGGATTCTTATTCTAAAAATCCTATACTTCTGTCGTATTGTAGATATTATTATACACTATCGTGGCCGAGTCTCTATCGCCCATCGCTGGACAGCGATGGGGCGTTCGTCCGTGAGTCGTCGAACCGAGGCGGTCGGCATCGCGCTCGCGGCCCGAGATGCCGGCTTACCCGCATCACGTCTGCGTATCAGGCAGTGTTGCACTCGGTGGCTGGACCGGTAACACGTCAAAGTCCGGGACAGTCGCGCCCTCCCAGGTTACGACACCGAGAGGAGCCGTCTGAGGCGTGATAATCGGGGAACGTCTGTGCTGACAGTCGCGTGTGGACGTAGAGACAAATGGTCGCGACGCGTCCGGCGGACCCCGACTGTCGGCATCCTCTCTTCGGGGGCCTTTCGCGGAGTCTGTTCGAGAAATCATAATATATTTATTATATCTGTGATTTTGAGGGTTATGGGATTCGTCGCCTGCTGTCGAGGGCAGGCCACGAGGCTGAGCGCGCCGAAAGCGGCACCAGTGTGGGATCTGATAAGCGACAGCCGAGACGGGCAGGTGGCGGCCCGCCCCTCGCAGTCACGCCGGCTGGTCGGCGTGGTCCGAGACGACGTCCCAGTCGTCCGGTGAGAGTACGTGCCCGTCGAACTCGCCGGCCTCCGGATAGGCGGTCGTGACGAGGTACTCCGTTCTGGCACTGAGATAGTGGACGAGCGTGTGGATGTGCTCGCTGGCCAGTCCACCGAGGTCGTCGAGGATGATACACGGGACCTGCTCGGCGACGTCGAACGCCTCGTGCCCGGCGAGTGCAGCGATGAGGCCGATGAGTTCGACCTCCCCCTCCGAGAGGGCGTCGACGGATATCTCACGCCCGTCCCGGGCGATGAGCAGTTCCAGTTGCTCGGTGCGGCCCGAGTCGGGGTCGACGTGGTGTCGCAGTCGCGCGCTCTCGAAGCTCGGATTGAACCTGTCGACGACGTCTTCGAGGGCCTCGTCGAACGCGGTGCGCGCCGTCCTGATTACCCGCTCGCGCCGCGAGCGGAGGTCCTCTATCTCTCCGGAGAGCGAGTCGAGGCGCTCTTGTAGCTGTTCGCGCTGCTGGGCCTGCGTCTCCAGTTGGTCCCGGTCCTCGCGGTGGCGCTCCAGTTTCGTCTCGGTCCGCGCTATCTCCTGGTCGAGTGACTGTCGTCGGTCGTCGGTTTCCTGCACTCGCGCTTCCAGCGTCTCGACGCGCTCGCTGGACGACGCCAGTTCGTCTCTCGCGTCCGAGAGTTCGTCCCGCGAGTCCGCCAGGTTCGTCCGGAGTTCGTCCAGTCCGTCTTCGAGTGACTGTTTCCGCCGGCGCTGTTGCTCTATCTCGCGCTGTCTGTCCTCGAGTTCGGACACCGTCGACTGGAGCTCCGAGCGTCGCTCCCGACGGTCGGAGATGGCGTCGCTCAGCCCGTCCATCTGCTCTTCGATGTCGTCGCGGGTGGTGTCGCTGCCACAGACCCAGCAGGTGAGATGGTCGCTGTCGATGCGGCGCTCGACGTCCGCGACGACGTCGAGATGACCCTGGTCGAGTACCTGCTTCGTGGCGTTGTACAGCGCTTCCAGCGTCTCGATTTCCCCGTCGAGTTCCCGGAGCGCCGACTGTTTCTCCGCCAGCGTCTCGGGGAGGTCGGGAGCCGTGGAGACTGTCAGCGCGTCCAGTTCGCGCTCCTTGTCCGCTATCTGCGATTCCAGCGACTCGGTTTTTCCTTCGAGCCGGTTGACGCGCTGACTGGCCTGCTCGCGTTCGCGGCGCGCCTGTGTGAGTTCCGTCCGCAGTTCGGCCTGCGCACCGCTCTCGTCGGCCGTCCCCTCGAGGTCGTCGGCCTCGGCCTCTAGCTCCGCGAGTTCGGATTCGAGACTGTTGATAGTGTCCGTCTTCGCCGGCAGTTTCTCCGCCGCCTGCTGGGCGCGTTCGAGTTCGGCTTCGACCGTCTCTCGCTCCGCTTTCAGTCGCGCAATCTGGCCTTCGATGTCCTCTCGTTCCAGCGGTTCGACGAGATGTGGAGTGAGGTCCTCGCCCTCGCGGACCGCGGTCCGAACCCGGTTGCGCTCGTCCAGAAAGGCGAACAGTTCGGCGACGGCCTGCTCGCGCTCGTCGGTAAGATACGGCCGACCGTCCGCCGTGACAGTCCCGCCGGTCCGCCGGAGGCGGCGCTCGTACTCCTCGTCGGGCGTCCGTAGCCGTACGTGACCCGCATCTACGCCGTCGGTGAGCGTCGATGACGTGACTGAGCCCCCCAGCACTGTCCTGAGCGCGGTTACGAGCGACGTCTTACCCTGCCAGTTGCTCGCCTGCACGGCGTTGATGCCGGGCTCGACGGTCGGTTCGCCGTCGCGAATACCGGCGATGTTTGAAACCTCGAGTTCCCACATATACATTATTACTGGTCGGCTGTGACTTAAATCGGTCGCCAAACACCGGACCGTCTCGGCGTGCGGTTAGTCGTCACGGTGGTCGGCACAGACGTATCCCTGCTCGTAGGCCTGTTCGACGGTGACGCGGGTCGGGCACTCCGGACAGGAGAGGTACGACTGAACCTGTAACTCCGCCGCCTCGACGTCGCTGATACGGTCCTTGTTCCCGAGCGACTGCAGCGCCGACTCCAGATGCGTGCGGTACGTGTTGGTCGCGACGCGCACCCGGTCTATCTCCCACTCCGTTTCCGACGCGGGCGTGTCCTTGGTCGCGTCGAGACAGTCTTTCAGGTGCCGCGAGAGCGTGCTCTTGCCGATGAACTGCCCGGTCAACGCCTCGCCGTCGATGCCGTCGTCGGCGAGTTCCGAGTGGAGTTCCGCCAGTTTGTGCTCCGGGATGTCGTTCCCCCGGAGCGCCTCGTAGTCCGAATCGAGGCGGACACTCGATTCGGAGCGCCCGTGGTCGCGATAGACCGTCTTGAGCACCTGCTTGTTGAACCACTCCGAGAGCGTCCGCAGGCCGACCGGGTCCGTCTCGCCCTCGCCGGTCCATCTGGCGACGAGATACGAATCGAGGCCCCCGTCGAATCGGGCCGGTGGCGTGATACCGTGTTCGGCGCGAACCCGGTCGACTTTACAGCAGTGCGTCGGTGCCATTGACTTTGTCATTGTGGATTGCCCGTTGGTAAGCGTTATGATTACCGCGATGGACTCGCCGTCGAAGGCCACGCTGGGACGGATATAGGGCGTCTCAACCTGAGAGGGGGCAGACGAGATGCCCGCCGCCAAGCTGGGACAGGTATAGTGGCGTCCCAGAGAGGGAGGTCACGGCGGGGTGTTCGCGGCCGGAGCGACTATCCGTGGTCCGTGTGCCCGCAGCGGGTACGTCCGCAGAGCGAAAGCGACGCTTGCGGGCGTCGTCTCGGGGTATCGCACTGGGGACGGGCGGTGAGAGAACGCCAACCGGCCGTCACGTCACCGCCCGCTCACGGCATCGATATCTCGAGTTCGAACTCGTTGGCGATGCCCAGAACCTGGTTCGGGAGTTCGGTCTCGAACCACTCGTCGTCCATGCGCTTTGCGGGACTCGCGGCGCTGAACGACCCGATGACGCGGTCGTCGGGGCCGCTGACTGGCACGCCGACGGCTTTGATACCGTCGAGTTGCTCCTCGCGGTTGAACGCGAAGCCGCGGTCCCGTATCTCGTCGAGTTCCGCGTACAGTTCGTCGCGGTCGGTGATCGACTGGTCGGTCTCGGGCGCGAGCCCGCGCCGGTCGATAATCTCGTCGACACGCTGGCGCGGAAGCGATGCGAGTATCGCCTTCCCGCTCGCCGTGACGTGCAGCGGCGCCTGCTTGCCGACCGTCGAGTAGCTCCACACGGCGTGTTTCCCGGAGTTGGTGTAGAGGTAGACGCCGCGACCGTGCTCCTCGACGAGGAAGACGGCCCGGCAGTCGGTCTCCTCGGCCAGTTGTTCGGTGTACGACTGGACGACCTGGTGTTCGTCCCGGAGGTTGCGAGCGTGGATGCCGAGACGCAGGAACTCGAGACTCAGCCGGTAGAAGTCGCCGTCCTTGGTGACGAACTCTTCCCCGACCAGCGTGGCGAGATGGCTGTGGACCGTACTGGACGCCATGTCGAGTCGGTCGGCGAGTTCGGTCACCCGCACCGGCCCGTGCTCCTCTAGCGCCCGCACGATTTCCAGGGTCGTCCGCGTCGTCTGCAGGGTTCGTGTCTGTGTGTCGTTGGTCATGCGTACACTCCACATGGACAGTATATAAAATCCACCGCTGGGGGACAGATAGTGTGTGAAGTCGTCTCACGCACGGGTCTGAGTTGCGTGGTCCCGGACCCGGACTCGACTGGAGAGATGTGAAGCAACCGTAGATACCCAGAGCCGCCCGAATACGGAAATAGCATATAAAGTACTGCGCTCGGGGACAGTGCCGAGAGCGTGACTGTTTGCATGAAGAACCGCAGGAAAACCGTTCGACTGTCTGTTTATCTCGATATATTCACGATAATCTCCGCCGAGAGAACAGTCAGCCCGAGGGTTCGAGGGGGCGATTCGCGAGGCGAGGATTTGCGGACGATAAATCGTTATAGATTGGGCGACCAGCACCGCAGCTCACCGACGCGGTCGCGAGCGAGAACGAGGTGGCAGTGCGGCCCGGTCAGAGACCCAGCATCTCGCGGGTCTCGTCGGTGTCGGCGATAGGTCGGTTCAGTTCGTCGGCGATACGGGCCGCCCGTTCGACGAACTGGGCGTTGCTCTCGGCGAGTTCGCCCTTTCGGTAGTAGATGTTGTCCTCCATCCCGACCCGAACGTGGCCGCCCATGGTGATAGCCATCGTCGTGAGCGGGAGCTGGTGTCGACCGACCGCGAGCGCCTGCCACTCGGCGGGCTCGGGGAGGTTGTCCACGAGGTTTATCAGATTGCGCGGCTGGGCCGGCGTGCCGGTCTGCATCCCGAGAATGAGGGTACACCAGTACGGGGTATCGAGGAGTCCCTCGTCGATGAGATGCTCCATCTCGGGGTAGTGACCGGGGTTGAAGACCTCAAGTTCGGGTTTCACGCCCGCGTCCCGCAGCCGTTCTGCGTACTCCTCGTTTTGCTCACGGGTGTTCACGGCCGTCCTGGTCTGTCCGAAGTTCATCGGCCCGAGGTCCATCGTCGCCATCTCGGGGCGGGGGTCGGTCTCAAGCGCCGGCGCGATGCGTTCCTCGCGAGAGAAGATGCCCCCACCACCCGTGGTGAAGTTGACGATGATGTCGTCGCAGTACTCGTCGATGGTGTCGAGCAGCTCCTGGTATCGCGCGACGGACTTCGTCTTCTCGCCGTTCTCGTCTCTCGCGTGGAGGTGGACGATGGAGGCACCGGCTTCCTCACACGCCGCCAGGTCCTGTGCGACTTCGACGGGCTGTTCGGGGAGATTCGGATTGGCGTCCTTGCCGTGGTGGCCACCGGTCGTCGCCACGCTGATGATGAGCTTCTTCTCGAAGTAGTCGTCGTACCCGCTGTAAGGCATAGTCGGATTCGACTCGGAACGATTATTTAGACCTTGTGGTGGAAGGGGGCTTTCCCACCCCTGTGACGGCCTGTCACGCAAAGTTTTATATTCTGCGTGTAACTCTTCTGCGCTATGCGTCCCGATAGTACCGCGATCGTCACCGGTGGCGCCCGCGGTATCGGACAGTCGATCTGTGTAGAACTCGCCCGCCGGGGGGCCCGAGTCGTCGTCGCCGACCTCGACAGCGAGGAGATGGCGGAGACGGCGGAACTGGTCGAAGAGACCGGCCAGCGCTGTGAGGTCCTCGAAACGAACGTCGCCTCCAGCGAGAGCGTCCAGGAGACGGTCGAATGGGTCCTCGAGGAGTTCGGGTCCATCGAATGCCTGGTCAACAACGCCGGCATCGCCGGGCCGACGGCACCCTGTGAGGGCGTCTCCACCGAGGAGTGGGAACAGACACTCGCGGTCAACCTCAAGGGCCCGTTCCAGATGTGCCGCGAGGTCATTCCCCACATGAGAGCCGCGTCGTTCGGCCGAATCGTCAACATCGCGTCGGTGACGGGGAAACGCCCCCTGCCGAACCGGACGCCCTACGCGACCAGCAAGATGGGCGTCATCGGGTTCACGCGGACCCTCGCCGCGGAGGTGGGGGACGCGAACATCAACGTCAACGCGGTCTGTCCCGGGTCGGTCGACGGGCCACGAATCAGGCGGGTCTTCGAGCGCCAGGCCGAGGAGACCGGCCAGACCTACGAGGAGGTCCGCGGTGAGGTCGAACGCGAGGCCGCCCGCGGCGAACTCGTCGACCGCGAGGACGTCGCCGACCTCGTCGGCTACCTCTGTTCCGAGCAGGCAGAGCGGATAACGGGCCAGGACATCAACGTCTCCGCCGGCAAGGTCATGTACTGACGGAGACGCGCGAGCGGAGTCCAGCGCGCGACCGAACACACGACACGGGCCCCAATCGGACACAGACGGCCCCCAATCGGCCGCGGACGCCGGTCGCCGAGTGGCGGCCACGCCAGTTCATCTGTCGGAAAGTCCATCATTAACAAAACATATATATAGGGACTATAGGTATGTGCAAGTGCATGTCAGGGCAGCAGTCTTCAGACTCCAGACGGTCGTTTATGACTCGTGTCGCTGGCGCGACCGGCGTCGGTATCATGGGCTCGCTCGCGGGCTGTGGTGGCGATTCCGGCGGGTCGGGCAGCGACGGCGGGCCGTCGATGGCCTCGATAGCCAACCGAAACAACTCCTACTGGCTGAGCTGGGAGAAAGGCTACCTCGAGGCGGCCAAGGCGTTCGGCTACGACACCAACGTCCAGACCAACAACGGGGAAGTCTCGACACAGAAACAGCAGTTCGACACCGCAGTCTCGAACGGCGCGGAGTTCATCGTCGGACAGACCTACACCAACGCCGCCGCCATCACGCTGGCGGAGACGTTGGCCCAGAACCAGACCCCGGGCGTCCTCGCAGTGACCATCGCCGACTGGTTCGTCCCGCAGGACGCCGGCGAGGAGTACGTGACGTTCTTCACGCCACACTTCGTCAACCACGCCTACACCGGCGCGAAGATGCTGTTCGAGGCGATGGGCGGCAGCGGGAAGTTCGTCCACATCGAGGGGAACCGCGGGACCGCGCCGAACATCGGCCGAAACAAGGGCGTGGACCTCGCGCTGGAGGAGTACCCCGACATCGAGATGGCCGGGGCGCGCCAGCCGGGTAACTTCATCCGCTCGGACGCCCGGTCGGTCATGAACGACAAAGTGTCCCAGTTCGGTGACGACATCGACGGGTTCTTCGGGCAGAACGACGCCGTCGCGCTGGGTGGGCTCACCATCCTCGAAGAGAACGACATCGACGTGCCCGTCGTCGGTATCGACGCCAGCGAACCGGGGCTGGCGGCCATCGCCAACGACCGCATGACCGGGACGGTCTCCGGGATGGGGCCGTGGCAGGCCGGCTGGTCCGTCGCGAAGTGTCACGACTACATCAACGGCCACACGCTGAGCGCGGCCGAGAAGATGATGTCGTTCAACGCGCCGGTCTGTGTCAAGGACCCGAGCCAGTGGACGGACGCTATCGACCGGTTGCCCGTCGTCGACGCCGCCGAGTACAACTCGGCCATCTTCGACGGCGAGACGCCCTACGACTGGAAGAAGATGTCCGTCGTCGAGGCCGGCGAGGACTCGTGGGACCCACAGATAGATATGGCGCCGATGAACCTCGAGGACATGAAGGAGGTCCTCGACTGGAAGGACGCGGACAAGCCATCGGGGTACAGTCTGCCCGAGGTCTACACCGACAGCGCGGCCCAGGAAGAGGCCACCAAGCTCTACCAGGACCAGTTCCAGAATAACCCACTGAACTAACCCCGAACGTAAACAATGTCCTCAGAGACACACACAGGCACGATGGACGAGGCGAGGAACTCGCCAGCCGGCGACTCGTACAGTTTCCGCGTCGACGGTATCTCGAAATCGTTCCGACACGTCCAGGCGCTCAAGGACGTCTCACTGGAAGTCAACCACGGCGAGGTCATCGGCCTCGTCGGGGAGAACGGGGCCGGCAAAAGCACCCTCCTGAACATCCTCACGGGGGTCCTCGAGGCGGACGAGGGACAGCTCTACGTGGACGGTGACTCGGTCACGTTCACGAACCCGCGTGAAGCAGCCAACTACGGTGTCTCTCTGGTCCACCAGGAACAGGACGTCATCACCACGCTTCGGGGGTACGAGAACCTCTATCTCGGCCGGGAGAAAGAGCGCTTCGGCGTACTCGAGAAAGAGGAGATGCGCGAGAGCGCCCAGGCCTTCGTCGACGACCTCGGTATCGATATCGACGTCAACGACCTGGTCCGGGACTACACGTTCAACGAGCGCCAGATGCTGGAGATAGCCAAGGCGTTCCACGTCTCCCAGAAGTCCGACAACCCGGTCATCCTGCTCGACGAACCGACCGCCGGGCTCGAGGAGAGCGGCCGCGAGATTCTCTTCGACCTCGTCAACGACCTCCGGGACCGGGCGACCTTCGTGTTCGTCTCGCACGAACTCGACGAGGTACTGGAGATATCCGACCGCATCTACGTGCTGAAAGACGGCGAGCAGGTCGGCGTGACAGACGTCGAGGACGCGACGACGGACTCGCTGCAGCGAGCGATGGTCGGCCGGGAGACGGCCGACGAGTACTACCGCGTGCCGGACCAGCGCCGGGAGTCCCAGCTTGGCGACGTCGCGATGGCAGTCGATAGCGTCGCCCACGGCGACGAGGTGGGCCCGGCGTCGTTCACCCTGCGCGAGGGAGAGATATTCGGCATCGTCGGCGTCGAAGGGTCGGGCAAGCAACGGTTCGGTCGCCTGCTGGCCGGCGACCTGGAGATGACCGAGGGCACAGTTACCGTCGACGGGACCGACCTCGACAATCCGTCGGTCTCGGACATGGTCGACGCCGGTGTCGGCTACATCCCGAAAGACCGGAAGTCCGAGGGCCTGCTCCTGTACCAGTCGGTGCTGGTGAACACGTCGCTGGCGATGATTCGCGACATGAACGGCAGCATGCCGATGCTGGACCTCGACGCCGAGCAGGCGGCGACAGCGGACGCCATCGAGGAGCTCTCGATAAAGACGCCGGGACCGAACGCGCTCGTCCACGGGCTCAGCGGCGGCAACCAGCAGAAAGTGGTCATCGCCAGGTGGCTCGCCCAGGACACGCCCGTCCTCGTGATGGACAACGTCACGCGGGGCATCGACGTGGGTGCGAAAGAGGAGGTGTATCGACTGTGCCGAGAACTGACCGAGCGGGGCGTCTCGATAGTCTTCATCGGTGACGAACTACCGGAGGTCATCGGGATGTCGAACCGTATCGGCGTGATGGCCAAGGGCCAGTTCGTCGCCGAACCGTTCGACGCCTCACCTGGCAACAAACCAACGGAAGAAGACCTGATACAGGAGATGATATAACGATGAGTACAAGCAGTGTCAGCGAGTGGATAAACAGCCAACGAGAGCAACGCACCCTCCAGGACTGGATTCAGGACCTCGGGCCCTTCGTCATGCTGTTTGGCCTTGTGGTCATCTTCACCGTGACGACGGAGCGCTTTTTCACCGAGGCCAACCTGATAGACAACGTCGCGAAAAACGCCGTGACCTTGCTGCTGATCGCGCTCGCGGGAACGTTCCCCATTCTCCAGCAGAGCATCGACCTCTCGGTCGAGTCGGTCGTCTTGCTGACCGGCGTCACCACGGTCGTCCTCATCGCCGAGTACGGACTGGGGCTGCTGGCGATTCCCATCGCCATCGGCGTCGGGATGCTCGCGGGCCTGTTCAACGGGCTGGTGTTCACGAAGCTCAAGGTCCCGTCGTTCCTCGTCACGCTGGGGACGCTGTCCGTGCTGGCCGGGGTCGGGAAGATAATCACCGGCGGGTCGACCATCACGTTCCGGAACGACTCCATCCGCGCCATCGCCACCGGGAACGTCTTCGGCATCCCCAACCTCGTGCTCTGGGGCCTGCTGATATACGCCGCCACCATCGTCCTGGCCTTCCGCACGAAGTTCGGGCGGTACTGCTTCGCGCTCGGCGAGAACGAGCGCGTCGTCGAACTCGCCGGCGCGAAGGTCGACCGGTACAAGATATACCCGTTCGTGCTGTCGGGACTGCTCTGTGGCATCGCGGGCGTCCTGCTCACGCTCCGGATTTCCTCGGCCTCGCCGAACATCGGGAGCGGGAACCTGCTGCCGAGTATCGCCGCCATCGTCATGGGCGGGACGGCACTGACCGGCGGGGTGGGCGGCCCGCACCGGACCATCCTCGGCGTGCTCGTCATCGCTGTCCTGAACAACGGGATGAACCTGCTCGCCGTCGACTCCTTCGTCCAGGAGATAATCCTCGGCCTCGTGGTCGTCGCGGCCGTCGCGCTGTCTATCGACCGCGACAAGATAGACGTCGTGAAGTAATCGGCCTTCACTGTTTCTCCGTTTCCGACGCCCCGGCAGTTCGCGCTGTGAGCGGGCGGGCCGACCGATTTCCAGATTCGATAACCTGCAGTAAATGTTTAAACAATAGTGTTAATACTGTGCGTATGGTCGGCGAGACAGACGATCCAGGAGGGGAGAGTGCCGTCGGAGCGCGTGACGCCGATACCGACGACCTTCCCCCGGAACTCGACGAACTTCGAACGGTGATGGACGCCTGTGCGAACGGTGATTTCACGCGGCGAGTCGCGGTGGAGGGCGACGACGAAGCCATCGCTGCACTCGCGGCGTCGTTCAACGAGATGCTGGACGAAGTAGAGCGACAGACCGGACAGGTACAGGGGCTGGCGACCGTCCTCACGGAGGCGAGTGCGGACGTCGCGGCCGGTGCCGAGACGGTCAGAGACGCCAGCGCCACCGCTGGTGGACAGACCGAAGACATCGCCGTCAACACCGCCGAACAGAAACAGCGCCTGGAGACGGTCGCCGTCGAGATGGAGGCCCTGTCGGCCAGTATCGAGGAGATATCCGCCTCGGCGACCACGGTAGCCGACACCGCAGCGGAGACGCTCCAGCGCGGCACGGAGGGCCAGAGCGCGGCCAAAGAGGCGCTCGAAGAGGTCGACCGGATACGCGAGACCACAGACGCGACCGCTGCGAAGACGGCCGAACTCGAAGGGCAGGTCCAGAAGGTCGGCGACATCGTCGACCTCATCTCGGACGTCGCGGACCAGACCAACTTGCTCGCGCTGAACGCCAAAATCGAGGCCGCACGGGCCGGTGAGGCCGGCGCGGGGTTCGCCGTCGTCGCCAACAACGTCCAGGAACTCTCGGAGGAGGCGATGACGGCGGCCGACCGAATCGCCGAGATGGTCGACGAGATAGAGGCACAGACCGACGACGCGGTGAGCGATATGGACCGGATGCAAAGCAGTGTCGAGGCCGGAGCCGAGACGATAGAGACGGCGCTTGCGGCGCTCACGGACATCACCACCCACATCGAGGAGACCAACCACGGCATCCAGGAAATCGACAGCGCCGCGAAACAGCAGGCCGACGCGGCCCAGCGTATCTTCTCGAGCGTCGACGACGTGACGGCCCTCAGCGACGCCGTCAAGGAGCAGAGCGCCTCCGTGGCCGACGCCGTCGAGGCCCAGGCGGACGCCACGGAGAGTGTCACCGAGAGTTCGGCCCGGCTAACGCAGTACGCCGACATGCTCGAGTCGGCGGTCGACGCACACGAGACGGCCGAGAGTATCTCGACGCGGGCGAGAGAGCGCGCCCTCGAGGAAGCCAGGCAGCGACAGACCGACGCATCGAGCAGTTCGGCCGACCGGAGCGCGGATATCGCGATGGGGACGGTGGCCGACCTCGACAACTCCTACTGGCTCTCCTGGGCGAAGGGGTACCGGAACGCGGCGGACGCGTTCGGATACCGGACCGACGTCAAGGCCAACGACGGCGACGTAGCCAAGCAGCGCCGCCAGTTCGAGGCGGCCATCGAGAGCGGTGTCGACGCCATCGTCGGGCAGACCTACACGAACGAGTCGTCGGTCGAGTTCAGCGAGCGGTGCGTCGACGCGGGCGTCCCGACGGTGCTCGGGGTCACCATCGCCGACTGGTACACGCCCCACGACGCCGGCGAGGAGTACGTCCAGTACATCGCGCCGCACTTCGTCAACCACGCCTACACCGCCGCGACGGTCCTCTTCGAGGAGATGGGCGGGCAGGGGCGGTTCGTCCACGTCGAAGGGAACCCCGGAACGGCGGTCAACTTCGGTCGTAACAGGGGCGTCGAACTCGCGCTGGGTGAGTATCCCGGCATCGAACTGCTCGGCGAACGCCGGGCGGGGCACTTCGTCAAACAGTCCGCAGTCGACGTGATGACGGAACTGGTTCGCAGACACGGTCCCGAGATAGACGGCTTCTTCGCCCAGAACCTCTCCATGGCGGAAGGCGGCCTCTCGGTGCTCAAGGACGCCGGCCACGACGTCCCCATCGCGACCATCGACGCGAGCGAACAGGGGCTGGCGAGGGTCCTCAACGGCGACATCACGGCCACGGTCTCGGGCATGGCGCCGTGGCAGGCAGCGTGGTCCCTCGCGAAGGTCCACGATTACCGCAACGGCCACACTCTCGACCCCGGAGAGCGGATGATGACGTTCAACGCGCCGCTGTGTGTCAAAGACCCCGCGAAGTGGCGTGACGTCGTCGACAGGGTTCCGGTCGTCGACGCCGAGACGTACAAACACGAACTGTTCGACGGGGAGACGCCCTACGACTGGAAGAGGATGTCCGTCGTCGAGGCCGGCGACGAGTGGGACCCACAGATAGCGATGCAGCCGATTCGGGAGGCCGAACTCTCGGAGTTGCTCGGCTGGGAACGGTCGGAGAAACCGGCGGACTACTCACTGCCGGCCGTCTTCGGCGACGACCGGCGACTCGACGCGGTAGAACGGACGTACGCGAGGCAGTTTCGACACGACCCGCTCGACTCGTAGCCGACGCGTCGAAAAGCTGGGGTGCTGCCTGTGACGAAGCGACGATTCAGACGGTGAAGCCGCCGTCGAGGACGAGATTGTGCCCCGTGACGAACGAGGCGTCGTCGCTGGCCAGGAACAACACACCGTCGGCGACCTCTTCCGGTTGGCCGGCCCGGCCCAGCGGGGTTTCTTCGAGGAGGCCGTCGATGGTGTCGCCGTCCTCCATCGTCATCGCCGTCTCGATGACGCCCGGGTTGATGGCGTTTACGCGGATACCGTTCTCGCCGTGTTCGAGCGCGAGTTGCCGCGTGAGGTTCGTCACACCGCCTTTGGAAGTACAGTACAGCGAGGAGTTGTCGATGCCCCTGAGGCCCGCGATAGAGGACATGTTGACGATGGCCCCGCCGTCGTCCTGGTCGGCCATGACGTCGAGCGCAGCCTGACAGCCGAAGTACACCCCCCGGAGGTTGATGTCCATGAGCATGTCGTAGTCGTCGGGCCCGGCCTCCAGAATCGGCATCTGTCGGTCGATGCCGGCGTTGTTGACCATCACGTCCAACGACCCGAAGGTGTCCACGTGGGCCTCGACGGCGGCGTGGAGGTCGTCGGGGTCGCTGACGTCACACTCGACGAACTGTACCTCGCGGCCCATCTCTGCGATTATCTCGTGGGTCGGGTCGCCGCCCATTCGGGGTTCTTCCTGGATGTCACTGACGGTGACACCGGCGCCTTCCTCGGCGAACTTGCGAGCGATGGCGCGTCCGTTGCCCGATGCCGCACCCGTCACTAGTACTGACTGACCGTCGAATCGCGCTGTCATGACGGACTGACGATACCCGGGGTGACCGAATAAGTATTTATGATTAATCCTGACATTTGTGGCGGGTCGCCGTCCGCACCGACCAGACCCCGGCGAGCACACGCCGCTGGCTCTCCGCGCCGAGTGCGTGGGCAGAGTTAAGCGGTCGGCGACGGTTGGCCGAGGTATGAGAGTCGCTCGATGGCACGGGCAGCGCGACGTCCGTGTCGACGACGTCGACGAACCGGCACTCGACGCCGACGCGGTCCGAATCGACGTGACCGCCGCCGGTATCTGTGGGACGGACCTCCACGAGTACGCCGACGGCCCCGACTTCCTCCCGGCGCCGGGTGACCCCCACCCGCTCTCGGGCGTCACGCCGCCGGTACCGCTCGGCCACGAGTTCAGCGGTACCGTCGCCGAGGTCGGCGCGGACGTCACCGCGGTCAGCGTCGGCGACCCCGTCACGGTCAACCCGGCCGTCGTCTGCGAGGACTGCCGGTACTGTCGTGCCGGCGACCACCATCTCTGTCCGGACGTGGCCAACATCGGCCTCGGCATGGAGAGCGGCGGCTTCGCGGAGTCGGTCGTCGCGCCCGAGGGGAACGTCGTCGGCCTCCCGCCCGACCTCCCCGTCGAACTGGGCGCGCTCGTCGAACCGTACGCCGTCGGGCTCCACGCGGTTCGCCGGTCCGCGCTCGACGCCGGGGACAGCGTCGCCGTCTTCGGCTGTGGTCCCATCGGCCTCACGATACTGGAGATGGCGCGGGTGGCCGGCGCCGGGGAGATATTCGTCTCGGAACCGCGGGCCGGACGGCGCGCCCTGGCCGCGGACCTGGGCGCGGACGTCACGCTGGACCCGCGTGCGGGCGACGCCGTCGAGACCGTCCGCGAGGCGACGGACGGGGGCGTCGACGTCGCCTTCGAAGCGGCCGGCGTCACGCCGACGTACACGGCCGCCATCGAGAGCACGAGACACGGGGGCGAGATTCTCACCGTCGGTATCGCACAGTCCCCGGTGGACGTCGTGCCGAAGGACATCGCCGTCCGCGAGCGGTCCATCGTCGGCTCGAACGGCTATCTGAGCGGCCCGCGCGGCCGCGAGGAGTTCGGGGCGGTGGTCGACAGGTTGGCCGCCGGCGACTGCCACCCCGGGGCGCTGGTGACCGGGCGCATCTCCCTCGACGATATCGTCGACGGCGGCTTCGAGGCCCTGCTCGGCGACGACGGCGACCACGTGAAGATACTCGTCGAGCCCTGAACGCCGGGTCGGCGTCCGTGATACACGTTACCAGTACACTCTAATACCTCACCGGTGAGGCGTACACTGTGATGCTCGTACTCCACGCGACCATGCACGTCGAGCCAGCGCACCGCGAGCGCGTCCTGGAGCTGCTCGAATCGCTCGTCGAGGCCTCCCGACAGGACAGCGGCGTCGTCTCCTACCAGGCCGCCGTCGACGTCCTCGACCCGACTGTCGTCCACTTCCGTGAGGTGTACGAGAACGAGTCGCTGTTCGAGGACCACCTCTACTCCGACCACGTCCAGGCGTTCGAAGCGGAGATTACGGAGTACCTGACCGCGGAGCGGGATATCCGCAAGTTCCACGTCGAGTCGGTCGAGCGACTCGACCTGTAGCCGCCGACGGACACAAAGAATTATGCACATTGGTGAGAGTAATCGAGACAGAATGCAGACCGACCAGCAGGCAGCAATCGCCGACCAGTACGGCGTGCTGATAGACGGCACGGAACGGGACGTTTCGGGCGAGACAATCGACGTGTTCGACCCGGCGACGGGCGACCGGCTCACCACCGTCGCGGCGGCGACGGCGGACGACGTGAACGAGGCCGTCGACGTGGCCCAGGAGGGCTTCGAGACCTGGCGCGGCTACACCCCGGCAAAGCGGTGTCGCATCCTCAACGACGTGGCCCGGGCCATCCGGGACGAGAAAGAGCGCTTCGCCCGCATCGAGACGCTGGAAAACGGGAAGCCCATCTCCGAAGCGAGGGGGCAGATAGCGCGCTGTGCCCGCCACTTCGAGTACTACGGCGGCCTCGCCGACAAGGTAGAGGGCGAGAGCATCCCGCTCGACGACGACCACGTGGACTACACGATTCGGGAACCGCTGGGGGTCACGGGCCACATCGTCCCCTGGAACGTCCCGGCCTATCTGTTCGCGCGAAGCGTCGCACCGGCACTCGCGGCCGGGAACGCGGCGGTCGTCAAGCCCGCGGAGGAGACGCCCATCGGCGCGCTCGAACTCACGAAGCTGTTACACGAGAACGGCGTGCCCGAGGCCGCCGTCAACGTCGTGCCCGGCGAGGGCGACCCCGCCGGCGCGACGCTCTCGGGCCACCCCGACATCGGGTCCGTCACCTTCACCGGGTCGACCGCCACGGGGCGTGCGGTGGGGAAAGCCGCCATCGACAACCTGACCGAACCGCACCTCGAACTCGGCGGCAAGAGCCCGCTGGTCGTCTACGAGGACGGTGACCTCGACGTCGCCGTCGCGGAGACCATCAAGGGCATCTTCGCGACCAACACCGGGCAGGTCTGTTCGGCCTCCTCGCGCGTCGTCGTCCACGAGGACGTGAGCGACGCCTACGTCGACAAACTCGTGGCCGCCGTCGAGGAGCTCTCCATCGGTCCCGGCGTCGACGACCACGACGTCGGGCCGCTCGCCTCGGCGACACACATGGAGAAGGTCGCCGAGTACTTCGACATCGGTCGCGAGGAACTGGGCGAGCCGGTGACCGGCGGGCGCGTGCTGGACCGCGACGGCTACTACGTCGAGCCGACGGTGTTCGCGGACGTCCCACAGGACGCCCGGATTTGCCAGGAGGAGGTCTTCGGGCCGGTGCTGACCGTGAGCACGTTCGCCGACGAGGCCGAGGCCATCCGGCGGGCCAACGACGTCGACTACGGGCTCGTCGCGGGCGTCGTCACGACCGACCTCGGGAAGGCCCACCGGTTCGCGCGGGACGTCGACGCCGGACAGATATACGTCAACGAGTGGTTCGCCGGCGGCAACGAGACGCCCTTCGGGGGCTTCAAGGACAGTGGCGTCGGCCGCGAGAACGGCACCCAGGCCATCCACAACTACACGCAGATAAAGAACGTCTGTCTCGACATCTCTGACTGACGGCGACGACAGTCGACTGCGGGACGACGACACCCCCCGCATATTCCGAACGTTTAATAGCTATAGTTTTGAATAACAACCCGTATGCTAGAGAACGGCGAGCTGGTTGTAGACGCAGTGTCACACTGCTTCAACCACGCAGACGACAACCACCTGCACCCACACTCCCAGCGGTGGGACGACGAGACGTACGAGCTCGGCGAGCAGCTGATGCCAGAGGAGTACATGTTCCCGGAAGAGATTTTCTACCGGAACCACCAGCCAGAGGAGCTCGAACGGCTGCTCTTCCTGGAGAGTCAGATCGACTACTCGGTGTACCACTCGCTCCCGCTGGACGACTACTTCAAGGACGGCTACGTCTCCCGGGAGAAAGGGTTCGAACTGCGCGAGCGCAACCCGAACCGGATGGGGATGATAGTCGACATCAACCCGCTCGAAGACGACGCCGTCGAGCAGGTCGAGTACTACGCCAAGAAGAAGGACGTCGACGGCATCAAACTGTACCCGGCGCGCTACCAGAACGGCCGTGACCTCGCGTTGCAACTGAACGAGGACACGGTCCGGCCGGTACTGGAGAAGGCCGCCGACTTAGACGTCGGGACCGTCGGCATCCACAAGTTCATCCCCTTCGCGACGGCGCCGGTGAAGTACTTCCGCATCGACGACGTCGAGGAGGCGGCGCTGGCCTTCCCCGAACTCAACTTCGAGGTCATCCACGCCGGCTTCTCGTTCCTCGAGGAGACCGTCTTCGCGATGGCCAGCCACGACAACGTCTACGCGAACATCGAGAACACGGCCCACATGGCCTGCAGTCGGCCCGAAAAGTTCGCCCGGAGCTTAGGCGAGATGCTGTACTGGGCCGGCCCCGACCGCATCGTCTTCTCCAGTGGCGCGACGGCGCTACACCCGCAGCCGCCCATCGACGCCATCTGGGACTTCGAGATGCCCGAGGACCTCCGCGCCGGCGAGGACTACCCCGAGGTCACCCAGGAGGACAAGGAGAAGATACTGGGCAAGAACAAACTCCGCCTCATGGGCAAGGACCCCGAGCAGGTCAAGAAGGACATCAAGGGCGACAAGTGGGACCAGAAGATTCAGGAGCTGAAAGAGCAGGGCGAGTACCCCGCGCCCCCGTGGTCGACCTACGAGGAGCCGACAGAGGATGCCTCGAAGGAACGTGTGAAGTACGTATGAGCACCGAGGTTACTGACCACGTCCTTCCGACGACGGAGTTCCAGAGCGAGGTCAAGACCGAGGTGAAGGCCGAACTCGAAGCGGTGTTTGACCCCTGTAGCTGTATGAGCGAACACCCAGTCAGCATCGTCGACCTGGGACTCGTCGACGACATCGAGTGGGACGAGAGCACGAAGACGGTCACCGTCCACCTCCTGTTGACCTCCCAGCGGTGTACGTACTTCCTGGACATCGACGACGAGATATGCGAACGCGTCGGCTCGCTGCCCGACGTCGAGACGGTCGAGGTCCACCAGGTGACCAGCGGGGAGATATGGACCGCCGACCGGATGGCACCGGACGAACGGCGGGCCCGACGCGAGCGCTTCGAGCGCCGCGTCGAGGAGGCCGACATCGTCCCCTACGCCGAACGGTCGGAGTGACCCAGCGATGACACGACGCCTCCTGATTCCAGTCGACAGGTCGCCGCAAGCGAGCGCCGCGGTCCACCACGCCAGCGAGGTCCACCCCGAGGCCGACCTCGTCTTGCTGAACGTCGTGGAGTACAGTGAGTCGCTCACGGACCCGGAACGAGGCGGGCGGAAACAGGCCGAAGGGTGGTACGCGAGCGCCCGCGAGGACGCCGAAGCGCTCTTCGAGGACCTCACCGCGGACCTCGACCACGACGGCGACGTCACGACCGTCATTCGCGACGGGTCGCCGCCCGGGGAGATAATCGACTACCTCAGCGACCACGACGTCGACCAAGTCGTCATCGGCAGCCACGGTCGAACGGGCGCGACGCGTATCCTCATCGGCAGCGTCTCCGAGAGCGTCGCCCGACGGTCACAGGTCCCGGTGACAATCGTGCACTGATGGGCCCGCCCCCAGACCCCAGCCACTACCCGCCCGACCCAGCGTCGACCGGACGCTACGGGCACTCATTCTTCGTTTCGGATGCGCCAGAAAGCGACCGACCAGCGGTGACGCCGCCCGGACCGGCTACCGCGCGGCGTCGATGGCGTCGAGCGCCTCCGGGTTCTCGACGCTGGAGAGGTCACCGATGTCCTCGCCGGTGTGACGGGCCTGAATCGCGCGTCGCACGATTTTCCCCGACTGCGTGACCGGGAACTCGTCGACGAAGCGGACCTCGCGCGGGCGGAACGGTTTCCCGAGTTCCTCGCCGACCAGTTCCCGCACCTCGCCGCGCAGGTCGTCAGACTCGTCGACGCCGTCCTCGGTGACGACGTAGAGCGCGACCGCGGTTCCGGTGGTGTCGTCGGGGACGCCGACGGCGGCGGCCTGGTTGACGCCGTCGTGGTCCATCGCCGCCCCTTCGACCTCCGCGGGGCCGACCTTCCGCCCGGCGATGTTCAAGGCGTCGTCGGCCCGGCCGTGCAGGAACCAGAACCCGTCCTCGTCCTTCTGGGCCCAGTCGCCGTGGTCCCAGACGTCGTCCCACGCCGACCAGTACTCCTCGACGTAGCGCTCGTCGCCGCTCCAGAGCGACCGGGTCATCGACGGACAGGAGTCCCGCGCCACGAGATAGCCCCGTTCGTGCGTGTCGGCGATGGAGTCGCCGTCGCCGTCGACGATGTCGATGTCCATCCCCAGACCGGGGCCGCCGAGCGAGCACGGCTTGAGCGGCTGGGACGGCATCGGCATGAGGAAGCAGCCACAGATTTCGGTGCCCCCCGAGATGTTGATGATGGGGCACTCGCCGTTACCCACGTGCTCGTAGAACCACTGCCAGCTCTCGGGGTCCCAGGGCTCGCCGGTCGACCCGAGGATACGAAGCGAGGAGAGGTCGTGCTCGTCGACCCAGTGGTCGCCCTGCTTCCGGAGCGCGCGAATCGCCGTCGGCGAGATGCCAAAGTGGGTGAGCCCGTGGCGGTCTATCATCTCCCAGAAGCGGTCGGGCTCGGGGTGGTCCGGCGCGCCCTCGTACATGAAGATGGTCCCGCCGAACGTGTGGTTGCCGATGAGGGTCCAGGGGCCCATCATCCAGCCGATGTCGCTGACCCAGAAGAAGCGGTCGCCGGGTTTGACGTCGAACCCGAAGTACAGCTCCTTCGCACACTGCAACTGGACGCCGGCGTGGGTGTGGACGATGCCCTTCGGCTTGCCGGTCGTGCCCGAGGAGTAGAGCAACATCGACGGGTCGCTGGAGTCCAGTTCGACCGTCTCGAACTCGTCGGACTGTTCCTCGACGGCCGCGTCCCACGTCTCGTCGCGGCCCTCGGTCCAGGGCATCTCGGCGCCAGTGCGTTCGTAGGCGACGACCGAGGTCACCTCGGTCTCGACCTCGTCGATGGCCTCGTCGAGCGTGTCCTTCAGGGTTATCTCGCCGCCCCGCCGGTAGAAGCCGTCGGCGCTGAAGACGACGCTACACCCGGAGTCCTCGATTCGGGTCGCCGTCGCGTCGACGCCAAAGCCCGAGAAGATGGGGACCGCGATGGCACCCACCTTGAAACAGCCGTAGAGAATCGAGATGACTTCGGGCACCATCGGCATGTAGAGCCCGACGGTGTCGCCCTGCTCGATGCCCCGTGCTTCGAGGGCGTTCGCGACTTTGTTCGACTGCCGGTGGAGTTCGTGGTACGTCACGTCCCGCGTCGTCCCGCCCTCGCCCTCCCAGATACAGGCCACCGTGTTGCGCCGGTCGCTGTTGCCCGCCGCGTGCCTGTCGAGGACGTTGTGAGCGAGGTTGATGCTGCCACCGGGGTACCAGTCGGTGAACTGCGGACCGTCGTAGGTCACCGTGTCACCGTTCGCCGTCGAGACTTGACGCGTCTGGTTCTCCCGGACGGTGTCGTACTCCTCGTAGAACTCGATGTCGAGGTAGTCGACGAGTTCGTCCCAGAACCAGTCGACGCCGCTCGCTTCGACGCCGTCGACTTCGGTCGTCGTCCGCTCGATGAGTTCGTCGTAGTCGTCGATGTCGTGTGCCTGCATGAACGCCCAGACGTTGGTCGACTCGACGTCCGACTGGGTCGGTTCGTGGACTATTTCGTCTATGTCTGTAAGTGTCTCACTGGCCATGGGCCTACAGGCCAGTTGTGGACGGAGAGCCGCTTAATTCTTCTCCCCGCGCTACTCCAGGCCGGCCGCCTTGTAGGTAGCCGCGTGGTCGACGTAGAGCGCGTGGACGCGCTCTATCTCGGCCTGCTGGGCGTCGTCGAGTGGCTGTGTCGACGCCGGGACGCCGTAGGCCACGTGGTCCGCCGGGACGGTCTGGTCCTCGGTGACGACACAGCCGGGGGCGACGATGCTGCCGGACTCGATGACGGCCCCCTGCTGGAGCGTGCTCGACATCCCGACGAGCGCGCCGTCCTCGACGGTCGCGTAGTCGATGACGACGTTGTGACCCACGGTGACGCCGTCGCCGAGCGTCGCCCCGTGGAGCATCGAGAACTCCTGGACGTTCGTCTCGTCGCCCACGACGACTGCCTCGCGGTCCCCGCGGAGACAGACGAACGGCCACAGGCTCGACCGCTCGCCGACCCGCACGTCGCCGACCAGATACGCCATCTCAGAGACGAACGCCGACTGTGCGACTGTCGGGCTCTCGCCCAGTACTTCGCGTTGCATGTCTGTACCGCACGGAGCCGGCTCACTTGAACGTAGCCACAGCGGCAGTCGTCACGTCGCGTCGACGCCGACTCAGAGCGGGCCGCTCAGTGCCTACTTCGGCTCGAAGACGAGTGTGGGGCGCGCGCGCTCGTCGGTCCGCTCGATGCCGACGGTCACTTCCGTCCCGTACTCGACCTCCTCCGGGGGCGTCTCCGTGACGACGCCAGTCAGGCTGACGGGGCCGAAGTCGGCGATAGCGGTGACGTAGGGCGCGCTCTCTGCGAAGGCCGCCGTGGCGACGTGCACGACCGTGGAAGCCTGCACGCGGCCGGTCTCGGGGAGCGGCCGGTCGGTCAGCGACTGAGCGCCACAGTCGGGGCAGACGCGGCGGGGCGGTACCGACCCGTGGCCCTCGGGACAGGCGAGGTAGAACGGCTCGCCCGCCTCGATGGCCCCACAGAACGCGTCGTGTGACCACGCCGCCGCCTCCTCCCCCGTCACGCCACCACCTCCAGGACGTGGACGGTCGTGCTGGCGACGGTGCCGCCGGCGCTGTGTGTGACCCCCGTCGCGGCGTCGGCGACGTAGTCGCTGTTGGGGTGGTCGCCCCGCAGGAGCCGCGTCATCTCCACGACCTGACTCGCACCGGTCGCCCCGACGGGGTGGCCCTTCGCCTTGAGCCCGCCCGAGCAGTTCACCGGCAACTGGCCGTCCCGCCAGGTCTCGCCATCGCGAGCGGCGGTGATGGCCTCGCCGGGGTCGTACAGCCCCAGGGCTTCCAGGGCGAACACCTCCGCGCAGGTGAAACAGTCGTGGACTTCCACGAGGTCGATGTCGGCCGCCTCGATACCGGCCTCCCGATACGCTTCGGCCGCCGCGCGTTCGGTCGCCGGCGTCCGACTGAGCGTCTCGCGGTCCTGCAGCGCGAGCGTGTCGCTCCCCTGTCCGGAGCCGGTCACTTCGACTCCCGCCTCGACGCCCGCGTCGCGGGCGTACTCGTCGCTGACGAGGACGAGCGCGCTGGCCCCGTCGGTCACCGGACAGGCGTCGAGCAGCCCCAGCGGGGCCGCCACCGTCGGCGCTTCCAGCACGTCGTCGACGCTCACCTCGGACTGGAACTGCGCGTACTCGTTCTCCAGGGCGTGTGCGTGGTTCTTCACCGCGACGTGGGCGAGGTCACGGCGCGACCCGCCGTGGGTCCGGAAGTAGGCGTCGGCCATGAGCGCGTACGCCCCCGGGAACGTCACCCCGGCGCTGACCTCGTGAATCGCGTCGGCCGCCGTCGCGAGCATCGCCGTCGCCTCGTCGGTACCGACGTGGGTCATCCGCTCGGCGCCGCCGACGACCACCACGTCGGCGGCCCCGTGTTCGACGGCTCGCACCGCGTGGCGCACCGCCACGCCGCTGGAGGCACAGGCGCTCTCGAATCTGGTCGCCGGCGCTGTCACGCCCAGGCTCTCCGCGACGAGGGGGCCGTGGTGGCCCTGTCCGTCCGCCAGTTCACCGACGAAGTTCCCGAAGTAGACCGCATCCACGGCATCGCTCGGCACGTCGGCGTCACTCATTGCCTGTATCCCCGCGTCGGCGAAGAGGTCACGCGTCGTCCGGTCTGGGTGCTCCCCGAACGGCGTAAGCCCTACGCCAGCAACTCTCACACTCGGCATCTGAGAGAAGCGTTCCGACGCGTATTATAAATAACTTCCTACGCGTCGCGGCGGTTACCCGCTCCGCTGGGCGTCGACGACGGCGACGCCGGCCAGGTTGACGATATCCGTCACCGCGTCGCCCTGCTGGACGACGTGGACCGGTCTGTCCATGCCGACGAGCATGGGTCCGATCGCCTCGGCCCCGCCCAGCCGCTGGAGGAGCTTGTAGCAGATGTTGCCCGCTTCCAGGTTCGGGAAGACGAGCACGTTCGCGGGCTTTTCGAGGTCGCTGAAGCCATAGGTCCCCGTCAGGATGTCCTCGACCACCGCAGTGTCTGCCTGCAGTTCCCCGTCGACGGGGAAGTCGACGGCGTCGTCGGCGCGAAGCCGGGCCGCCGCTTCGCGGGGCTTTCGCGTGCCCGCGTTGTCGACGCTCCCGAAGTTCGAGTACGACAGCAGCGCCGCCCGCGGTTCGACGTTGAACCGCCGTGCGAGGGCGGCCGTGTGGCGCGTGACCTCCGCCAGCACGTCCGCGTCGGGGTCCTGGTTGACCGTCGTATCGGCACAGAAGACCACGCGGTTCTTGAACGTCAGGAGGTAGACGCCGGCCGCGTACTCGGCGTCGTCGGCGGTGCCGACGACCTGCAGCGGCGGCCGCAGCGCCGTGGGATAGTCGTGGGTCACGCCGGTCAGCATGGCGTCCGCGTCCCCCTGCTCGACCATGACGCTGGCGAGGTAGTTCCCCTCTCGAACCCGGTCTCTGGCCTCCCGTCTCGTCATCCCGTTGCGCCGTCGCAGCGCGTGGAGCCGGTCGGCGTACCGGTCGAGGTCGGTCGCCACCGGGTCGACGACGGTCGGCTCGAAATCGAGGTCCAGCGACGCGACCTGCTCGTCGATCGCCGCCGTCGAGCCCACGAGCAGCGGTTCCGCGATGCCCTCCTCGACGAGCTGGTGGGCGGCGCGAATCATCTTGGGGTCGTCACCCTCGGCGAGGACCAGCCGCTTCGGGTCGCTCCGGGCCTTGCTGAAGACGGTCTGCATCATCTCGCGGTGCTTCCCGAGGCGGGCTTGCAGTTGTGCGCCGTACGCCGAGACGTCGATGTCCTTCCGCGCCGCGCCGCTCTCGATAGCCGCCCGCGCGACGGCCGGCGTCACCTCGAAGAGGACCCGCGAGTCCAGTGGCTTCGGGATGATGTACTCCGGGCCGAAGGTGAGCGGCTGGTCGCCGTAGGCCTTGCGCACCTCGTCCGGCACGTCTTCGCGCGCGAGGTCGGCCAGCGCCTCGGCGGCGGCGACTTTCATCGCCTCGTTTATCTCCGTCGCGCGAACGTCCAGCGCCCCGCGGAACAGGTACGGGAAGCCCAGCACGTTGTTGACCTGGTTCGGGTAGTCAGACCGACCGGTCGCCATGATGACCGTGTCGTCGCGGGCGTGTTTGGCCGTCTCGTAGTCGATTTCGGGGTCGGGGTTCGCCATCGCGAAGACGATGGGCGTGTCGGCCATCGAGCGAATCATGTCGGCGTCGACGATGCCGCCCACCGACAGCCCGACGAACATGTCCGCGCCGTTCATCGCGTCCGCGAGGTCGTCCTCCGGTACGTCCCGGGCAAAGGCCGCCTTGTACTCGTTGACCTCGCCGCTCTCGGCCCGCGACCGGGTGACGACGCCGTCGGCGTCACACATCGTGATGTTCTCGCGTTGCACGCCCAGAGAGATGTAGAACTCCGCCGTCGCGAGCGCGCTCGCGCCCCCGCCGGTGAAGACGACGGACAAGTCTTCGAGTTCCTTGCCCGCGAGGGCCGCCGCGTTGAGCAGCCCGGCACCGGAGATGATAGCGGTCCCGTGCTGGTCGTCGTGGAAGACGGGGATATCCATCTCCTCGCGCAGGCGCCGTTCGACCTCGAAACACGCCGGGGCACCGATGTCTTCCAGGTTGACGCCGCCGAAGGTGGGCTCCATGGCGCGGACCGTCCGGACCAGTTGGTCGGTGTCGGCCACGTCGAGTTCGATGTCGAAGACGTCGATGTCGGCAAAGCGCTTGAACAGCACGCCCTTGCCCTCCATCACCGGTTTCGAGGCCGCGGGACCGATGTCGCCCAGGCCCAGCGTGGCACTGCCGTCGGAGACGACGGCCACCAGATTCCCCTTCGCCGTGTACGAGTAGACGTCTTCGGGCGTCTCCGCGATGGCTTCACAGGGAGCCGCTACCCCGGGAGAGTACGCCAGCGAGAGGTCCCGCTGCGTGTTCGTCGGTTTCGTCGTGGCGATCTCGATTTTCCCCGGCGGATCGCGACGATGGTACTCGAGCGACTGCTCGTCGAGATTCATGGCTCACCTCTCTTTGGGCTGGACCATAAACTTGTGTCCTCGTTACGGCGTGGTCGCCCGCCAGCCGTCGAACGACTGCCAGGCGGCGACGCGGCTGTCGTCCGTTCCTTGCGAACTTTATCCACGGTACCGACACACACGCCCGCGGAGTAGCGGTCAGGAGTGTCACTGTCGCCCGCTCGGTGGCGAGGGAGGGGGCCCTACGGGCAGTCACTCCATTTCCAAGCGTTCTCCACCGCCGGTTCCTGCGAGGCGGGGCCGTGACAGCGAGAGAGCGCGCTCACCCCGTGTACACCCGCTCTCTCCCCACTGCCGTCGATTCGCGAGGCGTGGATTATATACGTGTGACCGACCGGTAGCATCGAGTCGGGGGACCCCGCCATCGGCAACCGGGCCGGGACCGACGCCGCGGCCGGTGTTGGGACACATATAGTGTCGTCCCAGCATGGTGGCGGGCGATTCGACATGTGGGGATTGCCCGCCGGGACGGTGACCGAGCGAACCGACGGCCCCTGCGATCGAGGCGGCGCCGTCGGGATTTAAAACGGGTGGCCAGCACCGTGTGTCGACCGCCTCGGGGTCGTCAGCCCGGCGCTGCCCGCCGGCCCGGATACCCGGTCGCGATATCAGTCGACCGAGACGGGACAGCGGGAGAACTGTTCGCTGACTCGTAACCGAGTTAATCCAACTGCTAAACGGTACGTTCAGCCGGTTTACGGGGGATTATATAGGGATGTGCCCGTTACACGAACCAATGTCAGTAGCCTGGCTGAGCGCGGTGTGTGCCAACGATATCGATACCGTCGGCGGGAAGGCTGCGTCACTCGGCGAGTTGACGTCACACGGCCTGCCGATTCCGGACGGGTTCGCCGTCACGGCACCCGCCTATCGGCGGTTCATCACCGAGACGGAGATCGCCGAAGAGCTGTTCGACGCGGTCGACGTCGACGTCGAAGACTCACGCGCGCTGGCCGAGGCCGAGCAGCGGGCCCGCACACTGATTCTCGACGCTCCGTGGCCAGAGGATATCCGCGCGGACGTACTCGCGGCGTTCGACGACCTCGGCTCGGAGTCGGTCGTCGCCGTTCGCTCGTCGGCGACGGCGGAGGACCTGCCCGACGCCTCCTTCGCCGGCCAGCAGGACACCTACCTCAACGTCACCCGGGAGGACGTCCTCGACCGCATCAAGCGGTGCTGGGCGTCGCTGTTCACCCAGCGGGCCATCTACTACCGCGACGAGCAGGGCTTCGAGCACAGCGAGGTGGACATCGCCGTGGTCGTCCAGAAGATGGTTCACGCCGAGAAGTCCGGCGTCTTGTTCACGAGTCACCCCTCGACTGGCGCGGCCGAGATGACCGTCGAGGCCGCCTGGGGGCTGGGCGAGGCCGTCGTCTCCGGGGCCGTCTCGCCGGACCACTACACCTACGACCGGGACGCCGACGCCGTCGACGACGTCACCGTCTCGACGAAGAAGGTGATGCACGTCAGGGACACGGAGACGGGCGAGACCACAGAGACGGCCGTCCCCGAGGCGAAACAGGACCAGCGGGTCCTCACCGACGGGGAACTGCACGACCTGAACGACGTCGGCGACCTCGTCGAATCGCACTACGGCCAGCCCCAGGACGTCGAGTGGGCGATTAGCGAGGGCGACATCTACCTGCTCCAGTCCCGGCCGATAACGACTATCGACGAGGAGAGCGAGGCCCGGGACGACGGCAGTCACGCCACGGGGACAGTCGACGGGCAGGACGACGGCGTCCTCGTGGACGGGCTCGGCGCGAGTCCGGGGACCACCGCCGGGACGGTGCGGGTGGTCGGCTCGCTGGACCAACTCGACAAGGTCAACCAGGGCGACATCATCGTCACGGAGATGACCACGCCCGATATGGTGCCCGCGATGAAACGCGCCGGGGCACTCGTCACCGACGAGGGCGGGATGACCAGCCACGCGGCCATCGTCTCCCGCGAACTCGGCTTGCCCGCGGTCGTTGGCTGTGAGACCGCGACCGCGACGCTGACCGACGACCAGCTCGTCAGTATCGACGGCGACCGCGGTGTCGTGACCGACGGGCAGCAGGCCCCCGCCAGCGACACCGACGGCCAGCAGTCGGCGGCGGCGTCGAGTGCGCCAGCCGCCAAGCCGATGACGGCCACGGATATCAAGGTCAACGTTTCGATTCCGGAGGCGGCCGAGCGAGCGGCCAGCACGGGCGCGGACGGCGTCGGCCTGCTCCGGATGGAACACATGGTGCTGTCGACGAACGAGACACCCGCCCACTACGTCGCCAACCACGGTGAAGCGGCGTTCGTCAGTACGCTGACCGACGGGATGCGGACCGTCGCCGAGGCGTTCTACCCGCGTCCCGTCCGGATACGGACACTCGACGCCCCGACCGACGAGTTCCGCCAGCTAGAGGGCGGCACGGACGAACCGGTCGAGCACAATCCGATGCTCGGCTACCGCGGTATCAGGCGGTCGCTCGACGAACCCGAGACCTTCCGGTTGCAACTGCGCGCGTTCCGGAAGCTCTACGAGATGGGCTACGACAACGTGGAGCTACTGTTCCCGCTGGTCGTCGACGGCGACGACGTCCGGCAGGCCCGCGCGCAGATGGAGGCCGTCGGCATCGACCCCGACCAGCGCGACTGGGGCGTGATGGTAGAGACGCCCGCCAGCGCGCTGTGTGCCGAGGAACTCTGTGACGCCGGCGTTGACTTCGTCTCCTTTGGCACCAACGACCTCACCCAGTACACGCTGGCCGTCGACCGGAACAACGGGGCCGTCGCCGACCGCTACGACGCGCTCCACCCGGCCGTCGTCCGCCTCATCCGCGAGACGATAGCCACCTGTAGGGAGCGGGGCGTCGCGACGAGTATCTGCGGGCAGGCCGCCTCGAAGCCGGCGATGATACGCGAACTCGTCGAGGCGGGTATCACCTCCGTCAGCGTCAACGTCGACGCGGTCCACGACGCCCAGCAGGAAGCCAAACGCGTCGAACAGCACCTCATCCTCGACGCCGTGCGCGAGTGACGGCCGTGTGAAGGCACGACCGGCGCTCCGGGACGGGCGCCGGTCCCACAGGCCCGGTGGTGGAAGCTCGAACGCCACATCAAAAAGTATTCTGAACCCGACCACAATTCTTAATGATAGCTAAGGTTACTATTTCTGCCGCTCGAAGCACAGTGGCGAGGCGGCCTGACGAGAATAGAACTCGATCGAGGAGCCTTCAGCGTCGATTCGCCCCGTTCGTTCTTTTCTGGGCCATATACGTCCACATCTGTCTCTACTGGCGTTCTACGTCGGCCACGGACGGGACGAGTGAGTCGGACTGACAGATTCGGCCACGATTCGCCTCCGTAACGCCCCAAGGGCGGATACTCTGTAATCAGTCGCCGTTCGATGCCGTCGGATGGAGAGACGGACGCAAAACGCCACCGAGCAGCGGACCGACACCGCCGATGGCGATTAATTATCACTTTTATTATTATCCTGTGAATCTGATGTTTGGCCACGCAGGGGCTGGCACCTGTCTGCCGCGTTCTCACACCACCGGCGTTCGGTCCCTTCGCCGTCGTCCGAGGGAGGACGTACTATCGGGACACGTGCGAACGTTACTCGCTCGGCGCCTACCGCGTTCCCCGGCTGGGAGGCACCGATTAGACGGTGAGCGTCGCACCGAGTTCGGGAGCCCGTGCGTCGTAACCGTCGCCTCGCAGTTCGTCGGCAAAAGGTCCACAGCGGTCCCCGTGATTGAGGACAATCTCTGTGTCGCGATAGTGGTCCAGAAAGTCGAGCAACCCCTCGCGGTCGGCGTGGGCCGAGAACTCGTGGAGTTCGACCTGCGCGCTGACGGGCATCACGCGGCCGTCGAGTTCGGCGCTGCCCGTATCGAGCAGTTGGCGGCCGGGCGTCCCCTCGACCTGGTAGCCCGTCAGCGCGACCTTGTTCGTCGGGTGGTGGCGGATGGCGGGGACGTAGGTCATCGCGGGGCCACCGTTGAGCATCCCCGACGTGGTGATGATGACGGTGTTCTGCTCGGCGATGCGCTTCCGTTGTCCATCGCGGCCGGTCACGAACCGCGCACTCGACGTGGCCCCCCGAAGCGCGCCCCCATCGCGCAGGAACTCGGGGTGGCGTTTCAGTTGCTTCGTGACCCGCTGGCCCATTCCGTCGACGTAGCAGTCGATGTCGTGAGCCGCACACACCAGCATCGCCTCCTGTGTGCGCCCGATAGCGAACGCCGGAACGACGACGGTCCCACCCTCCCAGACGGTCTGTTGGACGCTCTCGGCGAAGCGCCGCTCGACGATGCCGCGGGCCTCGTGGGTCACGTCCGAATACGTCGATTCACAGATGACCACGTCGGCCTCGGGCCGGGCGGTCGAGGGGGCGACCAGCCGCTGGTCGCCGGTGTGGAAGTCGCCCGTATAGAGCAGTCGCGTCTCGCCATCGTCGACGAGGACGTGGGCGCTGCCGGGGATGTGCCCGGCGTTGTACAGCGTGATTTCGTAGCCCGCCGCCTCGAACGACTCGCCGTAGTCGTGGGTCACCGAGGCCTGCGTCAGCCGCCGGACGTCGGTGTCGGTGAAGGGACAACGCGGCGTCGAGCCGTGGAGTTTGAGCGTGTCCTCGGCCAGCGTCGTCGCCAGGTCGCGGGTGGGCGGGGTCCAGTGGACCGGCGGCAACTGGCCCGAGGACATCAGCGCCGGCACCGCGCCGGCGTGGTCCAGGTGACCGTGGCTCACGACGACGGCGTCGGGGTCGACGCTCCCGACGGGGTACTGGGGCGGGGACTCGCTGGCCATGCCGTAGTCGAGCAACAGCGAGTCGTCTATCAGGACGGCGCTGCGCCCGATTTCGTCGGCCCCACCCAGGAACGTGACCTCCATCTGGGCGGGGGTAGGAGCGGGCCCCGTTTCCGTTCTCCGGTTCCGACCGGCAAGTGAGGCGGGCGGACCGCCGGTTCCGACCGGCAAGTGAGGCGGGCGGACCGCCGGTTCCGACCGGCAAGTGAGGCGGGCGGACCGCCGGTTCCGACCGGCAAGTGAGGCGGGCGGACCGCCGGTTCCGACCCGTGACTGGAACGCTGACGCGCTATCGCAACAGCGCAGTCGGCCGACGGGCAGCGTCGTCGACGGACTCGTCGGGTCCGACGGCGGGCAGGCGGAGTCGGGCGACAGTGCCGTCGTCGGCAGAGAGCTGGAACGAGCCGCCGTACTGGGTGACGACCCAGTTGACGAGCCAGAGCCCGAGCCCCTTCCCGTGTTCCAGTTGCGTCTCCTGGCCCGCCTCGACGACCGCGACCTCCATCGGCGGGATGCCGGGGCCGTCGTCGGCGACGGTGACGACCACCCACTCGCCGTCGTCGTGGGCCGACAGCGAGACGCTCGTGCTGTCGGCCGGGTCGTGGGTGATGGCGTTGGTCACCAGTTCGTCGAGAGCGGTCTCCAGTTCGGTACCGGCACAGATACCGCGGTCGGTGTCGACGTTGATATCGACCGTCGCCCGGCCCCGATACCGGTCGGCGACGGCCGACAGGACGGTGTCCGGGTCGAGCCGGACCGGGTCGTGGGCCTTCTTCGCGAGGCTCTCGAGCTCCCGGGCGCGCTCGCTGAGCGACACGAGCCGTCGGAGCGGTCGGCGTATCTGCTCCTGGAGGTCCGTCCCCTCGGGCGGGTCGTCGACGAAGTCGGTGTACCCCTCGATGACGGTGAGTTCGTTGCGGAGGTTGTGTCGGAGGACGCGGTTCAGCAGTTCGACGAGGCGGGTGATGCGCTGTTGCTCGGTGACGTCCTGCTGGAAGCCAAGGAAGTGAGTCACCTCGCCGCTCTCGTCCGCGATGGGCGTCACCGTCACGCGGTTCCAGAACGGCGTCCCGTCCCGTCGGTAGTTCAGCACCCGGACGGTCATGGGTCGCTCGGCCTCGATGCCGTCCCGAATCGTCTCGATGGCCTCGGGGTCGGTGCCCGGCCCCTGGAGCATCCGGCAGTTGTTCCCGAGTATCTGGGCTTCGCTGTAGCCGGTGACCTCCTCGAAGGCCTCGTTCGCGTAGATAATCGGGTTGTTCGGGTCCGTGGCGTCGGCCATCGTTATCGGTACCTCCGCCACCTCCATGGCCCGCGTGCGGAGGCGAATCTCCGACTCGCGTTCCTTGCGCTCGGTGATGTCGCGGGCCACGCCCTGGATGGCGGTGACGGTGCCGTCGGCCGTAATCGGGGTCGCGTTTATCTCCATCGTGAGCGTCCGCCCGTCGCGGTGGCTGAAGGTGAGTTCGAGCCCCTGGACCTCCTCGCCGTCGAGGATTCTGTCGAACGCGTCGAGCGCCGCCGGCGCCGCGGCGTCGGTGACGAGCAAGGCGAAGTTCTCGCCGACGAGTTCGTCGGGCGCGTAGCCCAGCAGCCGTTCGACGGCCTCGGAGACGTACGTGAGTTCGCCGCGAGTGTCGATGCGGTAGATGATGTCGGAGCTGTTCTCGGCGATACCCTCGAAGCGGCGTTTCTCCGCGGCGAGCTGGGCCGTCCGTTCCGTCTGTCGTCGCTCGTACTGGCGGCGCTCGATGGCGCGACCGACCAGTCGGGCGACGAGTTCGACGAACAGCTCCTCGGCCTCCGAGAACGGTGTGTCCCTGGCCGCACCGTCGGCGAAACAGACCGTACCGTAGGATTCGTGGTCGACGACGACCCGGCAGCCGACGTACGACCCGAGGCCGAACGTCTCGTAGGCCGCCTCCGAGACCTTCGACGAGGCCGCCGCGTCCTGCACACTCAGAAATCCGTCCTGCTCTATCGTTCGCCGGCAGTACGCCTCCGCCAGCCGACAGTGCTGACCCGCCCGGATGGCCTCGTGCTCGCCGACGGCCTGCTCTATGTGCTGGGTGCTGTCGGTGATACGCGTCAGAAACCCGACCGACACGCCGAGGCGGTCCACTCCGGCTTCGAGCGCCGTCTCGACGGCCGCTTCGACGGACTGGTTCCGGTCGGCGAACGCCTCGTAGACGCGTTCACGGGCAGACGGCTGTGACGCTCTCTCACTCATGGTAGGCGACGTTCGACGCCCTCTTAGGATTCATCTCATATAGTGTCACTGGCGTGAGAATCATATGAGAAAATGCAGGGTTTGAGCGCTATCGAACGACAGTAGAGCGGAATCAGCAGCGATTCGCCGCTATCGAGTGAGGATAGAGCGCCACCGAGCAGCAAGTCGTCGTTATCGAGCGGCGTCGGTAGCTATCGTCTCCCGGTCGACGTCGACTTCCACCTCGTTGTGTCGCATAAACGGCGGCGTCCAGGGGTCGTCGTACTGGAGGACGACGGGGTCGCCGAGGGCGTCGACGCCGCGGTTCGCGAGTGTGTCGAGCAGGCGCTCGCGCTCCCGGGCGACGCGGCCGGCCGTCGCGTACCAGCCAAAGGAGCGGACGGCCGCGGTCCGGGCCGGTTCGACGACCAGACTGACGCGCGGGTCGGTCGGCACCGGGGCGCTCTCGGGCGTGTACGAGGCCGGGAGCCAGAACGCCATCGTCACGCGGTCGCCCTCGGCGGCGGTCCGTACCGGCGCGGTCATGTCCACCGTCGCCCCGTCGGTCCGCACCGGCGCGGTCATCGAGACGCTCCGGTCGCCCTCGTTGGCCCCCTTGAGGTAGCCAAACAACCGCCCGAACGCCTCGCGGGCCGTCGGCGCCGTCGTCTCGACGAGGACGGTCTGTGGATACTGGCGCAGTTCGACGCCGTCCAGTTCGTCGACGGTCTCGAACGGGACGCGCCCCGTCGTCCGGCCGACGTAGAGCCCCCACGCGACCCAGAGCGCGAGCGCAGTCCCGAGGCCGGCGAGCAGCGAGCGATTGCGGGCAGCCATGGGTCCGACGACGGGCCGCACCCGGAAAAATATTGAGTATCCAATATAAGTGCGTGGCCGTGGGGTGTGGTCCCACCGCCAATGTGTCGTGGTAACATAACCACATAAACAATTATTATGATTGCCGAACAAGGTGAGTCTGCTATGGCAACACGCCAGCAAACCCCGACCACGTACCACACGTGCACATGCGGCGAGGAGTTCGACACGACGGACGCCCTCCTCGAACACGCACGAGAGGCTCACGGGCTCTCAGTATTCTGAGGCTGGCGCTCGGTTTCTGCGGACGTGACGCGGCTATGATTGCGTATCCACGTCCGGGCGGACGCTGAATCGGGTGTACCCGCCGTGAGAGATGTCCAGCGCGCCGAGCCACCAGTTCCACCGCTCGGCCAGCGAGTACTCCGCCGGAGCGTCCCGTAGGTTCTCGACGACCGTCTCGACGGTGAGTTCGCCGCCGAAGTCCGCGTCGAACTGGCCGCCGTCGGCCATGTCGCCGGCCTGGCGCGCCACCACCGCGGCCGCCCCCGCGTCGTCGAACGTCTCGCGCAAGACGCGTTCGAGTTCCTGTCGGTCCACACCTCCTCGTGGCGTGCTATCGTCTTGAATCTACGGCTAGGAGCAGTCGGAGTCGTCGATTCCGGCAGCACCGGTTCGAACAGCCAGAAAGCCCCGGCTGGCTAAGCTCGGGGGCCTCGCTGCGGTCCTCGGTCACTACGTTCCCTGCGGTCCTTGCATCGGCCGCCGTCGCTTAGCCAGCCGCCCCTTTCAGTCCCACCCGCGTTGTTTGACCAACCGCATGGACGGGACTGAAAGGGGCCGACCGTTGGAGTAGCCTGGGCGACGCAAGGACCGCAGCCGAAGGCGAGGACCGCAGCGAGCCCCGGCACTCGAACGGTCGGGGGCTTTCTGGCTCTGGGTAGTAGCGGTATCGAGACTGTGAGCGACTCACGCACCGCTACCCTGCCAACACACGAAAAAATCGGCGTAGTTGAGACCGACTAGTTCCCTTTCTCGATTGGCGCGCCGACGAGGTTGCCCCACTCGGTCCAGGAGCCGTCGTAGTTGATGGTGTCCTCGTAGCCCAGCAGCTCGTGGAGCGCGAACCACGCGACCGAGGAGCGCTCGCCGATGCGGCAGTAGGCGACGGTCGTGGAGTCGCCGTCGATGCCGTACTCGCCGTAGAGCGCTTCGAGCTCGTCGTAGCTCTTGAAGGTGCCGTCGTCGTTCGTGACGGCGGCCCACGAGATGTTCTGTGCGCCGGGGACGTGGCCGCCACGCTGGGCGGTCTCCTGGAGTCCGGGCGGTGCGAGAATCTCGCCGGAGAACTCCTCGGGCGAGCGGACGTCGACCAGCGGCAGGTCCTTGTCGACGGCGTTCTGGACGTCGTCGCGGTAGGCGCGGATGGACTCGCGCGGGCCCGAGGCCTCGTAGTCGGTCGCCGAGAAGTCGGGGACCTCGTCGGTCGTCTCGTAGTCGTTCTCCAGCCAGTACTCGCGGCCGCCGTCGAGGAGCTTCACGTCGTCGTGGCCGTAGTACTTGAACTGCCAGTAGGTGTAGGCGGCGAACCAGTTGGAGTTGTCGCCGTACAGCACGACGGTGTCGTCCTCGCTGATGCCGGCCGCGCCCATCGTCTCCTCGAAGTCGTCCTTCGAGAGGATGTCGCGGGTGGTCTGGTCCTGCAGGTCCGTCTCCCAGTTGAAGCCGATGGCGCCGGGCGCGTGGGCCTCGTCGTAGGCCTCCGTGTCGACGTCGACCTCGACCAGTCGGAGGTCGGAGTCGTCGTCCTGGAACTCCGCTAGGTGCTCGCTGGCCCAGTCGGCCGAGACGAGCACGTCGTTGGCGTAGTCAGTCATAATGCGTTGTACCGTTGGTCCACCATCACTATAGTACCACGAGTGGCGGCATAGACGGCCACTCCTCCCCCCTAACGGCATATGTTGCCCCTACAACAGGAATGTCGAGTGTCAACGTTACACATCATGTCGCCCCGAAATCACAGCCGTCGGTCGGGCCCCGAAAACCCGCCGCGAAAGAGGCGGCAACAGTTGCCACCAGCTTCGACCGCCCGCGATGGGAGTTTTCAAGCGGCCGGAGCCGGAAGCGTCGATAATGACCGATATCGTCTCCGCCGACTGGCTGGCCGACAACCTCGACCGCCTGCGCGTCGTCGACGTGCGCGACGGCTGGGAGTACGACGCGATGGCCCACCTGCCGGGCGCGGTCTCGATTCCGTTCGACCGCTTTCGCACCGGGTCGTCGGACAGCGAGGGGATGCTCCCCAGCCGCGGGGAGTGGGCGTCGCTGCTCGGAGCCGCGGGCGTCGGCGCCGACAGCGAACTCGTCGCCTACGACGACCACCACGGCGTCTTCGCCGCCCGCTTTCTCGTGACGGCCGAACTGCTCGGCCACGACCCCGACAAACTGCATCTGCTGGACGGCGACTTCTCCAGCTGGCAGCTCGACCACCCCACGAGCGGCGACGCGGTCGAAGTCGAGGAGCGCGACTACGACGTCGAGTCGCCCGCCGAGACGCCGCTGGTCGACGCCGACCGCGTCGCCGCCGCCAGCGACGACCCCGACGCCGTCCTCGTCGACACCCGCGACGAGAGCGAGTACGCCACGGGCCACATCCCCGGTGCCGTCCTGCTGGACTGGCGCGAACTCGTCGACGACGAGACGCGGGGACTGCTCCCCCGCGAGGGAGCCCTCTCGGTCCTCGAAGACGCGGGTATCGTCCCGGAGAGACGCGTCGTCCTCTACTGCAACACCGCGCGGCGCATCAGCCACACCTACGTCGTCCTCCGCCATCTCGGCTTCGAGGACGTGGAGTTCTACGAGGGCAGCCTCACCGAGTGGGAGGCCCAGGACCGGCCCCTGGAGTCCGGCTAGGAGAGCTGGCGCTGTTCGGTCGACCCGTTCTCGGCGGCCAGCAGGTTCACCGCCTCGACCAGCAGCGCGACCACGACAGGACCGGCGATGAAGCCGACGAGTCCGAGCGAGAGCACGCCGCCGGTGAAGCCGACGAAGTAGAGGCTGGCCGGCATCCCCGTCGTGTAGCGGGCCAGCCGGGGGCGGATGACCGCGTCCGGGAGAAAGCCCACGAGCGAGAGGCCGAACACGGTGACGACGGCCGCGCCGACGACGTCGCCGCCTGCCAGTTTCGCGGCGGCGATGGCGACGATGACGACGCTCGGCCCGACGACCGGGATGAACTGGAGGATGCCGGCGGCGACCGCCAGCGCGAACGCGCCGTTGTAGCCAAGCAGGGCAAAGAGCGCCCACGCCACCAGGAAGGTACCGAAGGCCGTCGCCGCCTGCAGGACGTAGATGGCGTACAGCGTCGACCGCAGGCGCCTGTGGAACCGCTTGACGACGTCGTGGTACGCCGGTGGGATGGTCCGGTAGACGACTCTGCCCGGCGCCGTCGGCCGCCAGAGCATCGCGTAGACGAGTATCGCGAACAGGACGGCCTTCAGCGCGAGAATCGGCGTCTCGCTCGCGAACGCCACGGCCACGCCCGCGAGGCCGTCGCGGGCGGCCACCAGCCACGACTGCACGTCGACGGTGTAGGTGTACTCCGCTATCGAGAGGGGAATCTCGTCGGGCAGACGCTGGAAGAACGAAAAGAGGTCCCGCCGACGGCGGTAGACCACGAACACCAGCGGGACCAGCACCAGCGACCCGGCGGCGAAGGCGACGACCGTCGACACGGCGGCGGCGACGCGCTTCGAGAGCCCCCGCTCGACGAACCACGCCGACAGCGGGTAGAGGACGTACGCCACCGTGATGGCGAAAAAGACGGTCGCCAGCACGCTCGACAGCAACACCGTCGCCAGCAGTAGCAACGCGGCGAACAGGCCCGCGAGGACGTACGTCCGCTGGCGAGTCGACACGGCCTACCTTGTCGATTGGATACCAAAAGGATTCCTCCGACGGCCAGTCGTCGAAGGGCCCCGTCGGGAACGAACTGTCGCCCGAGTGCCAGAAAACCCCGACCGTCTGGGCTTGTCCAGCCGACGTGGGTGGGACGTTCTGGCCGTTCGCGGGCCGCCACGCAACCGGAACCCGGCTACGACGCCGACGACCTCAGGGCGCGACACCGACGGTGACGAGCGTCCCGAACTCGCGGTAGCGCTCGACCATCGCCTCGCGACTGTCCCAGTCCTCGGTGGGGAACTCGCTCGCCGGGGGAATCTCTATCTCGCGGTCGGGGACGTTGTCCTGGACGGCGACGGAAAGCCCCGCCTCGCGGAACGCCTCGCGGTACTCCGGCCCGCTCCAGCGGGTCATCGGCACCTCGACCAGTTCGTCCCAGGAGTGGGAGTGTGTATTCTCCTCGTAGTAGTTTACCGCACAGTGGAAGGTGCCGCCCGGACGAAGGACACGAGCGACCTCGTCCAGCACGGCGTGAGGGTCGCCAGCGTAGTAGAACGCCTCCATCGAGAAGCAGTGGTCGACGCTGTCGGCCTCGAAGGGGAGGTGTTCGAAGTCGCCGACCAGAAAGCCCACGTCGCCGTCGTCGGTGTACTCCCGGGCGTTCGCGGCCATCGCGGGCGAGGCGTCGATACCGTAGGCGCGGCCGGCGTCGGCCGTCTCCTTGAGCGCGCGGCCGGCGTAGCCGCTGCCCGAGCCCAGGTCCAGCACGGTGTCGCCCGCCTCGACGGGCATCCGCGCGAGGACGTGCTTGGCGGTGTGCCAGTGGCGATCTTCCATCCCGCGGTCCTTCCCGCTGGCGGCCCAGTCGTCGAACTCGTCGCTGACGCTCATACCCGGACTGGGCGCCCGCCGCCGAAACCGGTTGCGTTTCGGGAGCTATTAGACGGCGGCTGTCGTTCGGCCGGCAGATTCCACCCGTACCGCCCGTCGTCGCCGTCCTCGGGACCGACGTGTTCGTCTTCGGCGGGCCGCTCGCGGCCGGCTACTGGGTCTACCGGGACGTGGCCGCCCGGGGGAGCGAGCGGGCCCGACGGCGTGGCGGCCACGCCGTCGCGGTCAGGTGGGTCGCCGTGACCCAGTAGGGTTAACCGGGGCGGTCTCAGACAGGGAGACATGCCACGCCGCCGACGCTATCGGGTCGCGAACACCGCCCAGCAGGTCGTCGGGGGGTTCCTGCTGGCTGGCCCGTTCGTCGTCACCGAGGAGGTGTGGGTGCTCGCCGCGAACATGAGTCTGGTCCACGCCGTCCTGGTCGCGGGCGTGGTCTTCGCCATCGGCTACGGGGCACTCTACAAGGCCGACGAGGACCGCGACCCGGAGCGGGAGGCCGAGGTGGCCGGCGTCCCGGTGCGGTTCGTCTCCCTGATGGGCGTCGCCTTCGGCTCTGTGGCGACGCTCGCGCTGCTGTTTACGGCGCCGGAGGCGTTCCTCGTCGAGGGGGGTATCCTCCCCGACCCGACGCGGTCGACCGTCGCGTTGACGACGCTGAAAGCCATTAGCGTCGGCGCCATCTTCTCGGTCGTCGGCGCGGCGACGGCCGACAGCGTGTTCTGACTCGCCGCTCGGCCGGGACGCCCAAGTTTCAAGTTGTCCTGTACTGAGAAATAGACGATGGGAACCGACGAGACGACGGACGAGGGTGGCCTGTTCGGTCGGCCGGCGACCGAGCTACCCGACGGGAGTGGGGTCGTCGGTGCGGTCCGGCGAGCGGCGGCGTACCCGCGAACGATGGACAGCGAGACGGTCGTCAAGGGCGGGCTGTTGGTCCTGGGTTCGCTCCTCTATCTCCCGCTGCCGTTGCTGTTTGGCTACTTCCTCGACGTCGGCCGGACCGTCGGGAGCGGGGAGCCGGCTCCCGACTTCGGCGACTGGCAGCGCCTGTATCTCCGCGGACTGGGGCTGGTCGTCGTCCAGACGTGTCTGTTCATAGGAATTCTGATTCTCGTGGCGTTCGTGGCGGCGATTGGCGGCGTGTCCGACGGCGCGACGGCCGGGGCCTGGCTCGTGGGGTGGGGGTACGCGACACCGTGGTCGGTCGCCGTCTACGGTCGCGGCTCCTGGCGGGCGTTTCTGGACCGCCGGGCGTGGCGGTGGCTCGTCTCACCGCAGTATCTGGTGACGACGCTCGTCGCCGGTGTCGCGCTGACGGTCGGCTACGTCGTGTTCGCGCTCAGCGTGATAACCATCGTCGGCTGGCTGTTCGTCGGCTTTCTGGTACTGGCGATGGTGGCCGGGCTGGTCGGCCAGCGCTATCACGACTACGTGGCCGAACACGCCGGGGCGGGGAGCGACAGCGAGGCGGCCACAGTGAGCGGGGCAGTCGTGTCGGTCGCCGAGACGGTGGGCGACGCGCTGTCGTCCGACTCGACGGCGGCCACGGAGACGAACGCCGCAGAAACCGGGACGGACAGGGCCGGCGGCGAATCCGGGACCGAGACGGACTACACGCGCTTTCGCGAGCGCGCCCGGCACGTCGAGACCGAGGGCGCCATCGAACGGCTGGAAGCCGGCGACGACGGTCGGGTGCAGTTCGCCTCGCTGGCGACCGAGGACGAAGCGGCGGTGGCCGCCTTCGAGCGGGCCGTCGGTCGGTGGGAGGGCATCAGCGGGAGCGAGAACGTGACGACCGTCTACGACACGGGCGAGGCGCCGACGCCGTGGGTCGCGTACGACCCGCTGGACGGCTCGCTCCGGGCGATGGGGGCGCTCTCGCCGGCGGCCGTCGCCGCGGTCACCGGCGCCGTCGCAGAGGCCATGACGACCGGGCGACGGTACAACATCGCCCACGGCGCGGTCCGACCGGCCTGCGTGTTCGTCGAACGCGAGGGCGGGGCCGGCCCGGCGGCGGACCGACTGGACGCGACGGTCGGTGACTGGGAGCTCCAGCGCGAACTGAGCGCCGTCACCGACGCGGTGACGCTGCCGACCCGCTACTGCGCGCCCGAGCAGTTCGGGGACGGCCCGACCGACGACCGTGTCGACGTCTACCAGCTCGCGGCCACGGCACACTACGCGCTGTTCGGCCAACCGCCCTTCCGGGACACCGAGGCGGCGGTGCTCGAAGACCCCGAGCGGTCGGTGACGTGGCAGGCGCCGGACGGGTGGCGCGTGACCGACGAGACCGTCGCGGTGTTCGAACGGGCGCTGGCCACCGACCCCGCGGACCGACACGACTCGCCCGGCGAGTTCCACCGGGCGCTCCGGCGAGCGCTGCCCGAGGAGCGGTGACGCGGTCGACGGGGCAGGTGTGAATAGCGAGACCCGCAGACTTAATGCGTGTCGCGTCGCTTTTCCCGTCACATGGAGTACACGCTGGCCATCGACAATACGCCGGACACTGTCGAGGGTGGCACCGGAATCTTGCTGGTCCACCCCAGCACCGGCGCGACCGACCGGCTCGACACCGACTTCCTCTCGACCGACACCGACGCGATGCTGGTCATCTCGACGCGGACCACCGCCCGCGAGGTCAAACAGAAACTGGAGTACTACGAGGTCGACGAGGAGCGGGCGACCATCCTCGATACGCTGTCGGTCGAACGGGGCTACACCCGCCGCCAGTCCGACCAGGTACGCTACGTCTCCGCCCCCGACGACCTGGCGGGTATCGTCGAGGAGACCGAACGGTTCCTCCGGGACCACGACGGGAAACTGCGCGTGAGCTTCGACTCGGTGACCGAACTCATCTACTACGCCGACGAGGAGCGGGCACTCGACGCCGTCGAGGACATCCTCGAACTCCTCGACGAGTACGACGCCGTCGGGATGTTCCATCTCGCCCAGGGCGTCCACGACGACGACACCGTCGCGCAGTTCCGGGAGCTGTTCGACGGCGTGGTCGAACTGGGCGAGGACGACAGCGTGACGAGCGATTTCTGAACGCGCGTGCTACGCTGTGGCACGACACCACAATTAAGATGTCATACTGCGTCTATCAGGGTGTATGCCGGAATGCCAGAACTGTGAGAACTTCGTAACTGCCGCATACGCGCGGGTGTTCACGCCCAACGGCGTGGACAAACCACGGGTCTGCCCGCAGTGTGAGGACAAGATACGCGACGGAGCCGACATCCGCGAAGCCCGGTCGACGCGCAGATAGCGCTTCTCGGCTCCGTGACTGGGTCGGTCACGGGGCTCCGTTTCTAGCGAGTGGCCGCCAGACAGTCCCGAGCCGCGGCCAGCACCTCGTTGGCGCGGGCTTCCTCGCGGGCCTCCGCGGTCACCCGGACGAGCGGCTGGGTGCCGCTGGCGCGCAACAGGAACCACGCGTCGCCCAAATCCACCCGTACGCCGTCCAGCGTCGTCACGTCGTCGTACTCGTCGAGCACCTGCTCGCGGACCCGCTCCATCACCGCCGCCTTCTCGTCGACCTCGACGCTGTCCCGGCGGATGGGGTACGTGGGCACCGCCGCGATTCGGTCGGCGAGCGGGCGGTCGGCGTCGAGCGTCGCGATGGTACAGGCCGCCAGCGGGCCGTCCGGACAGAGCGTGTGGGCCGGCCATATCCACGCGCCGCTTGGCTCCCCGCCGAAGGCCACGTCGGGGGCCTCGGCGGCCTCGGCGACGTAGACGTCACCGACCGGCGTGTACTCGACGCCCACGTCGATGTCGGCGAGGTAGTCCGCGACCGCCAGACTCGTGTCCACGGGGACTGCGACCCGCTGGCCGGGTTCGGCGGCCGCGCGGGCAAAGAGAGCGAGCGTCACGTCGCCGGAGAGGTAGGTGCCGTCCCCGGCGACCGCCCGCATCCGGTCGGCGTCGCCGTCGTGGGCGATACCGATGTCGGCGTCGCTCTCGGCGACGAGCGTCGACAGCGACGTGCAGTTCTCGGCCTTGGGCTCGCTTGGCCGGCCCGGGAACGCGCCGTCGGGCTGGGCGTTGAGCGTCTCGACGTGACAGCCAAGCGACGTGAGCACGTCGACGGTGACGCCGCCGGCGCCGTTGCCCACGTCGACGACGACGCGGCTGTCCATCGACTCGCGGTCGAGTTCGGCCCGGATGGCCGCGGCGTGGCGGGCGCGGGCGTCCCACGTCTCTAACTCGCCGCTCCCGTCCCAGGCGGCCGGCTCGAAGGTCCCGTCTTCGAGTCGCGCTTCGATTCGCTCCTGGCCCTCGCTGTCGAAGGCCTGCCCGGAGGGCTGCCAGAGCTTCAGCCCGTTGTCCTCGGGCGGGTTGTGACTCGCCGTGACGGAGACGCCGGCGTCGGCGTCGCGCCACCCGACTGCGCGAGCGACCGTCGGCGTCGCCGCCACGCCCACGTCGACCACGTCGGTACCGCTCTCGCGCAGCCCCGCGACCAGCGCCGACTGGAGGAACTCGCCGCTCGCTCGCGGGTCCCGACCGACGACGACGCGGTCCGACTCGACGCCCAGCGCACGACCCAGCGACAGCGCCAACTCGGCCGTGACCGTCTCGCCGACCGGTCCCCTGATTCCGCTCGTTCCAAAGAGTGTCATACGCCGACCGCGCAGCCAGCGGAAAAAAGGCTACCGCTCACTCGGCCGGCGACCAGTTACAGGCCGTGCCGGTCGCCAGGTCGGCGGCGTCGACGTGGGCCGCCAGACAGCCGTAGTTGCAGAACTGACTGGCCGGGTCGCCGTCCGGTGTCGTCGAGAGGTACACCGGGTCGTGGGCCTCGACGGCACAGCCACAGTAGGTGCAGTCCATATCGTCCGTTCCGGTCGGGAGAACAAACGTTTTGTCCGCGTCCCCAGAGAGTCAGCACATGAAACAGGGCGGCTCCGACGCGGCGAAACGGGCGGCCGGCGAATCGGCGGCCGAGGCGGTCGAAGACGGGATGGTCGTCGGGCTGGGCACCGGCAGTACGACGGCCCACGCCATCAGGGCAATCGGTGGGCAGGTCGACGCCGGCATCGACGTCGTTGGCGTTCCCACCTCCTTCCAGTCGCGTGAACTGGCCCGCGAGGTCGGTATCCCGCTCTCGGACCTGGACGAGGTGTCGGTCGACCTGGCCATCGACGGAGCCGACGAGGTAGCCGACGGCGACCTGATAAAGGGCGGCGGGGCGGCCCACGCCCGCGAGAAGGTCGTCGACGCGAGCGCCGACCGCTTCCTCGTCGTCGCGGACCCGACGAAGACCGCCGACGTGCTCTCGCATCCGGTGCCCGTCGAGGTGCTTTCGGCGGCCCGGACGACGGTGGCGGCGAGCGTCCGCGACCTGGGCGGCGAGCCGACGCTCCGGCAGGCCGAGCGCAAGGACGGCCCCGTCGTCACCGACAACGGGAACCTCGTGCTGGACTGCGAGTTCGGCCCTATCGAGGCGCCGGGGGCGCTGGGCTCGGAACTGGCGGGCCTGCCGGGCGTCGTCGAACACGGGCTGTTCGTCGGGCTGGCAGACGCGGTCCACGTCGGCGGCGAAGACGGCGTGACGGTCCGAGAGCTGTAGCGAGGTCACGAAAGTGAGTGACCTCGAGGCGATGCGGTGAGCGTAGCGAACCACAGAGCGGTAGCGAGCCGCGACCACGCGGGGAACGGTGGCGCGTCGCTCTCGACGAACGACGCCGTCGCTATCGGGCGCTACCGAAAGAATACCGGGTGGAAACGACCTTACAGGTCTCGCGGCTGGACTGTCTTTCGGTCGTTCGCGTCAGCTCGGCGAGCGGCGTCGGCGAGGAGCTCCTCGACCTCGGCGTCGAGGGCATCGTAGAAGTCCGACGCAACGTTCATGTCATCGAGCTCTTCCTTCACGGCGGCTTTGACGATTAGGTCTGCCATACAGTACCTCCGTCCGAAGGGGCCGCTTATATACTTTCCCCATCTGGGTCGCTCTCGCCGGGTCTGACGGGGGTTTGAGACGCTTTCGCGCAACACCACCCATATAAATAAGGCCAATTTGACCCCTTCCGCGAGGGGGGCGGCCAAATAGTTGATATGGGAGGAGCGACGGCCCCTATCCCGGCGTCTCGCGCGCGCTGTCGGCACCAGACCGACGGATAGGAGTAGCCGGCCCCCGGAGAGGGGGTATGCGCGAGATACTGGAGGCCGTCGCGGCGGGCGAACTCACCCCCGCCGAGGCCGAGTCGGAACTGGCCGGCTACGCCACGACCGGCGCCGGACGTTTCGACGCCACACGAGAGGCCCGCTCGGGCGTCCCCGAGGCGGTGCTGGGCAGCGGCAAGACGGCCGGGGAGATAGCCGACCTGGCGACGACGGCCGTCGGGACTACGGGACGGGCCATCGTCACCCGCATCGACCCCGACGACGCGGGGACCGTCCGACGGCGACTGGCGGAGACGGCGCCCCGGGCCACCGTCCGGTGGGACGAACGCTCGCGGTGGCTCGTGGCCACTGCGCCGGATTTCGAGCGACCCGCTATCGAGGCCGGCGTCGGTATCGTCACCGCCGGGACCTCGGACGCCGTCCCCGCGGGCGAGGCGGCCATGGTGGCCAGCGAGATGGGCGCCGACGTGACCAGAATCGACGACGTGGGCGTCGCCAGCCTCGCCCGGACGGTCGACGCCGTGGACCGCCTGCGCGGGCAGGACGTCCTGGTCGTCGCCGCCGGGCGGGAGGGCGCCCTGCCAACCGTGGTCGCCGGGCTCGTCGACACGCCCGTCGTCGGCCTGCCGGTCTCGACGGGGTACGGCCACGGCGGCGAGGGGGAGGCGGCCCTCTCGGGGATGCTCCAGTCCTGTACGGCGCTGTCGGTCGTCAACGTCGACGCGGGCTTTACCGCGGGCACCCAGGCGGGGCTCATCGCTCGCCGGGTGGCGGCCGCACGAGGGGACGATGGACGCTAACCGCTGGCCCCCGAGAACTGTCAGCGCCGGAGGATACCAAACCATTTGGGTAAACGAATATAGGACTAGAACACCTCTGTTTGTATGTCGGCGGTGGTGTCGCCGACTGACACGATGCCCGAATGTAATCACTGCGGCGCGCACGTATCAGACCAGTTCGCCCGTGTGTTCGCGGACGAGTACGGACACATCAGGGCCTGCCCGAACTGCTCGGCGAACGCTGGCATCGCCGAGGTGTCGAAAGAGCGCGCCCATCAGGCGTGATACGGATGGTTGTAGTCTCGTACCGGTCTCGCCGGGAGACAGCTACAACCAGCCGTACGAGGCCCACTGGGCCGCCCGCATCGTGCGATGACCACCACGCGGAGCCCTGTCCACTACGCCTACGTACTGCGGTGTAGTGACGGCAGCTTTTACACCGGCTATACGACCGACGTGGAGCGACGGGTGCGTGAACACGACGAGGGCGAGGGCGCGAAGTACACGCGCGGCCGGACGCCCGTCGAACTCGTCCACGTCGAGCGGTTCGACTCGAAGTCCGCGGCGATGTCCCGGGAGTACGAGATAAAGCAGCTATCGCGAGCGGCGAAAGAGCGGCTCGTCGAAGACTCGGACGCTGCAGCCGCGTTCGACCCCTGAGCGAGGGGGTAGCCTTTTTCATGGGTCCCTGAGACACTTCGGATATGGACGAAGACGATGCTGCGGCGATCAGTTTCGGTACAGACGGCTGGCGAGCGACTCTGGACGTGTTCACCGAGCCACGGGTGCGAATCGTCGGGCAGGCCCTCGCGACGACGTTTCGCGACCGCGGTCACGACGACTCGGTCGTCGTCGGCTACGACGCCCGCGAGACCTCGCGCGGGTTCGCCGAGGAACTGGCCCGCGTGTTCTGTGCCAACGGGTTCGACGTGGTACTGCCGGAGCGGGACACACCGACGCCCATCGTCGCCTGGACCGCCAAGGAGGGCGGCCACGACGGCGCGCTCCAGATAACCGCGAGCCACAACCCGCCCGAGTACAACGGCGTGAAGTTCATCCCCGGCGAGGGCGCGCCGGCGCTGCCCGACCTCACCGAAGAGGTCGAGAGCAACCTCGCCGACCCCGAGAGCCTCCCCGAGGACGAACACGGCGAGGTCACCGAGCGCGACCTCGTCGCCGACTACGCCGACCACGCCATCGGGTACGTCGACGCCGACCTCGACGGACTCTCCGTGGCCTACGACGCGATGTACGGCAGCGGCCGCGGCGTCACCGACGCTCTGCTTTCCCGCGCCGGCGCCGACGTGACCGCCATGCGTGACTACCTCGACCCCGAGTTCGGCGGCGGCTCGCCCGAACCGACGGCGGAGAAGGTCGGCGACCTCATCGAAGAGGTGACCGAGGGCGACGCCGACATCGGCTTCGTCAACGACGGCGACGCCGACCGACTCGGCATCGTCACGCCCGAGCGGGGCTTCCTCGACCCGAACCTCTTCCTCGCGTCGATGTACGCCTACCTGCTCGAAACCCGCGACGGCGACGTGGTCCGGACGGTCTCGACGTCGAGCATCGTCGACCGCGTAGCCGAGGCCCACGACCAGCAGGTCCACGAGACCGCCGTCGGCTTCAAGTGGGTCGCCGAGGCAATGGCCGAACACGACGCCCTCTTCGGCGGCGAGGAGTCTGGCGGCTTCGGGCTGACCGACCACCTCCGGAACAAGGACGGCGTGATGCTGGCACTGGTCGCCGCCGCCGCCGAGTCCGAGAAATCGCTGGACGCCCGCGTCGACGACCTCATCGACGCCTACGGCGAGATTCACCAGTCCCGCATCAGCGTCTCCTGTCCCGACGACCGCAAGGAACCGGTACTGGACGACCTCGAGACCGAACTCCCCGACTCGGTCGCCGGCGTCGCCGTCGACGGCATCAACACCGTCGACGGGTTCAAGGTCCGCCTCGAAGACGGCACGTGGCTCCTGATGCGACCCTCCGGCACCGAGCCGAAACTGCGTATCTACGCCGAAGCCGGCAGCGAGGACCGCGTCGGGGAGCTGCTGGAGGCCGGTCGCGACCTGGTCGAGCCGCTGGTCTGAGTCCGCGGCCGCGTCGGGGTGCCCCGCTGGAGCGGCGAACCCGGTCGAGCCGGTGACTTAACCTGTCAGCGGGCGTTGGTTTCGTATGGACCCCGACGTCAGATTCGCCTACACCCGGGCGATGTCCCAAGCGGAGATCGAATCGCGGTTGCGCGACGTCGGCCACGGCGTCCTCTCGCTGGCCGACGGCGACGACAGCTACGCCATCCCGCTGTACCACCACTACGAGGACGGCACCTTCTTCTTCCGACTCGGCGAGACGCCCGACAACAGCAAGGGCGACTACATCGAGACCACCGAGACGGCGACCTACGTCGTCTTCGAGGCCGAGGAGACCGCCGAGGCGGCCCAGGAGCGGGGGTGGAGTGTCATCGCTCGCGGCCCCATCGAGCGGGTCCCCCGGTCGCATCCGGTCTACGACGTCCAGTACGTCAACGAGCAGTTCGCGCCCATCCGCATCTTCGACGAGGCCCACGACGAGGTCGAACTGACGCTGTACGAACTCCAGCCCGAGGTGCTCTCGGGCCGGCAGAACTGACCGTCAGGACCACTCGCCGCGCCAGCGGCGCTCGTCGTCGGTCGGTTCCACCTCGAACCCCAGCCCCCCGTAGAAGGGCTCCAAGTCGGCGTCGAATTCGGCGGTCAGGCGTTCTCGGCGCTCGCCGGCGGCCTCGACCAGCGTCGTCCCGATGCCCTGGCCCCGCCGTCGTCGCCGGACCGCGACGGCGTCGATGTGGTCACCGTCGAGGACGAGCGCCCCCAGGACGCGCTCCGGGTCGTCGTCGGCGGCGGCCACCAGCACCTCGTCGGCGGCGATGCGGTCACGGACATCGGCCGCGTCGGCCTGGAGGACCGCGCCGTCGAGGACGTTCATCACGTCCGGCAGGTCCCGGACCGTCGACTCGCGGACAGTGACCATCGCTACGCCCCGCGCGCGTCGTCGATGGCCGAAAGCAGGTCGTCGACGCTGGGCCGGTCGAACGTGGACTTGCTCCGGTAGTCCCAGACGACTGCCGGCGACTCGCGCAGGTCGACCAGTACCGCCTCGGGCATCCGGCCCAGGAAGTCGCTCCACTCGCCCAGAAAGCCAAAGCGAACGGGCTGGTCGTAGGCGTCGCCGGCCGTCGCTTCGGGGTCGGCCACGAGCGGATAGGGGAGGTCGTAGCTCGCCTGCCACTGGCGGACCTTCTCGGGCGGTTCGGGGACGATGGAGACGACCGCCGTGTCCCGCTCGGCGAACGCCTCGTAGCGGCCCGCGACGGTCTGGACCTGCTGTCGGCAGTTCGTGCAGTAGTGGTCCCGCTGGAAGAGTAGGAGGGCGAAGTCGTGGTCGGCCGAAAGCGCCGACAGCGACAGCGGGTCGGGCCCCGGCCCGACGTTCGGCAAGGAGAAGTCGGTCGCCTCGATGGACATACGCCCCATAGGCGCTCGACGGGCAAAAACGGGCGGTTACGGCGCGGTGACCAGCGGAGCGAGGGAAGCGCTATCCGCCCTTGATGAGCCGGACCACGCGGACGTGGTCGGACTCGACGGGCTGGTTCGTCGGCACCGTCCGGTCCTCGACCATCACCGACACGGCGTGGGGCGAGAGCTCCAGCGGGGCCAGCAGGTCGGCGTAGGTGGCGTCCTCGGGGACGTCGAGTTCGTGGGTGTCCTCGCCGGCCACCTCGACGGTGACGTGCATGGACGTGTGTATCGGGATTGCGGGCTTCAGTCTGTCGGCTAGGAATAGCGTGTGATGACACCAACAGTGTTTCCAGCGGGGATATTGACAGCGGTGTGGTTGACTGCGGTTGGTAGCGAAGCTCGCTGGCTGTTTGCATCTGCAGCGAGACACACGGACCAGTCACCGACAGCAATTCCTCGCTCGGCCCATTTATCCGGGCAGCCCTCCAGACTCCCGTATGGTCGTTGGAGACGTCACCACGGGAACGGAGGTACTGGTCATCGGCGGCGGTCCGGGGGGGTACGTCGCCGCCATCAGGGCGGCGCAACTGGGTCTGGATACGACGCTGGTCGAACGGGACGCCTACGGCGGGACCTGTCTGAACCACGGCTGCATCCCGTCGAAGGCGTTCATCTCGGCGGCGGACGTGGCCCACGACGCCCGCGAGGCGGAGGCGATGGGCGTCTTCGCGGACCCGGCCGTCGACATGGAAGGGATGACAAAGTGGAAAGACGGCGTGGTCACCCGGTTGACCCGTGGCGTCGAGTCGCTCTGTAAGTCGGCGGGCGTCGCCCTCGTCGAGGGGACCGCGGAGTTCGTCGACGCGGAGACGGTCCGGGTGGCCCACGGCGGCGAGGGGCAGGGCTCGGAGACCATCGCCTTCGAGCACGCCATCGTCGCCACCGGGAGCCGGCCCATCGAGGTGCCGGGCTTCGCGTTCGACGGCGAGCAGATCCTCTCCTCGCGTCAGGCGCTGGCCCTGGAGGCGGTCCCGGACGAACTGCTCGTTGTCGGCGCGGGCTACATCGGGATGGAGCTGTCGACGGTGTTCGCGAAACTGGGCGCCGAGGTCACCGTCGTGGAGATGCTGGACGACGTGTTGCCGGGCTACGAGGACGATATCGCCGAGGTGGTCCGCGAGCGCGCCGAGTCACTGGGCGTCGAGTTCGCCTTCGGCGAGGCCGCAAGCGACTGGGAGCACATCGAGGACGGCCGCATCCGCGTGGCGACGACCGACGAGGACGACGGCGTCGAGGAGTACCACGCCGAGAAGTGCCTCGTGGCGGTCGGTCGCGAACCCGTGACCGACACGCTCGGGCTCGAGAACATCGCCCTCGAACCGGACGAGAGCGGCTTCCTGGCGACCGACGAGCAGGCCCGGACCGACCTCGACGGGGTGTTCGCCGTCGGCGACGTGGCCGGCGAGCCGATGCTGGCCCACGTGGCGATGGCCGAGGGCGAAGTGGCCGCCGAGGTCGCGGCGGGCGAGCCGGCTGCGCTGTCCCACCAGGCCGTCCCGGCGGCGGTGTTCACCGACCCCGAAATCGGCACCGTCGGACTGACCGAGGCGGAAGCGAGCGAGGCCGGTTTCGACCCCGTCGTCGGCGAGATGCCCCTGCGGGCGAACGGCCGGGCGCTGACGCTGAACGAGCGCGAGGGGTTCGTCCGCGTCGTCGCCGACGCGGACACGGAGTTCCTGCTGGGCGCACAAATCGTCGGCCCCGAAGCGTCCGAACTCGTCGCCGAAGTCGGACTGGGTGTCGAACTGGGTGCCCGACTCGAAGACGTCGCCGGCACTATCCACACCCACCCGACGCTGTCGGAGGCCGTCCACGAGGCCGCCAAAGCCGCCCGCGGCGAGGCTATACACACCAGATAGTATCCACCGAGATACCACGCGAGAGAGCCTACGACGGCAGGATTCGGGCCAGACACAAAGGTTATAATCTCGCTAGAAAAAACACCGCCAGAACCGGCAACATATATGACTACCGACCCCCAGGCGGACGACCACATCGCGAGTGCCATTCTCTCGGGTAGTACGTACGAGAAAGTCCGATTCCAGCGCCACTCGTTCCTCCGGCAGCCGGTCCCGCGCACGCTGATGCTCCAGAGCGCGCTGCTCGGACTGCTCGTCGCACTGCTGCCGATGTACGGCCTGTTCCCCGAGAGCGTCGCCGGCTACCTCCCCACGACCGACCCCGCGGCCGCCTCCCCGAAGGTCCTGCTGCTCGGCGTCTTCGGCGGACTGCTCGAACTGCTGGGCGCGACGCTGCTGGTCGGGACGGCGCTGTACCGCGTCCGGCAGGGGCCGCTGACCGAGTCCCAGGCCCACACGGTACTCGACATCGAGGACTTCGCCCGCTACGTCGGCCTGGGCACCGGCGGGCTGGCCATCCTGCTGACGGTGTGTGTCTTCGCGGTGGGGCTGGGCGGCGGCGCGGCCGTCGACAGCTACGTCGGGACCGCAGGGGCCAACCCGTTCGTGGCCTCCGGCCTCGGGCTGCCGGTCGTCGCCGTCTCGCTGGTGGCGTTCGTCGCCAGCGTCGTCGTCTTCTACGCGGGCGGGTACCTCTCGGTCCGGCTCTCACAGGTCCGCCGCCGGAACTGAGTCGCCCCGACCCGGCCGCATTTGAGGCCGTGGCACGTACGCCGGAGCGATGGCCAGCGATACCTTCGACATCGGCGGCGACCTGACGGTCAACCGACTCGGCTTCGGCGCGATGCGCATCACCGGCGAGGGAATCATCGGCGAGCCCGACGACGTCGAGAACGCCCGCGACGTGCTCCGACGGGCCGTCGAGTTGGGCGTGGACTTCGTCGACACGGCCGACTCCTACGGCCCCGGCGTCTCAGAGCGGCTCGTCGGCGAGACGCTCGACGCCGAGCGAGAGGACCTCGTGGTCGCGACCAAGGGGGGCCTGCTGCGCAACACCGACGCCGACTGGCTCCCCCACGGCGACCCCGACTACCTGCGCAACGCGTATCTCTGCTCGCGGGACCGACTGGGCGTCGACACCATCGACCTCTACCAGTACCATCGGCCGGACCCCGACACCCCCTTCGAGGACTCCGTCCACGCGCTGGCGGAGCTAAAAGACGCCGGCCTCGTCCGGCACGTCGGCCTCTCGAACGTCAGCGTCGACCAGCTAGACCGGGCCCGCGACATCGTCGAGGTAGCGACGGTCCAGAACCAGTACAACATCGCGAACCGCGACGCACAGGACGTGCTCGAGGCCTGCGAGGACTACGGCATCGGCTTCATCCCGTGGTTCCCGTTGGCGGCCGGAGACCTCGACGGCGTCGCGGGTATCGACGACATCGCCGAGCGCCACGACGCCACGCCCCACCAGATTGCGCTGGCGTGGCTGCTGCAGTCCTCCGAGGTGACGCTGCCGATTCCCGGCACGGCGAGCATCGACCACCTCGAACAGAACGTCGCCGCCGCCGACATCGACCTGACCGACGAGGAACTGGCGACGCTGACCTGACGACCACCGGCCTTTTATCGCGCTACGGAGTAGCAGCCCCACATGACGACTATCACGCTCGGGCCCTCGGGAACGTACTCCCACCGGGCCGCCCGCGCCGTGGCCGACGACGGCGACATCGAGTTTGCCGAGTCGATGACCGCCATCGTCGAGGCCGTCGCCGACGGCGAGGCCGACCGCGGCGTCGTCCCCGTCGAGAACAGCATCGAGGGGTCGGTCACGGAGTCGCTGGACGCCTTCACCGACTACGACGTGGCCGTCGTCCGCGAGATAATCACCCCCATCCGTCACGCCCTGCTGGCCCAGGACGAGCGCTTCTCGCTCGTCGCCAGCCACGCCCAGGCGCTGGCCCAGTGTCGCGGGTGGCTGGAGGAACAGTACCCCGGCGTCGACGTCGAGGCCGTCGCCTCCACCGCCCGCGGCGTCGAGCGCGCCCGCGAGGACCCCGACGTGGCCGCCATCGGCCACCCGGACAACGCCGGTGACGGCCTGCAGTTGCTCGCCGAGGACATCCAGGACCAGTCATCGAACGCGACCCGCTTCGTCGCCGTCGCGCCCGCGAGCGAGCGCGCCGCGGCCGGCGGGAAGACCTCCTTTATCATCTACCCGAACGCCGACTACCCCGGCCTCCTGCTGGAGCTACTGGAGGCCTTTGCCGACCGCGACATCAACCTCACCCGCATCGAGTCCCGCCCGAGCGGCGAGCGACTGGGCGACTACGTCTTCCACATCGACGCGGCCGCCGGCCTCTACGAGGAGCGAGCCCAGAAGGCCCTGGCGGACATCGAGGAACTGGCCGAGAACGGCTGGGTCCGCCACCTCGGCTCGTACGACACCGAGACCGTCATCGACTAGACCGTCAGTCGTCGCCGGGAGCGGGGTCGCCGTCGTCGGTGACGACGACGCCGTCGTCCTGAACCTGGACGGAGCCGCGTTCCTCGAGCCGTTCCATCCACTCCGCGAACTCCTCGGACGCCATGATGCGACGTTCGTTGCCCAGCCCCACGTAGACCGTGTAGCACATCAACAGCAGGACGAACGTGAAGGGGAGCCCGGCGGTGATGGAGGCGGTCTGGAGCGCCTCTAGCCCCCCGCCGATGAGCAGGACGGCGGCGATGACGCCCTCGATGACCGCCCAGAAGATGCGCTGGGCGGCCGGCACGTCGTGTTTCCCCCCGGAGGTCAGGTGGTCGATGACGAGCGAGCCCGAGTCCGAGGAGGTGACGAAGAAGGTGACCACGAGGACGACTGTCAGCGCCGAGAGGGGGACCGCCAGCGGGAAGTACGAGAACATCTCGTAGATGGCGGTCGCGACGTCGGCGTTCACCGCGGCGACGAGCGAGCCGCCCGTCTCCAGTTCGACGAACAGCGCGGACCCGCCGAACGTGGACATCCAGAAGAACGAAAACAGCGTCGGCACGATGAGGACGCCGAGGACGAACTCCCGAACGGTCCTGCCCTTCGAGATGCGAGCGATGAACATCCCGACGAACGGCGACCAGGATATCCACCAGCCCCAGTAGAAGATAGTCCAGCCGCTCTGCCAGGTCGTCCCGCCGCCGGTCTGGCTCCAGAACGCCAGTTCCGGGAGGACGTTGATGTAGGTACCGAGGCTCGTGACGAAGTTCGCGAGGACGTACAGCGTCGGGCCGACGACGAGCATCGCGCCCAGCAGCGTCACCATGAGATAGACGTTGAACTCGCTGAGCCGCCGCACGCCGCCGTCGAGCCCGGCCGCCACCGACAGCGTCGCGATGGCCGTGATGATACCGATGAGGACCACCTGAATCCACACCGCCTGCGGGATGGTCGTCGGGAGGAACTGCCCGGAGAGCGCCGTGAGGCCGGCGTTTATCTGCTGGACGCCGATGCCGAGCGACGTCGAGAGGCCAAACAGCGTCGCGATGACCGAGAGGATGTCGATGACGTGGCCCGGCCAGCCGTAGATGCGCTCGCCCAGCAGGGGCCAGAATATCGAGCGGAACGTGAGCGGCAGGCCGCGATTGAACGAGAAGAAGGCCAGGCCGAGACCGACGAGCGCGTAAATCGCCCACGGGTGGATTCCCCAGTGGAAGAACGTGGTCGCCATCGCGGCCCCGCGGGCCGCGGCGCCCCCGCTCTGTACGTCGTGGTAGAAGGGCGGCACGGCACCGAAGTGGAATATCGGTTCGGCCACGCTGAAGAACATCAGTCCGATACCCATGCCCGCGCTGAACAGCATCGCGACCCAGGAGAAGTCCGAGAAGTCCTTCTCCGCCTCGACGCCCCCGATTCGAATCGAGCCGAACTTGCCGAGCGCGAAGTACAGGACGACGACGATGAAGACGTTCACCGAGAGGATGTAGAACCAGCCGGCGACGGCGGAAATCCCGGTCTGAATCGCGCTGAACATCCCCGCGGCCTGCGAGCGGAAGGCCAGCGTGCCCGCGATGAAGAGCGCGATGAACAGACAGGAGAGCGGGAACACCCGCGAATGGACGTCGATGCCGAAGGCCTGGACGTTCGCGTCGCCCGTCTCCCGGTCGGTGTCCGGATGGAACAGTTCGACCTGGAGCCCCTCCGACGTCTCCCCGAGGACGTCGTCGTCACCCGTTGACATCGACCCGTTCCTCCAGCGCGGGCTGCCGCCGTCTACCCGTCTCGCGTCGACTCGGGGCGCCGTTCTCGAACGCCCCCGACGCCGACGGGCGGGGATGGTGACATGCGGTGAGCGGGCGAACTGCGAGAGAGACGGTACCGTGTGCCATGGCAATTATTGTTAGTACATTGACAATAGTCTTTCGCCGGGGGAGACACCGCCGGAGCGTACAGGCCTTAAGTTCCGGGGGCGTGTAGCCCCGTCCATGAGCGACCGCGACCCACTGTCGGAGCTAGAGCGCGCCCTCGACGTGCTGGGCGACCAGTTCGGCGTCGCCGCCGGGACCGTCCCGACCGACGTCGTAGACGAGGGCGACAGCTTCGTCGTCCGGGCCGACCTCCCGGGCTACGACAGCGACGACATCGACGTCCAACTGGCAGAGGGGCGGACCCTGACAATCAGCGCCGACCACAGCGAGGAGCGCGAGACGGACGACGGCCGCTACGTCCAGCGCGAGCGCCGGCAGGAGTCCCTGTCCCGGTCGGTCAGTCTGCCGGAACCCGTCGCCGAGAGCGGGACGACCGCCGACTACGACGACGGCGTGCTCACGGTCACGCTGCCGAAGGCCACCGACGACGAGGACGGCACCTCCATCCCGGTGAACTGAGATGGCGCTCGAACCGGGTGTGTCGGTCCCCGACGTCGTGGCCAAGAACCAGCACGGCGACGTAGTCCGGCCCGACTTCGCGACGCCGACGGTGCTTTACTTCTACCCCAGAGACGACACGCCGGGCTGTACCACCGAGGCCAGGGAGTTCGAGGACGAGGCCGACCGCTACGAGAACTACGGCGTCTCGGTGTACGGCGTCTCCACCGACGGCGTCGAGAGCCACCGCGAGTTCGCCGAGAGCGAGGGGCTCTCCTTCGACCTGCTTTCCGACCCCGACGGGAACGTCGCCGAGGCGTTCGGCGTCGAACTCGCGGACGGCCACGCCCGCCGGACGACGTTCGTCATCGCACACAACACGGTCGTCGGGCTGTACGAGGGCGTCCGGCCGAGCGGCCACGCGAAAGACGTGCTCCGTGACCTCGGCGAGACCGGGTTGCTGAACCCCGAGTAGACGCCGTTCGGCCTACTCCGCGATATCGATGGCCGGGCGACCGGGTTCGGCCTTCGACGCGAGGCTGTCCTCGGCGTCGTCGGCCGACTGGACGACCACGTCGGCGCCGAACTCCCGCTCTACGAGCCACGCCGCGCGTTCCAGCGCGGCCAGTTCCCGCTCCGGGGGCAGGTGTTCGTCGATGTTGGCTCGGCCCGCCAGGCTCTTCGCGAAGTCGGCGGCGGCCTCGCCGTACCGTTGCAGGTCCTCGTTTTGCATCACGGCGGGAACGACGTTGTCGGCCTCGCGGGCTATCGAGACGACGTCGTGTTTCCATTCGGGCGCGACGACGAGCGTGATCGTCTCTGGGTCCGCGATGCCGACGGTGTCGACGATGTCGCGGGCGTCCTCGCGGGTGTTCTCGACGAGGCGGCGCTCGATGGCGTAGTCCGCGGGCGCCTCGGCGGCGGGCCAGTCGGCCTCGGCGACGAGTCCCTCGCCGTCCAGCTGTTCCCACAGCTCCTCGCCGACGTGGGGCGCGACGGGGGCCAGCAGTTTCGCGGCGGTCACCAGCCCGCGCTCGACGGTGTCCCGGTCGGGGTCGGTGGCCTCCCGGTACCGTCGCAGCAGGGAGACCAGTTCGCGCACCGCCTGCAGGGCGTGGTTGAAGCGGAAGCGCTCGTACTCCTCGGTGGCGCGAGCGGCGGTGGCGTCGATTTCGCGGGCGACGTAGTCGGCGATGTCGCCGTCGGAGCCGAACGCGATTTCGCCGTCCGCGAACTCGCCGACCAGCCGGTAGACGTTCTGCAGGAAGCTATGGGAGGACTGGACGCCCTCGGGGCTCCAGGCGAACTCCTTCTCGGGCTGGGCGGCCTCCATGATGAACAGGCGGGCGGTGTCGGCGCCGTACTCGTCGATGATGCGCTGTGGCGAGACGCCGTTGCCGCGGCTCTTTGACATCTTGTTGCCGTCCTCGCCCAGCACCATCCCCTGGTTGGTGAGGTTCATGAACGGTTCCCGGACCCCCGAAAGCAGGTCGACGTCGTCTAACACCTTCGTGAAGAAGCGGGCGTACAGCAGGTGCATCACGGCGTGTTCGATGCCACCGACGTAGCGGTCGACGGGCATCCAGTCGCTGGCCCGCTCGGTGTCGAAGGGGGCCGAATCCAGGTCGGGCGAGACGTAGCGCAGGAAGTACCACGAGGAGTCGACGAAGGTGTCCATCGTGTCGGTCTCCCGGACGGCGTCGGCCCCGCAGTCGGGGCAGTCGACGTGTTTCCACTCCTCGGCGGCGTCCAGCGGGTTCCCCGTCGTGTGGACGAACTCCGGCAGTTCGACGGGGAGCTCCTCGTCCGGGACCGGAACGTAGCCACAGTCCTCGCAGCGAATCATCGGGATGGGCGTCCCCCAGTAGCGCTGGCGGGAGATGCCCCAGTCCCGCAGGTTGTACTCGGTGCGGTGTTCGCCGTCGAACTCGTCGACGAAGCGGTCGCGGGCTTCCTCGCTCGTCAGCCCGTCGAACTCGCCGCTGCCGACCAGCAGGCCGTCCTCGGTGTAGGCCGCCTCTTGCACGTTCACGTCTTCGGGGTCGACATCGGCCTCGGGAGCGGGTTCGACGACCTGCGTGATGTCGATGTCGTGGTGCGTGGCGAACTCGTGGTCCCGGTCGTCGTGGGCCGGCACGGCGTACAGCGCGCCGGTCCCCACGTCGGTCAGGACGTAGTCGGCGACGTACACCGGAATCTCCTCGCCCGTGGCGGGGTTGGTCGCGTACTCGCCGGTAAAGACGCCCGAAGTCACGTCCAGGTCGTCCTCGTCGGCCCCCTCGGCCATCTCGACGTACTCGGCGACCTCGTCGTTGTCCTCGGCGATTTCCTGGGCCACGGGGTGGCCCGGCGCCAGCGAGAAGTAGGTCGCGCCGTAGATGGTGTCCAGCCGGGTGGTGAAGATGTCCACGTCGCCGTACTCGCCCACCTCGAAGGCGACGCTGGCGCCCTCCTGCCGGCCTATCCAGTTGCGCTGCATCTCCCGGACGTTGTTGGGCCAGCCGTCCAGGTCGTCCAGTGCCGCCAGCAGTTCCTCGGCGTAGTCCGTGATGGTCAGGAACCACTGGTCCATCTCGCGGTGCTCGATGGGCGTGTCACAGCGCCAGCAGAGTTCGGCCTCGCCCTCGACCTGCTCGTCGGCCAGCACGGTCTCACAGGAGGGACACCAGTTCAGCTCCGCCGCCTGCCGTTCGACCAGGCCGGCCTCGCGGAACTGCTTGAAGAGCCACTGGTTCCACTGGTAGTACTCCGGTTCGCAGGTCGCGATTTCGCGCTCCCAGTCGTAGCCAAAGCCCATCTCGACGAACTGGTCGCGCATCTGGTCGATACAGTTCATCGTCCAGTCCCGCGGGTTCGTATCGCGCTCCTCGGCGGCGTTCTCGGCGGGCAGGCCGAAGGAGTCCCATCCCATCGGGTGCAACACGTCCTCCCCGCGCATCCGCTCGAAGCGGGCGTAGGCGTCCGTGATAGTGTAGTTGCGGACGTGGCCCATGTGCAACTGGCCCGAGGTGTAGGGGAACATCGCCAGCACGTACTCGGGGTCGGTGGCGTCGTCGTCGATGCGGAACACGTCGGCCTCGTCCCAGGCCGACTGCCAGCGGGGCTCGACCTCGCCGTGGTCGAAGGCCCGCTCGCGCTCCTCACCAGTCGTAGTCATGATAGTGGGTCGGACACCGACGTTGCTATAGCTTTCCCTTCACGGGGCAGGGTCGCTGGAGACGGCGACTGCGACGAGCCCGAGCGGGCAGAGGCTTATATCCGCAGCGAACGTATCATCGAGTATGAGTGACAGCGACGAATCGAACGGCTCGGCGCTCCCCGAACCGCTCCGGACAGTGACGCCCCCTTCCAGAACCCACCCCGACGAGAGCATGGACGTCATCGGCTGGGCGATATTCATCGGACTGGTGGTCATCCTCACGCCGCTCATCCCCATCATCGCGGTCATCTGGCTCATCGCGAAGGCCCAGGACGCGCTGGGGCAGTCCTAGGTCCCGACAAGCGTGAAATCACTGCCCTCGCCCACCGCTCGCGCGTTCTCGTAGGCGACGTGGGCCGCAGCCACGTCCTGAATCGCCAGCCCGGTCGAGTCGAAGACGGTGATGCCGTCGCCGGGCTCGCGGCCCGGAAGCTCACCAGCGACGATACGTCCGAGTTCCCCGTAGATGTCGTCGTCCGAGAGGACCCCCTCGTGCCAGGGGACGTTGATTTCCCCCGAGTGGGTACACTGCTCGTAGTCGTCGATGACGAGTTTGGCGTCGAGTAAGGTCCGGTCGTCGTGTTCGTGCTTGCCTTCGGCGTCGGCGCCGATGGCGTTGACGTGGGTGTACTCGCCGAGCCACTCGCGCTCGACGATGGGCGACTCGACGGGCGTAATCGTCGAGAGCACGTCACACTCGGCGGCGTCGGCGAGAGAGCCCGCGCGGGCGTCGAAGCGGTCAGCGAACTGGGTGACGAACGCCTGCTGTTTCTCGTCGTTGCGGTCGGCGACGACGACCCGTTCGATGTCCCGAACGGCGGCGATGGCCTCCAGTTGCGTCGCGGCCTGGACGCCCGCCCCCACGAGGCCGAGCGAATCGGCGTCGGAACGGGCGAGGTGGTCGGTGGCGACGGCGGCCGCGGCGCCCGTCCTGAGGCGAGTCAGGTTGGTCCCGTCCATCACCGCGAGCGGGAAGGCAGTCTCGGGGTCGGAGTAGATGAGCGTCCCCAGGACGGTGGGGAGGTCGTGGTCCGCCGGGTTGTCGGGATGGACGTTGACCCACTTCACCGCCGCGGCGTCCCAGTCGCCGACGTGGACGTACGCCGGCATCGACCGGAAATCGCCGTTGTACTCGGGGAGGTCGATGTAGGATTTCGCCGGCATGATGGTGTCGCCCCGGGCGTCCGCAGCGAAGGCCGCCTCGACGGCGTCGATGACCGACGGAAGGTCGGCGCACTCGACCACGTCGTCGGGACCGAGCAACAGCGTCTGCATGGGAGGACGTGGACCGTGCTGATACTTAACTATCCGTCTGTACACGCCATCGACGATCAGCGGTCGATGAAATACACTGCGGAAAGCATCCGGCGCGCGCAGCGCGCCGGTTCTCCCGCGGCGAGCCGACTACCGCGCGGCTTTGCCGCGCGACAGGAGGCGACGCCGCGATTTTTCCCCACGTTTTTGCACGACTGAGGGCGCGAAGCGCCCGAAGGAGTTGCAAAAAGTGGTCTTACATCATACCGCCCATGCCGCCGCCCATACCGCCGGGGGCGCCACCGGGCGCGCCGCCGGGGCCGCCCTCTTCCCCGTCGCCCGAGGTGGAGAGGTCGCCCGCGGCGATGATGTCGTCGATCTTGAGCACGAGGTTCGCGGCCTCGGCAGCCGACGAGATGGCCTGGCGCTTGGCGTGGGACGGCTCGACGACGCCGGTTTCGAGGGTGTCCTCGACGTCGCCGGTGAAGACGTTCAGACCGGCGCTGACCTCGCCGTCCTCGTGGGCGGCGCGCAGGTCGACCAGCGTGTCGATGGAGTCCAGCCCGGCGTTGTTCGCGAGCGTGCGCGGGATGATTTCGAGCGCGTCGGCGAAGGCCTCGACGGCGAGCTGTTCGCGGCCCTCGACGCCGTCGGCATAGTCACGCAGGCGGGCGGCGACCTCGACCTCGGGGGCACCGCCGCCGCCCAGGACCTGGCCCTGGGTGACCGTGGCGGCGACGACGTCCAGCGCGTCCTGGACGCCGCGTTCGAGCTCGTCGACGACGTGGTCGGTCGAGCCACGCAGGAGGAGGGTGACGCCGTGGGCCTCGTCGCCGCTGCCCTCGACGTAGAACAGGCCCTCGGCCTCGTCACGCGAGACCGAGCCGTGGCCGAGGTCGTCCTCGCTCGCGGAGTCGAGGTCCGAGACGACGTTGGCGCCCAGGACCTCCTTCAGGAACTCGATGTCGGACTTCTTGGCCCGCTTGACGGCGAGGATGCCCTTCTGGGCGAGGTAGTGCTGGGCCATGTCGTCGATGTTCTTCTGGCAGAACAGGACGTCGGCGCCGGTGGCCTCGACCTTCTCGACCAGGTCCTTGAGCTGCTGTTCTTCCTTGTCGAGGAAGTTCTGGAGCTGGCTCGGGTCGTCGACGGAGAGCTGGGCGTCGACCTCGGTCTCCTCCAGTTCGATGGCGGTGTCCATCAGCATGACGTCGGCGTCGTCGACCGCGGTCGGCATCTCCTCGTGGACGGGGTCCTTGTCGATGACGGCGCCCTCGAGCAGTTCGGACTCGCCGGCGGCGCTGCCGGTCTGGGTCTCGATGTTGAGGTACTCGAGGTCGACGACGTGCTCGCCGTCCTCGGTCTCGACGGTGACGGCGTTGACCGCGTCGACGATAATCTGAGCGAGCAGCTCCTTGTTGAGCTCGGCGCCCTTGCCGGTCATCGAGGTCTCGGCGACCTTCTGGAGCAGTTCCTCGTCGTCAGGGTCGACCTCGGTCGAGATGTCCTCGATGGCGGCCTTCGCTTCGGTCGCGGCCAGGTTGAACCCCTTGATGATGGCCGTCGGGTGGATGTCCTGGTCCAGCAGGTCCTCGGCGTTTTTCAGGAGTTCCCCGGCGATGGCGACGGCGGAGGTGGTGCCGTCACCGGCCTCGTCCTCCTGGGTCTCTGCGACCTCGACGATCATCGAGGCCGTCGGGTTGTCGATGTCCATCTCCTGGAGGATGGTCACGCCGTCGTTCGTGACGGTTACGTCGCCCATCGAGGAGACGAGCATCTTGTCCATCCCCTTGGGCCCGAGTGTCGAGCGAACGGACTCGGCGACCGCCCGGGCGGCCGAGATGTTGTGTTCCTGTGCAGACTTGTCTTTCATCCGCTGGGAGTCCTCTCCCAGGATGATCATCGGCTGGCCCTGCATCTGTCGCTGGCTCATAATCAACCGATTGATTGTCTGTGGTTCTATATAAAAGTATGGGATGGCGGCCGACGGACGCGGCTCGGAGGCCACCGTATTACGCCGTCGAAACCACACCACTGCGGTCGGAAGAGCACCGTATCGTGTGAGTGTCTGTCACATAGAGTCCGAAACTGTAGCGGTGTTTTAAATACTAGTCGACCGGTTCCTTCCAGTGGACGACGGCTGTCCCGACGACGAACGCGTCGTCGGTGTCCCGGTCCCGCCGGAACTGGATGGTGTTTTCGCCCTGGTGGAGTTGCGTGTCGGCGATAGTGTCCATCCAGTACTGCCACCCTTCGCCGGGCGCGATGTCAAAGCCCGTCAGCTCGGTGCCGTTGACCCGGATTTCGTGGGTGAACTCGCTCACGTCGTACACCTGCATCTCGACGTACGGTTCGACCGGTGCGTCCGTCGGCACCCGGAACGACACCTGGTCGGTCCGGTTCCCCGAGAACTCGGCCCACGACACGTCCAGCGAGTCCGCCGACGGGCCGAGGTGTTGCTGGAACGAACAGCGAGCGTAGTTCGCGCGGTGTGACATACCGGAGCGTCGAGCGGCTGCCAGATAAAGTGCGGTGGCGTTAGCAGGAGTGAGTAGCGATATCGGACTCATTTGGTTCGAGAGTCAGAATGTCCCGCTAGCAATATACACTGTGAACAGCCAGAAAGCCCCGACTGGCTCCGGTCGAGGGCTTCGCTGCGCCCTTCGTTCACTACGTTCTCTCCAGTGCTTGCGTCAGCCGTCTTCCCGGAGCCAGTCGCCCCTTTCAGTCCCACCCGCGCCAGCTGGTCAGACAGTGCCGGGTGGGGCTGAAAGGGGCCGCGTTCTGGACGAACCCCGACGACGTAAGCACCGCAAGGAGCGAAGTGACTGAGGAGCGCAACGAGTCGTGGGAGTCCAGAGCGCGGGGGCTTTCTGGCTGTTCGCAGCAGTGTTACCGACCCCTGCTAGCGGGACTTGCTGGCCGGCAACAGCAATATTCGCACGGCTAAATCCATCAACTACAGCTCAGTACAGCGGGTCGGGTCCGGGCGGCATCGCGCGCTTGTGCGCGCTGGTCTCGTGCATCTCCCGGACCTGGTCGACGACGCTGGGCGGGACGCCGATGTGGTCGGCGGTGGCGTCCTTGGGGACGCCGCCGTCGACGTGTAGCGCGAGGATGGAGTCGAGCGTGTCGTAGGTCATCCCCATCTCCGCGGCGTCGGTCTGACCGGCCCACATCTCGGCGCTGGCTGTCTTCTCGGCGAGGTCGTCGGGGACGCCGACGTGTTTCGCGAGCTGGCGGACCTGCTGTTTGTACAGTGTCGCGATGGGGTGACAGTCGACGGCGCCGTCGCCGTACTTCGTGTAGTACCCCACTTGCGCCTCGCTGCGGTTGCCGGTGCCCAGGACGAGGGCGTCCTCGTGGTTGCCCACGAGATAGTTGAGGACGGCGCGACAGCGCACCCGGAGGTTCCCGACGGCGAGCTGGTCGCCCTCGGCCTCGGGGTAGGCGTCGAGGAACGCGTCCACGAGCGGGTTTATCTCGATGACGTCGTAGTCGATACCCAGCAGGTCGTTGGCGACCCGCTCGGCGTCGCTCATGTTGTCCGCGGCGTTGACCTCGCTTGGCATCACCAGCCCGTGGACGGCGTTCCGACCCAGCGCCTCCACGGCCAGATGGGAGACGAGCGTGCTGTCGATGCCGCCCGACAGCCCGATTACCGCGCGGTCGACCCCCGCCGCGTCGAGTTGCCCCTCGATGAACGCGGTGATGTGCTCGCGGTGCGCCTCGAGTTCGGCCTCCGAGAAGGTGAGGTCGAGCGGGTCCGTCGCCCGCATGACGGTTTCGGCGTCGGCCATACGGAATCGTGGGCCGCACGCGACAAATAGCCATCTATCGGTGCGGTATTTTCGGACGCGCGTCCAGCCGAAGGGGCGGTTTCGGGCATCGTGTCCACAAGTCCCGAAACGCTACGTTCAAGTGCGCCGCCGTGTGACGTATCGAGTGCAACGAGGCCGTTGGTGAGCAAACACGAAGTGTTTGCGAGCCTCGGGGCGCGAGTGAACGGAGTGAACGAAGCGCGCCGTTGGTCCAGTGGTAGGACATAGCCTTCCCAAGGCTAGAGCCCGGGTTCAATTCCCGGACGGCGCATCTCTCGGCTCGAACGGACGTGAGAGCCGTGTCTGCGGAACTGAGGGAATTGAACCACGCGAGACGAGCGTAGTGAGTCTCGCCATCAGGTTCAATCACCGAGAGACTGCGTCTCTCGCGGCTCGCGAAGCCGGGGCTTCGCTCGTTCCCCGTCGGTATATCACGATAGCGCCGACTATCGGAGACGTGAACGGACCACAGACGGCACAGACGTAGCAACTGTTTTGAGGTATCCTGCACTGTACCGGGTAATGACACAGCAGGAAGTAACTCGGCGACGCTTCCTGCTATCGACGGGCGGAACACTCGCGGCGGGCGGACTGCTCACCCAGGAATCCAGCAGTGTCGGGGCCCAACAGGCTGGCGAACGATGGTCCCAGTTCAGCTACGACGCGGCGAACACGGGCCACGCACCGGCCAACACTGGTCCGGTGGGCGATATCGGAGAACGGTGGTCGTTCCAGACAGACTGGAGGAACACGTCGTCGCCGGCGGTGGTGAACGGCACTATCTACGTCGGAAGCTATGAGTTGAGTTACAGCGACGGGTGCGTGTACGCACTAACCGCGGAGGACGGTGCCGAGCAGTGGGCGTTCGAGACAGGCAACGCAGTGCGTTCGTCGCCGGCGGTCGCAGACGGGACGGTCTACGTCGGAAGTGACGACGGCAACGTCTACGCGCTAGACGCGGGCGATAGCACCGAGCAGTGGGCGTTCGAGACGGGCGACAGCGTCGCCTCGTCGCCGGCAGTTGTTGACGGGACGGTCTATATCGGAAGTGACGACTACAACGTCTACGCGCTGGACGCGGACGATGGCACTGAACAGTGGTCCTTCGAGACCGGCAGGGCGGTTCGCTCGTCACCGGCAGTAACGAATGACACGGTCTACATCGGTAGTACCGACAACACCGTGTATGCCATAGCTGCACAGAGCGGGACCGAGCGGTGGACCCACGACATGATTGATGTGGGGCATTCGTCCCCGACAGTTGCCGATGGCACCGTCTACGTCACAAAGGATTATTATCGGAACGAAAACACCGTGTACGCCCTGGATGCAGGGGATGGAACCGAGCAGTGGGCCGCCGAGATAGCGGGGAGTCTCGACTCGTCGCCGGCGGTAGCGAACGGCATCGTCTATATCAGCAACGACGATTACGAGGGTGACCGCACCGTGTATGCGCTGGACGCGGAGAACGGCGCCGAACGGTGGTCGTTTACCACAGGAGACGAGGTGCCGGGGTCGCCGGTGGTGGCGAACGGCACAGTCTACGTCGCCTGTAGCGGGCGTACCGCGTACGCGCTGGACGGGGAGACCGGCACCGAACAGTGGTCCTTCGAAACGGGGGTCGACCCCGGACAGTACTTCCAGGCGGACTCGTCGCCAGCGGTCGCGAACGGCACCGTGTATATCGGGAACTGGGACGACAACGTGTACGCGCTGACCGGCGAGACGCCGACCCCGACGGAGACACCGACCGCGACCGAAACGCCGACGCCGACCGAGAGTGCGACGCCGGCGGGCGAGAGCCCGACCACCGAACGGACAGACCGAGACGGAACCGCCCCGGGCGCTGTGTCGACCACGGAGCCGGTGCCACAGGGAGACAGTCAGGACGGGATGGGCGTGCTGCCGGTCGCCGTCGGCCTGCTCGCGCTCGGCGGGGCGGGGGCCGCGGCGTACCGGAACTGGCACACCGGTACCGACGAGGCGACGCCGAGTCCGGAGCAGCAGTACGAGCGAGCGGAGCGGGCGGTCGAGCGAGCCGACAGCGCGCTCCAGCGGGCGGAGTATCGGACGGCCATCGACAGATACGACGAGGCCATCGCGAGCTACGAACGCGCCGGGGAGCAGGCAGGCGGTGGCGAGTTGGCCGCGAGCATCAAAGGCGGCCTCGCAGCGTCGGAACGCAAGCGGGACACGGCCCGTGACCGGCTCGCCGAGTTCGAGGCCGTTCGCGAGCCGCTCCGGGACGCAGAGAGCACGCTCCAGACGGCGATAACCGAGCACGTCCACAGCAAACAGACGCCGGCGCGGCGCGACTACCGCCAGGCCGGCGAGCGCTACGAGCAGGCACTCGCCGCGCTCGAGGACAGCGAGACCGACGTGTTCGACACCCACGGGAGTGTCACCGTCCCGGTCGACATCGATGGCGACCACCTCCCGGAGCAACTGCTCGCCTGGCCACAGTCGACGGACGACCAGCACGAGGCACTCTCCGAGGCGGGCGTCGGGACACTGACCGACCTCCGGAGCGCCGGCGCGGAGACGATAGCCGAGCTACTCGACGACGGGGCTATCGGCGAGGACGTGGCGAATCAGCTTCGAGCGGCTATCTGGTGGCACGGGGACACCGAGCGGACGTTCACGAGCCGAGCGGCGATAGCGCGCCAGCGCGAGCGGGCCAGGACCGGCCACGAGATGCTCACGTAGGCGTCGAGTGCATCGTCGGTCCTCTGGGGCGCAGACAGAAGTTCCAGTAGGAGGCATAATACCACCTATATCTGAATTAGGCTAGCATTTTATGCCAGTGTGAGACAGGTTTTTGCACAAGACGATGGAAAACTGTGACAACTGCAACGACGAGGTAGGACACGTCTGGAAGTACCGTCGGCCGACCGAGACGATGACCTACTGGCGCGAGGAGCGACGCTGTGCGTCCTGTCATCCGCGGATACAAGAGCGGTTCGGACAGGCGGGGACGTGAGCGGGCCGCCAGCCCCCTGACGTAGTCGTCTGCGCGCCCGATGAGCGGGCGAGGCAGCAGATTCTTGTGGCAGAGTAGCTAACCAGTTAGGCATGAATCGCGGACACACCGTCCTCGTCTGCGGGGACGACGAGGAGCGGGTGGCGGAGACGGCGGCGGGTCTCGACGCAGTCGAGGGGGACTTCGACGTCCGGACAGCGACCGCCCGGGCGGGGGCCGACTCGGTCGACGGTGTCGACTGCGTCGTCAGCCTGTCGTTCGAGCCGCCCGAACTGGTCACGAGCCTCCGGGCGCAGCGCCCGGCGCTGCCGGTGGTCGTGTTCGCCGACGGACCCCCGGAACGGGTCCGCGAGGTGCTGGCCGACGCGACGCTGTCGTACGTCCGGCCGGGCGGCGACGCGCAGTACGTCGTGCTGGCCCACCGCATCGAGTCGGTCGCGAGCGAGGACGGCCCGACGGGTATGGGAGCGTTCGACCGCCACGGCGAGGTCATCGAGGCGCTCGACGACGGGGTGTACGCGCTCGACGACGAGGGGGAGTTCATCTTCGCCAACGAGGCGCTGGCGGAGCTGACGGGCTACGACATCGAGGAGCTGCTGGGCGAACACACCATCGTCATCAAGGACCGCGAGACGGTCGAACTCGCCGAGTCGAAGCTCCGGGAGCTGCTCTCGTCGTCGGGCCGCGGCGAGGTCGGGACGACGTTCGAACTGGAACTGCGGCGGGCCGACGGGCGGACGATAGCCTGCGAGGACCACATGACGGTGCTGTACGGACCCGACGGCGACTTTCGCGGGACCGCCGGCGTCATCCGCGACATCTCCGAGCGCAAGCGCCGCGAGGAACTGCTCTCGGCGCTGCAGGAGACCTCCCGGAGCCTGATGCAGGCGCCGAGCCGCGAGGACGTGGCGGGCATCGTCGCCGCCGCGACCGAACGGGTTCTCGGTCTCGACATGGCCGTCGTCCGGCTGTACGACGCCGACGAGCGGGTGCTCCGCCCGGCGGCGGCGACCGACGCGGTCGTGGAGGCGCTCGGCGAGCGGCCGGTGTACGGCCTCGACGAGGGGGAGGCCGGCCGGGTCTTTGCCTCCGGTGAGACGGCGAGCTACAGCGCCAGTCACGAACTCGACGAGAGCGGGACGACCGTCGGCTCGGGGCTGTACGTACCGGTCGGCGTCCACGGGACCCTGAGCGTACTCTCGACCGAGGAGGACGCCTTCGACGACGTCGACCGACAGGTCGTCGCGCTGCTGGCGACCAACGCCGCGGCCGCCTGCAACCGGGCGAAACGCGAACAGGAGGTCAGGGAGACCAGAGAGCGCATCGCGACCATCCTCGACCGCATCAACGGGCTCATCGAGAACACCGTCGAGGTGCTGGTCGAGGCGACGACGCGGGAGGCCGTCGAGGCCGGCGTCTGTGCCGAACTCGCGGCGACGAAGCCGTACACGCTGGCGTGGGTGGGCCGCCCCGCGGTCCGCGGTGACAATCTCGACATCACCGAGTGGAGCGGCGAGGCGGACGTCGTCGCCGACGGCGAGTCGATTGCGGTCGCCGACGGGACGCCCGGCGCGGCGGCGCTGGCCGACGGACACAGCGAAGTCGTCGACGACCTCGATAGCGACGTCGAGTGGGTCCGGCGGCTCCACGAGGCCGACGTCGCGTCGATGATGGCCGTCCCGCTGGCCTACACCGACTCGACCTACGGCGTCCTCTTCGTCTGTTCGGACCAGCCAGACGCGTTCGACGACCGCGAACAGGTCGTCCTGGAGGCGCTGGGGCGGGCCGTCGCCAACGCCATCAACGCCATCGAAAGCGGGAAGATACTGTCGGCAGACAAGGTCATCGAACTGGAGTTCACCGTCAACGACCGGAACCTGCTGATGAGTCGGCTCTCGGCGGCGACGGGCGCGACGCTGACCTCGGCCGGGACCGTCACCCAGGACGACGGCTCGCTCAGGGTGTACCTCGACGCCGACGGCGACGCCGAGGCCGTTCTGGCGAGCCTCGTCGACGACGCTGCCGTCCGCAGCGTCACCCAGGTCGCCGAACACGAGGGAAGCGCCCTGTTCGAAATCACCGTCGGGGAGTCGCTGCTGGCGACGCTCGTCGACCACGGCGCGGTGCCGAAAGCGGTCACCGGCGAGGACGGCGTCGCCCGCTACACCATCGAACTCCCCTACGAGGGCGACGCCCGCGAGGTGTTCTCGCTGGTCGAGGACAACTACGACGGGACCGACCTCGTGGGCTATCACGAACACGAGCGACCGGTCCAGACCCAACAGGAGTTCCAGGCGTCGCTCTCCGAACGGTTCACCGACCGCCAGGAGACGGCGCTGCGGACCGCGTATCTGGGCGGCTTCTTCGAGTGGCCCCGCGAGGTCGACGGCGACGAACTCGCCAGTGCGATGGACATCTCCCGCCCCACGTACCACCAGCATCTGCGCGCCGCACAGCAGAAGGTGTACGAAGAGTTGTTCGAGTAGAGCGAGGAACCGACCGCAGGGAGGTTCCTCGGAAAAAGCGAGCGGCGAAGCCGCGAGCAGGGCGATGTCCGACCGCAGGGAGGTTCCTCGGAAAAAGCGAGCGGCGAAGCCGCGAGCAGGGCGATGTCCGACCGCAGGGAGGACATCGAAACGGAACGGCGACCGGCGGGAGCCGTGGAGGAGAGCGAGGAATCGACCGAAGCGAGATTCCTCGGGGCGGAACGGGGAGCGAAGCGGCCCGCGGAGTAGCGCGAAGCGGAACGGGGAGCGGAGCGACCCGTGGAGCGGGCGAGGATTGAGCGAACGCCTCGAAACGGACCGGGCGGCGACAGTCGCCGCCCTCCGCCCGACGGCCTTTCACCGATTGGTTCGGCCGATGCGAATCGCCCGGGAGACAGCGGCCCGTGTACGAATTGGTCGTCGATATCCTGCGAACCGTTATCAGGAACACTCGCGTAACGACGGTATGGCTGTAGAGGGGAGTGTTCTCCGGCGGGCGCTAGATACCCTGGACGACGTCATCTACATCTACGACGAGGCGGACACGCTGGTGTACTGGAACCAGCGGCTCAACGATTTGTACGGCCTGAGCGACGCGGAGCTCTCCGGGACGCCGGCGACGGAGTTCTTCGGCCCGGCCGACCGGCCGGTTATCGAAGCGGCCCTCGAAGAGATTCGCGAGACGGGCGAGACGATCGTCGAGGCGTGGAGCCCGACAGTCGAGGGGCCGGTCCGTTTCGAACTGACGGGCCGGCGACTCACCGACGAGGACGGCGCGGTAATCGGCTTCGCCGGCATCGGCCGGGACGTGACCGAGCGCTACGAGCAGGCGGGCCAGCTTAGCCAGCAAAACGAACGGCTCGACGAGTTCGCGGACCTGCTGGCCCACGACCTGCGCAACCCGCTGTCGGTCGCGAGCGGGCATCTGGCGCTGGCCCGCGAGGACGACAGCGGCGAGTCGCTCGACGCCGTCGCGGCCGCCCACGAGCGCATCGGGCGCATCATCACCGACATCCGGATGGCGACCCGCGAAGGGGCGCTGGCGACCGACACGGCGACCACGGACGTCGCGCAGGTGGCCCGCGAGGCCTGGGAGTACGTCGACACCACGGGCGCCGTCCTCGACGCGCCCGACGGCCTCCAGACGGAGGCCGACGCCGGCCGGCTCCTGCGGTTGTTCGAGAACCTCTTTCGGAACGCGATGGAACACGGGCGGTCCGACGAGGGAACGGTGACGGTTCGACTCGAAGCCACGGCCGAGGGGTTCGCCGTCGAGGACGACGGGCCCGGTATCGACCCCGAAGTCCGGGAGCGCATCTTCGACCCGGGCGTCAGCGACGCCGCCGGTGGAACCGGCTTCGGCCTGTATATCGTGCGCACTATCGCGGCGGCCCACGGGTGGGACGTGACGGTGACCGGCGCCGCGAACGGCGGCGCGCGCTTCGAGTTCGCCTGCTAGGGCATCCCGCCCAGCCCGAACGTGGAGAGCAGGCTGGTGACGAGCCCGTAGACAACCAGTCCGAGGCCGCCGACCACGAGGGCGAGCCCGGCGGCCAGAATCAGGTTCTGCCACGCAACGAGGCCGATACCCGCAAACAGGACGACGACGCCGGCGAGGCCGGGGAGTCCGAGTTTGTCCAACATACCGGCGTTCCGACCGTCTACGGAAAAAGCCCGTCGAAGCCGTCACACTCCCCCCTCGCCGCTGTCGGAGCGCCGACCGCTCAGTGCTCGAACTCGGTGTCGATAGACTGGGCGGCGGCGACCATCTCCGAGACGGCGTCCTGCCGGCGCAACAGCGTCATCGTGTTGCCCGTCACGTCGAAGGTGCCGTCCATGACCGACTCGGAGACGTCGAGGTCGCCGGCGAGCAGGGCGGCCCAGGCGTCGTAGGGGCCACGCAGGGCGAAGTCGTAGTCGGCGCCGCCGTCGACCAGCGCCGTCTCCGTGCAGGCGCCGTCCGCGAGCGTGACGCGGAATCGAACCGGCTCGCCGTCGTAGCGGTCGTCGGCCTGTATCTCGAAGAGGAAGGTCGCCTCGAAGTCGGCGGCGGCGGCCGCGAAGTCCTCCCGGTCGTTGATGCGGTCGCGCCACGTGGCCGCCCACGCAGCGGCGTCGGCCGGCAGCGTCAGGGTCATTGACGACCGTTCTGCTGGCCGGGTCTTGGGCCTTATTATCCCGTCTGGCCGACAGACGGGGGCCGCGGCCAATCGTACAAAACTTAACCCTCCCGGGACCGAATACCCGCGTATGAGCGACAACGAGGGCCGGAAAGACCTGCGGATGCCCGACGACAGCGAGGTGTTCGCCGTCGTCACGAACATGCTCGGGGCGAACCGTGTCAAAGTACGCTGTATGGACGGAGTGGAACGCACTGCCCGGATTCCGGGCAAGATGCAGAAACGCATCTGGATTCGCGAGGACGACGTGGTCCTCGTCGAGCCGTGGGACTGGCAGGACGAGAAGGCCGACATCACCTGGCGCTACGAGAAGCAGGACGCCGACCAGCTCCGCGAGGAGGGACACATCAAGGAGTAAGCGCCGAATGCACCGCGCCACAGCGTCGACGGGGGGCGAGCCGTGACCGACAGCGAGGCCGAGTTCGGACTGCTCGACACCGAGGAAGTAGACGGCGTCGGCGACGAGTGGGAGGAGATAGACGTCAGCGACACCGACGCCGACCGCATCGCCCGCAAGCGCGACCGCGAGTTCAGCGAGTTCCGCAAGCGCATCAAGGACGCCGACCAGTTCAAGGTCGAGGCCAGCGTCTTCGACGACGCCACCTACGGCGCGCTGTACAAACTCGTCCAGGACGGCCACATCGACGCCTTCGGCGGGCCCATCTCGACCGGCAAGGAGGCAAACGTCTACACCGCGCTCTCGGGCGACCACGAGGTGGCGGTCAAGGTCTACCGCATCAACGCCTCCGATTTCACGGACATGCGCGGGTATCTCGACGGCGACCCCCGCTTCGAGGGCATCGGCTCCGACAAGAAGAAGGTCGTCACCGCGTGGGTCCGCAAGGAGTCGTCGAACCTGAAACGGGCTCGCAAGGCCGGGGTGCGCACGCCGGAACCCATCGCGGTCGAGCGCAACGTCCTCGTCATGGAGTATCTGGGGACCGACGAGGGCCGCGCGAAACGGCTCAGCGAGGTCCACATCGAGAACCCCGATACCGCGTACGAGGTCGTTCAGGAGTACCTCCGGCGGCTCTACGACGCCGGCCTGGTCCACGGGGACCTCTCCGAGTACAACGTCGTCTTCCACGAGGGGCAACTGTACATCATCGACCTCGGACAGGCCGTGACGGTCCACCACCCCAACGCCGAGGAGTTCCTCGAACGGGACTGTCGCAACGTCGCGAACTTCTTCGCTCGCCAGGGCGTCGAGACGACGCCCGAGGAGCTGCTCGCGTACGTCCGCGAGCACGCGACGCCCGAGGACGACGACGACACCGCGCCCGGTAGCGACGACGACGCGGTGCCACAGGGGCGTCTCGAAGACCGGCGGGGGTGAGCGCACGCCCGCGCGGCTTTCTCAAGGTTTAATGTCCGGCCTGCGATAGCCACCCACATGAGTACGGCAACGAAAATCGTCCTCGGAACCATCGCTGTCGCCGCACTGCTCTCGGTCGCTATCGTCGCGAACCTCGTCGTGTTCTCGGCGTAGATGTTCGGCGAGCGCGAGATAGACGGCGAGCTTGCGGCAGTTCGGGCGGCCTACGCCCCCGACGCCGTCGTCCTGAACGCGGCGACGGACTTCGAGACGCTGGACCCGGCGGCGGCCGAGGACCTCCTGCTGGTCACCGACTCGGTCGACCCCCTCGCCCTCGACCCGTCGTGGCTCCCCGACGGCGCGCCCGACCAGCTTCAGCGCTACGTCGGAAGCGACTTCACCGTCGGGCTGCCCGGCGACGGCGGCGTCGCCTGGACCACACAGACCGAGCCGGCCTGCGTCGTCGTCAAGCCCCGCCTGGAGACCTCCCCCGACGCCTTCGTCGACTTCCTCGTCGCCGAGGCCGTCGTGGAGACGAGCCTCGGCGAGCCAGAGCAGTTCGTCGAGTTCTTCGGTGACCGCTACCGGGACCTGGCGGCGGTGACCGACCCCCGAATCGGTCCCACGGGCACCTACCAGCTCGCGGTGGCGCTGTACGACGCCTATCTGGGCCTGCAAACGCGTGACATCTTCGGGACGTGGGCCGACGACTATCCCGACCTGTACGACGCCTGGGCCGACGCCGGCGAGCGGCTCCGCTCCCGTGTCGGCGGGCTCTCGACCGAGCTGGCGCGGGGCCAGACCGACTTCGCCGCCGCCGCGGAACTGGCCTGTAGTGCGGTCAAACACGGGCTGGAACTACCCTCGCCCTTCGCGGCACTGGACACCGCGGCCTACGGCGACCACGGCGCCGACTACGCCGTCCGGTGGGCAGAGAAGACTTTCGAACAGCTGGACTAGCTCACTCCTCCGGGTAGCCGACGGTGAAGCCGACTTCAGCGCCGACCGCCGGGAGCCGATAGGTGTACGCGCCCGAGTACGGGACCCTGATGTCGCTCTCGACCAGCGTCTCGTCGTTCGCTGGGACGTTCTCGCGGGTCGCGCTCGAAATCGTTATCGGCTCGTCCCCGGCGTGGTCGAACGTCACGGTATCGGTGACGACGCTGCTGTCCCGGTCACTCAGATTCCGGAAGCCCAGCGTCCAGGTGAACTCCTCGCGGGCGACGGCGTCGTCCGGGAACTCCGCGAGGTACATCTCGACTTCGTCGGGGCCCAGCGGCTCGACGATGTCGACGGGCACCTCAGTCGACGCCGACGTGCCGTACCCCTCGGCGTTGACGAGCACCTCGGCCGTGTAGCTGCCCTGGTCCCACGAGGCGGTGTCGAAGGCGAACCAGGAGCGGTCGCTGTGATACTCGCTGTCGTCGGTCACGACGGCGTCTACGTCCTCCGTGTCGGTCGACAGTTCGGTGCCGTCGCTGTCGCGGACCCCGGCCTCCGCGAGACCGCGGGCGCTGCCGTCGTCGACGGGGAGGTCGTACTCGACCCCGACGACGAGAAGGCCGCCCTGACCGACGCTGTCGATGTCGCCGAGGCCGTCGAACGCCCCGCGGTCCAGCAACAGCCCCGCGTCGGTCACGCTCGGCGTCGGCTCGGGCTGTTCGGTCGCCGGAGTCGCCTGCTCGGTCACGGTGGGCGTCCCGTCGGCGGTCTTGGTCTGGTTCGCCGTCCCTGTGCCGTCCCCCTCGCTACAGCCGCTGACGGCCGCCGCGGCGGCCCCCAGCGCCGTGAGATACGCTCTGCGGTCCATGCTGGGCCAGGCCTGGCCGCGGAATAGTACTTAAGCCTTCGTGGCCCCTGCACCCTTACAGCCGCTCTAACACCGCGTCGGCGTCGTAGTTGAGCGTCAGCTGTCGGGAGCGGCCCCGTCCCTCCACCTCGGTGTAGTCGGCGTCGATGATGCCCAGCTGGTCGAGCTTGTTGATTATCTCGGAGTAGCGGGTGTAGCCCAGACCGCTCTCGTCGTTGAACGCCTCGTAGATGTCGCCGGCGCGTTTCCCGTCGTGGTCGGCGATGACCTCCACGAGGGCCCGCTCCGAGTCCGACAGTTCCCGCAACCGGCGCGAGAGGTGGACGTATTTGGACTTGTCGTAGGCCGACTCGACGTCTTCCAGTTCGACGCTCCGGGAGGCGCGCATCTCGGCGTTCATCCCGGCCCGCCGCAGGAGGTCGATACCCACCCGCAGGTCGCCGCCCTGTTGCTCGGTGAGTTCGGCCACGCGGTCGAGCACGCTCGGCCCGACGACGCCCTCGTTGAACCCGCGCTCGACGCGCTCGTCGAGGATGTCGACGGTTTCGGCCTGGCCGTACTTGTTGAAGTAGACCTCCTCGGGCCGGAAGACGGACTGGACCCGCGTATCGAGTTCTTCGATGACGTCGAGTTCGAGGTCCGAGGAGACACAGATGACGCCGACGCGGGCGCCCGAGTGGGCCTCGTGTGCCCTGAGCAGGGAGTACAGCGTGTCGCTGGCCTCCGATTCGTAAAACAGGTAGTTCACGTCGTCCAGTGCCACGACAAGCACCTCGTCTTCCTCGACCAGTTTGTCGGTTATCTGAGAGAAGAGCTTCTTGAAGGAGATGCCCGAGGAGGGGGGTTCGTAGTCGAAGATAGCGGCAAAGAGCCGCGAGAAGACCGCGTAGCGCGTCGAGTCGACCTGGCAGTTGACCCGGACGGCTTGCACGTCCGTCTGGGCGGTCAACTCGTCGAAGAGAATCTGCGTGGCGGTGGTCTTCCCGGTGCCGGGCGGCCCGCGGGCGATGACGTTCAGCGGGCGGGACCCCCGGACGGCGGGCCGCAGCGCGTACTTCAGCGTCTCCATCTGGGTCTCGCGGTGTTTGAACGTCTCCGGCAGCCAGTCTATCTCGAAGACGTGTTCGTCCCTGAAGACGGACTCGTCCCAGCCGAGCATGTCCTCCTCAGGATTGTCGCTCATCACTTTCACCGAGCTTCGCTGCCCACTTAACCATTTGCCACTGATAGTGAAAGTGGAACTACGGGGCGGCAGGCGGACCGGGAACAGCGACAGCGACCGGCTGCCCGGCCACACCGCTATTCGAACTTCTCTAACAGCCCGGCGTAGAAGCCGTCGCCGTCCTCGGCGAGTTTCTCGACGATGAGCTCCGGGGTCGAGCGGGCCAGTTCGCCCTTCACCGGCGACCGGTTGACCCGTAACTCGCCGTCGACCAGCCCCTCGGCCCGGATGCCGTCGACGGAGAGGTCGGCCTCGGCGGCCGCGACGATGTCCTCGGCCAGGTGGGAGACGAAGACGCCGGCGGCCTCTCGCCCGGCGAGCGATTCGAGGATGCCGGCGATGATGGTCGCGGCGGCGCCGGGCTCGGTGATGGATTCGAGTTCGTCGACGAGGACGAGGACGGGGCGGTCGGCCGAGATATCGGTCACCAGGTCGCCAAAGTCCCTGAGGGTGGTCTCGAAGGCGCCCGCGTCGAGGGTCCCCTGTGTCTTGGCGTGGTAGTGGAGTTCGGCGATACGGCCGACGCGGGCCGACTCGGCGGGGACGGGCAGTCCCATGTGAGCCAACGTCGTCACCAGCGCCACCAGGTCCAGCGTGGAGGTCTTGCCCCCGCTGTTGACCCCGGAGAGGACCGTCACGCCGCCGACGCGGTAGTCGATGGGTTCGACGGCCTCGAAGGGGACGTCGAGCAGTGGCGACCGGCCGCCCTCGATAGCGAAGCCCGGCTCGTCGGTCAGGTCGGGCATCGTACAGTCGAAGTCGGCGGCGAAGCGGGCCACGGCGAGTTCCACGTCGAGTTCGAGCGCGGCGTCGACGAGCGCCTCGGCGGCGGGCCGCAGCGCGGCGAGGTCGTCCGCGATGGCACGCTTTCGCTGTGTCGCCCGGCGGTCCCGCGTCGCTGTCAGCTCCTCTCGAAGCCGGGAGACGACCCGCTCTTCGTGTTCGACCGGGTAGGTCGGCTCGTCGGGGAACGCCCGGCGGGCCATCGACTCCGTGTCGCGCAACTGGAGCGTGTCGACGAGGTGGTCCCGCGCCCGGTCGACCGCGGCGGCGTACTCGTCGGAAAGCTCGCGGTCCAGCAGCGAGTCGACGCCCGCGCCACGTTCGACCAGCGACAGCAAATCGGTTCCTTCGATGGTGACGTCCCGCTCCTCGATGGCCTCTCGGAGGTGGTCGTTGGCGGTACTCTCGGCGGCGGCCACGGCCGCGTCGAGGTCGTCGACGGCCGTCGAGAGCCGGTCGAGTTCCTCGTCGCCCCGCACGCTCCCGTCGTCGTCGAGTTGGGCCAGCGCGTCGGCGAGCGCGTCGAGGTCACAGGGGGCCTCCAGGTCGGCCGCGCGGTGGACTTCGACGGCGGCCCGCACCGCGTCGCGGTTCCGGGCGAAGAAGGTCAGGACGCGCTCGGGGACGACCGAGGCCGGTTCGTCCAGAGCGTTCGGTTCGACCCGCACGTCGCCCTCCACGTCGACGCCGGCGAAGGCCTCGTCCAGCACCACCACGGTCGCGTAGGACCGAGCGAGCTCGGCGAGCTGACGGGCGTCGTCGACGAGTTCGACGCTCACCTCGGGAATCGCCGACTGTGCGGCGGCGTACGTCTCGGCGTCCCCGGTCGCCAGACAGCGGTCCCGGACCCGCACGTCGCCGGGCTCGGTCAGCGGGGCAACGCCGGCGAGCGCCTCGCGGACCGCGGGTGTCGGCTCGCGAGCGAGCGCCCGTTCGGTGAACGCCCGGACCTCCTCGATGCGGCTCCGGACGCCGCTGGGATACAGCGTCTCCAGTCGCTTCGCGCCGTAGTCGGTGACGGTGCGCTCCTGGAGCAAGGAGAGGCCCGCCTCGTACAGCTCCCTGGCCCGCGGTGTGGCGGCGAAGCCGCCGGGGTCGTCGTGCTCGGCCCGAATCGCGCCGCGAGCGATGTGGGCGGCCCGGCCCTCGCTGATGCCCGGCGCCCGCGAGAGCGCGGCTACGTCGCCCTCGCTTAAGGCCCGCTCGGGGTCGTCGAGTTCGCGCAGCGCCTCGGCCGTCTTCGCCCCGACGCCAGGCACCGATTCGAGCTCCATCTGTCGGCCCATTCGCGGCCGACGAGAAAAAACCTCCCGTGGAGGAGACGTGTCCGCCGCCGTGGCCGTCTCAGGCCGGTAGTACCGGCTCACGGCCAGATAATTTAAGCCGTCGCCCATCCGAGAGCGTCCATGCAGTACCGACCGACGAGACGCGAGTACCTGCTGTCGCTTGGGGTCACCGGCGCGGCGGGGCTGGCGGGCTGTAACACGACAGAGACGGGCACGCCGACCGGGACCGAAGCGTCGACCGACGCCGGGACCGCCACGCCGGCGAGGACCGAGCCGCCGACCGAACCGGAACCGACCGAGACGCCGTCGGAGGACCCGGAGCCCGACCCGCCCGAGGCGTCGATAGGCGGCTGGCCGATGTTCGGCGCCGACCCCGCCAACACCCGGTCGGCACCCGAGGAGACGGGGCCCACGGAGAACGTCGGGACGCTGTGGCAGTTCCGGGCCAGCAACGTCATCAGCACGTCGCCGGCGGTCGTCGACGACACCGTCTACGTCGGCAGCCACGACCGGAACGTCTACGCCATCGACGCCGCCGGCGGGACCGAGCAGTGGCGCTTCGCCACCGACGGCGCCGTCCAGTCCTCCCCGGCGGTCCTCGACGGCACCGTCTACGTCGGCAGCAACGACGGCCACGTCTACGCCGTCGACGCCGCCGACGGGACCGAGCAGTGGCGCTTCGCCACCGACGGCGCCGTCCAGTCCTCCCCGGCGGTCCTCGACGGCACCGTCTACGTCGGCAGCGACGACACCCACGTCTACGCCATCGACGCCGCCGACGGGACAGAGCGGTGGCGCTTCCGGACCCGGGGCCGCGTGCAGGCCTCGCCGGCGGTCGCCGACGGCACCGTCTACGCCGGCAGCCTCGACCAGCGGGCGTACGCGATAGACGCCGCCGACGGGAGCCAGCGGTGGGAGTTCGGGACCGGGCGCTACATCTTCAACGCGCCAACGGTGGCCAACGGCGTCGTCTACGTCAGTGCGACGAACCGGACCGAAGGGACGATGTACGCGCTCGAAGCCGGCGACGGGGCCGAACGCTGGCGCTACCAGAGCTTCACGCCCCGGGGGCCGACGGTCGCGGTCGCCGACGGCACCGCGTACCTCGGGACCACGCACGAGGACATCTTCGCGCTCGACGCCGCGACCGCGGGCGAACGGTGGCGGTACCGACCCGGCGACTGGCTGATGGCCGAACTCAGCGTCGTCGACGGCACCGTCTACGCGGGCTGTGGCGACGGAGTCGTCCGCGCGGTGGACGCCAGCGACGGCACCGAGCGCTGGACCGTCGACACGGGCAACCTGATTCGGACGCCGCCGACGGTCGTCGACGGCGTCGTCTACGTCGGCAACTACAGCGACACCGTCTACGCCATCTCGGAGGCGTAGTCAGTCGTCGCCGACCGCGCCCCCGTCGGCCGGCGCGGCCCACGCGGCGTCGGCCGCAAGCGAGTCCGTCACCGCGTCGTAGGCGGCCGCGACGGCGGAGTCCGGCGCCGTCTCGACGACCGGCTCGTCGCCCACGACCGCCGGGGCGTCGGGCACGGCCCCCAGCAGGTCCGTCCCCAGGTCGTCGGCGACACCGCTCGCGGTCGACTCGTCGGCCCGCGTGACGACCACACCGCGGACGCGCCCGCCGACTTTCTCGACCATCGCCCGGCTCTTTCCCGTGTCCGTCATCGCCATCTCGTCGGGCGTCGTCACGAGCACCACGTCGTCGGCCAGCCCGCAGGCCACCATCGTCTCGTGGTCCACGCCGGCCCCGGTGTCGACGACGACGACGTCGAAGGCCGTCTGCAGTCGCTTGATGACGCCTCCCAGCCCGGCCGGGTCGGCGTCCCGGAAGCGGTCGATATCGTCGGCGCCGGGCAGGACGGCGACGTCGCCGTCGGTGTGTATCGCGGCTTCGAGCGCCGCGTGTCCGGCCAGCACGTCGTGTACGGTCGGCTCGTGGTCGGTGCCGACGACCCGCCCGAGGTTCGTCATCGCCAGGTCGGCGTCGACCAGGACCACGTCGCGGCCCCGCGCCGCGAGCGCCGCCGCCGTGTTGACCGCCGTCGTCGTCTTGCCGACGCCGCCTTTCCCGCTTGCTACCGCGTAACAGTGACCCCGCATACACCTTTCTTTCACACCGCACAGATAAAAATCCCGAGTGTGACGCGTGCAAGACGCAGGTCAGCGACCCGGACCCCGGACGCGAAGCCGTTTTGCCCGTCCGGCCGGAATTACGGGTATGTCCGCCCTCGCCGAGACCGTCGCCGCCGTTCGCGATGACCTCGCCCAGCGCGACGGCCTCCTCGTCGCCTTCTCCGGGGGCGTCGACTCCAGCGTCGTCGCGGCGCTGGCCCACGACGCCCTCGGCGACGACGCCGTCGCCTGCACCGCCAAGTCGGAGACGCTTCCCGCGGCGGAACTCGACGACGCGGTGCGGGTCGCCGACGAAATCGGCATCCGCCACGAACTCGTGGAGTTCTCCGAACTCAGTAGTCCCGACTTCGTCGAGAACGACGAGCAGCGCTGCTATCACTGTCGCTCGATGCGCCTAGGCGCGATGTTCGACCGCGCCCGCGAACTCGGTATCGACGTGGTCTGTGACGGCACCAACGCCTCCGACGTGGGCGAGGGGCACCGACCGGGCCTGCGCGCCGTCGAGGAACTGGACGCCTACTCGCCGCTGCTTGAACACGGTATCGAGAAGGCCCAGGTCCGCGCTATCGCCCGCGAGTACGACCTCTCCGTGGCCGACAAGCCCTCGATGGCGTGTCTCTCCTCGCGCATCCCGACGGGGCTGGACGTGACCGAGGAGCGCCTCTCCCGCGTCGAGAAGGCCGAACGCCTGCTCCGGACGTGGGGCTTCGAGCAGTTCCGGGTCCGCGACCACGACGGCCTGGCCCGTATCGAGGTCGGCGAGGACGAACTTGCGACGGCGCTCGACCCCGACTTCGTCCGCGCCGCGCGGGACCACATCGGCGACTGTGGCTTCGACCACGTGACGCTGGACCTGCACGGCTATCGGACCGGGAGTGTCAGCCCCGAAGACGAGCAGCAGGGCGAGGACGTGGTGGCGGACGTGTTCGGGCAGGAGTATCCGGGCGGGGATTGACCTCCTCCCACGGCTGAAGCCGTGCGCTTTCGCCTCGTACCAGTGTAACCAGTTCTCGGTGGCGTTCTGACTGTTCACAGCCGCCACACTGTTCTAGAAGCCGTCCTGGTCCCACACCGTGACGCCCTCGGCCACCAGTTCCGCCCCGTCACCGTCCAGTCGGACCTCGGCCACGGAGCAGTTCGGCGGGGAGTGGGCGGTCAGCGCCGCGGCCCGCGAGCGCTCGGCGACGAGCGACAGCACCACCTTGACCACGCCGCCGTGGGTCACCAGCAGGGCGGTCTCGCCGTCGTCGACGCGCTCGCGGAGTCCGCTCCAGGCCGACTCGACGCGGGCGCAGAACTGGTCGATGGCCTCGGCTCCCTCGGGGGCGGCCGCGAGCGCGGAGACGCTGTCGCCGGGCTCGTGGCCGGGTTCGCGCTCGAACAGCTCCTCGGCGAGAAAGCCCTGGTAGACGCCGAAGGCGCGTTCGCGCCACGCCCGGTCGAGGGTCGGGTCGGGCAGGTCCGCCCCGGCCTCGCGGAGGCGGGCGGTGGTCTCACGGGTCCGCCGCAAGTCCGAGGCGACGACGCGGTCCACGTCGTACGCCTCGGAGAGCCACGCGCCCAGCGCCTCGGCCTGGTCGCGCCCGGTGTCGGTCAGTTCCGTCGGCGCCCACCCCTGGACCCGTCCCTCGCGGTTCCAGGCCGTCTCGCCGTGGCGGGCCAACAGTAGCGTCGTCATTTGCCGCCGTCCCCCTCGTCCGCACTCGCACCACGTCGAGCGACGAGTAGTCCGCCCTCGAAGACCAACAGCAGGGCGACGGCGACCCCGGCGGCCGCGGCAAGCGGCAGGCCGAACTGGTCGATGAGCCGGAACAGCGTGGGGTCCGGCGTCGAGAGGTAGCCGACGACGATGGCGACCACCCAGACCGGCAACCGGACCCGACGGAGGCCGCGCCACAGTTTCGGGCTCCCGTAGTAGTTCTTGTTGAGGTAGGCCGTCAGTTCGAAGGCGAGGATGATGCCGCCGCCGACCAGTATCGAGGGGGCGAAGCCGATTTCGGCGAGCGGGCCCGTCACCGCGGTCGGCAGGGCGCCGTAGTAGCCCGTCGGCACCGGCAGCGGGCTGAGGACGTAGCCCACGAGCGCAAAGAGGAGGTAGGCGTAGGGCCGACGGTCCGCCAGGTCCTCGCCCGTCGGCACCGGCGAACTGGTGCCGGTCCACTTCAGCAGGAGCAAGGTCCCCTCGAAGAGCCCTATCATCGTCACCGCGACCATCAGCGGCGCCATCCCGGTCGGGTCGGGGCTGAAGACGAAGGCGATGCCGGCGAAGGCGGCCCAGAAGTAGAGCCGGCGCTGGACCAGCCACCGACGGGTCACGATGCCCATCATGATGGCCAGCATCACAAAGAGTGGAATCTGGAAGACGATGGCGAAAAAGCCCAACATCAGGATGATGAGGTTGAACGTCTCGCTCAGCCCGAAGGCGAGTTCGGCGGCGCGGTCGGAGTAAGTGATGAAGTAGTCGAACATCGCCCGCAGGACGAGGAAGTACGCGAAGGCGACGCCGACGGCCGCGAGCACCAGGCTCGTCGGCACCGCGGCCAGATAGTAGCGCCGCTCGCTGGGGTACAGCCCCGGGCGCATGAACAGGTACGTCTCGTAGACGAAGACGGGGAGCCCGACGACCAGCCCCACGAGCGAGGCGACTTTCAGCCGCGCGAGGATGAGCGCGAGCGGGCTGTAGACGTGGGGGCAGTCCGCGCCGGCCGGACCCGCCGCCTGGCCGGTCTGGGCGGCGTCGACGGCGATGCGGGCGCAGTTCTCCGCCGGCCCGTCGAGGAAGGAGTACCAGAGGAAGTTGATGAGTTCGTCCGAGTACGGGAGGGTGACGACGCCGACGCCGGCCATCACCGCGAGGACGATGAACAGCCGCGTCGCCATCTCCTCGACGTGGTCGGCCAGTGGCATCTCCTCGTCGTCCGGCGCGCCGCTGAACTCCTCGCCGGACGTGGCCGTCGACGCGCCCTCGGCGCTCGGGGTACCGGCGGTCGACCCCGCGTCGCCCGCCGGCGTCGGGGAGCCGGGCATCTCCAGACTCGGGTAGACGTCGCTCTCGCGGCGTGGCACCTCCCAGTCACGGTCGTCCCCGTCGGTCCCGTCGGCCATCTGTGACGGGCTTGGAAGGAGGTCGTTGTAAACTTTCTTTTCGAGCGGAGGCGGGCGCGGGTCATGAACAAATTGATAACGGTCAGTCGGCTACCCTCACGAGAGATGTCGAGCGCCATCGACGAGGACACCGTCCGCACGGTCCAGAGCGGCCGTGAGACGCTGGGGGAGATGCTCTCGGCGGCCCAGTCGAACCTCCAGAAGGTCTTTATCGTCTTCGTCGTCGGCATGATAGGAACAATCCTGGCGCTCCAGTACGGAGTCTGGGAGCGCCTGCGGGCGGACCTGCTGTACTCCCAGATGGACCTGACGACCCAGCAGGCGACGAGCATCGTCGCCGTCACCCCCTTCGACGTCATCCTGCTGCAGGTGAAGATAGGGGCCGTCATCGGGATTCTCATGTCGGTGCCCCTGCTGGTCTTCTTCGGCCGCGACGGCCTTCGGCGCCGGGGCTGGTGGCCCGCCGAGCACGTCCCCGCCTGGAAGGGCGCGCTGTTCGTCCTCGTCGCGCTCGGGCTGTTCGCCGTCGGCGTCGCCTACGCCTACGAGCTCTTTTTCCCGATAATGTTTCAGTTCCTCGCCGGCAACGCCCTCGACGCCGGGTTCACCCCGCAGTACTCCATCGTCAAGTGGTTCCAGTTCGTCTTCCTGCTGGCCGTCTCCTTCGGCCTGGCGGCCCAGTTGCCCCTGCTGATGACGGTACTCTCCTATACGGGTATCGTCCCCTACGAGACGTTTCGCGAGAAGTGGCGAATCGCCGTCGTCGCTATCTTCGGCTTCGGGGCGCTGTTCTCACCGCCGGACCCCTTCACCCAGATTATGTGGGCCCTGCCGCTGTGTGGCCTCTACGGCATCAGCCTCGCGCTCTCGAAACTCGCCGTGACGGTCAGGCGGTCGGGCGACCTCATCAGCACCCGCCGGGTCGCCCGCGAGCAGTGGAACACCGTCCTCGGGGCGGCCGTCGTCGGCGGCGGCGCGGTGTACCTCTTGTTGACCACGGCAGCGTTCAGCGCCCTCCGGGCCGTCGACGCCGCCGCCGCACCGTACTCCGACAGCCTGGCGGGCAACCTCGCCCGGCCCGCCCTGCTGGGCCTCTCGACGACCGAGACCGCACTCGCCATCGGCGCCGTCGTCGGGCTCGTGGCCGCGGCGGGCGCGCTCTACTACCACGTCCTGCAGGCCCTCTCCGAGAGCGCCGTCCCCGCCGGCCGGCGCCACGGCGACCCGACCGCCATCGACATCGGCGAACTGGACGCCGGCGCCGTCAGGGTCGCGCCCGAGGAAGCCTTCGAGGTCATGACCGAGGAAGCGGCGCTTGGCCACGCCGACAGCGCGCTCTCGGCGGGCGACCAGGAGAAGGCCCAGGCCGTCCTCGACCGCTGGGACGCCGTCCACGAGGACGGCGGGCCCGACGCCGGCGCGGACAGCGTCGAGGGGGGCGCGGCCGCAGCGAGCGACCAGTCCGAGGACGGCGGCAACGTCTTCGCCTCGACCACCGCCGGCATGGCCGACGCCTTCACCGAAGAGGAGACCACCGAGGACGACATCGGCGGCTACTACTACGACATCCGCTTCATCCTCGACTCGCTGCTCTCGAAGGCGTTCTGGATAATGGGCCTGTTCGGGGCCGTGCTGGCCGGCGTCTTCATCTTCCTGTATTCGGGCGGTATCGGGACTATCCAGCGGGTGTTCGTCAGCCGCCTCCCCGAGGGGATGCAGTCGGGCGTCAGCATCGTCACCCTGCACCCGGTCGAACACCTCGTCTTCATCGTGAAGTTCTCGACCATCGTCGGCGCCGTCTCCGTGATTCCGCTGGTGGCGTACTTCGCGTGGCCGGCGATGAAAGACCGCGGGCTCGTCGTCGGCGACCGGAAGATTCTGCTCGTCTGGGGCGGCTCCCTCTTTGGCGCGCTCGTCGTCGGCAGCCTCGTGGGCTTTCTCTACGTCGCTCCCGTCACGATTTCGGCCATCGCTCGCGACCAGTTGCAGGCCAACATGATAATCTCCTATCGCATCAGCAGCTTCGGCTGGCTCGTGTTCTTCCTCACGGTCGGCATCGGCCTGCTCGCCGAGATTCCCATCACGATGTTCCTGTTCCACCGCGGCGGCATCGTCCCCTTCTCGCTGATGTACGAACGGTGGCGCGAGGTCGTCATCGGCATCGTCACCCTTTCGGCGATTCTCTCCCCGCAGGGCATCTTCACCATGTTCCTCGTCGGCATCCCGGTCTCGCTGGCGTATCTGTTCGGGCTGGCCATCCTCTGGGTGTACACCCTGGGCGGGCGCCGGACGCCCAAACGGCAGGGCGAGCCGGCCGATTAGCCGGATGCGGGCGATTTAAGCCCGCCGGCGATATTCCCCGACTATGCCCAAGATAAGCGTGGAAGTGCCCGCCGAGTTGCTGGCGGACCTAGACGACCACGTCGGCGAGGACGGGAAGTTCGTCAACCGCAGCGAGGCCATCCGGGCCTCTATCCGCAAGACGCTGGACATGCTGGACGACATCGACGAGCGGCAGGGACGGCTGGACGATGAGCAGTAGCGGCGAGGACCCCCTGCGAATCGGGCTGGTGGCACTGTTTATCACCGCACTGGTGGTCGCGCAGGTCACCGCCTCGAAGCTACTCGCGTTCCCGCTGCCCGTCTCGCTCCCGGTGGCCGGCGACACGCTGGTCCTGCCGGGGGCGGCGTTAGCGTACGCCCTGACGTTCTTCGCCTCGGATTGCTACGCCGAACTGTACGGCCGTCGGGCCGCGACGGTCGTCGTCAACGTCGGCTTCGCGATGAACTTCGTCTTGCTGGCGCTGGTCTGGAGCACCGTCCTCGCTCCGGGCCTCCCGCCGGCCGCCCAGCCGGTCGACCCGTCGGCGTTCCGCTCGGTGCTGGCCGCGAGCACTGGCATCGTCGTCGCCAGCCTGTCGGCGTACGTCGTCAGCCAGAACTTAGACGTGTTCATCTTTCACGCGCTGGGCGACGCCACGGGCGGTGACCACCTCTGGCTGCGCAACGTCGGCTCGACGGCCACCAGCCAGCTTCTAGACACGGTCATCTTCGTCGGCGTCGGCTTCGTTCTCTTTCAGGGCACACCCCTGGCCGGCGCGCTCGTGCTCGTCGTCGGTCAGTACCTGTTGAAACTCGCCATCGCGCTGGTCGATACCCCCCTCGTCTACGCCATCGTCGCGTTCGCCCGCGGACGCGAGCAGGCGGCCCGGCCGACGCCGTGGTAAGCGAGACATCGACTGAAAGGAGCTGTCTCGGATTGCGAGCGGGGAGCGAAGCGACCCGCGAGTAGTAGCGAGACGATGAGCAGCGAGGGACCGGAGGTCCCTCGGGCAGTCGGGCGGCACGGCCGCCCGACGACGGCGAGCGAAGCGAGCCGTGGAGAGCGAGACAGCAATCGGGAGCTCGCTGCTCGGTCACTCGGCCGGCTGACCGAACGCGAACCGCGGTTTCACGTCGTCGATTCGCACGTCGAGAGTCTCGCCCTGGTCGACGCCGCTGACGAAGACGGTGAAGCCGTCGACCTTCGCGATGCCGTCGCCCTCCTCGCCCATGTCCTCGATGGTCACCTCGACCACGTCGCCCGCTCGCACCGGCCCGGTGAGGCGGTGTTTCGCGACGAGATACAGCTCCGAGGACGAATCGCGCGAGGCGTCCGGTCGGACCTCGCGGACGTACTCGAACTCCGGTTCGATGTCGGCCTTGAGGTCCTGTAAGTCCTGGCCGTCGAACACCTTCGCACAGAAGTCCCCGCCCGAGTCCAGCAGGTCGGTCGCCACCGCGAGGGCCTGGCGGACCAGATGCACGGACCGGGCGTGGTCCAGGTCGTAGTCGCCGCTCATGTTCGGCGCCATGTCCGAGACGACCACGTCGACGGGGCCGCCCCGCCCGTCGCTCCCGCCGACCACCTCGCGAATCTCGTCTCTGGTGCTGTCGTCGGTCATGTCCCCGCGGACGTACTCGACGGTCGGCTCCGGGTCCGACAGCGGGTCGATACGCTGGCGGTCGACGCCGACGACGGTGCCCCGCTCGCCCACTGCCTCCGCGGCCACCTGCAGCCACCCGCCGGGGGCCGCGCCGAGGTCGACGACGGTGCGGCCCTGGCCGAGCAGCCCGGCCGTCTCGTCTAACTGTTTGAGCTTGTACGCCGAGCGGGCGCGGTAGCCCTGCTGTTTGGCCTTGTTGTAGTACTCGTCCTTGCCGGCCATCTCAGCGCACCTCTCGCTGCTCGCGCGAAGAACCGTTCATACACGCTCGGAGGCCGCGGACGCTCAAATGGGTGCCGACTCGCCGCCGGCCGGAGCAGCCCGTGTCGCCGCGTGCGTACAAACGGGCACAGGCCGCAAGCACGGCCGACGACACTGGCCTCACTCTCCCCGCCGCCCGAACAGCCACCCGGCTCCCAGCAGCCCGGCCAGGCCGCTCGCGACGCCCATCCCCGGGCCGCCCCCGCCCGAGGCCCCACCGTCCTGGTTCTCGGCGTTGGGCGTGAAATCGCGGCTCCGGAGCTGTGCGAGGTTGACGCCGGTCTGTTCGAGGTAGATGCCCAGATAGCCACTCTCGCACTGCTCGCGGTCGTTGATGATAAACAGCGTCCCGGGGTCGGCCCGCTCGTCGAGATACAGCGTTATCGACTGCGTCTCGGGGTCGGCCTTCCGGTCGATGAGCTGGGCGTCGTAGGCCAGGGTCTCGTCGTCGGCCCAGTCCACGAAGTCACACCGGTCGGAGACGCTGGCCTCCGTCGGGTCGACCTCGGCCCCGATGTGGAGGAAAAAGCCCGTCACCGACTGGCCGTACTGTTGCTGTTCCGGGATGACGGCCTTGCGTTGCCCGCCCTGGGCGGCGCCGTCGGTTCCCGTCTGGCCCGCTACGACGCCGGCCGTGCCGACGACGCCGACGCCGGCAGTGACTGACCGCAACACCGCTCGCCGGCTCCATCGGCGGCGCTCCCCGCCGGCTGCTTCGTCGTTCATATCACTCTCGTTTGTCGAGCCGGTCGGATACGGGCGGTGCCTGCGTGTGCAACCGGGCCGTCGTATCCCGGTTTCGCCGCGTCGGCGGCGGCCGCGAGCCCCTCGCGCGCACGCGGATTCAATGAGGGACTTTTTAATGCATGGGGGCGTAGCCCGGTTCAAGATGTTCAACGCCATCGTGAGTGCGGACACGCTCAAGGCGGCTCTCGACTCAGTGAGCGTGCTGGTGGACGAGTGCAAGATCCACCTCGAAGACGACGGCCTGGAGATTCGGGCGGTGGACCCGGCCAACGTCGGCATGGTCGACCTGCGACTCGACGCGGCGGCCTTCGAGTCCTACGAGACCGACGGCGGCCTCATCGGCGTCAACCTCTCGCGGCTGGAGGACATCGCCGGGATGGCCGACTCGGGCCAGCTCGTCCACCTGGAACTCGACGAGGAGACGCGCAAGCTCCACATCGCCATCGACGGCCTGGAGTACACGCTCGCGCTCATCGACCCCGACTCCATCCGCCAGGAACCCGACCTCCCCGACCTCGACCTCTCCGCCCACATCGTCATCGAGGGGAAAGATATCAACCGCGCCGTCACCGCCGCGGACATGGTCAGCGACCACATCGCGCTGGGCGTCGACGCCGCCGACGAACTGTTCTACGTCGACGCCGAGGGCGACACCGACGACGTCCACCTCGAACTCACCCAGGAGGACCTCATCGACCTCACCCCGGGCGACGCTCACTCCCTGTTCTCGCTGGACTACCTGAAGAACATGAACAAGGCCATCCCCAAGGATGCGGAGGTCGAGATGGAACTGGGCGAGGAGTTCCCCGTCAAGATGCACTTCGACTTCGCCGAGGGCCAGGGCCGCGTCACCTACATGCTCGCGCCGCGCATCCAGAGCGACTAGGCCGCACCAGCGAGGCTCAGCCTTTTTCCGCCGCCGTCCGGTAGCCCGAACATGGTCCCCGCCGCAGCGACTGCCGAGGAGTCGACCGACACCGCCCAGTACGTCACCGTCGGCCAGCGACGCCTCGCCTACGCGACCTACGGCGACCCGACCGGGCGGCCCGTCCTCTTCTGTCACGGGACGCCCGGCTCGCGGCTGCTCGGGCGCCTGCTCGACGCGCCCGCGACCGAACGGGGCATCCGTGTCATCGCCCCCGACCGGCCGGGCATCGGTGACTCCGACGGCGCCGCCGTCGGTATCGACGACTGGCCCGACGACGCCGCCGCGTTGCTCTCGCACCTCGACGCCGACCGAGCCGGAGTCCTCGGATTCTCCGGCGGCGCGCCGTACGCCCTGGCCTGTCACCGGCTGGCCGCCGTCGAGTCGGTGACGCTCGTCAGCGGGGCGGGACCGCCGGGCGTGGGCGAGACGGGACGAGCACAGCGGGCGATGGGGGCGCTGGCGCGACACGTCCCGTGGCTGTGCTCGCCGCTCGTCCGCCTCCAGCGGTGGGCGCTCGCTCGGCGGGACCCCGACGCGGCGCTGGACCTCGTGGCCCAGCGTCCGCCCGAGACCGAAGCCCTCTCGACCGACGAGGTGGCACGGCTCGTGAAAGCGGACGTGTTGGCGGCGACGGCTCGCGGGCCGAGCGCCGTCGTCCGGGAACTCGGCCTGCTCGCCGAACCGTGGCCCGTCGACCTCCGGGACGTGTCGGTCCCGGTCACCGTCTTCCAGGGCCGGCGCGACCGGAACGTCGCGCCCGAGACCGGCGCGGCGCTGGCCCGCCGGCTCCCCGAGGCGACGCTGGAACGGGTCGACAGCGACCACCTGGGGAGCCTCTGTGTGGCCGCCGGCCGCGCGCTCCGGGGTCCGACGCCCGTCTGACGTAGCGTTTTGTGGGATGGGATACAACGGCCAGGCATGGAGAACCTCGGAGACGCGTACAGTCGCCGCCGCTTCGAGGGGCGGGACCCGCGGCGCGTCTTCGCCGGGGCCACGCTCGGCGGGCTGGGCGCGCTGGCGGTCGTCCTCGGCCTGCTGGTCGTGACGACGCCCGTCGGCGGCTGGCTGGGCGCGAGCGACCTCCGGGCCGCGGAGAAACTCGCCGGCACGCTGGGCGGGCTGGGCATCCCCGCGATGTTCCTGGGCGTCGTCGCCGTGTTGCCCTCCTCGCGACGGGAGAACGTCGGCGTCGTCGTCGGTGCGGCGCTGTGTCTGGTCGGTGTCGGCCTCTTTCAGGTCGCCTACCCCGAGCGGTGGACGACCGGCGCGGAGACGCTCGCGTTCGAGACCTCGATGGCCTACTTCCTCGGCACCTGTCTGGCGTTCTGGTTCGTCTTCACCGCGATGGCGAGTTTCCGCACACGGAACAACCCACAGGGGATGGTCAGGCTGGAGCTGACCCGCCAGGGGACGAAACGGACGGTGACGGTCTCCCGCGAGGAGTACCAGCGCTACGCGGAGGCGATTCGCAGCGACGGCGGCGAGACCGAGCGGATTATCCGGGAACTGGAGTCCCGTGCCGAACTGGGCGAGAGCGAACGCGGCGACGACTGAGCGCACGCCGCCATCGAGACGGCCGTTTTCACCGGGGCCGTTCGAGCGCGTCGAGCGCCTCGTCGGCGAGTTCTGTCACGAGGTCACCCGCCGGTTGCACCGTCTGTGTTCCGCCGACGCTCTGTCCGGCGTACAGCGGCAACTCGGTGACGTCCCCCCGCATCTCGGGCACCGCCAGCGAATCCTCGTACCGTCGAACGGGCGTCCCGTCGGGCGTCTCCGCCACGACGTCGCCCGCACCCGGGTGGTCCGTCTCGCCGTCGCCCGACGCCTGCCACGCCCTGACTGTCTCGTTTTCGACGACCCGGTGTGGCGTCTCCGGCCAGCCTTCGTCGAAGAGCGTCGCGTAGACCGTCTCCGTCTCGGCGGCGTCGAGGAGCCGCTGTCGGTACAGCCGGTGGACGCGGGCCTCCGTCGTCGCGAGGAACCGCGTCCCGAGCCACGCGCCGGCTGCACCGAGCGTCAGGACGGCGCCAATCCCGCGTCCGTCCGCGATACCGCCGGCGGCCACGACGGGCGTGTCCGGGACGGCGTCGACGACGCGGGGCACCAGCGGTAGCGTCGCGACCTCGCTCTGGACGTGGCCGCCCGCCTCCCAGCCCTGTGCCACGACGACGTCGACGCCCGCGTCGACCGCCGCGCTCGCCGCCCCAGCGCTGCCCACGGTCTGGATGACGACCCCGCCGCGGGCGTGTATCCGCTCGACGAAGGGCGCGGCGTCGCCGAAGGAAAACGAGAACACGTCGACCCCCTCCTCGAGGCAGATATCGACGTGCGTCTCCGTCGGGACGGTCTTCGCGTCCGGGTCGACGACGACGTTGACCCCGAAGGCGCCGTCCGTGCGGCGGTCGGTCTCGGCGACGGCCTCGCGGGTCGCCGCCTCGTCGCGCCACGTGACCGCGAGCATCCCCAGCGCGCCGGCGTCCGCGACGGCGGCGGCCAGCGCGGGACAGGTCGCGCTGCCGACCGGCGCCTGGACGATGGGAACGTCGAGGTCGAGTAGGTCAGTGAGCGGCGTCGACAGTCGTGCCATGGAGGAACGCGAGGAGCTTGGACCGCCGATTCCTTGATTGTACTGCCGGTCCCCGTACCAGCGCGGCGGCGCAGGCGGGTCGGTCGCGCCGACCGGACCGCCACAGGCTAGGCCGCGCCGTCCCCGGCGACTGACCGACGGGCATTTTTACGTGCCACGGCGAAACGAGTGGCAATGGCAAACTCGAACGCGAAGGGGGACCGCCGCGAGCGGGAGCTGGTCAACGCACTCGACGAGGCCGGCTTCGCGGTCATGCGGGCGCCCGCCAGCGGCAGCGCCACCGAGCGGGAACTCCCCGACGTGCTGACCGGCGACGGGGAGACGTTCTACGCTATCGAGGCCAAATCCAGCGCCGGCGACCCCATCTATCTCGACGGCGAGGAGATTGAGGCCCTGCTCTTTTTCGCGCGAAACTTCGGCGCGAAACCCCGCGTCGCCGCCCGCTTCGACCGCGAGGACTGGTACTTCTTCCACCCGGGCGACCTCTACACGACCGACGGCGGCAACTACCGCGTCAAGAAGGAGACCGCCATCGCCGACGGGACCGACTTCGAGGAGTTCGTCGGCAACACGCGGAAGGTAACGCTCGACGAAGTCGGGGAGGACAGCGGCCCGGACCAGGCCGTCCTCGACGTCCTCTCGGCGTTCGAACGGGGCGACCTCTCGAAAGCGGAGGCCGCCGAGATGCTGGAGTGAGTCACGGTGGCCCGTGCGGGAGTTTATCCGTGATAGCGGCGCCAGAACGGAACGCCGCCGTCGGGGCACGCCGCGCGTAGCGACCGTCCTGGGGGCCGCTACGCGGCCGACGGCGGCGTCTCCGCTCACTCGACCAGTTGCTCGTCCGTCCGCTCCAGACGCGACCGCGGGAAGGCGTAGCGACGCGGCGACGACCGGCGACGGGCGCTCAGATACGTCGCCTCGACGACGGGGTCGTCGGTCGGATAGCCGTCGTTGCGCTCGTACTCGGCGACGGTCTCGCCGGTCGCCCGGATGACCCACTCGTCGGCCCGCTCGTCGGTCACCCGGGCGACGACGAGCCTGTCGCCCGTCTCGCGGTCCAGCACGACGTCGCCGGGGACGAGTTCGCAGTGCCGACAGCGGTGTGGCGGCGACGCGTCCCGGCCGACGAACGTGACACTGCCACACAGGTCACAGCGCGCCCGCTCGCGGCCCGGCGGCGCGACCCGGCGGGCGGTTATCTCGATGGCGACCCGCCGCAGGTGTTTGCACTGCTCGCCGCGGATGCGGTGGTCGGGACAGCTACAGTCGTGCGTACGCAGGTCGACGCGGTAGGTGTGGCCGCTCTCGGTGGTGACGGCGTAGGTGTCGTCCGGACGGCGGTCGACCAGCATCCGCTCGGTCCAGGCGCGGCGGGAGCGCGCGTCGAGGCGGTCGGGGTCGGGTGCCAGTGCAGTCGGCTCGGTGTCGTCCGAGGGGGTAATCAGTGTCATAGCGGGCGGACACGGCTGTTTTCCACGGTGTGTCCAGTAGAAACGTAGGGTCCGAACGGCCCTAAATCTCTCGGCCGGGACGGGGAGTCGACGACGCGCTCGTCGATTCGACCGGCCAGATGCGGTCACATCAGCGACAGAAACTGCGTCTAGAGCGCTTCGACACCCTTTTGCCCGCCCCGAGGAAACCGCGGAGCATGGAAATCGAGCGGGAGGCCATCTTGCAGGTCGTCGTCTCCGCCATCGCCTTCGTCACGTTCGTGGCCGCGACGGTGTACGTCGCCACGACCTACTCGACGAACGGGGGGCTCAGCCCGCGGGGCGGGACGGCGCTGGTCGGTGCAATCGGGCTGTTCGTCGTCGTGATGCTCGGGGCGGGCATCTGGCTGGAACGACAGGACTTCTAGGCCTCGGCCGCCTCGTCGTCGCCCTCGGCGTTCTCGTCGCGCCAGTCGTCCAGTTCGTCGTCGTCGGCGTCGTCGATTCTTTTCTCGTAGTAGGCCATCGGGTGCGAGATGCGCTCACAGAGGTCGTCCATGTTGACGCAGTCGCCGTAGGACTGCATCGTCGAGCAGGCCGGCGTCGAGTACTCCGTCGGGCTCGTGTCGCCGCGGATGTGGTCGACCTGATAGCGGGTCGCCTCCTCGCCGAACCCGGGGTTCACCTGGAACAGGTCCACGATTTCGTCGGTCGTCATCCCGATGCTCGTCAGGAAGGCGGCGATGGCGAATCGGGAGTGGTGTTCCAGGTGTTCGCCCTTCTGGACCTGGTCCAGCAGCGCCTGCATACACGGCGGGAACAGTTCCGGAACGACGGTGTCTATCTCCCTGGTGAGGTCCAGCTCCGCGAGCACCTCGGTCAGGTGTTCGACCTCGTCGTCGAGTTCGGCCGCGATGGCGTCGGGCACCTGGAAAGGGAGCCCCTCGGCGACCCGGTGTCGGATGGCCTGTTTCAGCAGGACGTGGAGTTCGTCGGCGGCGATGCGCACTCGACCGTCGGCCAGCGGCCGGTTGACCAGCCGCCAGCGGTCGCCCCGCTGGTCGGCCGCCAGGTCGAGGTAGGTCCCCACCTCGACCCGGTACCCGTCGTCGGCGTCCGTGACCGCCGTCGCGAGGTCGAACTCGGCGAGCAACTGGTCGAGCGTCACGCGCTCGGTGCTGGTGGACTTGAACTCCGTCGTCGCGGCGAACTCCTGTGAGAACCGCTCCTGGGCCGTCTCGGCCTCGGCCTGAGCGTACTTGCGGGTACAGACGTGCGTGTCGACCAGCGAGACGAGCACGCGCGCCACCGGATAGGAGAGCAACTCGACGCGCGTGCGGCGGTGTGGCTCACCGACGCTGCCGTCCGTGATGGCGTGTTCGACCCGCGCCACGGCCCGGTCCGTCACCGCGTCGTCTGTCGCGACGACATCCCCCAGGTCGACCGCCGCTGTCTCGACGGCCTCGCGAGCGGCGGCAAGGAACGGATACCGGGCATGAAGCGGCTGCATGGGACGCCGTTGCGGGCCGGCCCGAATAAAATTGCCGTCCCGCCGATGGCAAATACTACTCTCTACAAGACAGTCCTACCAGCCGATAGGTTTCGAGCGGGCGTTCCAAGAAGCCGCCTCTGGCGTCGTAACCCACGATTATCGGCCCGTAGGGCGTTATTTGTGGCGGTATAAGGTCTGGGTAGAAGGTCGTCGGCTCACTCTCGGCTTCCTCGGGTCGTCCTACCTGCTCGCAAGCTCGTGGCCTCGAAAGAACAGCGCACAGACCCGAGTACCGTTCGCAAGGGCGGGAATATTGCCTCCTGAAAATCTTAGACCGACTGAGACTCCCACGGAGGAAACCGCGCCGTCGTCGGGCGTAGCCCGACTGCTTGAGGGAGCTTTGCTCCCTCTCCGTTCACGGCGTGGAGGATGTCATGTCCCGTGCTGCCAGGAGTCCATATACTCGGCCTGCGTCTCGGTCAGCGCGTCGAACTCGACGCCCTCGGCGTCCAGTTTAATCTCCGCGACCTCCCTGTCCAGCCGGTCGGGCACGTCGTGGACGCCGGGCCCGTAGGCCTCGCCGTTCTCGACCATCTCGCGCACGCAGACCGCCTGCACGCCGAAGCTCTGGTCCATCACTTCGACCGGGTGGCCGAGCGCGATGGGGGTCGCCAGGTTGACGAGTCGGCCCTCCGCGAGCACGTTCAGCCGGCGGCCGTCTGCCATCTCGTAGGCCTGGACGCCGTCGCGCGCTTCGTAGCTGTCGACCGCGAGGTCGGCGAGGGCGTCGAGGTCGATTTCCACGTCGAAGTGCCCGGCGTTGGCGAGCAACACGCCGTCCTGCATCCGTTCGAAGTGCTCCTCGACGACGACGTCGCGGTTGCCGGTCGTCGTGATGAACACGTCGCCTTCGGCGGCCGCCTCGGCCATCGGAAGCACGTCGTACCCCTCCATGTGCGCTTCCAGCGCGCGGCGGGGTTCGACCTCGGTGACGACCACGTCGGCGTTCTGGCCGCTGGCCTTCTTCGCGACGCCTTTCCCGCAGTGGCCGTAGCCGGCGACGACGACGGTCTTGCCGGCCCAGGAGAGGTTCGTCGTCATGGCGATGGAGGCGAGCGAGGACTCGCCGGTGCCGTGGACGTTGTCGAACAGGCGCTTCATCGGCGTGTCGTTGACGGCGAAGACGGGGTACTCCAACTGGCCGTCGGCGTCCATCGCGCGCAGGCGGTGGACGCCCGTCGTGGTCTCTTCGGCCCCGCCGACGATGGTGTCGATGAGTTCGGGGTAGTCCTCGTGGATGGCCGCGACGAGGTCCATCCCGTCGTCGACCGTGACGGTGGGCTGGTGGTCGATGACGGCCTCGATGGCGGCGTAGTATGCCTCGTCGTCGACACCGCGCTCGGCGTAGGAGGTGACCCCGTCGACGGCGTCGAGAGCGGCGCTGACGTCGTCGTGGGTCGAGAGGGGGTTACAGCCGGTGATGGCCACCTCCGCGCCGCCGGCGGCCAGAACCTCCGCGAGGATGGCCGTCTTCGCTTCGACGTGCATCGCCATGCCGATGCGCTCGCCCGCGAAGGGCTGGTCGGCTTCGAACTCCTCGCGGAGCGCGTCGCAGATGGGCATGTGCTGGGCTGCCCAGTCCATCTTCCGGCGGCCCGACTCGCGGGCCGCGTCGGCGTCCGCCAGTCGGTCCGAAATGGGCGCTGTCATGCCCGAGGGGAGACACAGCGTTCGTAAAACGCTACCGAAGCCGCTCAGTTACCGCCGCCGCGAGCGTGGGCCGGCGGGCCGTTGCTGTCGTCCTCGGCGTCGTCGCTCTCCTCGCTGTCCTCGGCCGTCTCGTTCGTCTCTTCGCTGTCCTCGGCCGTCTCGTTCGTCTCCTCGCTGTCCTCGGCCGTCTCGTTCGTCTCCTCGCTATCCTCGGCCGTCTCATTCGTCTCCTCGCTGTCGTCGTCCTGCCCGGCGTGTGCGGGCGGGCCGCGCCTGTCGTCGGTCTCGTTGTCGTCGTCCTGTCCGGCGTGTGCGGGCGGGCCACGCCTGTCGTCGGTCTCGTTGTCGTCGTCCTGTCCGGCGTGTGCGGGCGGGCCACGCTTGTCGTCGTCATCCGCCGGCGGGCCGGCCCAGGGCGGTGCGTTGCCCGGGTTGTGCTCGGTCACGAACTGGGCGACCTGCTGGCCGATGGCGGTCGCGTTGCCCGACAGCAGCGAATCGACGAACGACGAGACGCGCAGGCCGAAGTTCGCGGACCCGTCCTCGGAGTCGCCCGCGACGGTCAGGTCGGCCGTCGTCGAACCGGTCGCGTCGCCGGCGGTCGCGGTCACCTCGACGGAGACGTTCTCCTCGGGTTCGGGCAGTGTGACCGTCCCGTTCGCGTCGGTCGCGTAGTCCTCGCCGACAGCCGCGTACGTGCCGTTGTCGAGGGCCTCGACGGTCACGGTGGCGTTCTCGACGGCGGTGTCGTTGTCCGTCACCGTCACGACGGGGCCGGCGTTGCCCGCCTGACTGACCGAGACGTCGAGCGAGTCGTCGAGCGCGTCGTTACCGGCGCCGTCGGCCGCGGCGGTCGCCGCCCCCGGTCCCAGCGCGAACAGGACCAACCCCACTGTGGCCATAACTGCGAACAATCTGGTATGTATCACACATCCACCCTTGCGGGATATCTGATTAAACCCCCCATCCCGTTCAGTCCGTTCAGGTGGTTCTCCGCCGTGATATGACGGGTGCAGCGACGTTTGGAGCGTTTATAACTTTCTCTGAGCGTTTAATTCTCACTCGCCCGGCCGACCAGTGCCGCGGCGTGCTCGCCCGCGCGCTCGCGGACCGCCGCCGCGTCGACAACGGTGACCTCGCGGTCCCGCATGAGTACCCGCCCGTCACAGACCGTGTGGCGCACGTCGCTGCCACGGACCGCGTAGGCCAGATGCGAGACGAGGTCGTGGGCCGGCGTCAGGTGGGCGGCGTCGAGGTCAACGACGGCGAGGTCGGCGTTCGCGCCGGCCGCGACCCGTCCGGAGTCAAAGCCCAGCAAGTCGGCGCCGTTCGCGGTGGCCATCTCGACGGCCGCGGCGGCGGGCACCGCGCTCGCGTCCCCCGTGGCGAGTTTCCCGACCATGGCGGCGTCGCGCAGTTCGTCGAACATGTCGAGGTCGTTGTTCGAGGCCGCGCCGTCGGTGCCCAGGCCGACGGTGACGCCGGCGTCGAGCATCGCCTGGACCGGCGCCATCCCGCTGGCGAGTTTCATGTTCGAGGCCGGACAGTGGACCACGCCGGTCCCCGTCTCCGCGAGCAGGTCGATTTCCGTCTCGTCGACGTGGACGCAGTGTGCGGCGAATGTGTCCGGGCCCAGCAGCCCCACGTCCTCGGCGTATTCGAGCGGTCGCATCCCGTTCTCGTCGACGATGGGGGCGACCTCGTCGGTCGTCTCGTTGGCGTGCAGGTGTATCGGCAGGCCTTCCGCGGCGGCTTCGGGGACGAACTCGCGCAGGTACTCCTCGCCCACCGTCGTCAGGCTGTGGGGCTGGAACGTCGTCCGGATGCGGCCGTCGGCGGCGCCGTCGAGTTCCAGCGCCGTGTCGAGACTGGCCTGCATGTCAGCGCGAGCGCCCTCGTCGTCCTTGGCGACGGTGACGGCGGTGTGACCCAGCACGGCCCGCAGGCCCGCGTCCCCGACGGCCGTCGCTATCTCGTCGACGTGGAAGTACATGTCCGAGAGGGCGGTCGTTCCCGACCGAATCATCTCGACGAGGCCGAGTTCGGCGCCGACGCGCACGTCCTCGGGGGTCAACTCGGACTCGACGGGCCAGATATCCTCCTGGAGCCACGCGTCCAGCGGCTTGTCGTCGGCGTAGCCTCTGAGGAGCGTCATCGCGACGTGCGTGTGGGCGTTGACGAGCCCCGGAATCACGAGCCCGCCGCTGGCGTCCAGTTCGCCGTCGCCGCCCAGTTCGCCGGGGTCGTCGACGGCGACGATGTCGCCGCTGTCCTGGTCGACGAGTACGTCAGCGCGCTCGACGGTCATGTCGGGCCGGAGGACCTGGCCGCCGGCAACGAGGAGGTCGGTCATGGGACGGGGTTGGGAACGCCCGCTCTTAGTTGGGCCGGGTCCGTTCCGCCGGCTCGCCTCCGCCCGGCCGCGTTGTCCCTTCCGTCAGCGTCTTTCCGGTCGAACGCCTCTGTCCGGTATCCGATGGGTGTCACCGACCGATTCCGGGGCGTCGTCGCCGCGTCCCGGGCGGGCAACCCCTACCGCCTGCTCGGGGCCGTCGCCGCGGGCTGGTTCCTCGTGCTGGGGATGCGCTTCGTCGTCCCCGCCGTCCTCCCGACGATTCGCGCGGAGTTTGGCATCTCGAACACCCGGGCCGGCGTCGCCGTCACCGTCCTCTGGCTCACCTACGCGGCGATGCAGTTCCCGACGGGGGTCTACATCGACCGCGTCGGCGAGCGGACGCTGCTCGTCGGGTCGGCGCTGCTGTCGGGCGCCGGACTGGTCGGCTATCTGGTCTCGCCGACCTACGCGCTCTTTGTCCTCGCGACCGCCGGCTTCGGCCTCGGGACGGGGCTGTACGGCCCGCCGCGGGGCACCCTGCTCTCACGGACCTTCGACGCCCGCGAGGGGGTCGCCTTCGGCACGGTGATGGCCGCCGGCTCTATCGGCTCCGCCGTGCTCCCCCTGGTGGCCGCCGTCGTCACTGTTCGCTACGGCTGGCGCGTCGGGCTAGCCGCCGTCGCGCCCCTGTTCGCGCTCGTCGCCGCCGCGCTCTACGTCAGCGTCTCCGACCGCGAGAGGGCCACCGACGACCGCTCGCTGCAGGCCGACCTCCGGAAAGTCCTCGCAAGCCTCGGGGACCGCCGGCTCGCGCTCGCGGTGCTTGGCGCGATGGTCATGCTGCTCGTGTTCCAGGCCGTGACGGCCTTCCTGACGACCTACCTCGTCTCCACGCGCGATTTCACGCAGGGGACCGCCGGCGCCATCCTCTCGGGGCTGTTCGTCGGCGGCGCCGTCTCGCAGGCGGTGACGGGGCGGCTGGCGGACGCGTACGGCTCGCCGGCGGTGCTCGTCGGCGTCTGCGTCGCCAGCGCCGTCCCGCTCGCGCTCGTCCCGACGCTGGAGGGACGGCTCCTGCTGGGGCTGGCCGCGGTCGCAATCGGGTTCCGGATGAGTTCGGGGCCGCTGACGAACGCCTACATCGTCGACCTGCTGCCCGACGCCGTCGAGGGGACCGGCTGGGGACTGCTCCGGACGGGGTTTTTCGCCGTGGGTTCGTTCGGGTCGGTGGTCGTCGGCCTGTTCGCCGACCGCGGCCTCTTCGACCTCTCGTTTTACCTGATGGCCGGGCTGACGCTGGTGGCCGGTGTGCTGTTTCTACTGTTGCCGCGGAGGGAATGAGGACGGGCAGCACCCACCTCGCGGTACGCGTGAGCGAAAACGCGACGCCCAGACCGGGCTACTGTCGGAACTCCGGGCGATAGCTGACGGTTCCGTCCACGTCGTCTAGAGCTCCGTCAGTCAACAGTTTGACCCTGAACCCGTCGTCAGCACCATACTCGTTACCGAGCCCGTACTCGCTCGCCTGTTCGAAGCCAAAGCGGGAGTAGTACGCCGGGTCGCCCAGAACCACCACCGCGTCCACAGCGCTCTCACGACACGCCAGTAGCCCCCGTCGAACCAGCGCCGAGCCGACGCCCTCGTTCTGGTGTTCCGGGAGGACGCCGACCGGTGCGAGCCCGACAAGTTCGACAGGCTCTCCGTGAGTTCTCACGGAAACTGGAGAAAACAGGACGTGGCCCACGACGCGGTCGTTCTCGACTGCCACGAGCGAGACGACGGCCTCGTCCGCGTCGTGTACTCGCTGGACGATGCGTGACTCTTCGGTCCGTCCGTCGAACGCGCGCCGATGCACCTCGTCGACGGCCTCGGCGTCGTCGGCCGTGAACGGTCGTGTATCCATGGATACGCTCTCGTAGTAGCAGCAGCACCGGGCAGACATAAACCGTCGAGACTGCACAGCGTACAGCGAAAGGCGGCTGCAGACGGCTTCCGGTTCGGTCTGGCTGTTCGACGGGGAGCCAACAGACTCGCCTCGCTGACCCCTACTAGAGGGAAAGACAGTAGGCCCGCGCCGTCGACTCTCCAGTATGCGAATCGCCGTCCCCAACAAGGGCCGCCTGCACGAACCGGCCGAAGACCTGCTCGAACGGGCCGGCCTCCACATCGTCGACGGAGCCGACCGCCAGCTATACGCCGACACTGTCGACCCGGAGGTGACGGTGCTGTACGCGCGGGCCGCGGACATCCCCGAATACGTCTCCGACGGCGCGGCCGATATCGGCATCACCGGACTGGACCAGGTCCGCGAGTCCGAGGTCAGTAACCTGGCGGAGCTACTCGACCTCGAGTTCGGGAGCTGTCGGCTCGTGCTGGCCGCGCCCGAGGACGGCGACATCGAGACCGTCTACGACCTCGACGGCGGCACCGTCGCCACGGAGTTTCCCAACATCGCCCGGCGGTACTTCGCCGACCTCGACGTCTCCGTCGATATCGCGGAGGTCTCCGGCGCGACAGAACTCACGCCCCACGTCGACATCGCAGACGGCATCATCGACATCACCTCGACGGGGACGACCCTGCGGATGAACAGGTTGGGAATCATCGACGAGGTGCTGTCCTCCTCGGTTCGACTCTTCGCCCGCGAGGACGTGGCCGACGACGAGAAGGTCGAGCAGGTGCGGATGGCGCTGCACTCCGTGCTCTCGGCGGAGGGGAAACGCTATCTGATGATGAACGCCCCCGAGAGCGCGCTCGACGAGGTCAAAGACGTACTCCCGGGGATGGGTGGCCCGACGGTGATGGACATCGCCGGCAGCGACGACGTGGCCGTCCACGCCGTCGTCGACGACAGCGACGTCTTCGAGACCATCAACGACCTCAAGGACGTGGGCGCGAGCGACGTGCTGGTGACGGAAATCGAACGTTTAGTCGAATAGTCCCTTGTTACTTCGGGGGGCCTCTCGCCGTCGGCGCTGCGGGAACCCCCCGTTGCAAAAATCTACGCTAAAAACACCGTTCACACTCACTGACTCACGGTGCTGCGCACCGTTCGTCGCGCACCGTTGGCGTAAAGTGAAACCGCGCTGGGCGTAGCGAAGCGCGGTATGCTGGCTCCGGTGGCCCTGCCTCCCCGAGTCGTCGCGACGCCATCGACGCCCGCGACAGGCCGTTTGTCGCCGATATAGCTATCTCCCGTGGTGCGCATCGGGACGTATGGTAGACGCCGCTCTCCGCCAGCGAATCGATATCCTGGTGCTCCTGCTGGGCGGCTGGGCGTTCCTGAGTCTCGTGGTGGCGAGTTTCGCCGTGATGGCGCTGAACGTCCTCGCGGGCGTGCTCGCTCTCACTGTTGTCGTCCTCGTGACCGTCGTCGGGAGCGTCTCGTACCTGCGTGCGGGTCGGTAGCGCGGGTCACTCGTCCCCGCCCAGGCGCCACAGCGCCAGCGCGAAGCCCAGTCCCAGCACCGGGAACACCGCGAGCCCCAGGAACGTGCCGGAGACGCCGACGGCCGACAGCAGGTAGCCCGAGATGGCCGCGCCGGCCGCGCCGACGCCGAAAGAACACAGGTAGGTGTAGCCATAGGAGAGGCCGCGGTCACCGGGCGGGCTGTACTCGGCGATGGTGGCCTGGTAGAGTGGCTGGAGCATGAAGAGGAGGAAACCGAGCGCGGCGCTGACAACCAGCAGCGGGGCGATGCCGGCCCTGGCGGCGGGGACGAACGCCACGGCGACCACCGCCAGGCCGGCGAATGCCGCGGCCAGTCCCGTCGCCGTGTCGATGCGGTCGGTGAGCTTCCCGCCGACGTACTGGCCGCCGATACCGACGGTCAGCAGGGCCGCATAGAGGTAGAAGGCGAGGTCGAACTCCGCGGCGAGCGGGCTGTCGGCAAAGAGGCCGAGGACGTCTCCCACTGGAGGGAGGAACCGACCGAGTACGTCCGGGAGGAAGGTCAGGGTGCCGCGGTAGAACAGGCCGTTAGCCATCACCACGAGCATCGCGAGCGCGAAGCCGGTGGTAAACAGCGCCCGGCTGTCGGCGAGGAACTCGCGGAGGGAAGCGGGCGGGCCGTCGTCAGTGGCCTCTACCCCGCCGTCCGCACTCACGGCGGCCGTCTCGTCGAACTCGGCGGTGCGGGCGTAGGCGACGGCGGCGACGGCCGGCAGGACCAGCGCGGCGGCAACGACCCGCCAGTCGGCGACGAGGAGGAGCAGCGCGGTCACGAGCGGGCCGAAGGCGATACCGGCGTTGCCGGCCATCCCGTGGTAGGCGAAGCCGCTGCCCCGGGCCTCGACGCCCGTCGAGATGAGCGCCAGCCCGGCGGGGTGGTAGACGCTGGCCGAGAGGCCCCACAGCCCCAGCGCGACGGCGATGACTGGGACGGTCGGCGCGACCGAAAGCAGCAGGAACGAGGCGCCCATCCCCACGAGACAGGCGGTGACGAGCGTGTTCGAACCGTAGCGGTCGGTGAGGACGCCGCCGGGGAGGGCGCCCGCACCAAAGAGGCCGTAGCCGACGGCGACGACGGTGCCCAGCGTGGCGGTCGTCACGGGGAACTCGGCGAGCCAGACGACGACGAAGATGGGGATAGAGAGCTCGTAGGTGTGGACGAGCGCGTGGGCCAGCCCGGTAAACGAGACGATAGCGCGGTCGTTCCCGTCCATCAGAGGAGGCCGAAGATGTTGTTCAACGCGAAGCCAAGCACCGCGGCGAAGGCCAGATGCAGCGCCACGAGCGGCGCCGTCGAACTCGTCGAGAGCCGGTAGGAGAGGCTGATAGCGATGCCGTCGGCGACGAGCGTCGCCACGACGACCACCAGGACGCCGAGGCTGGGCGAGACCAGCCCCGAGGCGACGCCCCACTGCTGGAGCAGCATCGAGACAACGGCGGGGACGAGAGCGGCTTTCGCCGCCAGCTGTGTCGGCGCGTCACCGATGAAAAAGGTCGCCGCCAGATGGAGCGTGACGGCGTAGAACAGCCACGTCAGCAACAGCGTGACGATGACTGCGAGGACGCCACCGCCCGTCAGACTCGGCGTTCCGGCCTGGAGCATACCCGACAGTTGGGCGTGCCAGCGTTTGTGCGTTGTGCTCCGCGGTGCGGTCGCTCGGCGCTCCGGACCGTCAGTCCAGCAGCCCGAGCTCTTCGAGCCGGGAGACTATCTTGTCGACGGCCTCCTTGGCGTCGTCGGGCTTCTTGCCGCCCGTGATGACGAGCTTCCCGGAACCGAAGAGGAGCGCCACCACGTCGGGCTCGTCGAGTCGGTAGACGAGACCCGGGAACTGCTCGGGCTCGTACTCGATGTTCTCCAGCCCCAGCCCGATGGCGATGGCGTTGAGGTTGAGGTTCCGGCCGAGGTCCGCGCTCGTGACGATGTTCTGGACGACGATTTCGGGGTCGTCGTCGACCTGAATCTGTAGCTCGCGGAGCTTATCGAAGACGATGCGCAGGCTCTGGTGGACGTCGTCTGTCGACTTCGCGCCGGTACAGACGATCTTGCCCGAACGGAAGATCAGCGCCGCGGACTTGGGGTCCTGCGTGCGGTAGACGAGTCCGGGGAACTGCTCAGGGTCGTAGTCGGCACCCTCGAGGTCCATCGCCACGCTCTGTAAGTCGAGCTCCTGGCCGATACCGGTCGAGGCGACGACGTTTTCGATGTTGATGGTCTCCTTGGGGTCAACCATATCTCGACTTAAAACACGTATTTAACCTTTATAAAGGTTCATGGCATGGACTGACAGTCAACGGGTAAAAACTATCAGCATCTCGACTATAAATCGTTTTAAATACGGCTCGTCACGCCGAGTCGCCGGTGGTATCGCCCGGTCGGCTCCGGCGGACCCCGCGGGACGGCCGGTCGGCGGGCCGGGTCGCCGTCTCCGGGTTCGGAGCGACCGCAGCGGACCGGCACGCTGATACCGCCCCGGGAACAGTGAGCGAGCGTGTACGTCCTCGAACTCGGCGGCCAGGACGACCCGTTCGCGCGCCGCGAGGCCGCGAGCGCGGCCAGCGACGTGTCCCCCCTCGCGCCCGGCCTCGCCGCCGCCCGCGGCGTCACCGACCGCGCCCGCCACCTCGCCTACACCCACCGGGCCTGCGAACTCGTCGGGACCGGCGACCCCGACATCGAGAGCGCGCGGGCCGTCCTCGAGGCGGCCAGTCTCGACCGCGAGGGGACCGTCGCGGTGCGGGCCGTCGACGTCCGAGCGAGCACGCAGGTCGACACCCAGCGGGCCGAGCGCGCGCTGGGCGGCGTCCTCACCGACCGCGGCTTCGCCGTCGACCTCGACGCTCCGGACCACACGCTGTACGCGTACTTTTCCGACCCCGCGGGCGACGAGGAGACCGGCGACGACGCGCCGGGCGAGGCCTGCTGTGCGCTCGGCTGGGCGGTCGTCGACTCGCTGCGGGACTTCGGCGGCCGTCAGCCGACCGACCGTCCCTTCTTCCAGCCCGGCAGCATGGCCCCGCTCGAAGCGCGGGCGCTGGTGAACATCGCCGGCGCCCGCCCCGACAGGACCGTCGTCGACCCGATGTGTGGCACCGGCGGCCTGCTGCTGGAGGCCGGCCTCGTCGGCGCCCGCGTGGTCGGGAGCGACGCACAGGCGAAGATGGTCCGGGGCACCCGCCGGAACCTCCGGCACGTCCTCGACGGCGCGGGCCATCCCGCCCCCGACCGGTATCCCGACCCCGGCGACTGGGGGCTCGTCCGCGCGGACGCCGCTCGACTGCCGCTGGCCGACGACGCCGCCGACGCCGTCGTCTTCGACGCCCCCTACGGCCGACAGTCCCGCATCGAGGGCGACCTCGCCCCCCTCGTCTCCGGTGCGCTCGCCGAGTCCCGCCGTCTCGCGCCCCGCTGCGTGCTGGTCGCCGACCGCGACTGGTCGGCGCTGGCCCGCGAGGCCGACTGGACCGTCGCCGACCGCTTCGAACGGCGCGTCCACCGGTCGCTGGTCAGGCACGTTCACGTGCTGGCGTGACTGGACGTTGGGCAGGCACGTACACGTGCTGGCGTGACTGGACGTTGGGCAGGCACGTACACGTGCTAACGTGACTGGACTTGGGCAGGACGTTCACTTACAGGCCCGACCTGATTGTGCAATGACAGGCCCGCACACTTCGGTGACCGTTCGTCCAGTTTTCCTGGACGAACGTCCATCGTTGCGGAGTGGTAACAAGGTTTAAGCTGTCGGGATGGGCATATGTGGATAATATGCCACGGTGGTCAGACCCCGCCCCCTGCGACGACGACGAACGGCTCTTCGAGTGCCCGGACTGCGGTAAGCGCCTCTGTAGCGAGCTCTCGTCGGTCAGCTGTGACCGCTGCGGCGTCGAGATGCAGAACCTCTCGGTCCCGCGACCGCAGTAGTCGATTCAGTCTCCGGGTTCGAAACGGGCTGTGCAGTTGGTGGGCTCTCTGTGGACAGTTGGAAATCCCCGCTAGCAATCGGAGCGCACAGCACCGCTCACTGCCAGCAAATCCCCGCGCTCTCGGCTCTGACTCGCGGCTTCGCCGCTCGTCAAGACGAGGGACCTCCGGTCCCTCGCGGGACCGTAGCCGCCCGGGGCTTTTCGGCTGTTCGCAACAGTGTCGTCAGTCACCCGTAACGGTGTCTGTGTCCGCGTCGTCGCGTCACTCGACACGCTCAACGAGTTCGAAAACCACGTCGGAATCCCCGTCCATCCGCGTCAGAATCGACCGTGCGCGCTCCCGGACCTCGCTCGCAGGCGTCACGAGCACCATCCCCTCGTTCGGCTGGCCGTAGACCACGCTGGCCGACTCCGGGACCATGAGCACGGCGGGCAGCGCGGCCAGGTCCTCCTCGCCCGCGACGTCGACGAGCGTCGTCGCGTCGCTGGCGAGTCCGTCCCGCATCGCGGCCAGGAGTTCGCGGGTGAGCGTCCCGGCGGGGTTGTCGACGGCGACGGTCCGGTCGAATCCGGTGATGGCCGCGGTCACCGTCTCGTCGACGGCCGAGCGCTTGGTCTGCTCGTCGACCAGCGCGAGGTCGGGGACCCGGCCCGCTTCCAGCAGGTGGTAGGTGACCATGTCACCGACGGCCACGAGCGGGGCGCCGGCGTCGGCGAGCAGCGCCGCTGTGTCGGTGTAGATGGCGCCCATCGGCGCCTTGAGGTCGCTCCGGAGGTCTCGGGGGAGGTCCAGTAAAACGTCGGCCACGTTAGCGGACTTTCAGCGCGTAGCGGCCCGGTTTCGTCACTTCCATCTCGGCGGCGATGTCCGACTCCTCGGGGTGGGCGATGACGACGTAGCCGGCCCAGTCTTCCGTGAGGGAGGTCCCGCCACAGGCCTCACACTGGCTCTCGATTTCGGCGCCCTGGACGCGGTGACAGTCGCGACAGACGAGTCGGTCGGCCATCAGCTATCACCGACTTCCGCGGTGCCCTCGCGTTTCTTGCGCTCCTCCTTGAGCCAGCCGTGCTTGCCCAGACCGACCTGCTTCGCGGTGAGGCCTATCTTGGAGTCACGGGGGTTGCGCTCGTCGATGCTCTTGGTGACGATGCGGGCCCGGACCGGGTCGCCGACACCGAGCGTGCGGTTGGACTCGCGGGAGGCCAGTTGCTGGTTCTCCTCGTCGTAGGCCAGGTACTCGTCGGAAATCTGAGAGACGTGTAGCAGGCCGTCGACGGGGCCGATGCCGACGAACGCGCCGAAGTTGACGACCTCGACGACCTCGCCGTCGACGACTTCCTGCATCTGGGGGTCGAAGGTGAGCGCGTCGAACTCGGCCTCGTAGTAGACGCCGGGCTTGTTCGGGAGCACCGCGCCGTCACCGATGTCGTGGACCTCGATGACGGAGACGACGCTACCGACGTCCTCGTCCATCCGGCCCTCCAGTTTGTCCTGCAGGAGCTTCTTGACCATCCCCGGACTCACGTCCGCGAGGTGGCGCGGCGGCACTTCGACTGTATCGCGTAGGCGTACCCGTTTGTACATGTTATGGTTGAGTGATACCCAGTTTGTTCCGGCCCCTTAAACTAATTACTGGAATCCCCGCGTCGAGCAGGCGGCGTTTGAGGGGTTTATCGTTCGTCACGGCGTGTGTCACGTTCTCGCGCGCGGCGAGTTCGAGGACGGCGTCGTCGGCGTAGTCGGCGTCGGTCGGCGCGAGCGTACACCGGTCGAGCAGGTCCCGACCGACGGCGGCCGCGGTCGCTTCCGTCCCGGCGCCGTCGGCCAGTTTGTCGAGTTCGTTCCGGACGGCCTCGGGGACGAGGTAGTCGCCGGCGTCGGTCAGCAGCCGTTCTATCTCCTCGAAGAGGCGGACCTCGCATTCGACCGGCATCATGAGTGCGTTCGTATCCAGCACTATCATTCACGCAGTGTGCCGACGCCGATGAGGCGCCACCGGGTCCCGACACGCCGATTTATCGCTATCTTCGCGCCGGCTTCGGCACACACCGGCCGTTTGAGCGCGACCTCGCACTCGCCCCCGCGGGCGCTGGTGACGGAGCCGACGGTGGTGGCAGTGCCGATAGTCAACATGAGCGGCTCGCCGGTGGATATCTCGTCGACCTCACCGCCGTCGTCGCCGACGATGCGGTCGAGCAGGTCGACGTCCATGACGAACTGCTCGTGGGTCGGCGGCAGGCTGCCGGGCGGGCCGGCGACCTGGCCGGCCAGCGCGTCGCCCTTCGTGATGGCGGGGTCCAGTCCGGTGCCGACGCCGAGCAGGCCGCCGGGCGTGACCTCGTCGACGAAGTCGCCGCCGGCCTGCAGCGAGCGCACGTCGGTCTCGACCGGGCGCCACTCCGTCTGGCCGCCCTCCTCGACCTCGCGGCCGGGCCGGAGTTCGAGTTCGTCCTCGACGTCCAGTTTGCCGGCGACGAGCGAGCCACCCAGCACGCCGCCCAGCAGGTCCTCCCACGTGGTGCCGGGGCGGTTGATGTCGAACGACCGGGCGACCATCATGCGTGCGTCCGCGTCGGGGTCCCGTTCCGGCGTCGGAATCTCCCGCTCGATGGCGTCGATGAGCAGGTCGATGTTGGCCTCCTGGCCCGCGCTGATGGGGACGACGGGGGCGCCCTCGGCGACGGTCCCCTCGACGAACTCCTGTATCTGCTCGTAGTTCTGCATCGCTCGCTCCTCGTCGACGAGGTCGACCTTGTTCTGGGCGATGACGATGTTGTCGATGCCGATGATATCGAGCGCCGAGAGGTGTTCCTCGGTCTGGGCCTGCGGGACGGGTTCGGTCGCCGACACCACGAGGACGGCGCCGTCCATGATGGCCGCGCCCGACAGCATCGTCGCCATCAGCGTCTCGTGACCGGGAGCGTCGACGAACGACACCGTCCGGAGGTGGTCGGTGTCGACGTCGTGGGCCTCGCAGTGTTCCTCGACGGTGAAGGCCTCGGGTTCGTCCTCCTCGGGACAGCGACGGAAGGTGGCGTCGGCGTAGCCGAGCCGGATAGAGATTCCGCGCTTCATCTCCTCGGAGTGCTGGTCGGTCCATTCGCCGGACAGCGCCTGTACCAGGGTGGTCTTCCCGTGGTCGACGTGGCCGACGAGTCCGATGTTCACCTCCGGTTGGTTGTGTGATGTCATCTCGGGAGTAATCTTGGTGGAGATTCGCCACGTGCGACTGATAAACCTACTGTTTCGACCCGCGGTCAGGACCTTCGGGCCGGTTAGTTACCGAGTTGCTCACGGACCAGCGCCGCCAGACGGCGGTACTGCTCGCGGCCGGCGCCCTTCCGGAGGTAGGCGCCGCCGCGGTCGGCGGCGGCGTTCGCGACCTGCTCGTCGCGGCGCTGCGTGAAGACGACGAACGGTGTATCCGTCCCGTCCCGGTCGACCAGCGCCAGCCCGTCGACGTCGGGCATCTCGTAGTCGGTGACGAGACAGTCGACGCGGCCCCGGCGCAGTCGCGCTAGCGCGTCCGCTGGCTCGGTGGTGTATGCGGTCCGAAACTCGCTGTCGACGTGTTCCAGCGACTCCGCGACGACCGACGCCAGCGCTCGGTTGTCGTCCACTACCAGTACGTGATACGGCGCTCCAGCGCCCGAACTCCCACCCGTCACATCGACACACCCCGTTCGTGCAGCAGTCGGGTCCCCCCGCGCATAAACCGCCGTTAGCGTGTTCACGCGCTGAAAACGCGTTCGGCGACGACCGACACACGCCCGACGAACACACGGTTTTTGTCCAGTCCGTCCCTCTCTCCCGATGTGCGTGAGTTCGGGTTCGAGCTGGCGTTGTGTGCCCACCTCGAAGGGGCTGACCGGCTGGTGAGCCGCCAGCTCGGCGGCCACGTCCACGGGCGTCGCATCCTCGACACCGTCGTCGTCGAAGGCGATATCCCGGCCCGGGCCGCCATCACGCCCGAGCGCATCCCGACGGCGGCCATCGAGGCCGACGTGGGGACGGGTCGGGCCCGCTACTGGAAAGACGCCTTCGACTGCCACCCAGACCGGGCCGAGCGGGCCCGGACACTCGCCGTCGAGCGGGGCTTCTTCGAGCGCGAGCGACGGGGCGGCCGGACGTACGTCCGCCAGACCGCCCGCTATCCCGACTGGGTCGACCGCATCACGGCCGTCGAGAACAAGCCCGACTTGGACCGGCCGGGGGACCTCGAAGCCCAGTTACGGACCGACGTGTCGCTGGCGCTGGTCGACGAGGTGGTGCTGGCGACGGCCGACTACGTCACCCGGGCCCACCTCAACCGCATCCCCGAGGGGGTCGGTGTCTGGCGGTTCGACCCCGACAGCGGCGAGCGCGAGGTGGTCCGCGAGCCGACCCGACTCCCGGTCGACGGGCCCGGCATCGAACGCATCGAGGGCCACCCCGGCCGGACCGACGTCCGGCCGGTGACGGCGAGCGAGACGGCCAGCGCCCGGACGCGACTGGCCGAGCGGGCCTACGCCAAGGGGTGGCGGACGTTCGACTACCCGGCGTGTGCGCGGTGTTCGCCCGACGACGACGGGCTTCCACAGTGTGCGTGGAAGGGCCGGCCCGTCCGGGCGAGCGAGGAGTGTGGCACGGACTGTGGGGGCTACGAGGCGGACGAGCCGCCGGGGGTCGACACCGACGAACTGCGAGCGGCCCGCTCGCCCTGGGACCCCGACCCGGACGGCTTCCGCCGTCGCCAGTCGGGGCTGGACCGCTTTCGCTGACTACGTCGACTCGTCGTCGCGCTCGGCATCGAGCCCTTCGGTGCCGCCGTCGCCGGCTTTCACCGGCGTGTAGTTCTCGAAGTTGTCGGCGGTCACCTCGGGCGCCTCCGTGGCGACGGCGTCGGCGTGGCCGGTCCGGGCCCGGTAGTTGGCCGCGGCGGCGATAGCGACGCCGGCGGCGAGGCCGACGACCAGTACCCAGTCGATGTAGCCGACGGCGAGCCACAGCGCACCGATTGCGAGCAGGGCGCTCGCGAGCGCCGCACCGCCGGCCTCCGCGATTCCACGCCGTTCCATTGCCCCCGTCTTCACACGCATCGTACAAAGGTGCCCGGGCCGCCTCAGTTCGTGAGAGTGACCGTCACAGCGAGAACCGCTCGCCGTCGACGGCGATGTCGTCGGCGAAGGCCCGCTCGGCCGGGACATAGTGGGCCGTGTGGACGATACGATGGTCGTCGGGGTCGATGTCCGCGGCGAAGTCCCGGGCGCCCGAGAGGGTCATGTGCTTGGTACCGAAGGTCCGCGGGACGCCCTCGTCGTCGTGGTGGGCCCCGCCTTTCGGGTGGAACTCGCAGGCCTCGGCGTGGACGAGCCCCTCGACGAGCGCGAGGTCGGCGCCCGAGAGCAGGTCGCGCGAGCGCTCGGGTACCTCGTAGCAGGTGTCGCCCGAGATAGCGAGCACGGCGCCGCTCTGTGGCTCCTCGATGCACAGCCCGTAGCACAGCAGCGGCGGATGGGTCACAGGGACGAGCGTCACCTCGAAGCCCGCCACCTCGAAGGGCTCGCAGGGCGTCCGGGGGCAGACCGAGACGGTGTCGAGGTAGTCGTAGCGGCTTCTGATACCTTCGGCGACGCTCTCGCCGGTGACGGGGTCGGTCTCGTCGGCCGCGTACACCGGCAGGTCGTCGAACAGCCGGTAGGCGTTGCCCAGCCCGTCGAGGTGGTCGAAGTGGACGTGTGTGACGATGGCCGCGTCGGGCAAGGCGACGCCCGCTCGCAGGAACTGGTGGCGAAAGTCGGGGCTGACGTCGACCAGCAGCGTCTCGCCGGTGGCGTCGTTCTCCAGATACACCGAGAAGCGCGACCGCTCGACGCCGTCGGCCGCGTCCACGCCGCGTTCGGCCAGGCGCTCGCGCAGTTCCGCGTCCGGGTCGCGAGCGCGCTCGCAGGTGTCACAGTCACAGCCGACGGTCGGCGTGCCCGTCGTGTCGCCGGTCCCCAGCAGCGTGACCTCCATCGGGTGACACTCACGGGGCGACGCCCCTAAGTGTCGCGTTTCGCTTCGCTCGGCGCTTCTTTCGAGGCCGTCGTCGGGCGCCGTGTGCCCGACTGCGCTGACTACCTACGGTCGGCCTCGCTACTCCCCGGTCGCCAGGTCGGCCGGCTCGACGCCCTGCCTGCGGGCCGCCGTCGCGAGGATGTCACGAGCGCGCGTCTCGCCCAGGTCCGCCGCGAGACAGTCGATAAAGCCCGCGAGCAGGGCCGGTCTGATTCGGAGGTCGACGAACTCCACCCGGCCACCGGCGACGACCACGTCTACGTCCCACTCGCCGGCGTCGGGGTCGGTCATCCGGACGTCTATCCAGCCGTCGGTCGGGTCGTCGGGTTCCGTGAACACGTCGTCTGTCATGGTTCTACATCGACGGGCGTCGATATAACAGTAGATTGAGCCGAGCGCGCACGCGACACGCGACGAGCCCGGGGATATTTCTCGGTACTCGTCGTGTGACCGGTATGACGTTCGTCGTTCCGTTCGACGGCACCGCACACGCCGAGACCGCGCTCGTCCGGGCCCACGAACTCGGTGCAGCGCTCGACGAGTCGGTCCTCGTCATCACTGTCATCCCGGACCGGAACGCCGCATACGCGCGCGAGCAGGGATGGCTCGACGCCGGCGAGGCGTTCGACATCCGGACAATCGTCTCGACGCTCCGCGAGCAGGTGGCGTCGGTCGCACCCGACGCCGGTTTCGAATGGGAGCGGTGCAGTCGGAGCGTAAGCGGGAACCGCATCGCGAAACCCATCCGGAAATTCGCTAAGCGCAACGACGCCGACATGGTGTTCATCGGCTCTGACAACGCCGGTCGGCTGCTGACGACGGCCTCGAGCGTCGGCGGTCGCATCGCCACCGACGGCGCCTACGACGTGGTGCTCGTCAGAAGTAACTAGGCCGCTCGCACTGCCGGCCGTCTCAGTCGTCGTGGTCGTGTGCGTGGTCGTGGCCGCCGTCGGAGGCCGCCCCGTCGCCCTCGGTGAAGTCCCCGCCGGCGACGAGCGCGTCGTGGTCGCCGTCTATCATGTCCATGTTCTTGAGGTTGTCACGCTCCTCGAAGTCCTTGATAGCGTCTTCGAGGTCCTGCTGGGTGAGCGTGGTGCGCTCCTCGGTCAGGGCCTCGAGCACCGCCTCGCGCAGGACGAGTCGGAGGTCGCTGCCGGTCAGGCCCTCCGTCAGTTCGGCCAGCGCCTGCGGGTCGAACTCCGTGATGTCCATCTGCCGGGTGACGATGCGGAGGATGTCCGCGCGCATGTCCCGGTCGGGCTTGGGGAAGTTGACGATTTCGTCGAAGCGCCGCCACGCCGCGGCGTCTAGCTGGTCGGGGTGGTTCGTCGCGCCGATGAGCAGGACCTCGTCCTGAATCAGCGAAATCTCGTCGATGCTCTTCAGCAGGGTGTTGACCGCGCGCTTGATGGCGGCGTGTTCGTCCGACGAGCGGGTCTTCGCGACGAAGTCGAACTCGTCCATGAAGAGAATACACGGCGACAGTCGCTTGGCGACCTCGAAGACCTTCTCGACGTTCTTGGCCGTCTCGCCGAGATACTGGCTCGTAATCATCGACAGTTTCACCTCGACGAAGGGGAGGTCGAGGTCGTGGGCCAGCGCCCGCGCGACGCTCGTCTTCCCGGTGCCCGGCGGGCCGACAAAGAGGAGCTTCCCGATTTCGCGCAGTCCGATGCGGGCCAGGTAGTCGCGGTGTTCGATGGCCTTGACTATCTTCTGTATCTCGCCTTCCTGGTCGGGCGTCAAGACGAGGTCGTTGAGCGTCATCTCGACCTCGGAGGGCGCCCGCACGTCCACGAGGTCGAGCATCTCCTCGTCGTCCTCGTCGTCGCTGTCGAAGGCCTCCTCTAGGCGGGCGTCGATGAACGCGCGGTCGGCCCGGGCCGGGCGGTTGCCCTGTCGGGCGGCGTCGTAGTCGACGTCGAACTCGTCGCCGTACTCGGCCGCGAGCACCGGGTTCGCCTCGATGATGCCCGCGTCGGCACGCTCCAGGAACCACTCCTCGGCCAGGCTCTGGTCGGTAAAGGAGATAGTCCCGGAGAAGTCGTCGCGGTCGGTGAACATCAGCCCGGAGACAGCGTTCCACGGCCGCTCGACGCCGGTCGCCTCCCGCGCCGTCGTCGTGGTCGCCGACAGCGGGCGCTCGATGTCCCCCTCGCTCCAGAACACCGTCCGGTAGGCCGGCGGCAGGTCGTCGGCGTCGAGGTCCCGTCGCTCGCTGTAGATAGTCGTCGTCAGCAGGAACTCCACGACGTCCAGTTCCGGATTGCTCATTCCCACGCAGGTTACCTCGGGACGGGCATAAGTGCCTCGAAGCTAACCGAACGCTCTCGCGCGACGGGAATCGCCGAACGACTTATTCGCCGCTGCCACGAACTTACAGCCGTATGACAGTTGAGGAGATACAGCTGACGGAGATGGACGACGAGTCCATTCGGGCCTTCCTGACGAACCGGAAGATGGGGGTGCTTGGCCTCCCGACCGACGATATCCCCTACCTGCTTCCGATGTCGTTCGGGTACGACGACGAGTCGACGCTGTATTTCACGTTCGTCGGCGGCCCCGACAGCCGCAAGCGCGGGCTCATCGAGGGGACCGACCGCGCCCGGTTCCTCGCCTACGCCGCCGAGAGCCCCTTTAGCTGGGAGAGCGTCCTCCTGTCGGGCACCGTCGAGGCCGTCCCGGACGAGGAGTGGGAGGACATCCTGCCGGTGGTGGAGGCGGCCTGGCGCCCGGACGTCATCGAGGCGGCGATGGAGACCGAGGACGTGACCGTCTACCGATTCGCCGTCGACGCGTGGACGGGGTACAAACACACCGGGCTCCCGCCGGGATTCGACGTGGACGAGCCAACCTGAGAGTCGACAACGCCTCGTCCGTGGCCGTGAGTTTGTGAGGGTTTAACACGACAGCGGTCGTTGACGCGGCCATGCCAACACCGGTTATCGTCGGCGCCGTCCGGACGCCCCAGGGCAAAGAAGACGGGGCGCTTTCGGGCGTCCGCAGCGAGGACCTCTCGATTCCGCTCGTGAACGAACTGCTCTCCCGGACGGGTATCGACCCCGACGCGGTCGACGACCTGCTGTGGGGCTGTGCCCAGCAACGGGGCGAACAGGGCAACAACGTCGCCCGCGTCATCTCGCTGCTGTCGGACCTGGGCGAGGGCGTCCCCGCCTCGACGGTCAACCGCTGGTGTGCCTCCTCGGCGGAGGCGCTGATGCGGGCCGCCGACGCCGTCGCCGCGGGCCAGCGCGACGTGCTCGTCGCCGGCGGCGTCGAGTCCATGTCGCGGGTCCCGATGGGCGAGAACACCCACAACGTCCACCCACGGCTCGCACAGGAGTACAACATCGGCGAGCTACAGATGGGGATGACCGCCGAGAAGGTCGCCGAGGAGTACGACATCGACAGGGAGACACAGGACGAGTACGCGCTCCGGAGCCACGAACGGGCCGCCGACGCGACCGATTCGGGCCGGTTCGACGACGAACTCGTCCCCATCGAGACCGACGAGGGCACCGTCACCGAGGACGAGGGTATCCGCCGAGACACCTCCCTGGAGACGCTCGCGGGGCTCCCGACGGTGTTCAAATCGGACGGCACCGTCACCCCCGGCAACGCCTCGCAGGTCTCGGACGGCGCGGCGGGACTCGTGGTCACCAGCCGCGAGTTCGCCGACCGGAACGGCCTGGACGTGCTGGCCGAAATCGGCGCCCACGAGGTCGCCGGCGTCGACCCGACGGTGATGGGCATCGGCCCGGTGCCGGCGGTCCGGGCGCTCGCCGAGCGGACCGGCCGCGAGACCGACGCCTACGACCTCGTCGAACTCAACGAGGCCTTCGCCGCCCAGACGGTGTACTGCCGGCGCGAACTCGGCTTCGACGCCGACGCCTTCAACGTCAACGGCGGCGCCATCGCCATCGGGCACCCGCTGGGCGCGTCGGGCGCTCGGCTGCCCGTGACGCTGGTCCACGAGATGAACCGGCGGGACGCGGACCTGGGACTCGCGACCGAGTGTGTCGGCTTCGGCCAGGGCGCCGCTATCGAGTTCCACCGGGAGTGAGAAAGGAGCTAGCCGGCACGGGTCGCTTCGAGGGGCCGCCCCACAGTCGGACCCTCCCTACTCCTCTGCGACCAGTTCCATCCCGTCTCGCACGGACTCGCGCCGGCCCAGCAGCGTCACCATGTCGCCCTCCTGGAGGACGTAGTCGGCGGTCGGCACCTCGGCGTCGGTGTGGCCGTTGCCGCTGACCAGCGCGATGAGACAGGCCTCGGGCAGCATCGGCCCCACCTCGCGGACCGGCTTGCCGATGAGGGCCGGGTTTTTCACCTCGACCTCCTGGACGTCTCCGACACGGCCCACGTCGGTCATCCAGTGGGCGATGGCGGGGCGTTCTATCTGGTTGTCGATGGCCCACGCCGTCGCCATCGCCGAGGAGATGGTCCGCACCCCGAGGTCCTCGAAGGCCTCGACGTTGTCCGGGTTGTTCGCGCGGGCGATGATTCGCTCGACGTCGAACTTCGAACTCGCGAGCTGTGAGACCAGCAGGTTCGCGTCGTCGTCGCCGGTGGCCGCGACCACCGTCTTGGCGTTCTCCGCCCCGGCCGAGCGGAGCACGTCAGTGTCCGTTCCGTCCCCGATTTCGACGGTGAACCCGTCGTTGCGGGCGCGTTCGACTATCGATTCGTTCTCCTCGATGATGACGACGTTCTCGCCTCTGTCTTCGAGGCGCGTGGCGAGCGACCGGCCCACCTTTCCGCCGCCGACGATGATGACTCGCATTGGTATCACATCCAGTTTCTCCGCAATCGTCCGCGCCAGCCCGCCCTCCAGCATGGCGGTGGCGAAGATGACCAGGAAGACGGTGCCTAGCAGGATATCGGCCTGGCTGGAGAGGGCGCCGGCCTCGGCGGTGAGCCGCGCCGCCTCGGCGCCGCTCAGCTCCGCCGCCTCCTCGCGGAGGACGGTGGCCTCGTTTTGCAACTCGACGGCAAACAGCGTCGCGACCGACGCGGGGATGATACCGCGGGGCCCGACGAAGCTGATGAAGAGCTTCTCCGGGCGCGTGAACCGGTCGCCGACCGTCGAGACGAACACCAGCAGCGGGCGGATGACCAGCGCCACGGCGAGGACGACGACGAGGCCCGCGACTCCCACGTCGATGAGCGACTGGAGGCTGAGCTGGGCCGCAAGCGCGATGAAGACGAACGAGAGGACAAGCAGCGTGATGTCGCCCTTGAACGACTCGATGTCGGCCTCGTAGGGGTGGTCGGAGTTGCCAAGCGCCATCCCGGCGGTCGCCACCGCGGCGACGCCCGCCTCCGTCGCCAGCGAGTTGGCCGCGGCGTAGGCGACGAGCGCGCCGGCCAGCGTCAGCAGGCGGGCGTTACGCGGCGCGTCCCCCGGCGAGAGGTCGACGAACCGCAGCGCGTAGTAGAGAGCGCCGGCGACCACGAGGCCGACGAGCAGTCCGATACCCAGTCGCTCGGCAAAGGCCACCAGGAGCCCGTCGCTCTCGGCGGCGGGGTTGAGGGTCTCGAAGACGACGACGGCGATGATAGCCGCCGTGACGTCGTTGACGATACCCTCGGTCTCCAGCGCCGTCGCCACGCGGTCCCGCACCGGGACCACCTTCAGGATGGGCGTGATGACCGTCGGTCCGGTCGCGACCAGCAGGGCGCCGATGAGGAAGGCGAGCTTCCAGGTGACCGCCGGCGAATCGAAGGCGAAGTAGACGGCCGTGGCGGTGCCGACCAGCGCGATGGCCGCGCCCAGCGTCACCAACCGGAAGGTGGCGGCCGGGGCCTCGCGAATCCGCTCGAACCGGAGGTGATAGGCCCCTTCGAAGACGATGATGGCGACGGCCAGCCCGACGATGCCGGGCAGCGCGTTGCCGAAGGTGCCCCGGCCGACGATACCCAGCCCCGGTTGACCGATGATGACCCCCACCAGCAGGTAGAAGATGATACTCGGGACCTGCAGGCGGGCGGCGAGCACCTGTGCGAGCACGCCCAGTCCGATGATGCCGGCCACCAGCGGAATCAGGAGTCCAGAGCTACCAGCCACTGTCCATCTATCCCGGACAACGGTATCGGCCCTTATAAACGCACTTACTTGCTCCGGGCGAAAACCGCGCGACAGGGAGTCTGTGGCGTCCCTGTCGGTTTCTCTCGCGAACGCGTGGCAGAAATTGCCAGCGTCCCATACTGCCGGCTGTGAGTTCGGAAAGACGTTCGCCACCGCGAACTCCTTCAGTTCGTCACAGCCGGCAGTATCAGTCGGCCCGGTCGAGCATCACGAGCACGCCTCGGACGTTCAGTGCGACCTCCTCGCGGGCCTTGTGCTCGCCCCAGACGTCGGGGGTCTCGACCGTCTCGGCGAAGTGCTGGACGACGGCGTCGTCGTCGTCGAGTTCGGCCCGTTTCTCGCGGACGGCGGTGACCCAGTCGTCGAGTTTCTCGGCGTACTCGTCGAGCCGGTCGTCAGCGGGCTCGGTACCGAAGTGGCCGTACAGCAGCGTCTCGGGGTCCAGTTCGCGGATGGTCTCGACATCGTCGAGCGCCTGGTCGAGGTCGAAGTTCACCGGCGGGCTGGTGACGTTGACCGCGTCTGTCGACGGGGTGAAGATGCCTGCCGCGTCGGCCGTGAACACCCCGTCGATGGCGGGGTCGTGAAAGACCACCTGATGGGGAGCGTGGCCCGGGGCGTGGTGGGCCCTGAGGGTGTGGTCCCCCAGGTCGATTTCGTCACCGTCTGTGAGTTCGACGATTCGGTCTTCCGGGACCGGTTTCGGCTCGGCGTAGTACTGCACCTGGTCGCCGACGGCCTGCTTTGTCCCCTCCCAGAGCCGCGTCGGGTCGACCAGGTGGGACGCGCCGATTTCGTGGACGTAGACGGTCGCCGACGGGCACTCCTCGACCAGATAGCCCGCGCCCCCGGCGTGGTCGAGGTGGACGTGCGTGATGGCGATCGCCTCGAGGTCCTCGGGAGCGACGCCGACCTCGGCCATCACGTCGAGAACCCGCTCGTAGTTGGCACCGATGCCCGTATCGACGAGCGCCGGCCGCTCGGCGTCGACGACGTACACCGAGCCGTATTCGGCCACGTCGTACATCCCCGTATCGACGTAGTGGACGTCCTCGCACTCCGCGGCCTCGTACACGTCGCCAATTGCCATACTCGAAGGTGGCCGTCGGCGTGGAAAACGGTTGTGCTAGGAGGAGACAGAACTGCTGACACTGAGAGCGCGATGGTATCCGTGTACAGTCAGAAAGCCCCGGCAGACTTTCTGGCTGTCGAGAGACTCGTCACCAGTGACTGGAGCGGGGGCTTTCTGGCTGTGTTGGTTGCAGTCGAAACAGTCGACAGTTCAGACAGCGATAGCTGTGAGGACCGACACGCATAATTCCCGCCCGCGAGAACCGCCGACCATGTTATCGAGACAGTTCGTCCGGGAGCATCCCGAGACGGTCCGGGATGCCATCGAGCGCAAGGGCGTCACGGACGTCGACCTCGACGAGATTCTGGCTATCGACGAGGAGTGGCGGGAGCTGAAGGCGAAAGGCGACGGGCTGCGACAGGAGCGAAACGAGGTGTCCTCGAAGATTGGGAAACTCAAGCAGGAGGGCGACGAGGAGGCCGCACAGGAGGCCATCGAACGGTCCAGCGAACTCAAGGAGGAGCTACAGGACGTCGAGGACCGGGCCGACGAACTCGAGTCCCGGCTCGAGGCCGCGCTGCTTGAGATTCCGAACGTCCCTCACGAGTCGGTGCCGACGGGCGAGGACGAGAGCGACAACGTCGAACGCTACCGCGAGGGCTTTTCGGACCTGCGCGAACTGCCCGACGACGTCGTCCCCCACTACGACCTCGGCGAGGAACTGGACATCCTCGACTTCGAGCGGGGCGCGAAGGTCAGCGGCGGCGGCTTCCAGTTCGTCAAGGGCGACGGCGCGCGCCTGGAGCACGCGCTGGTGCAGTTCATGCTCGACGTCCACCGCGAGCAGGGCTACGAGGATATCCTGCCGCCCATCCCGGTCAACTCCGCGTCGATGGAGGGGACCGGTCAGCTCCCGAAGTTCGACGAGGACGCCTATCGGGTGGGCAAGCGCCAGGACGACGACATCGACGAGGACGATTTGTGGTTGCTGCCGACGGCGGAGGTGCCGGTGACGAACATGTACCGCGACGAGATTCTGCTGGACGACGACCTCCCCGTGAAACACCAGGCGTTCTCGCCGAACTTCCGCCGGGAGGCGGGCGAACACGGCACGGAGACGCGGGGGTACGTCCGGGTGCACCAGTTCCACAAGGTGGAACTCGTCAACTTCGTCAGGCCCGAGGAGAGCTACGACCGGCTCGAATCGCTGCTCGAGGAGGCCGCGGCCGTGCTGGACGAACTCGAACTCCCGTACCGGGTGCTGCACATGTGTACCGGCGACATGGGCTTTACCCAGGCCAAGAAGTACGACATCGAGGTGTGGGCGCCGGGCGACGACATGGACGAGGGCCCCGACGTGGGCGGGCGGTGGCTCGAAGTCTCCTCGGTGTCGAACTTCGAGGACTTCCAGGCCCGGCGAGCAGGCCTGCGCTACCGGCCCGAACGGCACGAGTCGGCCGACTACCTCCACACGCTCAACGGCTCCGGGCTGGCCGTCCCCCGGGTTATGGTCGCCATTCTGGAGTACTACCAGAACGAGGACGGGTCCGTCACCGTCCCCGAAGCACTGCGGCCGTACATGGGCGGCCAGGAGGTCATCGAGGGGTCGGCGCCCATCGGCGAGAGCGCCGTCGGGGCCGGCGAGCGCGAGTAGGCCCGGACGCGAGCGAACTCGCCCGCGAGTAGCTAGTCCTTGCCGGTCGCGCTATCGACGGCCGCCTGACACAGATAGCGGACCTGTGGGAGCGTCGCCGGCGGGAGCGAATCGGGCTCGACCCAGCGCGCCTCGAAGACGCCCTCGCCGTGGTTGGGCACCGGCTCCGAGAGCAGCGAACACTCGAAGACCGTGTACATCGACACCGTCGCCTCGTGGCTGTCGTGGGCGTACCAGAACGTCGAGACGGGGTCGTCGACGCGCGAGCGACAGCCGAGTTCCTCGACCAGTTCCCGGCGCAGCCCCTCTACGGGGTTCTCGTGAGCGCAGACGCCACCACCGGGGAGCGTCCAGAACGGCGTGCCGTCGCTGTGGCGCTCCCTGACCAGCAGTACCGCGTGGCCGCTGGTCACGAGCGCTTTCGCACCCGAGCGCGGCTCGAACCGTCCGGTAAGCAACTCACCCGTGGACTCCTGTCGCGACGCAGACCCGTTCACCATGGACTTAGTACTCCGGTCTGGGGGGCATAGCTACTCGGGCCCTAATCGGCCGTCTGACCGGTCGCCCGCGGGTAGCCGGCCGTGGTATGCTGTCGATACACATGATATACAGTACCTACCGTCGCGGACGCCCGGGTATATGTCTTCTCCCGCTTACCGGGTGTACGTCTCGACGCGGTCGATGCGCCCGGCGGCGAACTCGAAGACGTCGACGAAGCGGGCGATGGGGTCGCCGTCGGCGTCGAGCAGGCGTCCGCGCACCGCGACGGTTCCCTCGGATTCGAACACCGCGTCGACGGGGTGAGTGGTGTCGGTCTGGGGGCGTTCCTCGCGCATGAACCGGACGAACCGCGCCCGGCCGTCGAGCGTCCGGTCGGGCCGGTCGTGGACGAACCCCTCGGTCAGCAGGGCCCCGAGCAGGTCGTAGTCGCCCTCGTCGAGCGCGCGGTAGTACGCCCGCGCCTGGTCGGCCGGCGCCGTCGGCGGCTCACTCATCGAGACCGGACTCCCCGTCGGCCTCCTCGACCGGCGGTGCCGGCGGACCGGCGTCGATGGGGTCGGGGTCCGGCTCCGCGAGTTCGAACTGGAGGTCCGTCCCGTCCTCGTCGTCCGTCCCGTCGCGCTCGTCCGCTCCGTCGGTCCCGTCCGCGGCGGTGTCCGTCTCCGCGTCGGCCGATGCGGGCAGTTCCCCGCCGCTCGTCACGTCCGCCGCCTCCTCGCCGTCGGCCACTCCCTCGTCGGTGGCAGCCGTGGCCGTCCCGGACGCGTCCGCTTCGGTCGGACCGTCTCCCGAACCGACAGCGGTCTCGTCGGCGGCGCCCCCCTCGTCAGTAGCGGTCTCGTCGACAGCGCCAGCCCCGTCGTCACTACTATCGTCGGCCGATTCGGACGCATCCGTCGACGGGGGGTCGACGATGGACGTCGACTCCTCGGGGACGTCGGCGTCCGCCGGTTCGCCCTCGCCGTCGGAGTCGCCCATCGGCGGCGCCTCGACGATAGCGGTCGACTCCTCGGTCACCTCCTCCACGGAGGGCTCCGACTCCGGGTTGTTGGCGGCGAGTTCGGCCTGAATCTCGGCCAGTTCCGCGTCGTCGAAGTCCGCGTCGGCGGCACCGCCGTCGCCGTCGCTCGCCGTGGCGGGGCCAGCCTCGCCGTCGTTCGCGGCGCCGTCCTCGCCGGAGTCGGCCGGCCCCGGGGCCGGGTCGGACGCGGTCGCCCCCTCGTCCGTGACCTCCGCGTCGATGTCGACGTCCAGCGCGGCGTCTCCCACGTCGGGGTCCGTCGGGAGGATGCTGTAGTCCTCCGTCTCCGCCTTCTCCAGGTCCGCCACGTCGGGCGGCCACGGGTCGTCGGGGTCCGGCGGTTCGATGTACTCCCGGACCGTCGACAGCGGCACCTCGGCGTCGTCGCGCAGCTTCTGCCCCTTGGCACCGCTACCACTGGAGTAGGCGCTGGCCGCCCGAGTCAGCCAGTCGGCGGCCTGCCACAGCGCGGTGGCCTTCTCGTTGGCCCCCTCGTAGATGGGCGCCAGCGCCTCGTCGTCGACGAACCGCAGGGCGGTGTCGAACCGGTCGGCGGCCTCTTCGAACTCCTCGCAGGCCTGCTGGAAGTCGTGCTGGGCCATCACCCACTCCGTGTTCTCGAAGGCCTCCATCGCGGAGGTGAACGCGCGACGGCCCTCGGTGTAGTGGGCGTGACCGACCCGGTAGCGGGCGAAGGCAGTGTCGTCGCCCCCGGTCTCGGCCAGCGCGTCTTTGAGTTCGTCGACCCGGGGTAGCTCGCTCATGTCGTCGGTACTCCAGGCGTAGGTGACGGTGCCGTCGTGGTCGACGACGGCGACGGCCCGCTCTATGAGGCGCTGGCCGATGTCGTCGACGAGGCCGATGTCGTAGCGCTCGGCGACTTCGCCGTCCGTATCGGCCAGCAGCGGGACCTTGAGGTCGTAGGACTCGGCGAAGGCACGGTGGCTGTACACCGAGTCCGGGCTGATGCCGAGGATGGTCACGTCCTTCTGCATCGTAAAGAGGTCGAGTTCGTCCAGGTCACAGGACTCCTCGTCGCAGGCGGGGTTGAAATCGGCCGGGTAGAACGCGAGGATGACGACGTCGTCGCCGAGATACTCGTCGAGCGCGACGCGGCGCCGCTCACCGTCGACTAGCGCCGGTAGCTCGAACCCCGGAGCGGTCGCCCCCTCGGAAAGCACAGGCCGGTAATCGAACTGTCACTACTTAAACACTGGTGCGAAATCGAGGAACAAAACCCGGGACCACCGCTACGGCGCGGTCACAGCGTGTACCGAGCGCCTTTTGCCCACCGCCACGGTACGGTCGCTGTGGAACTGCACGTCCGGTACGAGGGCGACGACGACCCCAAGAAGTGTAGCGCCCGGAAGCTCGCCCGGTTCGACCTCGCCGAGCTCCACCGAGCGACCCGCTCGACGCCGCCGGGCATCGTCTGTAACCCCTTCGCGGAGCAGGCGCTCTCGCCGGCGGACGCCGTCGGGTCGGGCGCCCGCCACGACCGCCTGGTCGCGCTCGACTGCTCGTGGGAGACCGCCGAGCGCGAGGCGTTCGACCTCCAGGGTGTCCACCGCTCGCTCCCCTTCCTCGTCGCGGGCAACCCCGTCAACTACGGCACCCCGTTCCAGCTCAACACGGTCGAGGCCTTCGCCGGGGCGCTCTGTATCCTCGGCGAACGAGCCCACGCCGAGGACATCCTCGCGAAGTTCTCGTGGGGCCACACCTTCCTCGAACTCAACGAGGAACCCCTCGAACGGTACGCAGACTGTGCGGACTCGACGGAGGTCGTGGCGGTCCAGGACGACTACCTCGTCGAGGACTAGCGCGCCGTCGGTTCGAGCAACCCCGCGTCACAGTACGGACAGGCGTGTCTGGCGTGGGCTTCGAGTTCGTCCTCGATTGTCCTGTTGCAGGACGGACAGTACATACGTGGGAGTACCACGCCGGCGATAATGTAGCTACACCATCAGTTCTCAGGGCCGAAGCCGACGCCGATACCCGTGGGGTCGGCCGGCGGCGCGAGCGGGCTGGCCGGCAGCCCCACGCCCGCCTCCGGGTCGTTGTAGCCCCCCGGCGCCACGTCGTTTGGCGAGTCCGCGTAGCACAGCGACGCCAGCGCCTGGATGTGGTCCCGGCCGACGCCGAGTTCGAACTGGCCGCCGCCGTAGAGCCGGATGCCCTCGCGCTCGCAGTAGGCGACGGTGTCGAGGACGGACTCGACGGAGCCACAGCGCGAGGGTTTCATGTTGAGCCACGCGGGTTCGAAGGGCAGCGACTCGATGCTCTCGACGCCGGTGATGAGGGCGTCCCAGGTGACCCGCTGTTCGCGCCCGTCGAAGACGGGGCGGGTCTCACCGGTGAGCTTCGGGTCCTCCAGGAAGGCGTCCGGGACGGCGTCGGCGACCCGGCGGTAAAAGTCGGGGTCGGCCTCGACGTCGACCTCGGTCCCCTCGTAGAGCCCCTTCAGGTCCAGCACGCGCACGTCGTAGTCGGAGAGCGTTTCGAGGAGTTCGTCGTCCCACTCGGGCGTCGGGTCGAGTTTGAACGCGAGGTCGTCGTGAATCCGCAGGAGCTCGTCGAGCCGGTCTGTCGTCGGCGGGTCGTCGTCCTGTGGGTTCGACAGCCGCGTCGAGACCACGAAGTCGACGGGGTCGTAGGCCCTATCGAGCGCCGCTCCCAGCGAGGTGTCGGCCTGCTTGAGCGCCAAATCGAGCGCCGCGCTCTCGAACCCCCACCGGCGGTAGTGCCGAAAGCGCTCCTCGTCGGGCGGGTCGGGCCAGATGTCGGCGTCGCCGAGGGCGTCCGAAAAGGAGTCGACGGTGTACTCGCCGGCGAGGTCGACGGCGTGGTCGACCAGCGCGTGGTGGGCCGCGTTCGTGTAGGTCACGTCCTCACCGTGGCCCGTCTCGCCGTCGCCCGACAGCGCGATGGTGGTCGTCGCCCGGTCGAACCCGCTGGAGGTGGCGCGTTCGCGCAGTTCGAAGGTACAGTCCTCGACGGTGAGCGGGAGGTCCGCGACGCGGTCGTACATATCCGATAGAGGGGCGCCAGCGTCAAAAAGCCGACCGCAACCCGAAACTCAAAGCTTAAACGCCCAGACGGGCAACCGGCAGGCATGGCCAGTTTCGAGCAAGCGTCAGACCGAATCCTGAACAAGCAGATATGTATGCGGTGTAACGCCCGCAACCCGCAGCGCGCCGAGCGCTGCCGGAAATGTGGCTACGGCAAGCTCCGCCCGAAGGCGAAGGAAGCGCGGTCCGCATAACCCGCTCCGGCGGTTTTCTCACGCCACCTGCTGCGTGGCCAGTCTGTCCAGCCGCACCGTCGCGTGAGCGACGACCAGTTCCAGGAGCTTCCGGTCTTGCTCGTCGGTCGGCGCGTCGCCCGTGTCGACGGCGACCACGACGGTCGTGGTCTCGCCGTCCTCGGTGACGACGGCCGTGAGCACGTCGCTGACCCCCTCACCGAGGGCGACCGGCGGCGAGCGCTCGTGGGCGACCACGTCGCCGCGTGGCTCCTCGCGGACCGCTCTGGCGAGTTCGGCGACCGTCTGGGCGTCCGCGGTCCGGACCGTGTTCGAGAGCAGTTCCGCCTCGTCGTCCCGGACCCGCAGGACCGCAGTCTCCGAGATACCGGTCAGCGAGCTGATTGCCTCCGTGATGTATGCGGCGATGGCGTCGTCGCTGCCCGCCGTGGCGATGGCCCGGCCGTAGTTGTTCACGTCCGCGGCCTTCCGGCCGAACGCTTCGACGCGGTCCCGTTCGGCTTCGAGTTCGCGCCGTCGCTGTCGGCTCTGGGCGTCGTACAGCCCCACGAGGACGCCGGTGAGCGCGCCGACGGTGAGGACGTCGACGGTGAGGAAGGCGGCCCGGTCGAGTCCCCCCATGGTGACCTGCTGGCTAAAGAGCAGGAGGGCGGCCACGGCTGCGAACGCGACCGTCGCGCCGGCGCCCCAGACGACGACCCGCGTCGCCGTCGCCTCGAAGGCGTCGTCGCGGGCCAGCCAGTAGCCGGCGTACACGAGCGCCACCCCCATCGCGGCAAAGGGGAGGCCGTCGACCGCGATTGCGACCGGGATATCCGTCTGCTGTACGGCGTGTACGAGCTGGATGCCGGCCAGGACGAGTCCGGCGGCACCCAGACCCGCCCCGGCGAGTGTCCGCCGATGCATACTTCGACATCAGCGGCATCCCGTTAAGGCGTTACGCGCCGGCTGTCACTCTTGATACTTGGGCTCGCGCCGTTCGGCCCGCTCCAGGGCTTTCTCGACGATACCGCGGACGTCGCCGTGGAAGACGCCGCCGTGGCCCGAGTACATCCCCTCGACGCCGTCGGGCAGCCTGTCGAGCAGCCGGCGGATGCTCTCTATCTCGCGCTCGCGGGACTGGCCGGGGCGGTCGGTCCGGCCGAACGAGCCCCCCTCGAAGGCGCCGTCGTCGTGGACGACCACGTCGCCCGAGAACAGCGACCGGTCGGAGACCAGCGAGACGTGGTCGTCGGCGTGACCCGGCGTGTACACCACCTCGCAGGTCTCCGACCCGACCAACACCTCGTCGCCGTCAGCGATGGCGTGGTCCCGGCGCGGGTGGTCGCCGTAGGCGTACAGCTCCGCGTCGAAGGCGTCGAGGACGCGGTCCAGTTCCTGGACGTGGTCGCCGTGCTGGTGGGTCAGGACGACGGCGTCGACGGTGTCGGTGTGTTCCCGGACGGCGTCGACGACGCCCTCCCACCCGCCCGCGTCGACCAGCGTGGGTCGCTCGCCCAGCGCGAGGTAGGCGTTGCACGTGAACGTCTCTGCGTCGGCGGTGACGTTGTGGACCTCCATGTCTATGGCGTGTGGCGGGACCCGCTTGAGTGCCTAGGGCTCGTCGGGGGTCACGTGGCTGGTCGTGCCCTCGGCTGCTCGCTAGCAGTCTCCATCACTGCCCCTACTACGCATACCCAGAAAGCCCTCGGCTGCTCGCTAGCAGTCTCCATCACTGCCCCTACTACGCATACCCAGCAAGCCCTCGGCTGCTCGCTAGCAGTCTCCATCACTGCCCCTACTACGCATACCCAGCAAGCCCTCGGCTGCTCGCGGGCGCTGTGGCGGATACCTCGCTGCGCTCCGTAGTGCCGCCACAGCGCC